>NZ_JBIAZE010000024.1:0-130946 GCF_042898825.1 Streptomyces sp. NPDC000345
GGGAAAACCACCGCCCTGCTGAACGTCGGCCGCGCCTGCCACCTCGCCCACACGCGCAAAAACCCCGCACCGCCCGGATCAGCCCACTCCACGGCACCCGTGGCGTACGTCCTCGTCCCGCCCGGCGCCACCGCGAAAACCCTCATCACCGAATTCGCCCGCTACCTCGGCATCCCCGTCACCACCCGCATGACCCAGACCCAGATCACCGACGCCGTCTGCCACACCTACACCGCTGCCGGCGTCCAACTCGTCCTCATCGACGAGATCCACCGCCTCAACCCCCGCACCACCACCGGCGCCCAAACCGCCGACCTGATCAAAGACCTCACCGACGCCTCCCCGCGACGTTCGTCTACGCCGGCATCAACGTCACCGACACACCCCTGTTCAGCGGCACCCGCGGCGCCCAGCTCGCCGGCCGCGCCACCCTCATCACCTGCGGCCCCCTCCCCGCCCGCCACGGCACCCGCGAACCCTTCCGTGACATCCTCACCGACATCGACAACGCCCTCGACCTCACCCACCACAAACCCGGCACCCTCCCCCGCCACGCCCCCTACCTCCACCAGCGCACCGCCGGCCGCATCGGATCCCTCACCCGCCTCATCCGCCAAGCAGCCATCAACGCCATCACCGACGGCACCGAACGCATCACAAAAACCGCCCTCGACTCGGTACAACTCGACCACCTCACCGAACAACACAACCGCCCCACCCGCAACCGCTAACCCCCACCCACCGAACAGACAAAACAGCGCTGACCAGCACAAACACCAACCGAGCCTTTACACACTGGCGAAACCCACAACAAGCCCGGTCCCACTCAGCGCACACGACACAACCCCAGCTCACCCCCCGAACTACCCGCTGGAACCGCGCACCCGGACACCCTCAACGAACCCACAACCCACCAGCCCAGCAAGCCCGCGATACACCAACAAGCCCCCCCTCCGAGCGTTAGGTCCTTGTCGTAGCGGGTGGCGATGCGCCGCCTCTGCCTGAGGCGGTGGAAGGAGCGTTCGACGACGTTGCGGCGCCGGTAGACGGCCCGGCCACCGACGCTCGCAGCGCCGCGCCCGGCCCGCGAGCTGGTCGACGTACTCGGGGATGGTCTCCTTGATTCCGCGTCTGCGCAGGTGGACACGGAAGGAGCGGGCTGAATGACCCTTGTCGGCGACGACCCGTTCGGGTCGTCCGCGGGGGCGCCCCGGCAGGCAGTGCGGAGCCCAGTCGTTCATTAGAGCGAAGACTCGGTTCGGCTGCCGTTCGGCACCAGCCGAAGGATGTCGGTGAGGCCGCGTTCGCCGGTGCGGTTCTCGGCCGGCAGGATGTACGTCCGCAGGCCACAGGCGGTCGCACCGCCGTCACGGACCGGATTGTCGCCCACCATGAGCGTGGCCCGGGGGTCGGTGCCGAGGTCTGCACACGCCTGGAGGAACAGGTGCGGATCGGGTTTCTCGCGACCGTGCTCGTAGGAGATGACGCAGCCGTCGATCAGGCCGTCCATCCGGTGGCGGGCGAGGTGGGCGCGCAGATCCCAGGCGAAGTCGCTGACGATCGCGATGCGCAGGCCGCGGGAGCGGAGCGTACGCAGAGTGGGTTCGGCGTCGGGGTAGGGGATCCACGCGTCGGGGGCGGTGAGTTCCCGGTAGGCCATCTCCTCGGCGTCGCGCAGGAAGTCCACATGTCGCCACCACCCGTGCATGGCCTGCCGGTGCCGCTCGGGCGACAGATCGCGGCCCTGCTGCAGTGCGACGACCGAAGGCAGTCGGAAGGCGGTGCGCAGTTGACGGGAGATCTCGGCCTCGGCCCCGGGTTCGTCGAGCAGAGCAAGACGGCCGGACGCGTGTCCCACTCGGCGCAGCCATGTCTCCAGAGGGATCATCTGGAAGAGCGTGTTGCTGAAGTCGAACAGCACGGCCTGCACGTCAGGTACTGGCGCGGCCATTTCGGCGTCGCTGGGGCGGTAGGCACTTGGTGTTTCGAACAGTGTCTGCATCATCACGAGGGGGGCTGTTCTTCGGGGGCGACCGTCTCCACGGGCACTCCCAGGTCGCGGATGGCGGCGAGCTCGGCCTCGGGAGTGTGGGTGTCGGTGATGACCGCCTGGTAGTCGGTCACGGTGCCGTAGGCGTACGTGGCGGTCTTGCCGAATTTCGAGTGGTCTGCCAGAAGCAGGGCGTGCTGGGCGGAGGCGAGCATGGCCAGTTTGACCTCGACGTAGTCGTTCATGGGGTGGAAGAGCCGGCCCTCCAGGATCGCGGTGGCGGACATCAGGGCGATGTCGGCGCGAATCCGGGACAGCGCGCGGGTCACCGCGGGGCCGGTGCAGGAGTTGAAGTCGCCACGGTAGCGGCCACCCAGGAGCGTGATGTTCGCCCTGGACTCGGAGCCGAGGCGCTGTGCCAGGCCGATCGAGTTGGTGACGACATGCAGCTGGTCCAGCCGGACCAGTAGGGGGACCAGCGGGAACAGGGTGGTCGAGTCGTCCATGAGGACCGTGGTGCCCGGCTTGATCCGGTCGGCGACGGCAGCGCACAGGGCGTTCTTGGCCGTGCGGGCGCTGCCCTCCCGGAAGCGGGTGGCCATCTCCATGGTGAGGGCGGGGAAAGCGAGGGCCCGTCCGCGCTCCTTACGCAGCAGGTGACGCCCGGCGAGGTCGTCCAGGTCCCGGTGCATCGTCATCAGGCTCACGCCGAACTGCTCGGCGAGGTCGTCGATGCGGGTCTCGCCGTGTTCGGCGACGTAACGCAGGACGGCCTTGCGCCGCTCCTCGACGACGGCATGGGACGATCGCGTGCGGGCGGCCACAGTGCCCCTCCTTCCCTTCGGTTGTGCTGGTGCGGCGGCGGGGAACGGAAGCCGCCCTCACGCACGGCTGCGATTGCGGCGTTGTCGACGTGGAGGCGGTCGGTGACGCCAGTCTCGCAGTTTCGCACATGGGGCGGGGCCAGCCGAGCCCGTGCCTCGGCCCCGTGCGGTGCTCCCCGCGGGAGCGGTGCGGCACGGGCGCCGACCGAGTGTGCTTGTGCCGAAGCACTAGGGACCATCCATGGTCACCAGAACCTTGACGTGTTCCGGATCGAGGGAGGCGCGGAAGGCCGCAGCCGCTTCCTCCAGGGGATAGGTGGCGGTGACGATCTCGGCGGTGTCGAAGGAGTCCGAGGAGATGAGGGAAAGGGCGACGCGATAGTCCTCGGTGGTGTACATGAGGGTGCCTTCGATGCGGATCTCCCGGTCCTGGACCAGGTCGAGGCGGACCGGCGTGGTACCAGCGGCCCCCACGCCCACGACCAGGACGTGACCGCCCTTGGCGACCAGGTCGGTGGCCTGGGTTATGGACTGTTCCCGGGCGACGCAGTCGAAGACGACATCGGCAGGGCCGCCCAGTGCGGCATGGGCCATGGAGACCAGGGCGGGCGCGTCGGCGGGCAGGGCCGCGTCGGCGCCGAGGCGCAGTGCTCTGCCCCGTTTGCCCTGCTGCAGGTCCGTCACGACGATCCGGTCGGCACCGGCGTGGCGGGCGGCCATGAGCGTGAACAGTCCGATGGGGCCGGCGCCGAGGACGGCCACCGTACGGCCTGTGAGGTCGCCGGCCTTGGCCACGGCGTGCACGGGGGTGGCCAGGGGCTCGACGAGGACGGCCCGGAGGTCGGGCATGCCATCGGGGACGCGGTGGACGCGGTCGGCCGGGATGGTGAACAGGTCGGCGAGGGCGCCTGGTGTCTGGCAGCCGAAGACCTTCAGTTTCTGGCAGATGTTGTAGCGGCCGGACCGGCACTGGGCGCACTGGCCGCAGTACAGGTTGGGTTCGACGATCACCCGGTCGCCGGGGGCGAAGTCCTCGGCCTCTGGGCCGGTGGCCACCACGACGCCCACGGCCTCGTGGCCGGGGTGGTAGGGAAGGTCGATGAACGGATGGTGTCCGGCGGCGGCATGGGTGTCGGATCCGCACACGCCGACGAGCGAGGTGCGTACCAGGAGTTCGTCGTTCCCGGGGACGGGGGCGGGCGCCTTCTCGACGACGATCTCGTCGAGGGAGCGGACCAGTACGCGGCGGATCAGCTGGGTCATGGTGACGGGGTTCCGTTCGGTTCGGGCGTTCACGGGGTGAGGAGGCCGGACGGGGTGTGGCGCTTGCCGACGGTGCTCGCTGTGGGGCGGGCACAGGTGTGCGGTGCCGCCGAGGGTGGACGGACGGTGTGGCGGCGGACGACCGCTCCCAAGACGCTGTCCGCGGCATCAGTGATCACCCCGGGGGGCCGCAGGGCCTCACGCGCGGCGGGCCTCACTTGACGGCTCCCAGGGACAGCCCGCGCACCAGCTTGTCCTGGGCGGCGAAACCGGCGATCAGGACAGGCAGGGAGACCAGGGTGGCCGCCGCGCACAGCCTGGCCAGGAACAGGCCTTCGTTGGTGATGAACCCCACCAGGAAGACCGGCGCGGTGGACGCCTGGGTGGCGGTGAGGTTCACGGCGAACATGAACTCGTTCCAGCTGAAGATGAAGCAGATCAGCGAGGTGGCGGCGATCCCCGGCATGGCGACGGGGGCAACGATCCGCAGCAGTACCGTGGGCAGTCCCGCGCCGTCGACCTCTGCCGCCTCCAGGATCTCCCTGGGTACTTCGGCGAGGAACGACCGCATCATCCAGACCGCGATCGGCAGGTTCATGGCGGTGTAGAGGACGACGAGGGTCCAGATGTTGTCCAGCATGCCGATGTCTTTGACGATCATGTAGATCGGCAGAAGTGCCGCGATGAGCGGCAGGAACTTCGTGGACAGGAAGAAGAACATCACGTCGGTCCACTTCTTGACCGGCTTGATGGACAGCGCGTACGCCGCGGGGAGTGCCAGGGCGAGGACCAGCAGGGTGGAGAAGACGGCGGCCATGGCCGAGTTGAGCAGGAACGGGGTGATGTCACGGCCCAGCAGCAGCCTGTACTGGTCCAGCGTCAGCGGCGCGAGGGGGCTGGGGGGGTTGGTCGCCGCGTCGGACTCCTGATGAAAGGACGTGAGAACCATCCAGGCCACCGGCGCGAAGAAGGCCAGGGTGGCCAGCCACGCGACGAAGGTCCACAGGGGTGACAGCCGCGGCGACTGCCCGGGGTCGTTGTGACGCCGACGACGGAGGCGGCGCATGACGGGACTGGACGGGGTGCGGGCGGCCGCGATCGTGCCGGTCATCGGGACACCTCTTCACGGAACAGGGAGGCGACCACGCGCAGGGCGAACGTCGCGATGACGATCGAGCCGATCACCACGACGACACCCGCGGCTGCGGCTTGGCCGTACTCGAACTTGCGGAACATGGTCAGGTAGATCTCATAGGGCAGATTCGTGGTCTGGGAGCCGGGGCCGCCCTGGGTGATGGTGTAGACGGCGTCGAAGGTCTGCACCACGAAGATGCTGCCGAGGACGACGCCCAGCTCGATGTACTGGCGCAGGTGCGGCAGCGTGATGAGGCGGAAGGTCTGCAGCGCCGAGGCCCCGTCGACCTCGGCGGCCTCCAGCACGTCTCCGGGCTGCGCCTGCAGGCCGGCCAGCAGGATGAGCATCATGAACGGCGTCCACTGCCACACGAGCGCGACCACCAGCGACGGCATGGGGAAGGACGAAACCCAGTCCACGGTGGGGCCGTTCGCCGCCCCGAACAGCCGGTAGACGGCGTTCAGTGTGCCGTTGAGGAGCCCGTAGTCGGGGTTGTAGATGGCGTGCTTCCACACCAGGGCGGCAGCGACGGGCATGACCAGGAACGGCGCGATGAGAAGGGTGCGGGCGAGGCCGCGGCCGAAGAAGTGGCGGTCGAGCAGCAGGGCCAGGCCCAGGCCCAGTACCACGCTGAGGACGACGACGGACGCGGTGAGGACGACGGTGTTCAGGACTGCGTTGCGCAACCGTTCGTCGGTGAAGACGAAGGCGTAGTTGGACAGACCGGTGAAGTGGCGGTCGTCCGGCCGCAGGATGTTCCACTGGAACGTGGAGATGACGAGCGTGGCCACGAAGGGCAGCTGCGTGACGGCGATGGTGAAGATCAGTGCGGGCAGCAGCGGAAGGCGACGCCGCCACGCGCGTTCACCCTGGGGCTTGAGCGGTCGGACGGGTGGCCGCAGGCGCTTCGTGGGGGGCCGGTCTAGCGTGATCATGGAATGACTTTCTTCCGCGGCGGAGCGGTGGGGACTGGGAGGGCGGCTCCGGCCGGCTCGGGACCGGCCGGAGCAAGTGACTCAGTTGTAGTTCTTGGCGACGTCCTCGGCCTGCTTCTGGCCGTCGTCGAGTGCTGTGTCCACACTGGTCTTGCCGGCGATGGCGGCGGAGATCTCCTGCGTCGTCTTGGTCCCGAGGTCCTGGAACTCGGGGATGGCGACGAACTGGATGCCCACCGTGGGCCGCGGCTGGACGCCGGGGTTCGCGGGGTCGGCCTGCTGGATGGACTTCAGGGTGATGTCACCGAACGAGGCGGAAGCCTTCTGGTACTCAGGGACCTGGTAGGTGCTGGCCCGCTTGCCCGCGGGCACCCGCGACCAGCCGAGCTTCTCTCCGACCAGCTTCTCGTACTCCTTGCTGGAGGCCCAGAGCATGAACTTCGAGGCGGCGTCGGCATTCTTGGTGGTCTTCGGCATCGCCCACGCCCAAGCCCACAGCCAGCCGCTGCTCTTGGTCTTCTCCACGGGAGCGTAGACGTAACCGATCTTGCCGGCGGCCTTGCTGGTGCTCGGGTCCTCCAGAGAGCCGGCCGCGCTGGTGGCGTCGTACCACATGGCGACCTTGCCCTGGCTCATCGCGTTCAGGCACTCGGTGAATCCGGCCTGTGCGGCGCCTGCCTCACCGTGCTCGCGGACCAGATCGACGTAGAACTTGGTGGCATCCTTGAAGCCGCCGCTGTTGACCTGCGCCTTCCAGTCCTTGGTGAACCACGTACCGCCGAAGGTGTTGACCATGCTGGTCAACGGCGCCCCGAGTTCCCCCCAGCCCGCCAGGCCGCGCAGGCAGATGCCCCTCATCCCCGGCTGTGCACCGTCGACCTTCGCCGCCAGGTCGGCCACCTGCTGCCAGGTCGGATGCTCCGGCATCTTCAGGCCCTTCTCGGCGAACACGTCCTTGCGGTACATGAGGAAGGACGACTCGCCGTAGAACGGCAGGGCGTAGAGCTTGCCGTCCGAGCCGGACAGCGACTGGACCATCGGCTTGAGCAGGTCGCCCGTGTCGAAGCCCTTGTCCTTGTCGGCGTAGGAGCCGAGTTCGTGCAGCCAGCCGTTCTTGTGCCAGATGGGTACCTCGTAGGCGCCGATGGTGGCGACGTCGTACTGCCCGGCCTTGGTGGCGACGTCCTGCGTGACCTTGTCGCGCAGCTCGTTCTCGGGAAGGACCGTGAAGTTCACCTTGATGCCGGTGTCCTTCGTGAAGGTGTCCTTGGTGAGCTTGGCGATGTCCTCCATCTGCGGATTGCCGACCATCAGGACGTTGATGCTGTCGCCGTCCGACGAGGAGCCTCCGGCTCCGGCTCCGGAGCAGGCAGTGGCGAGCAGGGCGGTGGTGGCGGCGCAGGCCATCAGGGCATATCTCGTCGATCGGGTGACGCTTGTCGGACGCATGACGGGGACCTCTCGTGCGGGTGGGTCGGGGAAAACGGCCTGTGAGGCACTCGTGGCGGCACGGCTCGTTGGTTCAACGGCTCAGCCGGGGCTCTCTCCGAGACGTCGACCGAGGCTCGGCTGAGGAAGACGGATGCCTCCCTGGGTGTGGGCGGGGCATCGATGCCGCAATTAATAGCACTAAAGCGCGGCATTGTTAACACATCTTGCGAGAAGAACTTATGAGATCTATCGTCTGCTCGTCTCGCAAGCGTGAGGCTCCGGCGCCTCGCGTCCGACGGTCGCCGACGCAGCCGTCGGCGGCACACTCGCCGAAGCTCCGGACCCGCCTTCCACTCCCCCGCCCTGCCCCCAGCCCCGAGGAATCCCGCATGAGAGCCAGCCCGAATCCCCCAGCAGCCCCCGCGGTCGTCGTGGCGGGAGATGCCCTGGTGGATCTCACGCCCGTCCGGACAGTCACCGGCGACATCGCCTACCAGCCGCGGCCCGGGGGCTCCTGCCTCAATGTCGCGGCGGGCCTCGGACGCCTCGGCGTGCCGGCCGGCCTTCTGGCGCGCATCTCCGACGACCCGTTCGGCGACCTGCTGCGCGCACACCTCGAGGAATCCGGCACGCAGCTCACTTATGTGGTGCCGACCTCCGACCCGACCGCCCTTGCCGCCGTCCGGCTCAGCGATGACGGTTCGGCCGCCTACTCCTTCCATGCGAACGGTGCGGCGGACCGCGGTCTGCGGCCCGAGCATCTCGCCACCCTGCCGGATGCCGGCCGCCTGCCCCGGGGGGCGGCGCTGCACCTCGGCTCGCTGGGACTGGTCCTGGAGCCCCTCGCCTCGACGCTCGACGGACTGCTGCGCCGGGAGGCGCGGCACAGGGTGGTGTCCCTCGATCCGAACGTGCGACCGGGACTGGTGACCGACCGCGCCCACTGTCTCCGGCGCTTCACCGAGTGGGTGGCGCTCGCCGACGTCGTGAAGGCGAGTGAGGAGGATCTGGCCTGGCTCTGCCCCGGTGAGCCGTACGAACTGGTGGCAGAGCGCTGGCTGGCTGCCGGGGTGTCGCTCGTCCTCGTCACACTGGGTTCCCGAGGAGCCTGCGCGGTGGGGCGCATTGCTCGCACCCACATGCCCGCACCGGCGGTGAAGGTCGTCGACACGGTCGGGGCAGGGGACGCATTCACTGCGGGCGCGCTCGCCCATCTGCACCGGACCGGGCGTCTCAGCAGGGAAGGCGTCGCCACACTGGGCGCGGAGGAACTCACCGGGCTGCTCGCTCACGCCGTCGGGGTCGCGGCTGACACCTGCACGCGGGCGGGCGCCCAGCCGCCGTTCCTTCGCGACGGCATGCCCACCCCTTCGCGGCAGCCGTAGCGCGCCGATCAGCGCTTCGGGCTCTGCCTGCCTTCCGTTCATCGGGCATCGCCGGTCTCAGTCCGCCCCCGGACGGAGGGCCGGAACGGCGAGGCAGGCCAGAATCCACGTCCCGCGGTCGTCGTGGTGCAGGTCGACCCGGGCCGCCAGGGTGTGGACTATGTCGAGACCGCGGCCGTGTTCGTCCGGATCCTCGTCTGCGTCGCGCCGGCGCGACGGAGCGGGGTCACCGTGATCACCCACGATGATGCCGAGAGTGCCTCGGGCGAGCACCAGATGGAGCGACATCTCGCTGCGCCCGTGGACGGCCGCGTTCGCAGCCAGTTCCCCCACGATCAGAAGAGCCGAGTCCTGTTCCTCGTCGGACAGTTGCCAGCGCTTGAGCACGGTTCCGGCGGCACGTCGCAGGCAGCCGACGAGTGCCTTGTGCGCCGGAAGCGTGAAACGAGCCTTGGCCGGGTGGTGCGGGGGCGAGGAGCGGGGGCCAGAGGAAGGGATGCCGCTCCACGAAGTCGCGAGCGGGGCGCCGTGATCAATCGGCGGGGCGGTCTCGGAAGGCATGGCCGTTGCTTTCGGGCTGACATCGGGAGTCGGTGTTCCGTCGGATGGCGGGGGCCGGCCCAGAGAGCCGGGTCGGGGATTTGTCCTTCCTGCCTGTCTACGCCCGACTTAACTCATTTGCAATAGAAACTCAGACAAAATCACAGAAAATGCGATAACCAGGGATCGGTCTGGTCACTCCGACGTACTCGCCGAGCCGAGGCGGCCCCAGACGGGCCAGAGGGCTTCCTGGGCTTCCCGGTAGATCTGGTAAGCCTCCTCCAGTACCGCGACCCGGTCCGGGGCCGGTTCGTGGCGCCTGATGACCGGAGGGTCGGTAACCGGGTCCGGCCCGCCGCCGATCAGTCCGACGGCGCCTGCGGCGAGCAGAGCGGCTCCCCGGGCGGCGCTCTCCTCGACGTCCGTCACCAGGACCGGTCGCCGCAGCGCGTCGGCGAACATCTGGCTCCAGACGACGCTGCGCGCGGCACCACCGGTCAGTCTGGCCGGCCCGGTGATGGGCAGATGGGAGCCGAGGACGTCGACGTGCCACCGGTGGTTGAGGACGACACCTTCCAGCACCGCCCGCAGCAGGTGCCCACGGCCGTGCCACCCGCGCAGGCCGAGGAAGGTACCCGAGGCCGGACCTGGGTGGGGGGAACCGTAGACGAAGGGATGGAACAGCACCTCGGAAGGGCCCTGCAGATGTTCGTCCACCTCCTGGCCGATGGCTCCGTAGATGTCCTCACGGTGTCCGGCTGGTGCACCGATGACCGGCAGGAACCAGCCGAGGTTCGCCACCGAGGCGGGCGAGGTGGACATGATCATCCAATGCCCGGGGCGGAGAAATCTGCGGCACTGCCACCGGAGGTCGGTGACCGGGCGATCCCAGACCACCTGGTTGATGCTGAACGTCCCTGCGATCAGGCACAGTTCACCCACCTCCGTGGCACCGATGCCCAGCGCCGCCGCATCGACATCATGAGCGCCGGTGATGACGGGTGTGCCGACGCCGAGCCCTGTGAGGGCCGCGGCCTCCCGGGTCACCGTTCCGCACACCGCGTCGCAGGCCCGCACGGGCGGCAGCTTGTCGACGAGCCGTCCCAGGCCGAACAAGTCGAGCAGCTCCTGCGAGTAGCCGTCCCGGCGCATGTCGGTGAACGAGGCGCTGGCGTCCGTCGGATCGGTGGCCACCACGCCCGTCAGATGCCAGCGCAACCAGTCCTTGCACGAAAGCAACCAGCGGGCCCGCTCCAGCACAGCCGGCTCGTGACGTTCGAGCCACGCCAGCAGAGCGGCCGGAGAGCCCGCGAAGGGGACCGTGCCGGACAGGATGAGGGCACGGTCCCAGACCGGAGTGTCACGCCACTCGGCCAGTACAGGCTCGGCACGCGTGTCCATGGCGACGATCGCGGCCCGCACCGGCCTGCCGTACTCGTCAACTGCGTACAGGCCGTCGCCGTGTCCGGCCAGCCCCACGGCGGCGACGGCCCGCCCGTCCACGCCCGCTGCGGCGAGGGAGGTTCTGATGGCCCGGTGGGTGGTTCGCCACACGTCGTCCATGTCCCGCTCGACCCAGTGGGGACGCAGGGTGTCGAGCGGGACCGTGCCGGCGCCCTGCGCCACCTGTCGGCCGGCGGAGTCGAAGAGCACGGCCTTGGTCACGGTATGCCCGGCATCGATGCCGAGCACCAGATCGCCGGCCACCGCTCACACCCAGCCCAGCTCACGGGCATTCACGGCGCAGACACACCGCCCCGTGGCGGACAATTCCGCTATGGCCTCGGCGACCAGCCGTGCCGAACGCATGCTCGTGGTCGTCGTGTCACCGGCAAAGTGCGTGGTGATCGTGACATTGTCCAGTCGGCGCCAGGGACTGTCCGCGGGGAGGGGTTCCTGGTCGTGGACGTCGAGCGCGGCCCCGGCGATGCGATGGGCCGCCAGGACGTCGTAGAGAGCGGCGGTGTCGACCAGGCGGCTGCGCGCGGTGTTCACGAAGTAGGCGGTCGGATTCATCAATGCGAAGTGGTGCGAGCGGATGAAGCGCTCGGTCTCACCCGTCAACCGTGCGAAGACCTGGACGAAGTCGGACTCCCGGAACACCGTGTCCAGCCCGTCGGCCCGTGCGACGGAGTACTCGGCCATCACGGCGTCGGACACGTACGGATCGTAGGCGATCAGCCGTGCGCCGAAGCCGCGCAGCACCCTGGCGAACGCGCGCCCCACATGGCCGAAGCCGACCATCCCGACCGTGCTGTCACCGAGCTCGCGGCCAGGACGACTGAGGGTCTCGCGCCAGCCACCGGCCTTCACCGAGGCATCCACCCGGGCAATGTCCCGGGCTTCCGTCAGCATCAGACCGACCGCGAGCTCGGCCACGGCCGTGGCGTTGCGGCCGAACACCGGCACGACCCCTACTCCAAGGGCGGTCGCGGCAGCGACATCGACGTTTTCCAGCCCCCTACGTGCCACGCAGACAGCCCTCAGCGCCGGGGCGGCCCGGAGCACCGCACGGGACACCGGTGCGAAGTGCAGAGCCAACACCTCGGCCTCTCCCACGGCCTGCAAGATCTCATCGGGCACCGGCTGAGCCTCCGGACCGTGCCACTCCATGGTCTGCTGCGCCGCGTGCTGTTCCGCCTTGGTTCCGGGCCACTCCACGCCGCGCACCGGTCCGAAGCCCGGGCCGCAGGCCTCCGCCAGGGCGTCGACGTAGAACTCGGCAGGAATGAAACGATCGCCGACGATCACAACGTGCAACGAGGCCTCCAGGAGGTGCCCCTTCCGGTCTTCCGCAATCGTCCCACGCACGCCTGCGGAGCGCCCGCCGCCGTCGCCGGGCCTCGTACACCGCGCCAGGGCCCCGCACGGTCGACATGCAAATCCCCTGAGGGCGGAGCGCGGGCTCCGTCACGGAGCGCCATGCCGCCGCTTGGCGCGGACGCCCGCGGGTCCCAGCGCGGCCGTTGTCGAGGCGGCGGTCGCCGGCCGAGGCGGCGTCGGCGGCCACCGACGTCATCGACTTGATGACGGTTCTGCAGGGCAGCATCGACCAGACCCGTGGCGACGTAACACAGAGAGTCAGCCGCAGCCGCAGAAGCCGTCCCCGGCCCGCAGAGCGGCACGGAAGCCTGCCGGGAAGGCGCGGCCGAAGACGGCCCGCGCGTCGGCTGCATCCCGCACCCAGCGCAGCACCGCCAAGAGTGAGCTGCGGCAGCTGAGCAAGGCGGAGCTGTACCAGCGGGCTGCCGAGTACGACATCGCCGGCCACTCCTTCACCCTGACCATGAGCCACAGCAGCGGCAGCCGCCGCGAAGGCTTCGAGCGGGTCCGAGACATCGTCACCCGCCATCGCCGTGCCTGGGCCGAGCAGTACCTCGACACCTACCTGCAGCAGCGCTGGCGCACCGCCCTGGAAGACGTCGCCCGCGCCCACCACCAGTTCGTGGCCGCGAAGGGCCGTCCGCCCACCCTGATCCAGTTCGCCCAGTTCCGCCCCGCCGGGGATGCTTCCTCAGCAAGGTCACCGCGGACCGCGCCGGAGAGGACGACATGGTGGCGGGCACGGCCCGTCGCGCGTTCGAGGATCTCGCCGGCGCCCTCGCGTCCGCGATACGCGACGCCCAGGACGCGGGAGAAGTGGCCGAGCACGTCGACGCCACGGCCCTGGGATATCTGCTGCTGAGCGTGGTCAGGGGCATCGACTGCATGGCCAAGGCGGGTGTCGACGCCGCGACGCTCCGGCAGACGGCCCGGTAGGCGCTGGAGCTGATCCCCAGGGCGGACGCACCGTACGTGCGGCACTGACATTCCCCCTCTCGTCCGACGACGGACATGCCGCGGCGGACATAGGCAAAATGTGCAGTTTGACTGTGGCGAAGAGCTCGCCGCCTCTCACGGGGAGTAGCTATGCGTGCCATCCAGATCACCCAGTTCGGAAAGTCGGAGGACGTCGTACGCGTCGTCGATCTCCAGGAGCCGAACGCTCCCGGCGCCGGCGAGGTATGGTCGCGGTCGAGTTCTCACCGCTGAACCTGCACGACCTCAAGGTCGTCAGTGGCGAGCTCGGGCGGCCACCGCTCCCGCTGGTCCTCGGCAACGAGGGTGTCGGCCGGGTTGTCGAGGACGGCCCCGGCGTCGACACGCTCGCGGCGGGCGACCTGGTGGTTCTGCCGCTGTTCGCCGGTGCCTGGCGCGAGCGGCTGCTGCCCGCCGACGGGCTGTTCCGGCTGCCGGAAGGCAGCGTCGAGCAGTTCTCGATGCTGGGCAGCAATCCGCCCACGGCCGGTCTGATCCTGAGCGAGTACGCCGACCTGAGGCCCGGGGACTGGATCGTGCAGAACGCCGCGAACTCCGGCGTCGGACGTTCCCTGATCGCCCTGGCGAAGGCCCGCGGATTCCGGACGATCAACTTCGTCCGGGACGAGTCCGTGTTCGCCGAACTGACCGCGGCCGGCGCGGACATCGTCCGCCTCGACGGCGCGACGGCGGTCGAAGAGGTTCGCAAGGCGATCGGCGATGCCCGGGTCGGGCTCGCCGTCGACTCGGTGGGCGGCGACGCTCCCGCCCGCCTGCTCGACCTGCTGTCCGAGGGCGGTGCGCTCGTCAGCTACGCCTCGGCGACCGGGCAGCCGATGTCCGTCGACGCACTGACCCTGATCGGCAAGCGCGCGACGGTACACGGATTCTTCGCCGGCCATTTCGACTACGCGACAAAGGTGCTCCCCGTCATCCGCGAGGCCGCGCCCCTGGTCGCGAGCGGAGCCCTGTTCGTTGCGCTAGTACACCAGTGTGGTTTCGTGATCAGGACGGTGTTGCCTTCCTGGAGGCCGAACGCCAGGTCGGATTCCCGCCAGCTTCCGGCGCAGCTGCCAGCAATGCTCAACGTCATGAAACGACTTGAAGGAAACGTAGCGTTGGTCACGGGCGGAAGCCGAGGCATCGGTGCCGCGGTGGCGTTACGGCTGGCCGAAGAAGGCGCCGATGTCGTCCTGACCTATGAGAACAGCGCGGAACGCGCCACCCAGGTGGTGGAGCAGATCAAGGCCGCAGGGTGCCGGGCATTGGCCATCCAGGCCGACAGCGCCATCCCTGAGGCGCTCACCGCCGCGGTGGACGAGACCGCCGCGATGTTCGGCAGACTCGACATCCTGGTCAATAACGCTGGCATCTTCCTCGTTGGCCCACTCGAAGAGCTGGGGGCGCCAGAGATCGATCGCACCCTGGCGGTGAACGTCCGAGCGCCGTTCGCGGCGTCCCAGGCGGCAGTGCGTCACATGGGCCAGGGCGGCCGCATCATCAGCATCGGCAGCAATGTCGCCGAGCGGGCGGTCTTCCCCGGACTGGCGCTGTACTCGATGAGCAAGACGGCTCTGGTCGGGATGACGAAGGGCCTGGCCCGAGAACTCGGTCCGCGTGGTGTCACCGTCAATCTGGTGCATCCCGGCCCCACCGACACCGATACCAACCCCGCTGACGGGCCGAACGCCGAGGTGATCGCTGGCTTCACGGCTGTGGGCCGCTATGCGGAAGCGGCCGAGATCGCGGCCACCGTCGCGCACCTGGCAAGTGCGGACGGCTCGTACATCACCGGAGCCTCGATCCATGTCGATGGCGGCTTCACCGTCTGACACGCGAACTCGACTTCGCAACCACGCTGAGGCCCAGCCGGCAAAAGGGACGGCCATCGCGTGATCATCGGGGGTTGTGTGGACTCCTGAAGATCGTGTGGTGGCCGCAGGCCATAGCGTAGACCCTGCCCGCTGGCAGGCGATGTTCGACCAGGTCATGGCCCGGATCGCGGGCAGGTTCGGACGAGTTGAGCCCCGGGCCGCGGCCCGGGCCGATGCAGCGCCTGCTGCGCAACGCCCGCTGGGACACCGAGGCGGTCCGCGACGACGTACGCGCCTACACCGCCGAACACCTCGGCACAGATGACGGCGTCCTCGTCGTCGACGAGACCGGCTTCCTGAAGAAGGGCGGGTCTTCGGCTGGCGTGCAAAGGCAGTACACCGGCACCGCTGGGCGCATCGAGAACTCGCAGATCGGCGTATTCCTCGCCCTGGCCACCAGCCGGGGACGGGCCCTGATCGACCGACGGCTCTACCTCCCGGATCACTCCTGGTCCAATGATCCCGAACGCCGTGACACGGCCGGGATACCCGACACCGTGCACTTCGCCACCAAGCCCCGTCTGGCCCAGGAGATGATCGAGGCCGCGATGGATGCCGGGATCACTGTCCCCTGGGTGACCGGCGACGAAGCCTACGGGCAAGATCCCCACCTGCGCGGTGCCCTTGAGGCACGCGGCATCGGCTACGTTCTGGCCGTTGCCTGCTCGACTCGGGTGAGAATCAACCACGGCCGCACCCTCGTACGCGCGGACACCATCGCCGGCCGCCTGCCCGCCACGGCCTGGCAGCAGCACAGCGCCGGGAACGGCGCGAAAGGTCCGCGCTACTACGACTGGGCGTGGATCCATACCGACACCGGCAGCAACCGGCACCTGCTCGTCCGACGCAACCGCTCCACCGGCGAACTCGCCTTCTACCTGTGCTGGTCCCCCACCGAAGTGCCCCTGTCCCAGCTAATCCGTGTCGCCGGTATCCGCTGGAGTATCGAGGAGTGCTTCCAGGCCGCCAAGAGCCAGGTCGGACTCCGGCATCACGGTGTGCGGGACCCGCTATGAGTCCCACGCCACCATCGAGCACACCTGGGCGCTGATCCTCGGTGCCACGAGAAACCTGGTCGTCGAGGCGGAGTCGATGCGCGCCGGCGGCTGGTAGGTATCGGTCGGCGAGGGGCTGCACGGCAGGACTCTCGGCATTCTGGGCCTCGGTCGCGTCGGCTCCGGAGTGGCACGGATCGGACAGGCCTTCGGAATGGACACCATCGCATGGAGTCGGAACCTGACCCCCGAAACCGCCGCCGAGCACGGCGTGCGGGCGGTGACGAAGGAGCGACTCTTCACCGAAAGCGATGTGCTCTCGATCCACGTACCGCTCAGCAAGCGAACACGCGGGCTGGTCGGCGCGGCGGAACTCCGGTCGATGAAGCCCTCGGCCGTCCTGGTGAACACCTCACGCGGACCGGTCGTCGACGAGGTCGCCCTGATCGACGTCCTGCGTGAGGCGCGATCCGAGCAGCCGCCCTCGACGTGTACGACACCGAGCCGCTACCCGCGGACCACCCGTTGCGGGCGCTGCTGAACACGCTGCTCACGGGGCACGTCGGATACGTGAACCGCGACTTGTACGAGACCTTCTATCAGGACTCCGTCGAGGACGTCGCCGCGTTCCAGGCGGGTTCTCCCGTGCGGGTGATGAAGTAGGAGCCGAAGACGACGACCCGACCGACTCACACACCGCCTCTCTCCCATGTGACGGCTCCGACGCGGTTCGTCACGGCGAACGGAATTCGGTACGCCTGCCGGCGCTTCCGCGCCGAGACCGGCACACCGCTGGTGTTCCTGCAGCATTTCCGTGGCGGCATGGATCACTGGGATCCTGCGGTGACGGACGGACTGGCCGCGAACCGTCCGGTCATTCTGTTCGACAACACAGGCGTCGCAAGCTCCAGTGGCCAGACCCCGGACACCGTGGAAGCGCAGGCCGATGACGCGGCGGCGCTCTCTGCCAGTACACGGCCTGGGAAAGGTGCTGTTCTGTCACGCCACCCCTCGGGACGATGAAGAGGTCGTTCTGGTCGACTCACGCCTCGACCGTTGGCGAGAAGTCCTCAGCGGGCTTGACACCGACATTCGCCCGACGGGCTCATAACCCAGAGGTCGCAGGTTCAAATCCTGTCCCCGCTGCCAAAGCCACCGGCCCCTTCCTCCAGGGAAGGGGCCGGTGCCGTATCCGTACACGCCCCCTCATGCCACACCGCCCCGCGCCCGCGAACGTGTAACCCGCCTGTGGCCGAAGCAGCCGTCGACCGCGCCCCCGGCAAGGCCCGCCCCGGCGTCATCGACCGCGCCTCGTGATGGGACGCGTGCTCGATCGAGTGCAGCCGGCCGGTGTGAGGTGCGGGTGTGGTGTGGCTGGGGTCCGGTGGTTGGAGGTGCAGATTGCCCCCGCCACCAGCGCGCGCCGTCCCATGAAGTGGTGCGGTATACGAACCCGGCTTTTGTTGACTCTGCAACCGCTCATGCGCTTGCGTGGGGGAGGACACCGACTCCGTTGCATGGATCTCCGGAGGAAGAACGAGGTGGTCCCATGGACGTATCCCCCCTGGCCGTCTCCCAGCACACCACCCCTGCCGGCGTGCACGTCCTGACACTGAGCGGGGAGATCGACCGCAGCAGCGTGCCCTTCGTGGGCTGGGCGTTCGACAGCGGCGCAGGCGAGAAATGCGCACCCCGCACGGTCATCGACTTCGAGCACGTCACGTTCATGGACTGCAGCGGCATCTCCTTCCTCGTCTACGCCCACCGTGCCGCGCAGGACAGCGACGGCTGGCTCCGCCTGGCCAACGTTCCCGCACCCGTGCAACGGCTCCTGCACCTCGTCGGCCTGGACGACCTCATGCCGATGTATGCCACGCTCCAGGCCGCCCTCCCCTTCTGAAGTAACCGGCCAGGCGCCCAAGAGTGCATGCGTCGCAAGGATTCCCTCACGTGCCCTGCCGGCCTCGGGCGTCGAACTCTGGCCCTCTTCGCACGGGCGGTCAGCGTCGCGCAGGATCGGGCTTCCGACGGCTTGGGCCTGGGCCGTCGCACCGGATTCATCCTTTCGTGGTCTCCCGGTGCGTGAGCAGGCCCGGCCCTGTGGTGATCGGTAGCGTGCGGAAAGCCGTCATTCGCACGGCATGTCCGCGTCGCCCGGCGCGGCCCCCTGCTCTGGAGGTGTCCCGATGGTGAGTATTGGCGGCCTGCTACCCCCGGTCGGGCTGGAGATCCCCTGCTCCGGCTACGCCGTGAACGTGCCGTTGAAGATCGACGCGATCGGTATGGTCGAGCTCGACTTCAAGGGCGGCATCAAGGTGCGCATCGAGGCGAACCTCAACGGCGGTCTCGGCGGAGTGAAGATGAGGATCATCGGCGAGGAGTACAGCGCCGACCATCCGACCCTCGGCAGGGTCACGCTCGCGCAAGCCGACATCGACACCACGCCCCTCAGCCTGCTGGAAGTCGTCAAGAACCTGCCGCCGACGTTCAGGAGCACCCTGTTCCACGACTTCACCCTCACCATCGAGAAGTACCCCGGCACCGGTGAGCCGACGGTGCTGTCCAACACCAAGACGATGACCACCCTGAACGACGGCCTCACCGTGTTCCCCCCGCAGGGCGCCGTCTACCAGCTGCAACAGCCGGTCGACTTCGCACCCGTCGGCGACCCGGGCAACGCCGCCGTGCAGCTCATGGCCCTCCCGATGACCATGTCCCACAACCCCTGACCACCCGCCCCGGCCCGCCCCGTCGGCCTGTCGACCGGCCGGGAGGGGCGGCGCGCGGCACTCGTGGCGGACCCCGCTGGGCCCCTAGGGCGCGTATCGAGTCGTGATCAATCTATGGATTCGCTCTCGCGGCTGGGCCTGGACACGTCCGTGAACCGCCCGAGGAGTTCCCTTTCGTCGAGGACGACGATGCAGGACTCCCCCGCCCTGGTCGGCCGGCATCTACAGCCTCCCCGGTGGGTCCGATCTGCCCTGACCACAGCACCTGGGCGGCCCGCACCACCTCGCGAGTGCCTATGACCCCGCAGGGGTGAGGATCATGGCAATGAGGTGCTCGAGCGCTGCGGCGGAGCGCGGGTCGGTGAGCCGCGTCTCGGGGGCGCTGTCGAAGGCGATCCGGCGCAGCTCCAGCCAGCCCAGATAGGCGGCGTATGCGGACAGGGCCCGATTCCGGGCATCGTCTGTCCCGAAGCCGACGTCGGTGAAGATGTCGGTGAGGTAGGCGATCCGGGTCCGATTGACCCGGGCGACGACCTCGGCGACGGCGGGGTGCATTGTCTGGGCGACCAGGGCGGGTTCCAGCCCGCCGATCTCCTCGCTGCCGAGCGCCTCGTCGAACAGTGCTCTCGCGCGGACCCGGGCGTCCGTTAGCTTGCCTAGTGCGGCGATGACGTCGGTGGTGGCGCGTGCCTCCCAGGTCTCCAGAGCGGCGACGAGCAGGGCGTCGCGATTCTCAAAGTGCCAGTAGAAGCTGCCGCGGGTGACGCCCAGTTCCCGGGCGAGCTGGTCCACCGCCACCGCGGATACCCCGCCCCGGGCCAGCGCGCGGAGCGCGGCCATCGTCCACTCGTCTTTGCTGACTTTGCTCCTCGCCACGTTCCGTACAGTACTGTACGGAACATCCATACAGCACTGTACGGATGAGGCACCTCACGTGTGCCCGCGACAGGGCGCAGGGAAGGGGAGGACGGGGATGAACGCCACGAACTGGCTGCTCGGCGCACCCGCGGGCAGGACTGCTGAGGGCGGGGGCGGTACCGAGGGCGCCTCCGCGGGGGCCCGGGTGGCGGGGGTGTTGTCGGCGAGCGGTCTACTGGCTGCGGGGCTTCTCCATGGCGTGTGGGTGTTCACCCCGTGGCCGCTGGCCTCGCGGGCCGAGTTCGCCACCGTCGTGGTCGGCGTCGAGGAGTCCCAACTGCCCTCGAAACCGGCTACCTTCGCGGTTGCGGCGTTGCTCTGCACGGCCGCCTGGCTGGTCATCACCGCAACCCGGCCGGCAAGCCCGATCGGCGCCTCACGGCTGGTCCGTATCGGCCTGTGGACGGTGAGCGGCGTGCTGGCCGTACGCGGTCTCGGCGGCCTCGCGGCCTCCGGCCTCGCCCTGGGCAACGTCCCGCACGCATTCCGGCACTGGGACCTGGCCCTGTACTCACCCCTGTGCGTGACCCTGGCCAGCCTGACCGCCTATCTGGCCTTGCGCACCCGCCACCGTCGCAACTGCCCCACTGAGGATCGTTCAAGCTGAAATTCGCCCTCTCGGCAGCACCTGGATTGGTAGATCTTCTTGCGTGACGCGAATGCAACTGACTGACGAGGAGTGGGATTTCATCGGGCCGTACCTGCCAATCGGCGAGTACGGCCCGTATCTCGAGCGGCTGCGGCAGCAGTTCGCGGGTGTGATCTGGCGGTTCAGGACCGGCGGACAGTGGCGGGAGATGCCGCAGGAGTTCGGCGCCTGGTCAACCGTCCACAACCGCTTGCGGCAGTGGCGTGACGCCGGCGTCTTCGAGGCCCTGCTGGAGGGCCTGATCACGGAAGCCGCGAAGCGGGGTGAGGTAGACCTGTCCCTGGTCAGCGTCGACTCCACCACCGCGCGCGCTCACCACGACGCTGCCGGGAGCACCTGGGCGAGGACGTCCTCACCGACCTGGAGAAGGCTGCCGCCGAGGCGGAGAAAGCCAGGTCAAAAGGGGCAGCCTCGAAGAACGGAACGGGCAGGACGCAGAGACCGGGCCCGAGCGGGAGGAGAGCCGACGCATCCGGCGTCGGCGAAAACTCCGGCTGAAGGGCGCTCTCCTCGGCCGCTCCAGGGGCGGTCAGACTAGCAAGGTCCACCTCGCCGCCGACCGCAAATGCCGCCCGCTGGCGTTCGTGTTGACCGCGGGCCCGCTGCGGAGAGCCCGCAGTTCATCCCCGTGCTGGGGAAGATACGGGTCCGCGGCCCCGTCGGCCGCGCCCGCACCCGGCCGGACGCGGTCGCCGGGGACAAGGCCTACTCGTCCCGCAGCAACCGAGCCCACCTGCGCAGACGCGGCATCAAGGCAGTCATTCCGGAGAAGAAGGACCAGGCCGCCAACCGGAGGAAGAAGGGCTCCGGGGGCGGTCGGCCCGTCAGCCACGACACCGGCCTCTACAAAGAGAGAAACACCGTCGAGCGCCTGATCAACAAGCTCAAGGCCTGGCGAGGCGTCGCCACCCGATACGACAAGACCCCAGACAGCTACCTCGCCGGCCTCCACCTGCGCGCCTCGATGATCTGGATCAAAGACCTCACCCGGACCGCCCATTGATCACGACTCGATACGCGCCCTAACCGCCCCACAACAGCTGCTTGGTCACCCACGACAGCAACCAACGCCCTGTCCAGGGCCGCTACCAGGCCACCACACCGCGATCCCGCTGACGCCCACCCGCTGCTCCCCCACCGCCCACTCACACCGACCAGGTCGCCACTCACCCCCGCGTCTCCGCCACCCTCACCGCGCCCTCATATGGACCGGTCCACGGCCGACGTACCAGCGGGTCCGCGCGCTGCGGCTGCGGGCGCACCCACGCCAAGGGCGACCCGCGTCTCGCCACCCCGCTCGCCCCCGAGCGGTACGACTACACCGGCGCCGTGCTGTGAAACGTCCATGCCCCGGGCCTGTGGGCCCGCTTCATGCTCCACCTGCGCCGCACCGTCGCCGCCGCAGCCGGCATCCCCCAGCGCCTGCTCCACAGCGTCGCCCGGGTCTCGTACGCCAAGGTCGCCGAGTACCAACAGCGTGGACTGATCCACTTCCACGCCGTGATCCGCCTCGACGGCCCCGCAGGCAGCCACACCCCACCACCCGCATGGGCCACCCCTGAACTCCTCGCCGATGCCATCCGGCTCGCGGCCACCCGCGCCCACCTCGACGGGCCCGGGGTCAACGGCCGCGCTCGATCCTTCCGCGCTTGTTCGGCCAGGCTGTGGGCTTGGCGCCGCGGACCTCGCCGTAGGGCTTGAATGCCCGGCGGGTGACCGTCTGGCCGGAGGCGACGTCGACCGAGGTGGTCGCCGCGGTCAAAGACGTGCTGCGCCGGCAGCGGGGCCGCTCCAAGGGCACCGTCAGCGCGCTGATGCCACGCGTCGCGCAGGTCCTTCAGGACCGGTACGGCACCAGCGTGCCCATGCCGGCCCAGGCGACCTTCTACCGGCTCGTCCGCCAGCTCGCCGGGCCCGCCGACCATCCCGCACACCCCGCCCGTACCCCGCCCATCACCGAGGACGGACGCGGCCACACCCCCACCGTTGCGCTGCGGCCCGGGGAGCAGGTGCAGATCGACACCACCCGCCTGGACGCCCTCGCTCTGTTCGACGACGGGACCCTCGGCCGGCCCGAGATGACCATCGCGGTGGATGTCGCGACGCGCGCGATCCTGGCCGCTGTGCTGTGCCCGGGCGGCACGCAGGCCGTGGACGCGGCCCTGCTCCTGGCCGAGATGGCCGTGCCTCACCCGGCCCGCCCCACCTGGCCCGACGCCCTGCGCTTCACCCACACCCAACTGCCCGCCCACAAGCGGCTGCTGACCCTGGACGAACGCCTCGAGCAAGCCGCCGCACGCCCCGTCGTGATCCTGAGACACTCATCGTCGACCGGGGCAAAATCTTCCTGTCCAGGACGTTCACCGCCGCCTGTGAGAGCCTCGGCATCAGTGTGCAGCCCGCCCCGCCCTACTCCCCCACCGCCAAAGGCATCGTCGAGCGCACCTTCGGCTCGATCAATGCGCTGTTCTGCCAGCGCCTGCCCGGCTACACAGGCTCCGACATCACCCGCCGCGGCAAAGATGCCGAACACGAAGCGTGCTTCACCGTCGCGCAACTGCAGGACCTGCTCGACGAATGGCTCGTCCACTACCACCACCGCCCCCACGAAGGGCTGCGCCATCCCGTCCTGCCCAGGGCAGCGCTGACACCTAACCAGATGTGGGCCGCCCTCATCTCGGTCATCGGCTACGTACCCGTGCGCCCTGACCAGGGACGACTACCTCGAACTGCTGCCGGTGCGCTGGCAGGCCATCACCGAACGCGGCATCCGCCTGAACCACCGCACCTACGACTGCAAGCTGCTGGGCCCGTACCGCGGACAGCCCTCGCCCGTCACCACGCGCGGCGGGAAGTGGGAGGTCCACACCAACCCCCACGACGCCCGCCAGATCTGGCTGCGCCTGCCCGACGGACAACTGGCCGAGATCCCATG
This sequence comes from Streptomyces sp. NPDC000345, assembly GCF_042898825.1. Classification (NCBI taxonomy): domain Bacteria; kingdom Bacillati; phylum Actinomycetota; class Actinomycetes; order Kitasatosporales; family Streptomycetaceae; genus Streptomyces; species Streptomyces sp. NPDC000345. The sequence goes on from NZ_JBIAZE010000024.1 coordinate 23,402, forward strand.
GATCCACCGCGCCCACGGCACCGGCCGTTCAACGAACAGACCTGGCAGCACATCCGCACCACCATCACCGGCCACACCGACCCCGACAGCCTCGAGGCCGACCTCGCCGACGCCCTCGACCAGCTCATGCGCCGCGCCCGCACCGGTCATGCCACCAAGGCTGAGCACCGTCTGATCACCCGCACCGCACCTACCAGAACACCTCTGCCGCCACCGCGCTCGGAACACGGCCATACAGAGCAGGAACCGCCCACGCCCACGCCGGCTCCCGCGGCGGGCACCGACGCCTCGACCATCTCGACGACACCCCGACGAGCCCCAAACGCTCGACCAGGACGCCGAGGAAGGCGACGCCGGCATGCCGGCCGTCCCCTGCACCGGGCTCGGGCTCTACGACGCACAGGCAGAGGCGCTGAAGTGGTGAACACCCAAGGCGCCCCCGGAGCGAGCAGCCACGACCGCTCACACACCACCAACCTGGCAGACACGACGGGGCCCTCCAGGCCAGTGACCACCTGGCAGGGCTGGCAGCACTTCGCCACCAGCCCCGCCCCAGCCCGGCCAAACGCCCCGCAGCCGCGAGGAACGCCGTCACACACCGCCTGGACGCGCTGCGCCTGGACCACCCTGACGACTCCGCCTGCGGCACCGCCGAGCAGCCCGGCACAGACGACGTGCTGCTGGACAGCATCTGCCAGTTCGACGCCGTGTACTGCGTCACCGCCCACGCCGCGAAACCCAATCGCTCGCAGTTCTGCCCGAGCTTCTGCGGCCTGTACGCCCACCGCTCCGGGCCCATCCTCGTCCGCCTCCTCGACGACCCTGCCGTCTACGACAAGATCCTCCCCGGCATCTCCGAAGAACACGGACCCAAGCCATCACCGAGGTAGCCAAAGCCGCAGAACGCGAAGGATGGCAGATCAGCAACGGCCCCTATTTCCTCACCGACGACCGCCTCTGACACAACGCCCACACACCACCCCACACACCAACTACCCCCCGCCTCAGCGACACCAGCCGGCCGATCACCAGCATGTCGCCCAGCAGGAGCGCGCTCGTGTCGCGGAGTTGCTCACGGTCCTCCATATCCAGGGCCGTTTCCTCTTCGGCGGCCTGGGCCAAAAGTCCGCCTTGAGCTGGGTATTCAAGAAACGTCGAAGGCTATTCCAAGGCGGCTGTGTGACGTTGGTGGCGGGGAAAGCCCAGGAACTTGATCAGGAATTGGGCTGCTCAGAAATCCGTTCCGCGCCGAGATACTCGTCGCGTTCCCGTACCTTGATCGACAAGGAGTTTGTCGTGGCATCCAGACTTGCCCGTACGATCGCCGTCGCTGCCGCCGGCGCCGGCCTCGTCCTGTCCCTTGCCGGCTCCGCCCAGGCGGAACCCGGCGGCGGCACTTACAGCGCCCTTCTCGATGACGGCTGCGGCTCTACCAGCGGCACCTACCACTGGTACGACAGCACCGTCTACAACGGCAAGGAATCCTTCAGGACCAACTGGGATTTCGACCTCAGGGACCTGTGCTCCACCAACGGTTACGCCGTGAGCCTCTACAGGAAGTACAGCAAGTGGAACGGCAGCGCCTGGATCAATGACGGGAGGTACCACAAGATCGCTGCTTCGGGGTCCGAAACCAAGGTCGCCGACGTCCGAATCTTCCTGTGCGAGGTCGGCCGGCCCTCCACCTGCGAGGGCATTTCCTAGCATCGCCAGCGGGCCGGGCGCTGAGCCCGGCCCGCCTTGGCCCTGCAGGGCCTGCCGGTGTGCCTCGTGGACCTCGACCACCAGGCTGAACGCCGCCCCGGGGCTGCGGAACCGTGGTGCTGTTCGATCTGCTGCGTTGGTTCCGTGTGCTCTGGTTGCACGAGGTTCCCTGGCACAGGGCGACAGAGGCAGAGACCGGCGCCCTGGTGGGCTGGCTCCGTGTCGCCGCGAACCCGCAGCGGCGCCGGCTCAACCCTGGCGCCCGTCGCCGGGATCGATGAACGGCCGGACTGGCACGAGCTACCTCCGGGTCGGCTTCACACCGAGGACGATCAACCACAACCTCACGGTGATCAGCAGCTTCTACGCCTTCCACGGGCACCACGGACGTGGCCCGGTGGTCAACCCGGTTCCCGAGGCGTCCGCACTGCGGCACGTCCTGGCTCACCGGGATCCAGACGCTGCCCCTGTGCTCAGACGGTCACGCCTTCGTCAACAGGTCCCGAGTACCGAGCCACGACCGGGACCGAGCTGCGGTGCTCCTCTACGTCTCCCGCGGCGCCCGGGCTGGTGAGTAGCTGAGCGTCACTCCGGCCGACATCGACCGGTCCCGTCAGCTGATCTACGTGGTGACTGAAAGAAGCCAGGAACGCGAGCCTGTGCCGGTCAGCCCGCAGTCCCTCGTGGTTTTGGCCTCCAATCTGGACAGGGCTGGCCGTCCGCCTGCCCACGAGCCGTCTTCCGGACACGTCGGGGCCGGAGAAGCCGCTGTCCTGTTGGGCGATGCGGCGGGTGATCCAGCGCGCAGACGAGTGACTGGGCACCAACTGGACCCTCCACGACATCCGGCACACAGCCGCGAACCGCATGGCGAACGATCCGGCCCTCACCTTGCCGCAGGTGCGCGTGATCTTGAGGCACAGCGATTTGGCGACCACTGGCCGCTACCTCAACGCCCGGGTCGAGGAACTCTTTGATGCTCTGCAGGCCCACTACAACCGGCCCCGTGTTGAGCGGAGTTTTGCGCCGCGCCGGGCTATGACCCGGAGGACTTCAAGGCGGTGTTCGGTGGCTAACGCTTCTGCGGTCGAGACGTACACGATCCGGGACCGGCGACGAACTACCGCGGTGGTGAGCGGCAGGACGTGACGCGGTTCGTGAGTACCGTGGTGAAACCCGCTCCCGCCTTGAGATTGCAGAACCCGCCCGCACCGTTCGGTGATCTCTCATGCGCCACTCCCTCAAGCAGGGCCTGCGCGCCGGGTCGGGGGGTATCCCGGTGCGCAGGCCCCGCAGCGCCATGGTCCGTCCTGCTGCGGCTCCGGCGCGCCCGTCCGGCCGGCACACCTGGGCCGGCCGCGCGGCACGGCTCGTGCCTCGCCCGCCGACGCGTCGACGTCCTCTGGGCCCTGCTCCGAGACAAACCCCCCTTCGCCGGGGCTTGGTCGAAACCGTGTGCGGAACTCGGTGCCCCGCCTCCCTCGCATTCGGCCTCCTTGCCGGTGGCGTCCTGGGCGGCGTTTTTGTGCCGTGCTTACAGCGGCACTGGAGTCCTCCCGAACCATGCGTGGTGAGGATGATGCCGCGCGCAGGGTCACTCGCGGGCGCTTAGCAGGAGTCGGTGCGCAAGGCGTAGGCCTCCCGCGGCAAGGCCGCCTCCGCGGTCCGGGCCGGGACGGTGGCCCGCCGCTCGAGCCGGCCGGCACTCCTCGGGGCCGTGTCCGCGCTGCCTGTACGGGCAGCGCGGACACAGCCCTGCAGCTCGTCGGTGAGGCGCACGGTGAGCTGGACACCGACTCCAGGCCGTCCGCGGCCTTCCTGGACGCCTCGGGCATGGTGGCCCCGACCGCGGCGTACACCGCCGTCGGGGCTCATATGCCCTGTGCCGCCCAGCAGTTCGCAGCCCTGGCCGAACAGACCGCAGCCTGCCTTGTCCGCGGCCGCGGGCGGGGAGCTGTCGTCGGCGCTGTGCGTGCCGTACGCGGGCGTTGCGGGCCCTGCGCTAGAAGGTCAGGTTCCAGGCGTCGATCTTGCCTGTGTCGGAGGCGGCGTTGTCGTTGACGCGCAGCTTCCAGGTGCCGCTCGCGACCTCCGAGGAGGCGTTCACGGTGTAGGTCTGGGTGATGTTGTCGGCGCTGCTGCCGGCGTGGTTGTGCAGCGTGTAGACGGTGCCGTCCGGTGCCACCAGGTCGACCTTCAGGTCACCGATGTAGGTGTGCTTGATGTCCACACCCACCTTGAGGGTGGCCGGGGCGTTGCCGGTCACACCGGTTACGGCGATCGGGCTCTCCACGGTCGCGTTGTCGTTGATGGCGAAGTCCGCGAGGTTCTCGAAGTACTTGCCGGTCGGCGGGGTGGTCCCGACGGCCTTGAGGGCGTCGACCTGTCCTTCGCCGAAGAACGAGTTGTTGGCCGTCGTGCCCGTGCAGCGGCTGTCCGAGGGGCAGGCGATGTCGTTGGCCTGCTCGGCCAGCTTGGCGCGGAGTTGCGCCGGGGTGATGCCCGGGTTGGCGCTGGCGATGAGTGCCGCCACGCCGGCCACGTGCGGGGTGGCCATCGAGGTACCGCTCTTACTGCCGTAGCCGCCGCCGGGGACGGTGGAGTACACGTTGCTGCCGGGCGCCGCGACGTCGATGACGCCCTGCCCGTAGTTGGAGAACGAGGCCTTGGTGACGCCTGTGCCGTTGGCCGCGACCGTGACCACGCCCGGCAGCTCGGTCGGGATGTCGAGGCAGGCGTTGGTGATGGTGCGGGTGACCGGCGTCGAGTCGTTCGGGCTCGCGGAGTCGGTCGTCTTGTGGGCGAGGTCGTAGTTCTCGTTGCCCGCGGCGGCGATCTGGAGGGAGCCCTTGCCCTCGGCGTACTCCTGGGCGCGCTTGACGCCCTCGACGATGGCGGCCTGGTCGATGTTGTCCGGGCAGTTGAACTGCCACGGGTCCGTGTAATAGCTGTTGTTGGTGACCTTGAAGCCGTGGTCACCGGCCCAGACGAAGCCGCAGATGGTGTTCTCGGCGAAGAAGAAGGAGTTACCCGGCTCGGCGACCCGGACCGCGGCGATCTTCACCCCTGGTGCCACGCCGACGACGCCCTTGCCGTTCCTGGCCGCGGCGATGGTGCCCGCTACGTGGGTGCCGTGCGTGTCGACGTCCCGCCAGGCGCCGGCACGGGTGTCGGGCTTGCCGTAGGCGCAGGAGACCGAGTCGGCCGCGTCGAAGTTGGGCGCCAGGTCCTGGTGCTGGTCGTCCACACCGGTGTCCAGGATGCCGACCTTGACGGAGGCGGAGCCTGGGTTCACGGCCCAGGCCTGGTCGGCCTTGATCTGGCTCATGTCGGCCCGGACCGGTTCTCCGGCCGGGGTCGAGGCCTGGGACGGACTGGCAGGGACTGCCGGGTTGTAGGCGTCGGCCGGGACGTCCGAGGTGCGCGTGGCGCCGACCTGCTGCACGCCGGCGACGCCGCGCATGGTGGCGGCGAATCCGCTGGACGCCGAGTGGGCGACGATCACGCCGATGGCGTCGAAGTTCGAGAAGACGGTGCCGCCGTTGGACGCGATCGCGGAGCGGACCGCCGAACTGTCACCGGGGGCGGTGATCACGAGGTAGGCACGCGTCCCGGCCACCCAGGTCGCACTCTGGGAAGCCGGCGCGGCGGCCGGAGCGTGGGCCTTGGCGGCCGGCGCGGTAGAGGGGACGACGGGGAGCGTGCCCGCGAGGGCTCCCGGGGCGCCGAACGCGAGGGCGGCGCCGAGCGTGGCCGCCAGCACCAGCGTACGTCTAGGGCGGCTGGATATGTGGGGTATCAATGCGTCCTCCGGAGACGGCCCGTCCGCGCTGAGGGCACCGGCCGGGCCGTACGAAACGAGTGGTGGATGCAAGATGTCAGGTGCATGCTCCAGGGCGGAAGTACCTTTCCGCGCAGGGACGTCATAGAGGCATGGCTGAAAACAGACGTGCTCCGGGCATCGAGGGTCGGGATCCACCGAGAGCTCGGCGACACCGACCGCGCCCTGGCGTACGCCGCCGGCCCGGTGCCGGCCGTGCTGCCCGCACCGGAGCGCCGGACCCGCGCGGCGACCGACACCGCCCGCGGCCTGGTGGCCGTCGGCGACGTACTACCCTCTCGTGCCGGTCGAAGCACCGAGCAAACGGACGGCGCTCCCGGACCTGGGGTGAAGCGTTTCGGGAGCCATCTCGCCGTACCCTCTGAGCTGCCGAAACAGACTTTCGTTCAAGGCCCCCTCCCGGACGCCGGCGGCGAGCGCCCGGCCGACGGCGGCGCGCTGTCTGCTGTCCAGCTGCGCGGCCTGGGCGAGGGTGCCGTCCGGGAGCCGGACGACGAGGTAAGCGGGGCGGGCCGGGGAGCCCGCGATCGCCACGATCTCCATGTCCACGTGTCGACATGCCACTGGTGGAGTAGTGGTAATCGAGAGCTGCAGTATTCGTCCACGGGGCGAGTGTCGAGTCGGCACCCCCATACTCCCAGTCGATCCGCCCGGAACGTGCGGCTGCGCCGGCTTCATCGACCTGCGCCCGGACGCCGGCGCATGACCCGCGCTCGGCAGCCGCCGGGCCAAGGACAAAGGGAATATGGCGGCCAGCTCATCAGCCGGGTGCCCGTCGCCTCGTGGTCGAGGGTGATGCGGGCTCCGTCCCGGCCTCCGCACGCACCGATCCGCCGCGTTGTTTTGTCCTCCGCGGCGGCCGGGGCGTCACACCAGCCTTTCAGCATCGGCCGGCCTTCTGCCCACAGGGTGACCCGGTAACGGCGCTGCCTGGATCGGCCGGCCTCCCAGTTCTGCCGGAGTCCGGCGATCACTCGGTCCCGGCACTGGCCGTGGCATCGTCGCCCCAGGGCGGGAGGGTCGACGACTCGTGTCGTGACCGCGAGCACCCCGTAGCAGCAGCGGCGGCGGTCGGGCGAGTGGATGTCGATGCGTGCGAGCCAGTCGGCACACGTCGGGCCGGGCGGGGCCGGGTCGGCGGTGCAGGGAGCCCATCCCCTAGAATCGAACGCGTGAACGATGAGTCGCCGTCTCGTCTGGAAATGCTGCGCTTCGCACGCCGCGTCGTCGGCAGTCCCTGAGCTGACGCGAAACACCCTGACAACGCCACACTCGCTGCCAGGGCAGGTCACGCGAGGGCTCTCCCCGAAAGGAAACACATGCACGACACGGTCAAGACCCAGCAAGGCCTGGTCCGCGGCCGCACCCACGACGGCATCGCCTCGTTCAAGGGCATCCCGTACGCTGCCGCCCCCGACGGTGCCCGGCGTTTCCTGCCGCCCCAGCCCGCAGATGCCTGGGACGGAGCTCGGGAAGCCGACGCCTTCGGCAGCGCGCCGCCGCAACAACCGCCGGCCCCAGGAGTTCCGGCCGTGTGGCAGTCCGGCGACGGCCTGGACTGCCTGACGGTGAACGTCTGGACCCCATCCCCCGGAACCGCGCGCCTGCCCGTGATGGTGTGGATCTACGGCGGTCAGTGGACGTACGGCGCCTCATCCATGCCGCACTACGACGGCTCCGTTCTTGCCAGATCCGGCGTGGTCATCGTGACCTTCAACTATCGCACCGGCTTCGAGGGCTTCGGCCACCTGCCCGGCACCCCCGACAATCGCGGCCTGCTGGACCAGCTCGCCGCACTGGCCTGGGTTCAGGACAACATCGCCGCCTTCGGAGGCGACCCCGGCAACGTCACCGTCTTCGGCCAGTCCGCAGGCGGCGCCTCCGCAGCCCTGCTCGCCGCCGCGCCAGCAGCCGCCGGCCTGTTCCGACGGTGCATCGTGCAAAGCCTTCCCACCGGCCACCTCAGCGCGCCCACCGCCCAGCAGGTCACCGAACGGCTCGCAGCAGCCGTCGGCACCACGCCCACCCGGGACGGCCTGGCCGCACTGCCCCCTGAAGCTCTCCTGGATGTGCCGGACAGGCAGCTGACCGGCGGACGCCCCGGTAGTGCCTTCGCCCCGGTCATCGACACAGAGCTGGTCACCGCCGCTCCTTGGCAGGCCCTCGCCGACGGACGGGCCGCCCGCCATATCGATCTGCTCTGCGGCTTCACTCACGACGAATACCGTGGCTTCCCGCCCACTGCCGACCCGGCCCGGATCGATCTCGGAGCCACCGCCACCCACTTCGGCCTCGCTCCCGACGCCGCACCCGCCTACCGAGCGGCCTATCCCGACAGCACCACCGCCGAATTGTTCACCACCCTCATGTCCGACGGCCTGGTCCGCATGCCGACCACCCTCACCGCAGAAGCACACGCCCAGACCGGCGGTCGCACCTGGCTCTACGACTTCGCCTGGCAGGGACCGATCGGCGCCGCCCACGGAATCGACATCCCGTTCATCTTCGGCCTGCCCCAGACCCGTTATGCCACTCGCTTCCTCGGCACCCCCACCCCTGCCGACTTTGCCGCCCTGTCCCACCAGATCCGCACCGCATGGACCTCCTTCGCTGCCACCGGCGACCCCGGGTGGGCACCCTTCGACGCCCACCTCCTCACCACACGCATCTGGAACACCGCCCCCACCGACACCGCATACCCCCTATCGGACTCCCGCCGCATCTGGAGCCAGACACAGCCATCTGCCGCCGACCAGTAGCGGTTGAGGACTTCTGAAGTCGCCGGCCCACTCCAAGACCAACCGACGGCAGCTTGAGACCCCGCTCAGCAACACCCCCAGCCAGTGCCGTCACGTCTCCTCGACATTCATGAAACCGGTGATCACGAACTACCTCCGGAACCGGCCAACAAACGCCGGCCCCAGAGATCAACTAAGCCATCCAGCCGGCGCATCGCGAGCGGATACAGCAACAAGAGGAACTTCCACGGCAGCTGGCGGAAGTGCGCCGAAGACATCCTCCAGCCCTCTTCGACCACCTCAGCGAACGCGTCGGCGCAGAAAGCAGCATCCCACCCTCGAGCGCTACCGCACCCGCATCGAGTGGTTCGACCGCGACGAGCTCTACACCCGCTTCAAGGCGAACCTCTTCAACGGCGAAGAGGTCTACAACCTCGGCCTCCACCGCTTCCTCGAGGGCCACCACATCACCCACGCAAGGCCACGCTCAGCATCCGGCGAAGCCGACCTCATCGGCCACCTCGACAGCCTTGTACACCACCAGGCCCCCTCCAAGCATCAGAGGGCCTATCCCCGCCGACGCCACCACCGCCTATGCCGCCGACCGCCGTGTGGGTGCATGGCGAGCGTTCCCAACTCGCCGAGCAAGGCGTCCACATACGCTGCCGTGTGCCGTACGCAGTGCCCTCGGCGACCCGCCGAAGCACCGTGATCTCCTGGAGCAGCACGCGCGCCACTTCGTGGTCGGAGTCGACAGCGGCGTCAGCGAGCATCGAGCAGGCGGCCAGTGCGGTCTCACCGTTGGGAACAGCCCGGCCGCGCGACGAGTCCAGCCGCCCGGCGGTGGTTCCCAAGTACAGGTAGGAGCGTTCGATCCCGGCCCGTAGCAGCGTGTGCGCGATCGCCTCACACGCGGTCATCTCCCGCCTCCGGCATCGGCGGCGCCTCGAGGGTGACGACAAGCGGCAGGCGGTCGGCAGGCAGGAAACCAAGATCGCCGTCTCACGCAGCTGATGGGGTCGGCAGACCACTACCGTGTCGCCGACACCGATCCGGGTCTCGTACCGCGCCGGGGTTCACGCTACAACCCGTTCAGATACGAATCGACGATTCCGTAAAGCCGGGCGATCTCCGGAACCAGTGCGCCCACGATGCCCAACGCAAAGACGACTGAGGAATGCACCTCGGTGATGCTCGGCGGCTTGCCGACGGCGGGTCGGACACGCGGTCACCCGGCAGCAGAAACACTCTGTCGCCCCCGAGGAGTGATCGCACCGTGGGCCATCATGAAGTCTTCGCCCCATGCGCGGGCCCTCGGCGATGCAACCGGCGTCCGTCAGTCATCACCTTCACCGAGCAGGGCACCCTGAAGGCCAAAGCATTCCTGCTCACCCAGAACCTGGACCAGCTCGAAGCCCTCGACCTCGACGAGTTCCGCGTCTTCCAGGTCACCCTCGGCGAACTCGAGAAGCGCACCCAGCTCCTCTTCCCGGCCGCACTGCACAAGGGCGACACCCTGGCCGTCCCGAAGCCGTGGCCGATCGGGCGCCGCTGGAAGCCTCGCCGACATCCAGTGGAACTAGGCTGCCGGCGCCTCCAACGGAGCCAGCCAACGAAGTCAGTCTGAGCACGACCGTCGGGCAGCCGAGGGACCACACCCAAGTACCCGACACCGGTGCGCGGATGCAGGCAGCCCCGACTCGATGGGGAAGACCAGCCGGGGGGTGCGCGGGATCGCTCTCGCGCTGGCTGGTGGGCAGCGCGGTGCGCCCTTCGTAGGCCCCGTTCTCGTATGGCTACGGCGAACAGACATGTCGCGCAGGGTGATGCTCGGGGCTAGGTTAGGCCGGCCCCGGTGCGGCGAGGGCCGGCGTTACAGCGATTGGCGGTGGCGGCAACTCCGCTCCGAGTGGTACCCCTGTCCACCCCTCCCGCGTCGTACACCGCGGCGGTCGAGCGCTCCCTCACCGGCGCGGGCATCGCGAAGTCCTCCGCGCGGTTCTACCGGATCTCAGTGGCAACGTGGGGCTGGATGTTCGTCGGCGGAGCGGCCCCGACCGGACCCGCCCGCCGGGGCGCGAAGCCGCCTGTCTTCCCCGTCACGGCGATCCACGGCCCGGCGTTGCCGGAGGTGCCGGCCGAACTGGCGGCGGCGCGGGCGGGCGGGCGGGCGAGATGGACGCCGACACCGTCAACCGGGAACTGTCCATCGCGCGCAAGGCGATCGGCTGGTAGCAGCGCCAGGGCTGGATCGAAGGTGGTCCGACAATCGGCATCGAGCGGCGGCCGGCACCCAGACCGCACCAAGGCCCTGGCGGAAGATCAGATCGCCACCCTATGGCGCCTGGACGTCGCCCTACGGGAGAAGACGTTCTGGAAATACTCTACGATTCCGCCGCTCGGGCCGACGAGGTGCTGTGCCTGATCGTGAAAGACCTACACCAGCAGGACAAACGCGGCTGGATCACTGCCAGGGGCGGCGCGCTGGATTCACTGGCAGCCCGGCACCGCCCAGCTGCTACCCCGACTGATCGCCCGCCGCATCAGCGGCCCGCTGTTCCTCACCGACCGCAAAGCTCCCGCCGGAACGCCGACGCTCGACGTAGGCCCCGGGACCGGCCGGGCCCGGCTCTCCTACCGGTGGGCCGAGAAGATTTTCGAGGAGAACTCCCGACTGCTGGCCAACCCGCTCGCCTCACCCGAGGGCATCGAGGACCTGGACGGCTGGACCCTGTAACGGCTGCGGCACTCCGCGCTCACGCACGACGCGGAGGGCGGCCCCTCCACACCGATGCTGCCGGCCCGCTCCCGCCACGCCTCCGTGCGCTGGCTGGAGCGGTACGCCCGCCCCGCGGCGACGCAGCCGCCCGACATGTCGCCGAGCGGGACCCTCTGCCCGCCGACGGGGTTGAACCGGGCTGCCTCGGCGGCTGCCCGCGAGAGGCTTCAAGATCAAATAGTGGCGGCTTCCGGGCTCACCTCGGCGTATCCCCCCGGTTCAACTCCGTGACGCAACTGCAGAAGCGACCAGGCACGCTGCGGCCCGGAATGCCATGTCCTCCACTTCGGTCAACGGACAGGGACCCGACGCCCCTTTGCCGAGGGCTCCGGAGCGGGAGAGGATGCGTCCATGATCGACACGAATGGGAACTCCGAGGAACAGGCCGCGATCGCCGCAGCGAAGGACGGCGAACTGCGCCTCCACGACCCCGCCGTCCGGGCTTCCGCGGTCGGCGTCCGGCTGTTCGACCCCGAGTTCATCGAGATCGGCGCCTCCGGGCGACGCTGGACGTACGAGGAGATGGTCGCGGCCCTGCCCACCCTGCACGGCGGAGCGGACGGCCCGCGCATCGAGGTCTCCGGCATGCGCGGGGTGCTCCTCGCCCCGGACCTCGTGCACCTGACGTACGAGAGCGTCATCGCCGGCCGCCGGGCCCGCCGCAGCTCCCTGTGGCGCAAGGGCGAGAGCGACACCGGATGGCGGCTCTACTACCACCAGGGCACCCCCGTCCCCGAGTGATGAACACCCCTGCTGTGACGGGGTGTTCGGCCGGGGGAGGCGGAGGGTGGCGCGGGCTCCTACCCCCGACGCAGTCGCCGGCTCTTGTTCCCGTCCACACCAGCTTTCGGGCCAGGAGTACGCCTGCCGACCTCACCGGGGCTTCTCCTGCTCATTCGGCTCGCGGATCAGCCGGGCGTCCACCGCCAGCCCGGTCTGACTCAGCAGCTCGGCGATGCGGTCGGGAGAGACCCAGTAGACGTCGAGGCACAGCTCATGCCCGTATGCCTTATCCAGACGTCGGAGTTCGTCACCGGCCTTGAAGGCGATCAGCAGGTGGCCGCCTGGAGCCGGCACGCGGTGGAACTCCGCGAACACCGGTGGTCAGGTGCAGGTCGAGGCGGCCGTTCATGTCGAGCTCGAACCGGCCGTAGGGGGACACCGCCCGCCGGTCCGCGTCGGTGAGGATGTCGGCCCACTTCGGATCGACGAGGACCTTGTCGTCCTTACTGCGGCCGGCCGGTACAGCCGCGCGGAGCCGAGCAGGTCCCAGCTCCCCCGGGTGGTCAGCAGCGGTGGGCCGATGGGCTGGATGACGGTCTCGGGCCGAAACAAAAGCACGACATCCCGCATTACGACCGCCATCACCTCACGAACCGCCCTCCTAGGCCTTGGCGCGGTGCAGTTGTATCTGCCGATTGACGAAGAGGTGCACGAAACCGCAACGCAGACAGATCAGCCCCGTGGCGGTCTCATCTGCCCAGGCCAGATTGAACAACTCCCCGCCCGTGCTGTTGAGCTTTACCCCTCGTTCGCGGAAGAGATCGCTCTTGCAGACCTGACACGTGATCCACATCTCGCCCAGTGAGGCTCGCACCGCTTTGGCCATCGCATCCCCCTTGCCTTGCCCAGCACCGTGGCTGGGCCGTCGCCACTCCGTCGCTCCTGCTCGGCTTCTGTTCGATCATCGCCGTGCAGCCGACCGTTCGGGAGATCATTTGAGGAAGAACTGAGCACGAGTCCCACCGTTGTGTCGTGGGGAGGGGGCGTTGGCCGTGCCGCGTCCATGAACGCACGCCTTGGCTTCGGTCCGGCCAGCTTGGCCACGAACACTTTGCCGATGCCGCCCGAGGCGGTCCTCGACGCGATGCCCAGGCATTGTCCCGGACTCGCCTCCAGTACTGAGCGCCGCATCGACCGAACGATGGTTCGGTGTCTACGGGGAACGTCGGGTGCACGGCGGGCCTGCGGCAAGCGACCGGACCGGACATCTGAACCGATCCCGTAATGACAGGGACGGCGGAGATGGGCTTGATTGCGCCACAGGAAGTCATCACATGTATCAGGGTGAAGCGAGCCGGATGCCGGACAGGTCAAGAGGGGCACGTCACCGCAGTGGCTGATGTCCGCCACTGTGCCGTCGCGAAATCAGGCGACGGCCATTGACGATTGCGATCGGATGCCTATCATCCAAAGAGTCCGAAACACCGAGCGGCGTTCGATTTTTCGGACAACTGAGCCGGGACCGGTGTCGACACCTCCGGATCCCGTACGGCGCACGCGCGACAGCTCCCGCTGCACCAGCACCGCCCCTTCCGGTACGGCCCTTCTGCTCCTCGCCGGTGAGTACGGATCAGCCCTCGGTGTGGGAGCGAAGCCGCTCACCACACCCTGGAGTCCGGCATGCCCCCAGCAGCCCAACGCTCCTTCCCGCCCCTTTTCGTCGTCCCCCCACCGAGTCGCGCACCCAGCGCCCGTCATTCGGCGGCCAAGGCAGCCGCGTGTGTGGCGACTCTCCCGGCCACGCTGCTTGCCGCCCTGATCCCGCCGGGCCCGGCGTCGGCGGACGCCTCGGGCCCCTGTGACCTCTACGCCGCCGGTGGGACACCGTGCGTCGCGGCGCACAGCACCGTGCGCGCCCTGTACGCCTCCACCGGCTGCTCCGCCCAGAACCCACCCGAGCCCGCACAGGGCAGCCGGACCCACCGCGTCACCTCCTACTCAGGATGCTCCGCCGGGCACCCCGTGAGGTGGGCCGCATTCGACGAAGGCCACATCGCCGCACCCCAGGACGGCGCCGCCGGTGACAGCGGCTCCAGGACCTGGGTGCCGGACGAGGTCTGGGAACTCTTCACACAGTTCTGAAGCCCCTTCCCGCAGCGGGTGAGACGACCGCTCACCGCCGAGCAAGCTCACTGATGAGCGACGCGCTCACGGCTGCGACCCGTGCGGCACACACCGCCGAGCTCCCAAGGCGCCGCCGGAACGCGCGGCCCGGGGCAACGGACCCCCCACAGAAACGGAGACATCCCACCCATGAAGAGGTTACTTCCGACGCTGATCGGGCTCCTCGCCACGTGCCTGGCGGTGGCAACAGGTGCGCTGCCGGCACCGGTGCCGGCTTCAGCGGCGACGCCGGCAGCGGGAACGCTGACCGAAGTCACCGGCTTCGGCTACAACCCGTCCAGCCTGAGGATGTACGAATACGTGCCGCAGAACGCCGGTGCGCACCCGGCGCTCCTTGTCGCCAACCACTACTGCGGAGGCTCCGGACCGGCCATGTACTCGGGCAGCGAGTTCGCCTCGCTGGCCAACCAGCACGGGTTCATCGTCGTGTACCCGTCGGTCACCCGCAGCAGCAAGTGCTTCGACGTGTCGTCACCACGCGCCCTGACCCACAACGGCAGCAGTGACCCCGCAGGCATCGTGTCGATGGTGCGGTGGGAAGAGCAGCACCGGGGCGCCGACCCGAACCGGGTCTACGCCACCGGCTTCTCCTCCGGAGCGATGGAGACGAACGTCCTGCTCGGCGACTACCCCGACGTGTTCAAGGCCGGCTCGGCGTTCTCCGGCGTGCCCTTCGGCTGCTTCGCCACCACGAACGGCTCGGAGTGGAACAGCGACTGCTCCGGCGGAAGGATCACCAAAACGCCCCAGCAGTGGGGCGACCTCGTGCGCACCGCCTATCCGGGCTACACCGGGCCCCGCCCGCGCATGCAGGTGTGGCACGGCACGCAGGACACCACACTGAGCTACGTCGAGTTCGGTGAAGAGATCAAGCAGTGGACCAACGTCCTCGGGGTGAACCAGACGCCCGCCCTCACCGACCACCCGAAGTCGAACTGGACCCGAACCCGGTACGGCGGCACCGGCACCACCGCACCGGTCGAAGCAATCAGCGTCCAGGGCGTGGGCCACGGCCTGCCGCAGAGCGGCATGCAACCGCTGGCCCTGCAGTTCATGGGTCTGATCTGACCGTCGCAGCGACGGAGTCAGGCAAACCTGACGCCCGGCTGGAGTGGACCTTCGGTGACCCCGGGCCCCTCCAGCCGGTGCCGCCGAGCGGGTGTGGCTTGCTTGACCAGGCGGTTCACCGCCGACAGAGTCGAGGTGTGACACCGCAGCACCGCCTCACCCTGCCGGCCGGCTCGCCCCTCCACAGGCGGCTGACGGCCCCGACGCCGTGGAGCGGCTGACCCGATGGTCCTCGACCTGCTGGTGATCGGTACGGCCGTCACCCTGGGGCCTTTGCACAACAGCGCCTTCATCCTGCTGCTCTCCACGCGGCACGGCGTTCGGCAGGGGGCGGCGTTCCTGCTGTCATGGCTGGCCAACCTGATCGTGGTCATCGCCTGTGTGTTGCTCCTGACGGGTGGTCAGCCCCCAGCCCTCCACACGGTGCCCTCCACCGCCGTGATCGCCGCGAAACTCGCCATTGGCCTTGCACTGGTCGTGTACGGCGCTCACCGTCACCGGCGTCCTCCCCGCCCTCACGGGCCGCCGCGGTGGACCGCCCGGATCGACAACGCCTCCCCGGCCGCTGCGGCCGGACTGGCGTGGATGCTGCAGCCCTGGGCGCTGGTCGCCGCGGGCGCGGCGACCGCCGTCGACGCGAACCTCTCCACCGCTGCCGCCTGGATCACTTTGGCCGGCTACTGTCTCCTGGCCACTGCCAGTCTCATCGTCATGCAGCTGTACATGCTCCGGGCGCCCGCCGTCGCGAACGCCCGGCTCAACGCCCTGCGGAGCGGACTCGCGCAGCGCCAGGAACAGCTGATTGTCACGCTTTCCCTGCTTGTCGGCCTGTGGCTCACGGCTCGGAGCATCTTCGAGCTGACCGCCTGACAGGGCCACCCCACCCCGGGCCGGAAGGAAAGGGAGGCCCTGCAGGGCGAGCCCTCCCGATCAGGGGGCGGCGGAAGCAGCCCAAGTAATCACCGACTTCTTGATCCAAACCGGAGCAGAACCGGTCCGACACGTCTCCTGAACGCGGGAGCGACAGGCGGATCCGACAGCCACTACCGCCCTCCCGCCAAGGTCGAAGCTACGATCCACTCGGTGAGCACCACATTGAGCTGCATGGCACTTGGTTCGCCGTTCGCTAGCGGCACCCCTGCCCCGTCCTGTCGCAGTGAAGCTGTCGGATTCTCGCTCGGCCTCATGCGAGCTGCCAGATTCTCACTGCGCCGCGGCTGGCCGCCGGTTCGTCTCGCCGAGCGTTGAGCTTACCGCCCCTCCTATTATGGGAACATGGGTTCGAATTCAGGTGCTGAGGTGCGACCAGAGCTGAGTGCCGCGTTGAGCGGTGACGAGTTGGCCCGCTGGTATTGGACACTGGCCGAACTGACCGTGCTTGCCCGGGAGCTCGGGGTGCCGCGGGGCGGCCGGAAAGCGGCGCTGACGGAGCGGCTACGGGCGGCATTGGACGGTGTCGCCCCGCCGTCTGCGCCGCCCCGGACCCGCAGCGCCGGCCGCCAGCTCACCGCGCCAGTGAGCGCGTCCACCGTGATTCCCGAGGGCCAGCGGTGCAGTCAGGTGCTGCGCGAGTACTTCCGCCGCGAGATCGGCCCGGGCTTCCATTTCGACGCCCACATGCGGACGTTCGTAGCCGAAGGCGCGGGGCGCACCCTGGCCGACGCCGTTGCCCACTGGCGCACCACACGCCAGGCCGCTGCGCAGCTTCAGGAGATCGGATCGCAGTTCGAACTCAACCGCTTCCTGCGTGACTGGCATGCCGAGCATCCGGCCGGCCGCAGGACCGAAGCGCTCGCTGCCTGGCGTGCTCACCGCGACCGGCCTCGTGGTCCGGCCGCGGGGTGACCGACCCACAGCCATGCCAGGGCGCCGAGTGCCTGGGAGCCGGATCCCAGTCGTGCGATTCCTTCCGTGAAGGCCAACTCGTCTGAGAATGTCACCGGACCGCATCTCGCGGGCACTGGAGCGTGCAGCCCCATCGATGCTCAGGACAAGAGCATCGCGGTGAAACATCGATGGCGGTGTCGGGCGTCGCATCGGCCTCTGGGAGGGCTACAGAGCGACCTCTTCGAGACGCTGAGGGCCTTTGTAGCGGACGTTGTTGACGGCCGGGGGATGGGTCTGGCGTCCAGGTGGTGGCCTGAGTGCCGATCGAGCAGAGCGCCTAGCTGCCCGGGGTCTTGGTGGTGTGGTCGAGCCAGGCCTCGTAGTGATCGGGGGTGAGTGCCTGGTCCTGATCCATCCATGACAGGTCTCGTGCTTGTCCCGCGCACGAGACCACAGGGGTCAGCACACGGGTCCACCGGCAGGCCACACGGCGCGGATGCGGGAGGGTTCGGTCAGGAAGCGGGCATGTCATCCGCCCCGGGCCGACCGTTGACCGCAGCCGGGTGAGCGAACACCACCACCCTCCGCCGACCAGGTCGACGGCCGCGGCCGTGGTCCGAGGTCGGCTCAGCACACACAGTGGAACTCGTGGGTGGCACGCGTCTCCCTACGGCGCCGTGCGTGGGCGCGGCGGCCCCACTGCACCGACGCTCTGTGAGCTGCCTCACGCAGCGCTGGGCGGCCGGACATACGAACCGCCTGGCCAGCACCCCTCTCCCCCGTCTACCGACCGCTCGTTGGCAGGATCCGTCAGTAATCTGTCATTGCAGCCAGTGCGACGATCGATACAGGCTGTGACTGTGTTGGAGCGACGTGTTGTTGTGGTGGTGTACGAGGGCGCGATGGCCCTGGACATCACCGGACCGATTGAAGTGTTCGATACCGCCAACCGGCTCCTCGATTCGTCGGGCGCCCCTTATCGCATCGACTGCGTCTCCGCCGACGCACCACTGGTGCGGACGAGTTCAGGAGTGGTGGTGGGAGCCTCCCCTCTGGAGGCGGGGCAGGGGCCGATCGACACGCTCCTCGTGCCCGGCGGCTGGAGTCTGCACAACGCGCTTCGGGACCGGGGGCTGATCTCCTGGATCGGCGGGGCAGCAGCCCGGTCGCGCAGAATCGCCTCCGTATGCGGCGGATCCTTTCTGCTGGCCGAGGCGGGCCTTCTCGACGGCAGACGCGCCACCACGCACTGGGCGTACAGCGAGGCGATGGCGTGCCGCTATCCGGATGTGACGGTGGACGCCGAGCCGATCTTCGTCTGGGACGGCCCCTTCGTGACCTCCGCGGGCGTGTCGACGGGTATCGACATGGCGCTTGCTCTGGTGGAGGCCGATCACGGTGCGGCGCTCGCGCTGGAGACGGCACGGTTTCTGGTGCTGTTTCTCAAGCGCCACGGAGGACAGTCCCAGTACAGCGCCGTACTCGATGCCCAGTTGGCCGACCACCCGCCGATCCGGGCAGCACAGGAGTGGATTCTGGGGAACCTGGACCACCCGCTGCCCGTGGCCGAGATCGCGCGGCAGGCCAACATGAGTCAGCGCAACTTTGCCCGTGTTTTCCGGCGCGAGGTGGGCACGACACCCGGCCAGTACGTCGAGCGGACACGCATCGCCCGCGCCCGCGAGCTGCTGGAGACCACCGATCTGGCGATCAGCCAGATAGCCGGCCGTTGCGGATTCACCGCGACCGAGACGTTCTTCCGCTCCTTCGGAAGAACCCTGGGACTCACTCCCAAGGAATACCGGCACCGCTTCCAGGTCATCTCGCCATCCGGCCTCATCGACCGGAACCACCAGGAAGAGAGGAGCCCCGTATGACCAGCACGACCTCGAACTTGCACGAGGCCGAAACCGTACGCCTGGTCGACTATCTGGTCGCGGAACTCGCCAGGGCCGGCGTCACCCACGTGTTCGGCGTCGGCGGCGCGAACATCGAGGACCTGTATGACGCCGTGCACCGCTGCGGCACCGTCCGTGGTATCGTCGCCAAACACGAGTTCTCCGCCGTCACGATGGCTGACGGATACGCACGTACCACCAGGCGCATCGGCGTTGTTGCCGCCACCTCCGGCGGTGGGGCGATGAATCTCGTACCGGGTCTGGCGGAGGCCCATGCCTCGCGCGTGCCCGTGCTGGCTCTCGTGGGCCAGCCGCCGACCGGCCAGGAAGGCCACGGGGCGTTCCAGGACTCCAGCGGCAAGGCGGGCTCCTTCGATGCTCGGGAGGTTTTCGCACCTGTCTCCCGGTTCTGCGCCCGAGTGGATGACGCCGACTCGCTCGCGGAGTTGCTGCCCCGGGCAGTGGCGGCGGCCCAGGCCGATCCACGCGGGCCGGCCGTGTTGTTACTGCCCAAAGATGTGCAGCGGGCACAGATCCAGATGCCCGGACGCGGAGCGGGCTCGAAGCCGTGCGTGCCGACGCCGACGACACCGGCGGCGCGGCTCGACGGAGCCACCCTCACCACCGTGTCGGACACCCTTCGCAAGGCCGGCCGCGTTCTCGTCGTCGCCGGTGAAGATGTGGCCGCCGCCGACGCGGGTACGGAGCTGGCCGAACTGGCCCGGCGCCTGGGGGCATGGGTGGCGGTCACTCCGGACGCCAAGGACGTCTTCGACAACCGTGATCCCCGATTCGCAGGCGTGGCCGGAGTGATGGGCCACGCCAACGTCGAAGACTGTCTGCGGCAAGCCGACGTATGCCTGCTGGTCGGTACCCGACTGCCGCTCCTGGCGCGCGGTGGTCTCGAGCGGGCCCTGGCCACCACCGACGTCGTCTGCCTCGGCCCCGAACCGCCGTTCGTGGCAGGCACCGCGCTGGGCGGGAACCTGCGGGACGCGCTGCGTGCGGTGACCGGCCGCCTACCGCCCGGGCCGCGTCCCTGTCCGCCGCACGCTGGTCCCCTTCCCGCCTCCGTGCCGAGCCGGCTTTCGCAGGCCCGTGGGCAAACCATCCCCTATGTCCAGGCGGTCGCCGCGGTAGAGGCGGCACTCCCCCAGGACGCGCACGTCTTCGTGGACGCCGGCAACGCAGGCGCCAGCGCCGTCCATCTGCTCCCGGCACCGCGCCACGGCCGCTTCGTGGTGGCGGTCGGCATGGGCGGGATGGGCTACACCTTCGGTGCCGGCCTCGGCGCCGCGCTCGCCACCGGCCGACGCACCTACGTCGTCGCGGGAGACGGGGCCTTCTTCATGCACGGGATGGAGGTGCACACCGCCGTGGAGTACGCCGCACCCGTGACCTTCGTGATCTTCAACAACAACGCCCACGCCATGTGCGCGCTGCGTGAGGAGTTCTTCCAGGGCGGCGTCCGCAACGACGACCTCTTCGCACGGACCGACCTCGCCGCCGGTGTGGCCGCCGCCTTCCCGTCCCTCTACGCCACAGGGGCCCGCGACGCCGCGCAACTGCGCACGGCGCTGCTGCGCGGCAATGCGGGCAGCGGCCCGGCGTTCGTCGCGGTGAACTGCGACCCGCGGGAGATTCCGCCGTTCCTTCCCTTCCAGTCCTTCACCGAAATCAGCGAGAGCACCAACAACACCGAGAGCAGGGAGAGTTCAAATGAGCGAGGAAGCGCCCACGTTGGCTGACATCCCAGGTCTGATGCGGATCGAGAACCCCGGCAAGGACGAACTGACCGCCCATTGCATGGAGCTCACCCATTCCGTCTACCCACACCATCAGGTCTACGGGCAGTACTGCACCATCCACACGTACGTCGACTGCCCCCCGGAGTCGGCCTACGACTATCTGCGCCAGGGGCACCACCTGGAGGAGTGGACCTGCAGCCTGAGGGACTTCGCACCCTCCGGCACGCCGGGGCTGTGGATCGGCCACGACCGGCTTGAGGACGACACCAGGATCTATTGCAAGGTGGTCGCCAGCCCCGAGACCATGACCGTGGACTACCACTGCTCCTGGGACCAGGGCGAAAAGCTGTGGATGATCTACCTGATGCGCGTCGTCCCGGCCCGTCTGGTGCTGGACAAGCCGGGTTCTGTGATCACCTGGACCAACTGCCGGCACCCCTACTACGACGCCAACCCACATCCCGAGAAGGCACCCCGCCCGGACCGGCCCTGGGTCGGCGACTACTGGGACCTCTTCTACGCAGGGCACACCGTGGAGATGAACAACCTCAAGGCGATCCTGGAACACCGCCACCGCAACGGCCTGCCGGTCAGCGTGGCTCCGGCACGGGCGGTGGAGCAGTGACGACGGCCAGCCTGACCGACGTCGCGAGCTACCTTCCCGGCGAGCCGGTCCCCGCGGAGTTCTACACCGAGTACCCCGGAGCCGAGGACAAGCTCCGCAACCACCCCATGTTCAAGGTCCCGCCGTTACGGCACCACGTGGCCGCGGACGAGACCAACGCGGACATGATCGAACGCGCCGTGCAGCCTCTGATCGAACGGCACGGCAGGGACGAGATCCGAGGCGTCGACGTGCTGTTGGTGCACAGCCAGCTGCCGGACCTGCCGTTCGTGGGCGCCGGCACCGAGGTGGCGCGTCGACTGGGCCTCACGCCGGAGTGGCTCGTCGACGTTGGCAACGCGGGCTGCGCATCTTTCGTGTACATGCTGAAGCTGGCCCGACAGCTCCTCACCACCACCGATGCGAAGACCGCCCTGATCTGCAATGCCCAAAGCGCCGCGGGCCAGTGTTTCACCCAGTCTCAGGTGCGCAGGCTCGCACAGGCGGCGATCCCGGGCGACGGCTGCGGTGTGGGGTATGTGACGACGTCGTCCGACGCGCCGATCCTCGACGTGGAGACCCGGCACATCGGGGAGTATGCCGGAGACATGACCGTAGCGCTCGACGACGGCCGCAAGTACTGGGAACCGGGAGAGTCCCAACTGCGAATCGGCTTCACCGACGCCAGCGTCGCCAAGGTCCTCGCTCGCGGGAACCGTCTGGTTCCCGAGGTGGTCGCGGACCTGTGCCGGCGGCTCGGCGTGGCGACGACCGACATCGACGTCCTCATCACCAACCAGCCCAACCGCACCTTTCTGCGGAACTGGCGGGAGGCGCTGCAACTGCCGGCCGAACGGCACCTGAACACCTTCGACGAGTACGGGAATCTGTTCGGCGCGGCGATCCCGATCACCCTGGACCGCGCGATCAGTTCCCGGCAGGTCGAGGACGGCAACCTGATGGTGCTCGGAGGATTCGCCCACGCGGGCGACTTCGCCGGTGCCGTTGCCGTCCGCTGGCACGGCGGACGGGGCTGAGCGATGGACATCCCGGTGCTGCACCGACTTGCCCTGAACGAGAGCCCGTATCCCCCACTGCCCTCGGTACGCAGGGCGATGCAACGAGCCGTCGCACAGGCCCACCGCTACCCGCAGTTCCATCCCGACGACCTCACCGAGCGGATCGCCGCATGGTGCCAGGTGACCTCCGACCGCGTCATGGTCGGCAGCGGATCGGTGGGCGTGGCCCTGCAGTTGCTCCGGACAGTGGTCCGACCCGGCGACGCAGTGGCCTACGGCTGGCGCACGTTCGACGCCTATCCCCTCCTGGCCACGATGGTCGGCGCGCACCCTGTCCCCGTGCCCCTGTCACCGGACGGACACCAGGACCTGGGCGCCCTGCTCGCGGCGCTCGACCACCGCACCCGCGTCGTGGTGCTGTGCAATCCCCACAACCCCACCGGAAGCCTCATCACCGCGGACATCCTGTCGGCATTCCTGCGGCAGGTGCCGCGACACGTCACCGTGCTGCTCGACGAGGCATACGTGGAGTTCGCCCGCCACTCCGCTCTGCCGGACACGCACGCCCTCTTGGACTCGCACCCCAACCTGCTCGTCCTGCGCACCTTCTCCAAGGCTTACGGCCTCGCAGCCCTCCGGGTCGGCTACGGACTCGGCGTCCCCGACCTGGTGGCGCGGATCCGCCGACAACAGCTGCCCTTCGGGATCAACGCGGTGGCAACGGCTGCGGTCAAGGCCTCGCTACGGGCCGGCAGCGAGCTGCGCCGGCGCGTGGACGCTGTCGTCGCCGAACGCGAACGGCTGCGGCACGGACTCCTCGACCTCGGCTGGCGCGTACACCCGAGCCACGCCAACTCCCTCTGGCTCCACGCGCCCGATCCGGTCGACGAGGGCGCCATGGCACTCACCGCGGCCGGCGTTCAGGCACGCCACTACCCCGGCGAGGGACTCCGGGTCACCATCGGCAGCCGGGAGGCCAACGACGCCGTGGTCGCGGCGCTGGCGAGCGTGGGACGTCCCGAGGCGTCAGACAGACGTGCGCCGAACGCACCGGCGGACGAGGCGGTCTCCGCGTATCTGCGGGTGAGCGGGTAGAGAGCACAGATGCACCGATCCTGACGGCGCCTGGTCCGGCCGGACCGGTCGCAGGGCTGCTTGAGGCGAGGCTGAGGGGACGCGTGGACTGGCGGGCCAAGTGGGAGGAGTTGGAAGGCGTCTGGGCCTCCCGCACGGAACCCGATCGGATCCACCTCGTCCAGGTGCATCCCCGTATCCGGAGCGAGGCGGACCGACCCTGGCTCCAATCCGGGATGGCGCTCCCGATCTCCGCAGACGACCCCGCTCACCAGGCCGAGCACCTTGAGACACGTCTGACCGCAGGCGATCCCCGGGCCACCGCGGAGGTCTGGGGTGGTGAGCTTGTTCCGCTTCGACGGACACCATTGGTGTGGTGGTCAGGCTGCGAGTGCGGTCTCGTATTCGGCGGGACTGCGGTAGCCCAGGCTGCTGTGCAGACGGTGCAAGTTGTACCAGCCCTCGATGAAGTCGAAGATCGCGGTGCGGGCGGCGACCCGGCTGGGCCAGGGGCCGGTGCTGAGCAACTCCCTCTTGATGGTGGCGAAGAACGACTCGGCGAGTGCGTTGTCCCAGCACTGTCCGGTGCGGCCGACCGACAGACATACCCCCAACTGGTCTGCCAGCACGGCGAATTGCTGGCTGGTGTACTGACAGCCACGGTCCGAGTGAAAGATCACCGGACGGGTGGGGCGGCGTTTGCGGCAGGCGGCCGTGAGGGCATCGGCGACCAGATCAGTCCGCAGGTGGTCGGCCGTCGCCCAGCCGACCACGCGACGGGAAGCGATGTCGATGACGGTGGCCAGATGGAGCCGGCCCTCTTCCGTGGCGATGTAGGTGATGTCGCCGCACCAGCGGGCATCCAGGCTCGCGGGGTCGGGCTGGAAGTCCCGCGCGACGAGATCGGGCCGCAGGGCAGCTCGTGGATCGGGGACCGTCGTCTGGTGTCGTCGTCTGCGGTGTCGGCCCTGCAGGCCGGCAGTCCGCATCAGCCGCGCGACACGTCGGCGGCCGCATCCGGCGCCTGCCCGCTTGAGTACGGCATGGACGCGTGGGGCGCCGTAGGTTCCCCGCGATCTCGTGTGGACGTCGGCGATCTGTTCCGCCAGTTCGGCGTCACGGACCGCGCGGGGGCGGGGCTTCGCAGCGCGGCGGGCATAGAAGGCGGTCCGGGAGACCTACAGCAGCTCACACGCCGGTTTGACGCTGTGACCTGCACGCTTCTCCGCCTCGATGAACGGGTGCACCGTCACCGGGTCTCCTTCGCGAAGAAAGCCGTGGCCCGCTTGAGGATGTCGACGTCCTCGCGCAGACGGCGGTTCTCCCGCCGCAGTGCGGCCAGTTCCTCGCGTTCGCTGCTGGTCAGGCCGTCCCGCTCGCCCGCATCGACCTCGGCCTGCTTCACCCAGTCACGCACCGCGGTTTCGGTCAGATCGAAGTCCTTGGCGATCTGACCGACCGAGCGGTCACCGCGTCGGCACAGCGCGACGATCTCCGCCTTGAACTCCGGCGTGAACGAGCGACGAGGGCGAGGCTTCTTCTTCCCCATGCTCTCCATGATGGACATCCTCCCGGGGCCGAACCCCTGATCTCGGATGTCCGCCAAAGCGGATCAAGCCCAGAGACAGCCACGGAACTGGCCGCCGCCACCCACCGGATCTGCCCCTACTTCAAGGCCACCCGAGGCAACATGTCGGCTCCGTGAACGCCACCGCCGACGGGAACTGCCGAGCCAGAGAGGCCCCGTGCCCTCGGCCGTTCGGTGTGGGGCACCGGGATTACAGGTAGTTCTCCAGACGGGCGACCGTGTAACCCTGTTCCTGGATGTGACGCAGCAGGTTGGCCGTCATCTCGGTCATCGTCGTGCCCTTGAGTTCGGACGGTCCGCGGAAGTGGGCAAGGATGATGTCGCCCGGGTGGAGCTTCCTGCCGGGGCGCTGGTACTGCATGTTCGTGATCTGCATGGACTCGCGCCACAGGACGATCGCCTGGATGTCGCAAGACGCGGCGGCGGCGCGGGTGTCCTCGTTCCAGTTGCCGTAGGGCGGACGCATCAGACGCGGCATGGTCCCGTAATGGTCTTTCAGCTTGCTCTGCTGGCCACAGACTTCCTGTTTCTGAGCAGACGCGCCCAGGGTGCGCAGGTTCGGGTGCGTCAGCGTGTGGTTCTGGACGCCGTTGCCGAGGGCCTGGAGCTTCTTGAAGTAGCCGTAGTCGGAGCGTATGGCGGAGTCCGTGAGGAACATCGTGAAGGGGATCTTCAGCTCCCGCATCATCGTCACGAACCGCGGGTCCTTCTCCGCCCCGTCGTCGAAGGTGAGAAAAACGATCTTCTTGTCGGTGGGTATCTCGCTGATCACCGGCACCTGGCCGCCGCCGGCCCGGAGTTGCACCGGCTTGGCAGCGGGTGGTGCGGGCGGAGCGGCCAGCGGCTTCAGGCCCCACTTGCGGTAGGCGGCCTCGACGGCCGCGCTCGCATCCGAGGCACCGTGGGAAGGCTGTGCGGACACCGCAGAGCCAGACGGCGCAGCGGGGCGAGGGTCGGCCGAGGGCCCGACCGTGCAGCCTGCCGATAGAAGGGCGCAGGCCAAGGCCGCTCCCCTGATCCGCCTGTCCATCGGGTTCCCCCATGCCATCCGTGCGCCACAGCCTGTCCACCTGCTTGATGGCGAACGGTTGTCAGCGGTTCCGAACGGGGGATCGAGGATTCAGTGTTCGTGGACGACGCGGCCATCGAAGACGGTGAGGTCGACCTGGACGCCGGTGATGTCGTGCGGGTCGAGGTCCAGAAGTGGGCGGTCCAGAACGCACAGGTCCGCTGCCCCGCCCGGCTCGATCGTGCCCTTCCAGTCGCCGGCGAAGTCCTGCCACGCGGGCGTATAGGCACGCAGAGCGTCGGCGAGCGTCACGCGCTGTTCGGGGCCGCTCGTTTCTTTCCGTGATCCGAGCGGCGGAAGAGCGCGGCGAGTGGTTCTGGGCGGAGCGCGCAGCACAGGAGCTCAGGAACTGCTCTACCTCCTGGACCATCCCCTCACCGTCCCCCACCACGGCCACGTGGAGTTCCAGCACCGGTGGCGGGCCTTCGCCCTCGCCAGTCTCGGCCGCGCCGAGGACGCGATCGCCGTGGTCGCAGCCCACCCGGACCCCCGGCCGATTCCCGCATCGTCCGAGCCGGCCTCCTCAGCACCGCCGGCCACCTCGCTGCCGCCGCCATCGAACTGCAGGACCTCGACACGATCAAGGCACGTGAAGCCCTGTTCGAGGTCCTGCTCCGGCAAGGACGGGCCGCCGAGGCCATAGCCGCCCACCCCACCGTGGCCGAGCAGCGCGCCGCCAAACAGCAGGCCGCCGAAGCAAAGACCGAATCCGTTCCTCGCGAGAACGGGTACTCCCAGGAGCCGCCCTTCTGGGGCGGTGCCGTCAGGTCCACATCAAGAGTGGGGCGAGGGTGACGGCTGCTTCGTAGGACAGCGCAGTCTTGTCGTACCGGGTGGCTGTCCCGCGCAACTGCTTGAGGCGGTTGAAGCACCCGTTCCACGATGTTGCGGTGCTCTTACCGACCGTGCGGGTGAGCCGGACGCGGATCGCGGGACGGGAGGCGGCCGCCCGGCTACGAAGATCACTGCTATGAGCATTTCACTCTGGCCCGAGCTCGATTCCTGCTCGACCGGGTCGACAGCGAGATCATGAGAAGCGTCGCAGCCAAAGGTCGGCTCGATTTCGGCGAGGCGTTCCGCTCCGCGCTGGAGATCCTCACTCCCGTGGAGTACGAGCTGCGCACAACACCTGTAGCGTGAAATCAGCTGGCCCGACTCCACGCAACGCGGCGCAGGCCGTCGGCTCCACCTGACTCGGGGCACTCCCGAGCCTGCATCAGACCCGGAGCGGTTCAGATCGTTCGGATCAGACCACCGTGAAGTCGGCCGCCTTGGTGTCAAGGGTTGTGTCACCGTCCTTGGCAGTGACCAGGACGGCCAGGTGCCACAGACCCTTCGGGGAGCCTTCGGCGTCAGTGCGGGTGACAGCCACGTTGTAGGTGCACCGCTGCTTGTCCCCGCCCGAAGGCGTGCAGACGGCCGACTCCGCACCGGCCATGTCCTTGGCCGTCAGCCCCTTCGTCGCGAAGGACGAGTTCGCCGGCCAGGCCAGCACCTTCACACTCTTGACCTCGGAGGGCGCCGTGACGTCGGTGGTAAAGGCCAGCGAGCCGTCGCGGTCCGCGGCGGGAGCGGTGTAGCGGGCCGTGCTGTGCGCCAGCGCCGGGGGCTGGTCCCCGGCATAGGCGAGAGCGGCCGCACCAGCGCCCGCGAGAACGACGGCACCGGCGGCAACGGACACGGTGATACGACGCGACATGAGAAGTTCTCCTGACAGGCTCAGCTGGATCCCACCGGCGCTCTCGGCGGCGCCGCGTTCCCATACTGGCCGCGCTGCACCCGCCGGGTATGAGCACGCGTACTCAACTGCAGCCTGAGTAGCGGCCGTTGCACCCATGCACCCACGTCCCAGCCCGACAGGCTCCTTCGGCGATCAGCCACGTGAGAGCGATGGAGACACGCGCGTGAGCAGGGAGACGTTCCCTTGAGCCAGAGCGCTTGGTCTACGACGCCGTGACCGCGCTGGGTTGTGCGCTTTGCACAGCGTGACATGCGTGCACCAGAGCGGTTGCGGTCCTCGTCGGCGTGGGACTGGAAACCGCTGGGTTTGGTAACCGTCCTGTCCTGGCAGATGATCCTTGTTTTCCCCTCGAAGGCCTTGGAGCATCGGACTGATCGGCCGCCATACTGAGCAATGCGGTGGAAGAACTGTGCCCGGGCCGCAGTTCGGGCCGTTCCAAGCCAAGGTCATGACGATCCCCTTGCAGACGATCAGTCCCGTTGGGCTCCGCCCGGGTCCGGCTCGGCTTGCGGAAGCTTCGGCGGGGTGATGCGCCGGGTCATGTGAGTGAGCGCGGTCCAGTCGATCAGCGACTCGGAGGGCTGGAGGGGCTGTTCGTAGTCCCATGTGTCGCGGCAGGGGTGCATGATCCAGGCCAGGAAACGTTCGACGGCCGGCCTGAAGGCGGTCGCCCCCTTCACGACCTGGCTGCGACCTGTCACCACTGGCGAGAAGGGCGCTGGTGCTGCCTACGGTCGAGCGTCACCGCACGGCCTGGAGCGTGCCGCTCAAACACGCGAATCTCAACTACCCGGGTTGCCATGGCTCCCGCCTGCGTCCCGTCCGGCGGTGGCCCGGGGTCGGCTGTGCGGCCCGGCCGCAGACGATCTGGACAACGACAACGATCAGCCGTGAGGTTGTCGGGTGGCCGGGCCGTAAGCCACACGAACGGCCTACGTGCTCTCTCTTCGCACAGGCGGTACTCCTCCCTTCGAAGCGGGTTGGAGCAGTAGTTCCGGTACCACGCTCCCGCGATCACCACTCCGACCGGGGGGAGCCTCATGGTCGCGCTTGCTGTGCTCCCGCCGGCGCATCCCCCCGCGGGCATGCCTCGACACCACCCCAATCGCCTGATTTCCTCCGGTTCGACCTCGATCGAAAATCGTCCCGAGGCACCGGCACCGGCGCCTCCTCACATCAGGGGATCCCCGAACTGTTCGAGGAGAACGTCGATCGGGGTGTGGTCCGCGGGACCGGACGTGCCGTCATGCAGGATCTGCTCCGCCCAGATGACCTTGCCGCGGGACGTGTACCGCGTCCCCCACCGCTGGGCGAACTGCGCCACGAGGAACAGCCCCCGCCCGCCCTCGTCCGTGGTCGCCGCCCGCCGCAGTCGCGGAGAGGTGCTGGAACCGTCCGACACCTCACAGATCAGACAGCGTCCGTGCAGCAGGCGCACCTTCACGGGTGGCGATCCGTACCGGATCGCGTTCGTGACCAGCTCGCTGAGGATCAGCTCCGTGGTGAACGCGGTCTCTTCCAGCCCCCACCCGCTCAGCACCGTCCTGCACTCGGCCCGCACCGAGGGCACCACCGCCGTGTCCGAGGGCACATCCCACTCGGCCACCGACGAGGACGGGACCCGCCGGGTCCGCGCTGCCAGCAGTGCGATGTCGTCCAAGAGCTGGGCCGGCTTCAACGCCCCGATCACCGCCCGGCAGGTCTCCTCCGGGGTGCGCTCCCCGGCCCCGCCCAGCGCCCGGCGCAGCCCGTCGAGACCGGAGTCGATGTCGCGGGCGGAGTTCTTGACCAGCCCGTCGGTGTACAGGATCAGCTGGGAACCCTCCGCCAGGTGCACGTCGGCGGTTTCGAAGGGGTAGCCTCCGAGGCCGAACGGGGGCGAGGCCGGCACCTCGGGGCAGACGACCGTCCCGTCCGGGTTCACCACCACGGGGCCGGGATGCCCCGCACGGGCCATCGTGCAGATCCCCTCCACCGGGTCGTAGATCGCATACAGGCACGTCGCGCCGGTCACCCCCACCCCCTCCTGGCCGTCGGGGGTACCGCCGGAGTCGTCCTCGTCGTCCAGGCGGACGACCAGATCGTCCAGCTTGCCGAGGACCTCGTCGACGGGGAGGTCCAGCGTGGCGAAGTTGTGCACAGCGGTGCGCAGTCGCCCCATCGTCGCCGAGGCGTGCAGCCCGTGGCCGACGACGTCGCCCATCACCAGAGCCACACGTCCGCCCGGCAGCGGAATGACGTCGAACCAGTCCCCGCCCACTCCAGCCTCCGACGGCAGGTACCGCCAAGCCACTTCCAGGGCGTCCTGCTCCGGCTGGCCCCGCGGCAGCAGACTGCGCTGCAGCGTCACCGCCATCGCGTGCTCGCGGGTGAACCTCCGGGCGTTGTCGATGGCCACCGCCGCCCGCGCGCCCAGCTCTTCCGCGAAGGCCACGTCCTCCGGCTCGAACGCGGGCGAGCCCTCCCTCCGGTAGAAGTGCGCGAGGCCCAGGGGCACCCCCCGCGCCCGCAGCGGCATGGTCACCAGGGAGTGCAACCCAAGCTCCAGCGCCCGTCGAGCCCGTTCCGGATCCTGTTCCTGCCAGCCGTGGGCCTGCCGCAGGTCTGCCTCCAGGACACCCCGGCTCTGTTCCAGCGCCAGCATCTGCGGAGTCTCCGGCGAGAACGTGATCACTTCACCCAGCCGGTAGACCGGCAGCATCCGC
The DNA here is from genome assembly GCF_042898825.1 of Streptomyces sp. NPDC000345. NCBI lineage: Bacteria > Bacillati > Actinomycetota > Actinomycetes > Kitasatosporales > Streptomycetaceae > Streptomyces > Streptomyces sp. NPDC000345. The sequence goes on from NZ_JBIAZE010000024.1 coordinate 53,712, forward strand.
TGATCTCCGCTGATCGCAGTCCGCCGCAGATGGCGCCAGCCCTCCGTCGTCGGCTCCGAGCCGCGCACGACCGAGTCCAGCAGATCCACCGCGACGACGTCGGCGAAACGGGGCACCGCCACGTCGGCCAGCTCCTCGGCCGTGCGCTCCACATCCAGCGTGGTCCCGATCCGCATCCCCGCCTCGTACAGCAGCTTCAGCTGCCCGAGCGCCACTTCGGCCCGCCCCGACACCACCGCCAGCTCCGTGGTGTCCCGCAGCGTCACCACGCTGCCCGCGTGGTCGCTCTCCGGGAACGTGGGCCGCTTGTTCACCGCCAGCAACCGGTCGTTGGCGAGGTACACCTCGTCGGTGACCCTTTCCGGGGATGCGAGCACGCGCGCCATCTGCTCGGGAAGCCCCAGCTCCCGCACGTGCCGCCCCTGTGTGTCCGCCGGCAGACCCAGCAGCCGCTTCGCCTCGTCGTTGGCCAGCAGCAGCCGTCGGTCCTCGCCGATGATCAGTACCCCCTCCCGCACCGCGTGCAGCACGGCCTGGTGGTGCTCGTACAGCCGCGCCAGCTCCGTCGGGGCCAGCCCGTGGGTCTGCCGCAGCAGTCGCCGGGACACTGCTGTCGTCCCCGCCGCGGCCAGCACCAGCATGGTCGCGCCGGTGCCCAGGACGATCGGCAGCTGCGGCATCCACAGTCGCGACACATTCCTGACGGTGATCCCGGCGGAGACCAGGCCGACGACCGTGCCGCGCGCGTCGGTCACCGGGACGACCGCCTGGATGGCCGTCCCCTTGCCCGCCGGCAGAGGCGGACCGCCCGCCTGCTCGACGACGGTACGGCCTTCGAGCGCCGGCTCGATGGCGCCGACGAATTTCTTCCCGATCTCCGATGGGTAGGGATACGTGTACCGGATTCCGTCCGTGCTCATGACGACGATGAAGTCCACGCCCGCCCGCTTGCGCGCCTCCTCGGCTCGCGGTTGCAGCACTGCGGTCGGGTCTGGGCTGCGCAGCGCCAGGCTCACACCGGGGGCGCTGGCGAACGACTGGGCGGCCACCACCGACTCCCGGCGCCCCTGCCGCAGTGCGTCGCGCGCCGCCTGCAGCATGATGCTCGCCACCGCGGCGACCACCAGCAGCACCACGATCACGCTCTGGACGAGGAACACCTGCCCCGCCGCGCTGCGCGGGCTCAGCCCGGACAGGCGCCGGGTCCGCCGGCCACCGGCGGGTGGAGGCCGTGGGGTCCGCAATCTGCGGAGATATCCCTCCATACACCCTTGATAACACCTCTGCGCAGACCTGGGACGACTTACGACGCCTGTCCGAAGAGGGCGAACCCGGGGCGGGACAAGCAGCCGGAGCGCCGTGACGGGGGACGGCCCGAGCGGCCGGCCGGGTGAGGAGTGCCGGCGACCCCGGCCGGGCCCGGCGCGCGGCTCCCGTCGGCCGGATGGCGACGCATCCTTGCCGCACGTGTCTGATCACCAAGAATGAGCCGCGTCTTCCATCCGAGCTCGATGCCTGGTTTCTATCGTTATGATGCATTTTGTGATCGGGACTGGGCGGCCGTGGCATCGGCATCCTCTCCGCGGCGGCCGGTGGGAAGCGGCCACGCTGTCACCGGTGATCCTCACCGTCCTCATCGCCGTTCTGGCGTTCTCCACCCCACGGGAGATCGCCATCAGCCGCCTCCTTCCCACCGCTCCCGCCCTTGCCGCCGCCATGTGGCCCATGCTTCCCACGCTCCTGCTCGGACTGTTCTGCCTCCTGGTCATGATCAGCCTCAGCTTCGTCTACACCGACCTGGGAACGCCCTACACGTCGGCAGCCATTGCCGCGGTCACCCTGGCGGCCGCCTACGCCAGCCATATCCGGCTGCAGCGCGAGGAGACGCTGTTCCACGTCCGGCTTGTCGCCGAGGCCGCCCAGGAGGTGCTGCTGCGCCCCCTGCCGCGCCGCATGAACAACATCGAGATCGAGGCGCTGTACCTGGCGGCCCAGGAGGAGGCCCGGATCGGTGGCGACTTCTACGAGGCGGCCGACACGCCGTACGGGATCCGGCTGCTCATCGGCGACGTGCGCGGCAAGGGCCTGTCCGCAGTGGGAGCGGCCTCCGCGCTGATCAGCTGCTTCAGGGAGGCCGCGTACGACGAGCCCGATCTCAGCGGCATCATTCATCGCCTGGAGATCACCATCACCCGTCACGGTGCCGCGTTCCCCGCCCCGGACCGGCCGGAGCACTTCGCCACGGCCCTCATCACCGAGATCCCCCAGGCCGGCGGCCAGGTCAGACTCCTCAACTGCGGGCACCCACCTCCCCTGCTCGTCCACCAGGGGAAGACCCGGCTGCTGGAGGCCACCACCCCCTCGCCGCCGCTCAACCTGACGACGCTCGTCGGCGAGCACCACCGCGTGGACACCTTCGACTTCACCCCCGGTGACCAGCTGCTCCTGTACACCGACGGGGTGACGGAGGCCCGGGACCGCACCGGCACGTTCTTCCCCCTGCCGGACTGGACTCAGCTGCAGGGCCCGACGCCGCCCCGCGAGCTGCTCGACCGGCTTCACGCGGCCCTGCTCCACTACAGCGGCGGAAAGCTCGACGACGACGTCGCCGCCCTTGTCGTGCGCTGCCCGGACGCCTGGGCCAGGGAGGACCGCCTGTAGGCGGGGCCGGGGCGGCGAACCGGCCTGGAGGGCGACGGGTGACGCGTTGCTGCGAGGGACGACGGCTGCTCACGGAGCCGTGGGCGCCTGGTCAGCTGCGGTCGTCCCTGGTCTCTCCTGCCCGACTCGGGCCACCAGCGTCCGGCCACAGCCCACCTTCGGGCGCTGGCACGATGCCGTTCCGCCCGGCCCGGTTGGCGGACGCGCCGCGTCGGACCTGTGCGCCAGGCCCGTCCCAACAGAGGAACATCTCCTTCTTCCGGTCCGTCAGCTGTCCACCCTGAGGGTCGTCGCCCGGGCAGTGAACGCGATTGATTTCCAGGCCCGTTACATACGGAGGCGGAGGCTCCGCACACAAGCGGTGGGCTCGCCACACGCGGTGATCGTGGCCTTCTGGCCGAGCGTCGAACCCCCTCGTTCAGGCACTTCGTGGCCTGCGATCAACGCGGGGCGGCGCGCCCTCCAGGGAAGCCTGCCCCCACCCGGGCACAGGCAGCGGCCGCAGGCCGTGGGCGGGCGGCAGAGCGGTGCCGCCGAAGTACAGGAACTTGGTGAAGAAGGACGGCCCGGAGATGGGACGGCCGAGGAAGCGGCCCAGGCTGGACGAAGCTGCGTCGATGCCGTTGACGGCGGCGTCCTCGTGCCGCCGTTGCGCGGCCACCGGCCGGTCGTCGGCCGGGACACAGCGGCGGCACGAGTGGAAGCCAGCGGCTCGAGGGCTACGTCTCGTCGACGTGGAGCAGGACGGCAGTGTGGCGTACGCCTGCCTCCAGCATGGCCTGGGCCCGTTAAGGTAGCCGGAACCGCTGGAGGGCTGGATCCTTTCCCGTGATCCTTCTGCCCCATGAGATCAGTCGACGCGCCGCTCCGGGTGGGCCCGCGCTTCCCCAGACCCGCGTAGGCCCGGACTCGCTACAGCTGCCCCGCCGTCAAACCGTCTGCACTCCATCTACCGCGTCCTGCGCTGCAGGAAACTGGCCTGACCAGCCGCCCTCGGCTCACTCAGGTACACCTCAGTACCGGATGACCGGGGCCGCATACGCGATGATCGTTGGTGCCATGGGCAGCTCCGGCAGCCATTTCAGTGATCAAGCAGCGGAAGGACAACGGGGACATGAGTGAGGCGAGTCGGCCGGTGATGCCGGAGACGGTGGACAGTCCCGCATTGCGGGCCGAGCCGGCAGGCAGGGCGGCGCGGTGGCTGCTTCGTCACCGAGTGCAGCCGGTGGGACCTGCGGCCGGCGAGAGTCATGCCGAGCCCCATGCTTGGTGGAAGGTCATGTGCCTGACCGGCGTCGACTACTTCTCCAGCCTGGCCTACGTACCGGCGATCGCCGCCCTGGCCGCAGGAGCCGTCTCCCCCTTGGCGACACTGCTGATCGTGGCGTTGACGCTGCTGGGGATGCTGCCGATGTACCGCAGGGTGGCCAAGGAAAGCCCGCACGGTGCGGGGTCGGTGGCGATGCTCGAGGACCTGCTGCCGTTTTGGTGGGGCAAGCTGTTCGTGCTGGTCCTGCTCGGCTTCGTGGCCACCTCGTGGATCATCACCATCACGCTGTCGACGGCGGACGCCTCGGTGCACGTGGTGGAGAACCCGTTCTTCCCCTCGGTACTGCACGGCCATGAGGTCGCCCTGACGGTAGCGCTTCTGCTGATCCTTGGCGGAGTGTTCCTACTGGGCTTCAGCGAAGCGGTCAAGGTGGCCATCCCCCTGGTGGCCGTCTTCCTCGCGCTCAACGCCGTGGTCATCGGCGTCGGCGTGGCCCACGTGCTCACCGATCCCGACGCCTGGTCGGCGTGGACCGGCTCCCTCACCGACCTGGGCGGCTTCGGTGATCTGGCAGGCCCTGCCCTGCTGGCCTTCCCCCTGCTGGTACTGGGCCTGTCCGGCTTCGAAACCGGTGTGAGCATGATGCCGCTGGTGGCCGCCGACGGCGCCGACGACGAACAGCGGCTGAAGGCCCGCATCCGCAACACCCGCAAGCTCCTCACCACCGCCGCGCTCATCATGAGCGTCTACCTGCTCGCCGCCAGCTTCGTCACGACCGTCCTCATCCCCGAGGACGAGTTCGAGACCGGAGGCGCCGCCAACGGCCGTGCCCTGGCGTGGCTCGCGCACGAGCACGTCGGTGAGGCATTCGGCACCATCTACGACATCAGCACCATCCTCATCCTGTGGTTCGCCGGCGCCTCCGCCATGGCAGGACTCATCAACATCGTGCCCCGCTACCTGCCCGACTACGGCATGGCCCCCGAGTGGGGCCGCGCGGTACGCCCGGTCGTCCTCGTCTACACCGCCCTGTGCATCATCATCACCATCACCTTCGACGCCGACGTCGACAAGCAGGCGGGCGCCTACGCCACCGGCATTCTGGCGATGATGGTCTCCGGCGCCTTCGCCGTCACCGTCTTCGTCGCCCGCCACCGACGGCGCGCAGCCGCCACCGGATTCGCTGCGCTCACCGCGGTCCTGCTCTATGCGCTGATCGCCAACATCATCGACAAGCCGGACGGCATCGCCATATCCGGCTTCTTCATCCTCGGCATCATCACCGTGTCACTGGTCTCCCGCGTATCGCGCACCACCGAGCTTCGCGCCGACCGCCTCGTCTTCGACGAGACCGCCCGCCGGTTCATCACCGACACTCTCGCCCACGACCAGTCCATCAACATCATCGCCAACCGCCGCGAGGCCGGCGACGCCGCCGAGTACAGCGCCAAGGAACGCGAACAGCGGGGCACCAACCCGGTACCGGGTCCGGCCGACGTTCTCTTCCTTGAGATCGACGTCGTCGACCCGTCCGACTTCAGCGACACCCTCACCGTCCACGGCATCGAAGTCGACGGCCACCGCATCCTGCGCGCCCAGGCCCCGGCCGCGCCCAACGCCATAGCCGCCATCCTGCTGGCCCTGCGGGACGGCACCGGGGTGCGGCCACACTGTTACTTCGCCTGGGCCGAAGGCAGCCCCCTGGTGCACATGATCCGCTACTTCCTCCTCGGCCGCGGCGACACCGCCCCAGTCACCCGCGAGATCATCCGCAGCAACGAACCCGACCCCGACCGCCGCCCCGGCATCCACGTCGGCGACTGAGCCCGCCACCCGTAGGTAGTCGGCGTCGAAGAAGGGGCGTTGGTCCGCTCCCCCGGGCGAACGCAGCTGACAGCACCCGGTCCGACCCGCTCGGATGGGGTCGGCTCGGCGGCCCGAGGACGAGCAGCGGCACTGGCCACCAAGGCCGAGGCGCTCATCGCAGGACTTCCCCAGCCTTCGCGACTGTCACCCCTCACCGAACTGGTGGTCGCCCTGGCGGAGGTGGGCGATACGCGCAGGGCCGCGGCGCGCGCCGCGGAGGCAGAGGAACTGGTCCCCCTCCAACACCAGAAGACCGCGCAGGCTCACACGCTGGCGCGCCTCGCGGAGGCGGTGCCCTCGCCGCACCGCGAACGGATGATCGCACGGGCCCTCGCCGTCGGCTCGTGGCAGCACGTCCTCAGGCAAATCGCACATCTCGCACCAGAAGCCGTCCGAACCTTGGCTGCCGAACGGTTCGGCGGACCACAGCAGCCCCGGACGTGATCCAGCCGGACGCGGTCGCTGACGTCACTCGCACCGACAACTGCCACGTACAGCCGCAAGCGCCGCCTCGGAATCCGCGGGCTTCCCCTGCAGAACCACTGGAGACGCGCCTTCGCCGGTCGCAGTCACCGTCGAACAGCACTGTGCCAAGGCAGCGTACTCGGGGACAAGCTGACCGGCCCGGTGCTTCGTGCGGACCCCCGGCAAGCCAGGCGCCGACCCTGACCGTGTCGCCGTCGACGCGGACGCTCTCACGGGCGGCGGTCGCGCGGCCTTCGCGGCGGAGAATCACCGGCCGCCGCCCAACGACGATCTCCCCGAGCTGGTCAACGACGATCATCACGCGCTGATACGACCACCACCAGCATCTCCACATCCGATGGCACACCGCAGTGGGGTTTCCTGTGCGGGTGGGCTCCCGCCCCTGCTCGGGGATGCACAGGACGGGAGCCCTGCGGTTCGGCGAGGCCGGTGACGGCTCTGCCGGTGATCGCGAGGTGCTCCAGGTGCATCTCGGTCCCCCGCAACCAGGGACTGAAAGGTCGTCGATCTGCGCGCGGAGGTCGCCAGCCGGGGCCCGGGCTGCGTCTTCCACGTACCCGTCGTCGACGGCGGCCTTCGCCGCGAGCCCACCGCTCGCGCGTGCGGCGGGCGGGGTGAGCGGGTTGCTGGCCGGGGTCAGGCCGAGGGCCGCCTCAGCTGTTGGCCACGGAAGGACAGGCCAGGTGGTGAGCTGGTGATACAGCCAAGAACCGCTCTTCGCGCCGGCCAAAGGTGTGTCGCGGGTGAGTGTGGCGGGCTCAGCGCCGATGGCGAGGTGGGATCGCAGGGGTATGGGTGGTGCCAGTCCGCGCCGTTCGGCAGTCGCCAGTCGTAGCCGGGTACGCAGCGACTGCGGTTTGTTCTTCTTGACCCCGTCCGGCCTTCGGTCAACCGCTGCACACTCACCGGCGGACGCCCTCGCGGAGTACGGCGGCCGCCGTACTCCGCGAGGCGGTCATAGACCGCGTCGGGGTCTCAGGGCGTCATCTCGTATGCCCCCGACAGAGCTTCGACGCGCTGCCAGACGCGCTCCGAACGCGCCTCGTCGACCGCCGGGCGCCGGACGGCACCGAGCGCCCAGGACTGCTGCTCCTCGGTCGCGGAGTCCTTGCCGTGCAGCTCGACGGCGTGCGCGGAGAAGTCACGTACGAGAACGGCGAACAGTTCGTCGAGGACGTCCGCCTCGACGCCGGCCAGGGCTGCCTGTTCCAGGACCAGCTGTCCGTGGACGACGAGCGCGAAGAGCTGCCCGACGGCGAGGAGAAGGTCGAGGTCCCGGCTCTGTGCCTCGTCGGGAGCGGCCGTGCGCACGAACTCGCACAGCGCGTCGGCCTGTTCGCGGAACCGGGAGACGTTGGGCAGGTGGGCGTACTCGTCGAAGGCCGGCCGCCAGTCGTGGAAGCGCACCGATCCGAGGCCGCGGGCCGGCCCCTGGCGGAAGAGGAAGGTGTCGTCGGCCGCCTCGAGGCGGGTCGGGACGGGCTCGTAGGCGACGGGGTCCAGGAGGTGGTTGCGCATGAACTTGAGGATCAGCGCCAGGTTGACGTGGACGGTGCCCTCCAGCTTCGGCAGGCTGCGGATCTCGACGGCGGCCTGGGCGAAGTAGTTGTCCTTCTCGAAGCCCTTGGCGGCGATGACGTCCCACATCAGGTCGATGACCTTCTCGCCCTCGGTGGTCACCTTCATCTTCGTCATCGGGTTGAAGAGGAGGTAGCGGCGGTCGTCGGGGCCGGCGGTGCGGAAGTAGTCGACGGCGCGGTCGCTGAACAGCTTCATGCCGACCAGCCGGACATAGGCGTCGGTCAGCTCGCGCCGCACGTGTGGGAAGGCGGTGACCGGGCGACCGTAGAGTATGCGGTTCTGCGCGTGGGTGACGGCCTCGTACATCGCGTGCTCGCAGATGCCGATCGAGGCGGTGCACAGGTTGAACTTGCCGACGTTGACGGTGTTGAGGGCGGCGTCGAAGGCGCCGCGGCCGGTGTGCAGCACGTCCTGCGGCGTTACGGGGTAGCCCTCGAGGCGGAACTCGCTGACGTACTTCGACGAGTCGACGACGTTCTTGACCAGGTGGTACGCCGGGTGACGGCTGTCGGCGGCGAAGAAGACGTAGCCGTCGGGGCCCTCGATGTCGGTACGGCGGCCGAAGACGGAGACGAGGCCGGCGGCGTTGCCGTTGCCGATGTAGTACTTGGAGCCGGTGGCCCGGAAGCCGCCCTTGCCGTCGGGCTCCAGAAGCATGTCGGTGGAGTAGATGTCGGCGCCGTGCGTCTTCTCGGACAGGCCGAAGGCGAACACCTCGCCCTGGGCGAGCAGTTCGGCGGCGCGGGCACGGGCGGCGGGGTTGTCGCTCTGCCAGACGGGGCCGAGGCCGAGGATGGTGACCTGCCAGGCGTACCAGTAGTCGAGGCCGTAGAAGCCGAGGATCTCGTTGAGGGCGGCGATGCGGGCGGTGTCCCAGCGCTTGTCGGCCTCACCCTTTGCGGCGGCGGAGGCGGGCGTGAGGAAGGTCGCGAAGAGGCCCTCCTTTGCGGCGAAGGCCAGGAAGTCGCCGAGCCAGGCGCGGCTGCGGTAGTCATCGATCAGCCGGCGCTTGCCCCGCTCCTCGAACCAGTCGACGGTGGCACGCAGCAGCCTGCGGGTCTCCGGATCGAAGTGCGCGGGATCGTAGGTGCGCGGGTTGAACAGCAGCGCGTCGGTCACGAGTGCCGCCTTTCGGCTGGGATGGATGAGGGTGGGTCCGGGCACGGTCCCGGTGAGGGCCCGCTCGGCAGGTCAGTGATCGGTGTCGAGGCGGGCGAGTGTGGCGAGGACGTCGTCGAGCCAGGCGATCATCATGCGTTCGTAGGCGATGCCGCCGCGCAGCACGACGTGCTGGAGTTCCCGTTCGGAGTCGAGCGGGTCGTCCGCGGCGGGGTCCCCGAAGTCACGGGCCTCGCCCGCGAGGTAGTGGGCGAGGCGGTCCGTGTGCGCCTGCCGGTGCCGCTCGACCTCGCCGATCAGAGCGGCCGGGTCGTCGAAGGCGGCGCCCCGGATCTTCACCGCCAGGTCGTGCCGTACGCTCTCGGGCTCGGTCGGTTCATGGAGCCACGCCGAGAGCGCGTCTCGTCCGGGCCCGGTGACGGAGTATTCCTTCTTGTCCGGACGCCCGTACTGCGGGACGTCGCGGACGTCGACCCAGCCGTCGCTCTCCATGCGCTTGAGCACGCGGTAGATCTGCTGGTGTGTGGCGGTCCAGAAATACCCGATGGACCGCTCGAACCGCCGGGCCAGCTCATACCCGGAGCCCGGCTTCTCCAGTAGGGAGACGAGGATCGCGTGCTCGAGCGCCATACACACGATCTTCCTATGCACCTCGTTGCATAGCAACGCCGCCACAGTGAGACACCGCTCACCTCATGCAAGTGAGGCTCCACTCACTGCGAGGGATGTCATCGGTGTGCCAGCGCTTTTCCATCTCGCCGTAACAGAGATCGGCTGCACCGGGTTCGTGTCTGCCGTCTTCGAGCGACTTGCGCATCGCCCGGTCACCGGTGCCGACTCGGCCGGTGTCAACACGTCCACATCCTCGGGGGCAGGCGTCCATCCGTCCGCCCTCCGAGTGCGGCTGACGCGCCGGCGGCGGGGTCGGGCCCGCTGTTGACCGTCAGAGCCCTGGCCGTGCATGGCCGTCTGCGGTCAGGTGGATCCCGCCAGGGCGAGTAGGTGCGGCACTTCCCACACGATGGCCCCAAGCGTGCGGCGGTGGTCGGCCCACCACCGCTTGCGCACCGGACCGGCCGGCATCAGCGGCTCGATCCGGTCCCGCCCTCGTCCTGGGTGCTGCCGTCGACCGGGCTGACGTCGAGGTGAAGCCGGTTCTTGACGGTCTTGTCCTCAGGCACACGGATGAACACCAGGGTGGGCGGCATCTGGCGGGCCCGGACGTCCTCGACGGTTGGCACCCAGGACCCGATCTCGACCCTGCCCTCGCTCCGGTCGATCACGTTGAAGTCCAAGACCTCTCACCAGAAGGCCGCCAGCCTCTCCGGATCATGGCAGTCAACGCTCAGCTCGGTGAACCTGCTTGTCATGCTTCTCCCAGATAGCGCGGACGGGACCTCAGCGTAGGTCGTCTGCCTGACAGATCCGAGATCCTATGGACCAGATACATCACAGGCTTGATCTGTGCTGTGCGCACGGGGAGCGGCTCAGAGTGCGTGGCCTGTGGCGGGCTCGTCGCCGCGTGTCGCGTCGGCCGACGTCTGCTGAGTTGCTTCGCGGTCTCTGGTAGGTGCACCACTGCACTCGTTGGCGGTATCGGCGCATTCGTCGATCAGATGGGCACCAGGGTCGACGGACGTGGTCTTCGGGGTGAGCATGGTCGGCCTTCTCATGGAGCTGTGCACGGGAGTGGGTGTCGGGGTGATGGCGGAAGCCGTCGCCGCCAGCGCGCCGGGTGCGGGATGTCCCGCAAAGCGTCGGACTCGTCGTATGAGCGTCCACGGAACGTTTGGGGCGGCCGGGCCTTCCTGTTGGCGCTGGGGATCAATCCGTGCGCGTCTCGTGTCGCGGCCCGCTGACGTGGTGTGGCGCTCGTGGTGTCAGGGGTGCTCTGCGGTGCGGCGGCGCTGTCGAACCATGTGTCGGATCAGGGTCGGTGACAGCCCCACCGTCACGCTCGCAGCGGCAGCCGCCGCGGCCAGCAGGGTGGGCCGCCAGGGCCAGGACGCGCCGGTCAGGTCCAGGTGGGCCGTGGGGTACTCGGAGAACTTCGCGGTGGTCAGCGCCGTACGGCGGTCGCTGTGCTCGGCAAGATCCCGCAGGACCGGATCGAAGCCGAACTCCCCGGGCCGCTTTCCCCCGCCGGGCAGTTCGGCGGTGAGATCGTTGCGGCGGGCCCAGCCGCTCAGCGCAGTGTCGAGGCCGGAGGCGTTCTTGACGCCGGGTACCACGAAGCGGTCCACGCCGTGAGCACCTCCTCTGGCCGGCCGGGTGACGAGGACCAGGCCGTGGCGGGTGGTGACGGTGTCACCGGCGCCGATCACGAGCGTGCGGGTGGCGAAGGAGACTCCGCCGTATCCCTCGAAGGCGGCGGCAGCGTCGATCTCCTCGACGCCGTCGACCAGGCCGATGGCCGTGGTGGGGCGCAACCACGGGAACGCGGCGTTGAGAGCGTACGGGAGGTCGCCGGGGGCGAGATGGTGGGCCGGTATCGCGGTAGGCCCGTTGGGGGTCCAGCCGGGGTAGGACAGAGCGGTGCCGATACGGGTCGCTTCTGTCGTGCCGGCCAGTTCCTCGACCAGCCGCAGCGCGCCCAGGGTGCCGGAGGTGACGCCCGCGGTGGTGGTCACCCGGCCGTCCTCGACGTAGCGCTGTCCGCGTTTCCAGTCGACCTGCGGGTAACTGCGTTCCAAGGAAGTGATGTTGGACCAGAACGACGTGGCGTCGCGGCCGTCGAGCAGGCCGGAGGCGGCCAGCAGTTCGGAGCCCGCGCACACTCCGAGGATCCGCGCGCCGTTGCGGTGGCGTTCGACGATCCACCGGCGCAGGCTCTCCTCGGCCGCGCTCGTGGGGTCGGTCACGGCGGGCACGACCACCACGTCGGGTTCCGGCAGCGTGCCGTGGGCCACCTCGGCCAGTGTGTGGTCGGGCAGCAGATGGGCGCCGCCGGACAGCGGGGAGACTCGGCGTTCGGCGGCCACCGTGTAGACGAACATGTTCCGCGACTGGGCGAACACCTGGTAGGGGGCGAGTACATCGGTGGCTACGGAGCCCTGGTTGCTGACCGCGACCGCTACCGTGATGCGGCTGCCCGGCACCGGTCTGGCGGCCGGCCACCCTTTGGAATCGGATCCCGGGGAGGCAGGGGCGAAACTGTCGGCCATCGACGCGCTCACCCCGGCGAGGGCGATCCCGGCGAAGGACGCGACCGCCAGAGCCGTGCCCAGCAGTACCCAGGCGATACGGCGCAGCGCCCGGTGTCTCTTGCGTGCCGTGGAACTCGTCTCGAACAAGGATGTACCTCATCAATCCGGGCGTAGGTCGGCGGCGCTGTGCCGTCGGCCCTCGCGGAAACAGGAAAGGGGGGACAGGAAAGAGGGGGAAGTAGCTGGGGCGGTCGGCCGAGAGGTCCTTGGCTCTGGGTGCCGGGTGGGTCAGGCGTTCGGCCGCAGTGGTACGCGCAGCAGCGAGGGCGGGACTCCGAAGGCGTCGGTGACCATCCGGCGCAGTTGCCGGGCGTCGCCGAATCCGCAGCGAAGCGCGATCGCCTCCACCGTCAGGTCGGTACCGGACAGCAGGGTGCGGGCCCGCTCCAGCCGCAGTTGCCGCTGGTAGGCGAACGGGGTGAGGCCGGTGGCCGCCGTGAAGGCGCGTGTGAGACCCCGCGGCGACAGCCCGGCGATGGCGGCGAGTTCCCGCAGGGTCAGGGAGGTGTCCAGATGCTGGGCCAGATGGTCCTGCACCCGGTGTACCGCGGGCTGGACGTGGTCGCGGTGGCGCAGGAACGGACTGATCTGTGCCGCGTTCCCCTCCCGCCGTAGGTACAGCACCAGTTCACGTGCGACTTTCGCGGCCAGTTGCGGGCCGCGCTCCCGCTCGACCAGGGACAGTGCGAGATCGATGCCCGACGAGATGCCCGCGCTGGTGCTGATCCGCCCGTCGTGCACGTAGAGCGCGGCCTCGCGCACCCGGGCCCGCGGGTAGCGGTCGCGCATCGCCGAGGTGAGCGACCAGTGGGTGGTGCACGCCCTGCCGTCCAGCAGCCCAGCTTCCCCCAGAACGACCGCACCGGTGCACACGGACGCCACCCGGGCACCCGCGTCGTAGGCCTCGCGTGTCCAGCGCACCACGGTGCGTGCCACCAGCCGGTCGGATCCGGTCAGCCGGGGACCCGGTACGAGCACCAGATCACCGGCTGCCACCCGGCTCGTCGACAGCGGTGCCAGCCCCGCCAGCCGCAGGCCCTGGGCGGACCGCAGAACCTCCGTCTCGGCGACGTACTCCAGCCGGTAGCCGCCGCCGAGGTATGCCGCAGCATCGAACACCTGCACAGGACCGGCGAGATCCAGCAGATTCACCTCCGGCAGCACCAGTACCAGCACCCGCCCGGTGCACGCGTTCGTCTCCTCGCTCACCCCGCCACAGTAGGCCGCCACCGGCCGCCCGCATGAGGTCTGTCAGGGACGGGGGGTGGACAGATCTGGCACCGGGGTGTGGGCCGGAAGCAGCTCCAGGGCGGCTCGCACGAGCGCGGGGAGGCAGTCGTCAGCGGCATGCCGTACCGGTCGGGCCGAAGACCGCGCTCCCGTCCGGCAGCGGGGGTGCCGGGATCGGCTCGGCGACCCGGCTCCGCAGGCCGGGTCGCCGAGCCGTCGCCGGCGGAACCGGGGCCGGACCGTGCGCCTTCCTGACCGGCCATGGGCGTGCTCGGGCCGGCCGCACCGTGCGCTTCGGCCGGCCCGCGGCGAAGCGCGCACCGCCCGCGCCGGCGGGGCAATGGTTCCGGCCGTCGGCGAGAACCGCCTGAGCGGGCGGAGCAACGGTTCCGGGCGGCGGCGAGAACCACTTCACCCGTGGGGCAGGCCGACGGGCCGTGGGGGACGTCAGCGTCCACTCCATCGGTCACTGTCCCAACGTCAGCTTGGCCGGATGCCTCCCCGTTTTGGACGGCACAGGGCTTCGGCGGCCGTGCGACGTCACCGTCGAGGTGGTGTTCCGGCGCTGCCCGGCTGCCGGGAGCACACCGTCGTGGGTGAGGAGGCCTGCGTCCGTGCTGTGCGGCGGCGGTCCGCCAAAGGCGTGGAACGCGGCCCCCCTTCCGTAGGAAGACCGTGGCCCGCAGCCACTGGCCGACGGCTGCGATGAGGACGGCCGGCCCGAAGTGGACCGCCGGCCCGCCGTAGCGCGTGGCGAGTGCCCGGTGCCTCGCGAGGAGGCTGATCCCGCACGCCACCGCACGCATGGCGCCCGCGGCAGCCGACCGAGTCGACATCGCGGCCGCCTGCCGCCCGCGAGAGCCGGCCCTCCCGCGGTCACGGCCTGGTCGTCTTTGCTGGGAAGGGGGCAGCGGATCCCCCGGCGGTGCCGGGAGGGGCGGTTCCCGTGGAAGGCGCACGTCGGGGCGGCGGCGCTGGACGGGCCGTCCGGCGGGCGCGGCAGTGCACCTGGGGCGGGCAGCCGGCGTCCTGGCGGCGCCCGGACCGGCGCAGGCCGCAGGATTTCCTCGGAGGGTTTGCGGCGATACTCATCCCATTGGACGAGGGGGTGGCCGGGGTGGCCGAGGACCGGATGCCGTTAGGGGTGGTGCGGGAGACGGGGACCGCACAGTGGGCCCTGACCGCGCCTGCGGGAAGCCTGAGCTCCCCCATCGTGGGCGAGCGGCGGGTCTATCTGAGGGTGGGGCGCCGTGTCGCCGCTCTGGACCGCGACAGCGGCGCAGTGCTCTGGCAGGTCACGCCCAGGGCAGGCTCCGCCACCATGCCCCGGCCGGCGCTCACCGCGGCGGGCGGGTTCCTCCTGGCGCTCTCGGTGAACGGGACCCACCGCGCTCCGGCGGGGCTTGCCGTGCTGGAAGGGGAATCCGGCACCACCCTGCACCGCCACCGCTTCCGCGAATTCACCGATCTCATGAGCGACGGCCGAACCCTGGTGGTCGCCCACTTCGGCCCGAAGCCTAGCGGCTGTCACCGGATATCCGCCTACGACCTACTGACCGGGAAGGTGCTGTGGGAGCGCCCCTTCTTCCACACCTCGTACGCTTACTCCGGCCTCCTGCCAGTGTTCGGCTCCGTCCTCGTGGTGCAGGGCGTGGAGCGGGAAGTGCCCCGGTACGAAGTACGTCCCGGCCACCTGGCTCCCTTCCACGGCTACGACCTGCGCACCGGCAGACGGCTGTGGCGCCGGTCTGTCGGGGTGGCGAACCTGGTCGTCCCCCGGCGCGCGCACGACCGCGGATCCGCACTGGTCTTCGCGCTCGAGAGCAGGAGAAGCCGACTGCACTGGCTGTCCCCCACGACCGGCGAGACGCTCGGCACGGCCCGATTTCGCTGGGGCTACCAGGGGTGTTTCCTGGAGATCGCCGACTTCGGGGAGACGGTGTGGCTCGGCCACCGCAGCGGCTCGAGGGTCCGCCGGATGCGTCCGTACGCGGACACCGGACGGACGGATGTGTACCGGCTGCCGCGCCGCCTGGCCGACCGGGACGCGGCCTTCGCCGTGGCGGACGGCTGGCTGTACACACAGGACAACGCCGGACGGTTGTGGACGGCTCACGCCGGTGACGGCCGCACCCGCCGGCTGCGGGTGGAGGGTGACCGGGTCCGCGGCCCTGTGCACCAGGCAGTGCGCAAGAGCCTCACCATGGCGGGCGACCGCGTCTACGCGGAGCTTCCCCACCGGCGGCACGGGGCCGCCCTGGTCGGTCTGCGCCATGGCCGCGTCCTGTGGCAGCGAGCCGCGGGAGACATCCCGCCGGTGCAGTGCGGCAACGACATACTGCTGCTGCACCGTGGTACCGGCGGCACCCCCGACCGACTCCTGCGCGTGGACGGCGAAGCGGGAACAGCGCCGAACCCCGAATGACAGGGAACCACACCCCGCAGCAGACAGGAGCGGCACCACAGCCCGCCAGAGAGCCCGGGCCACAACCAGCATGACGGCCCGCCGAGAGTACCGCTGTCGGTGGGATGACAATGGGGCCGAGGCGTGCCCCGCCCACACGGTGGGACGATCACCAGGGCTCAGTGGGGCCAGGGAGCTGCGCAGCTGGAGACTGCCGCTGATGTGATCAGCGGCGTGTCGTGAAGCGCAGGCGGAGGCAGTGAAGGCGGTACTTCTGTCACCTCGTGAACAGTTCGTTGAGCACCGTCATCCTGTCAGGTCGTGCCTCCAGCAGGATGAGGCCGAGCACGACCACCGGGTCCAGCGCGGGATCGCTGCGCGTGAGGTACGTGTGGACGGTGCGGTCGGGCCGGGACGTCTCCCTGACCTCAAGGACGGTTCCGTCCCGGGATGTCACGGAGAAGCGCAGCTTCCTGCGGAACCGAGCACGGCAGATGCGGTATTCCTGTTCCCACAGCAGCACCGTGTTCCCATGACGCTCCCCCACCCGCTGTCCGCCCGCGGACAACAGGGGCCGCCCCTCATTGAAGTCGACGACGAGACGGGCGTCGTCACCGACCCGGTCCGTGCCACCCAGGACATCCTGACGTCCACGACCGGCCTGCGCCGAGAACGCACCGACTGGTTCACCGTCCAGCTGGAAGAACGAACTGACCAACCACACCATCGACTTACCCGGCCGAAGCCCACCACTCGTCGTCACCACTGCCCCGCCGGGTTCCCGAACACCACATCGTCGTAGCGCACTCGCCTCTCCCCATACGCTGCCGGCCCCAGCAACTGCCGCGGCATGACCTGCACCAGCGAAGACGCGCGCACCACCGACCCGGTTCTCAACCTGCTGCGCCGCCGCCCGCCCCGTCGTGGCTGACAGAAGCCGACCCGTCCAGCCTGCTGGAGCATCCGACGACGAACGGCACCCCCGTCCAGACCCCCTCGCCTTGGCGAACCCGGGCTCGTCTGGCGGCGGCACCCGGGCGGGGCTCGGGTCAGGAGCCGAATGACAGGAGTGTCTTGGTGGGCGAGCGGGTGGTCGCAGCGGCCGCACGTGTCAGCAGTGGTCCCGACGCTTCACAGCACCGCGCGATCATCCCAGACCGCGGCTGAGCCCCCACCTGCGCCGCCTGTCCTGTGCGCATCGGCTCTTGCCCGCGTGAATCCGCTGAACCGAGAAAGCCGACCGTCGACGTCCGCCGTCCGGCCTCGACGAGCTCACCGGAGTCGAGTACGGCGTGGTGAAGCTCACCGCTGCACGTCGTACGGGCGTCGGGCGGGCCTCCGCCCGCACCACTCGCCTGGAACTCTCCTGGTAGGCGTTCACGGCATCTGCTGCAGTCTCACGCAACCTGCGCGAAGCGAGATCTCACAAGAAGGCCCAGAAGAAGCCGCCGAGCAGGCCCAGCGCGATCAGGACGCCGAGCGGTGTCAGGGCGAGGGACTTCGGCGCGCTGCTCGTCTGCGGCTCGTGAGCCGGTTGCTGCTCGGTAGGTGGGTCCTGCTTGGGGGCTGACTGCTCTGACCGCCGTTGCCTGGGGGCCGGTGGCCTCACAGGCTCTCGTGGAGCCTGCGTGCGTTGCCCCACGCGGGCGCCGTCGACGTTCATCGACCACGTCGTGCCGGTGGCCGAGTCCGTCGCCGAGGCGCGCAGCAAGGCATTGGCGTCGATGTCGAGCGTCACCTCGATGTGCGCCGGCCCGGCGTTCGCCGGACGGGTCAGGCCGATGAGGGGCAGGACACCGAGTTGCTCGTTGTCTGCGGCCATCTTCTTCTCCCCCTGATGGACAGGGATGTGCAGGATCGCCGTCGTGGCCGCGTCCGGGGCCGGTACGAATATCTCCGACCGTTTCGTCGGGATGGTGGTGCCGCGCTCGATGAGCTTGCTCATCACGCCGCCCCCGATGGCGATCCCCAGGGAGCGGGCGGTCACATCCAGGAGCAGGACGTCGCGGACCTCGCCGTTGAGCACTCCCGCCTGGAGCGCGGCTCCGTAGGCGACGCTCTCGCTCGGTTGCATGACCATGGCGGGGGTGTGGTCGCCGAAGTGCTCCCGGACCAAGGAGATCATGGCGGGCATACGGGTCGACCCTCCGGTCATGACGACCCTCGACGCCTCCGACACGGGGATGCCCGCGTCCGTGAACACCTGCTGCAGGGGCGCCGCGCACCGGTCCAGCAGGGGCTGGGTGACCTGTTGGAAGGCGTGTCGGGTCAACTGGTCGTGAACATGCAGGTGGCCCCGCATCGAGGCGGCGATGCAGGTCACCTCGACCGCGGCCTCTGTGGCCGAGGACAGTTCGACCTTGGCCTTTTCGGCGGCCTCGCGCAGTCGCCGCAAGGACGTCGGGGCGGCTGGAGGTCCACCCCGTGCAGGCTCCTGAACCGGGCGGCGAGGTGCCGAGCCGTCTCGCTGTCCCAGTCGTCACCGCCGAGCCGGGCATCGCCGCATGTCGCCTTGACCTCGATGACGCCGTCGCCCACCGACCGTCGGTATGCCCTGGCAGCCCTCCACCGCTGCTCGTCGGCGGTTGTTCAGGGGCGCTCCGCCCAGCAAGGGACACGGTGCCGGGCAGGCGGTGGTCGACCCGGCGCTCGCCAGTGCAGCCGCCCATCGCGTCTGACAGAGTCAAGAGTGCACCCGTGGTGAGGGCCACCGGGGGAGACCCGAGGGAGGATCATGACGAAGCCGGAATGGGTTCTGCAGAACATCGAATTGGGCACGTGGTCGTCGCAGGACGGCGCGGCCTACGAGGTCGCGCTGGAGGGCATCAACCACGTGGTGGGGGCCTACTCCAGGCTGATCGCCGAGGCGGAGACGGCGGCCGACGCCAAGCGAGTCGAGTCCCTGACCGCCGAGCAGCGCCGCTGGTCCGCCCGGCGCGTGACCCTCACCCCGGCCGACCGGGCCGAGGTCGACGCGGTCGCTGTCGAGTGCAGCCGGCTCCTGGCGGAGCTGCGGGGTCGTGCGTGATCAAGGCGGATCGCACCCTGCACGTCCTGTCCGCGGCCGCGAACGACCGCATCCCCCGTGAACGGAACATGCTTGGCGAACGCACTGGGACGCCGCCTGCGGACCCGGACCGGATACAGGCACGGCCTGTGCTGCCAGGCGGAGGGGGCGTCTCCTTCGGATCCTGACCTGGTGCCGCCAGAAGCGGGGCTCTTCATCGCTGATGGCGCGCCCGCGCACCGTGCCGAACCTCTCCCCTCCCCCGGGCCCTCCGACGGGGGTACGGACAACTGGTGCTTGTCCAGGCGGACATGATCCGCGCCCACCTTCCCTCTGCCGTGGACGCGGCCGCCGTATCCCGGCACGGGGTGTCCATGGACGAAGCGTGTTGCTGTGGCCTGCGTCCCATAAGGCGGCACGGATGAGACGGGGCCGCACGCGCTGCGTACCGCATCACGACGAAACTGTAGGTGCGTTCGGCTCCGTGAGGCTCAACTGCCAGTGACGGGAACGTCCTTGGAACAGCCAGACGTGACGTGGGACGCAGGGTTGAGGAGGGCTGCCGATGGGCCTCAGCGACACCGAACCGGAACCGGCTCATGGGTCAAGCCCGGACCTCGCGCAGGAAATTCAGGACTCCTTCCAGGCCGTACTGGATGCCTTGGACGCCGCCCGCGCCAACCTCTACGCAGTCGACGTGCGGCAGAACGAGGCCGACCTTCCGCCGCTGTCCCGGGAACAGCACAGCGAACCGATCAGGCATGAGCCCGAGCCGGATCCGGAAAGGCCGGCTGCCCCGTCACCTTCTGTCGTGGAGCCGCAGTGGCCGCGCGGGACGCATCTTCAGACCGTTCCGCCTCCGCCGGCGCTGACGCCGGCGACGATGCGTGACGCCGAGCCGACACATGAAGCACCGCCGGTGATCCCGCCGTCACCGGCTCCCCGGCACCCGCTCCCGCCGTCCGACCAAACCGTCGTCCCGCCGTCCGAGACGTCGCCGCCGCGCGCCCGGGCACACGCGACGAGAAGAAGCCGGGGATGGCTGCGCTTCACCGACCGGAGGGAAGCCCGGCTCGCCGCAGCCTTCGGGGTGGGCGCAGTCAGCGGGCTGCTCCTCGCCTCGTCGTTGACGGTCAACGGCAGCCCTCTGCCAGAGGTCTCCGCCCCGCCCGCAGGACAGCCTGATCGCCCCGCGCCCGACCTGCCGGATTCCCCGCTCCCCGAGATCCCTGGAACGGGCGTTCTGCGCCAGGGCGACAGCGGTCACGGGGTGTACGAGCTGCAAGTACGTCTGCTCCAGGTCCCGAACGTCTACGCCGGCGGTGCGATCGATGGCCGCTACGGCACGGAACTCCGGGCGGCCGTGGCCAGATTCCAGCAGTGGTACGGCATCCGCGGCGACGAGAGCGGCGTCTACGGCGACAACACTCGTCACGCCCTCATGTTGCGAACCAAGTAGCGGGGACAAGCAGCGAGCTTTACGGCCGAGGCTCCAGGTCGCTCGGGACGCCTCCGCTGGCGCCTTGATCCGCTTCCCGAACGAGGGCGGGGAAGGCTGTGATGGCCGGCGCAAACGCGGCGTGGCGCCTCGGCCGGCCAGGAGTTCTGCTGGGGATCACCTCCCTACAGGGGTTGAGCGGCCTCCAGAAGGCTCTGCGGCAGGTAGGGGGATTCGACGCGGACGGTCCAGCCGCGGCGACGGGCGTGGCAGGTCAGAGCGAGGATGTCCAGGTTGATGGAGGCGTCCGGATCGTCTGCGCGGTCGGCGATCCCGTAGTGGTCGCGGTGGGCTTCGAGCGCGTCGGCGAGGGCCAGGTTGAAGCTCTCCTCGTCGCCCTCGACGAGCTGAGACAGCAGCACGGCCGGTGGCATGGCGAAGCCCCGGTTTTCGGCCTTCTCCGTCTGCTCCAGCGCCCGTTGCGCGGCCGGTTCGGGATCGGTGCCTTTGAGGTAGGCGTGGAGGGCCTCGCGGTACGCGGCGAAGACGGAGCCGTCCGGGCGGGCGAAGTCGGGTCCGGTGAGGACCAGGGGAGCCAGGTCCTCGCGTGCGCCCGTGATCAGGGCGAGGGCAGTGGCCTTCTGCCAATTGTGGGCGCAGACTTCCGCGCCCCGCTCGGCCCGGTAGCGCAGCGTGCGGCCGTCGATGGTCACCTCCGCCTCTGTGTCCGGCTCCGCCAACGCGATGCGGAACAGAGCCGCCCCCATCCGGGAGGTCAGCCGAAGCCGTGCGAGCTGGGCGTCCGTGATGCCACCGGGGTCACCCGCGTGCCACTTGAACAGGCGCTCCTGATCGCCCATGACCCGGTCGAGCCGTGAGACGTCGAGTGGCTCCCCGCCCGCGGAGGTGAACATCTCCCGGAGTTCCTCCTCGTACATGGCCTCGGTCTGCGGGTGCACGGTCCGCTCGCAGTCCGGCCGCTCCACCACCAGGGGGCCAGCGGCGAGCGCTGCGACCGCGTCCGGCCGCCGGTTCCGGCCGAACCCCGCGACCCGGGGCCCACGGGTCTCGAAACCGGTGACCAGGGCGCGGGGGAGGTAGTCGGTATCGACGGCAGGCGCCCAGCCCAGCGTCCGGTAGGCAAGCGCCGCAAGGGCGATGGGAACCAGAGGGAGAAGACTGCTCGGGGAGAGCGAGGCGGTGTGCAGGGAGGAGTGCCTGACCAGGAGGTCGGACAGCGCGCCGTTGAAGGCCTCCCGGTCCTCGGCGGCCAGGGCACGCAGCGTGCGGAGCGCCGCGCTGTCCGGCCGGTCCAGCAGAGGCTTGCCGGTCTCCTCCGCGCGGATACGGATCCTGTCCAGGGCCGCGTCGACAGCGGCGAGCTTGGCCTGCGCGCTCGGCGGGTACTCCTCGTCGTCGCCGGTGTCGTCCAGGACCACGGCCGTCAGTCCAGTGGCGAGTTCACCGGCGGGCGTTCCTGTCGCCTCCTCGGCGAACTTGTGCCGGGCGAAGTGGAATGCCTCGCCGTACCACTTGGCCTTGTCCCGAAGGATCGCCAGACACAGGGCGCCGATCCACTCCCCCGGTGTGACACTCTCCTCAGGGGCGTCCTCACCCGGGTCGTAGCGCATACCGAAGTTCACGTACTCCAGGAACACCTGGAAGGTGCAGTGCGGGTGGTAGGCGGCGTAGGCGACGGCGCCGGCCGCAGCCTCGGAGGCGTCCTTGAGTGCGGCCCTCGCTTCCGGGGTGTCGAGTTCGGGCGTGTCGATCGAAAGGGCGCCCAGGTAGTGGAGGAACTCTCGGGCGATCGACTGCCATTCGTAGGTGGCCATGCGGCCGGCCCGCGACATGGATCGCACCAGGCCCCCGATCCGGTTCGTGAAGTCCTCGCGCGCAGCCGACACGACGGCCTCGCCCACCTGATGACGCTCTATTCGCACTGCCCTACTCCTTGATCAATTCTTGGGGACAGCGTAGGTGCCGCGTCTGACAGAGAAGTTGAGTAAGGAATCGCGAAGCCAGAGCCGGCAGGCGATCTCGTCCGCCGGCTCGGAACGCGGAGGTACTGGTCCACATCTCCCCGGCCCACAGCTCGACACGCTGCCAGGCGATGGCGGGCAGGCGTCCGGCGGCGGTGTCCGCGCGGGCAGGGTGCGGCCTGCGTTGGTCCGCACCCGCGTCGAGCAGGCGACGGCCATGACGTATCCGGTGTCGCGCGCTTCCAGGGCGGCACGAAGCTGAGGGGCCTGTCCGTAGGCTTCGTCGCCGGTCACCCACCGTGCCCCCACTTTGGCGTCCAGCGCGGCGGCGAGCATCTCCCGGGCCAGGCGGGGTTTGGTCGCGAACTGCACCTCCTTGGGTATCCCGGCCGCGTGGCTGCGCTCGGGATCACCGCACCAGGACTGCTCGGGCAGGTAGAGCCGACGGTCGACCAGCGCCCGCCCCCGGCTGGTGGTGTAGGCGAGCAAACCCCCGACCTGGGAGTTCTCAATGCGCCCGGCACAGTGCCGGTGTACTGGCGTTGCACGCCCGCCGAGGCGTGAACCTTCTTCACAAAGCCGGTCTCGTCCACGATCAGCACCCCACCGTCGGTGCCGAGGTGCTCGACGGCATAGGCGCGGACGTCGTCACTGACGGCATCGGCATCCCAGCGGGCGTAACGAAGCAGCCGCTGCACCGGCCCCGGCCGGGCAGGCCGGCCTGTTCGGCCAGCTGCCAGCAGTTCTTCCGCTCCGCCTTCGACAGCAGCCCGAGCAGACAGGCACGGGCACTCGCCCGGGGGTCGACTCGGCCGAAACGGCACGCGATCCGGGCCACGCCCTGGTGGAACATCTCCCGCCGACGGGTGGGGTCTACGCTATGGCCCGCGGCCACCGCACGATCCTCGTTTGTCCACACACCAACCGATGATCACGCGGTGGCCGTACCCTTCCCTGGCCGGTACGGCCACAAGATCGCGAAACCGCACCGGAGCATCAGGAGCGATCGAACAGAGTGACTACGCTCTGCGGTGCCTCCCGGCCGAAGAAGACCTCCAGATTCTGCGCCGAGCGGTCGGCGGCGTCGCCACTACGCAGGAACAGCCGCTCTTCGTAGGCGGTGAGCGCGGCCTCGATGTCGAGTTGCTCAACCAGCTCGCTCGCCAGGTCGGCGCCGTCGTACAGGGCGAGGTTTGCGCCTTCGCCGGCAAAGGGCGACATCAGGTGCGCGGCGTCGCCGACGAGCGTGACGCCGGGCACCCTGTCCCATTCAAGCCCGACGGGAAGGGCGTAGACGGGTCGGAGCCACGGTTCCGCGTTGCTCTCTGTCACGAAAGCGGTGAGCAGCGGCGACCAGCCGTCGAACTCGTCGGCGACTTGACGGAGGCCGGCGGACGGGTCGCCGAAGTCGATCGACCTCATCCACGTCTCGGGCCTGTTCAGCGCCACGTATCCGCGCACGTGCCCGTCGGCGTAGCGATGGGCGATGATGCCTTTGCCCGGCGCGACCGCCATCAACGTGCCGCTGCCGATCGCGGCCACGCTCGCCCGATGGTTCTGGCCGCCCGAGGTGAGGGCGGTCTCGAGGAAGCAGGTTCCGCTGTAGAGAGGCTCGGCGGGGGTGAGCAGCGGACGCACCTTCGACCAGGCACCGTCCGCGCCGATGACGATGTCGGCGCGCGTTGCGGAACCTTCCGTGAAGGTGAGGACGTAACCGCCCTCGGAACGGTGCCGGATCGAGGCGAGCTTGTGACCCCACCTGATCGTCCCGGGCGCCAGCGAGTCGATGAGCAGGCGCCTGAGTTCACCACGATCCACCTCGGGACGGGCCGAACCGGGGTCCGCAGGCATGTCGAAAAGGATCGTGCCGTGGCGGTCGACCACGCGCTTGGCGTCCTCGCCCGGTCGGACCAGAGTGAGGAACTCGTCGTAGAGACCAGCTGCGCGAAGCGCGACCTGACCGGTCTCTTCGTGGATGTCGAGCAGGCCGCCCTGCGCGCGGGTCGTCGCCGAAGCCTCACCCTCGTAGATTGTCGCGGCGACGCCGTGAGTCTGAAGTACCCGGGCGAGCGTCAGCCCGCCCAGTCCCGCTCCGACGATGGCGACGGTCTTCTGCATGCTGCGCTCCTCTGTAGCGCCGACACGCGTCGGCGACGGTCAGCGCCGGGAGCGGACGGAATGTCCGGTCTCGGCAAGGAGACGCTCACCGATCAGAACCGTCTGCATCGATGTACGAGCGATGCCCGGCGGGTGGACCCGCGGGACATCGTTTTTCGCGACCCCGGGACTATAGCCCGGCATCCACCTCGCAGTGTCCGGGGCCGCTCACGCTGCGACGCACCGCGCTCGCCATGTTCATCCCCGACAGTCGCCTCGACCGGCTCGGCGGGGGCGTTGGGCGTGGTTGTCCGAGTGGTACCGGAAAGTGACGGAACTGAGCTCGCCGGCCCAGGCCGTTTCCCGCCCGACGGGCAGGCTGAGCCGGGGCGCTCGGACGGCGAGTGAAGATCACCCGCCTGGCGTGTCCAGGGCCAGGCTGCTGCACTGGTCCAGTTGCGAATGTCGGTACGGTGTGCCCCCTGTCCACAGTGCTCGACCTCGACGACACACGGCGCTCGGGTGTCGTCGGGCGTCCTGGCGGAGCCCGACATCCCGGCGTTGAGAGACGGGCATCGCGCCGTCAGTGCCGTCGAGTAGGTTCTCTCCGTCCGGCCCGACAGGCGGGCCGCCGAACTGGGAGGACTCGTCGCCGTGAGCATCCACATGCACATGCGCGCCGTTGCGGAATCCGAGATCCGGGACGACCACACCTGGCTTGCAGCGTTCATGTGGGAGGCTTGGGACAACCACCCCGCCGAGTACGCAGCGGGCATCGCCGAGTCGATCGACAAGGTCTGGGACTCCGTCAATGACCTCTATGCCGCTGCCGATGTCCTCGATGCGGATGCCGACGACTCTTGGGAGCTGCCGATTTACGGCGGGCGGCCGGTGACACACAGCGCCGATGCCGACCCCTCCAACCCGCCCCTGGGGCTTCTGGAGCCGCTTGGGGTGTCACGGGCCGCACGCTTCCTCACAGGTGTCTCGTTCGACGAGCTGTGGAACGTCGCCGGTACCAGGCTCGTCTGGGCCGGCGGGGACGAAGTGCAGGTCAGGCAGGAGTTCCTCGACCATCACAGGAGCCTCCAAGCCTTCTACGGGCGGGCGGCGGCAGTGGGTCACGCCGTGGTCAGGGCGGTGTGGGCTTGAGGCGTGTCCGCGTGCCGGTCACAGTCATTCGTTGATGGCGGCGACCAGCAATTTCGCTTCGTAGCGGACAGCGTGTTTGTCGTATCGCGCGCCGACGGCCGGGTGCCGCTTCAGCCGGTTGATGCTGTACTCGGCGGCGTGGCGGGCCTTGTAGTCCGCCGGGTCGACAACCGTGATCATTCATCGGTCAAGATCCACTTTCGATGCCCGACCTAAGAGTTGTCCCGCACATGGTCGCTGGAGCGGCGGCACCAGGTACTGGGCGGATACCCCCGAGACTCCGACGCGGCAACCGTGGCAGCCTGCGGACATGCCAGAGCTGCGCGTTCATGCAGGCCGCCACTACGCCATCCAGTTCCACTACGCCTTGCCGGACGCCGCCTGGTGCGTGGAGCTGAGCGAGGCCGTCCCGGCGCCGGCTGCGTGGGCTGAGATTCCCAACGCCGAGACGCACCTGCCTGGAACTGCCTTCGTGGTGGCCGTGATACCCGACGAGGACCCGAGCCTGGAGCCGGCCGTCCACATCCACAGCCACGACGAGCACGTCATCCCCTACGAGATCATGCGCTGGTTCATGGAGGAGGTGGCCGAGCAGGTTGAACGCTGCCGCCTCGCGCTTGAGCAGGGAGCGCCTGAAGCGGTGGAATGATCACGCAGTGACTGGTGTGATCACGGTGTCCGAGCCGTCCTGGACAGCCCCGTTCAGCGGACTGAGCCCGCGACAGTTCGGCAAGCTGATCACGGCGTTACGACGCGAGGGCGCAGACCCCGTTCGCGAGGGCCGGCCTTGGAGCCTCGGGCCCTCGCTCGCGCTCCAGCAGCGCAAGCGGTTCCGGAAGGACATCGTGCTGATCGTGGACGGAACCCCGGTGCCCGCTTCCGCCTCACCCGGAGTCAGAGTTCGACTCCGTAATGGTCGAGCACCCTCGCCAGCACGGTCCACAGCGCTTTCACACCCAAGTCGACCGCGACACGCGAGTCATCTCATCGGGCCGGAACCCACGCGGACGACGCAGGCTCCCTAGAGCTTCTGGGCCTACGTGATCCACGCGTCCATCGGCCCCGGCCCTGCCTTGAGATGAGGCGCTTCCAGCGTGCTCGCACTCTCATGATCGGATCGATGAAATGGCTCAACGCCTTTGATCCGAGACTGCCTTGAGGCCTTGCGCCCCCGACTGCATCGGGGCGCCGTCGGACGGCTCGCGCGGTTCCGCCGATCGCCGTGCTCGCCAGACGGACCCACGGCCGGCGGGTCCGTGCGCGGTGGCGGACGCTCGGTGGTCAGTGGTGCGTGCCGGCGCCCTCCGGGAGGGCGCCGGCCCTCGGCGGCTTCACGCGGCAACGTGAGTGCGCCTGTTTTCCTGATCGCCTTGGTGGAGCCCGCAACGCTCAGGAGCGGTGTTTCGACGCTGGAAGACATTGCCGCCTGGCCTTGAATGATTGATGAACCCGGCCGCGAGGTGATTGGGATACCCCCTGCATCTTCGGGCGGCCCGATCAGTCAGGAGTCCAGGCCCGGGTACGAACCGGCTGGTCGGGGGTGGGTTCGTCACCGAAGCCGGGCCGGCACCGGCAGGGGGAGGCGTGGACACCGGTGCATCAAAGGGTTTGGAGGGTATCCCCCGGATCGCGGGCCGGGTGGCACGATGCAGATCCGCTCGGTGTCGGCAAACGCCGTGCGGACGCAAGGACTTGGAGCCCGCAATTCGCCCTCGCGCGCTGCGCTGCGTGGGGGCTTCTTGATCTCAGGAGGCACGACCATGTCACGCATGTCCGTCCCGGCCCGCTGTGTGGTGCACGGCGGGTCCTGCCCACAGCGGCCGTCCATGCCCGATGCCGTGGTCATCGTGGTGATCACCGTGCTGGCCTGTTGGCTGTCCGTGAGCGGTCTGGAGCTGTCGTCGGTCCTGGCGGTGCTGGGCGGCGCCGGCGCGGTTGCCGTGGGCACCATGATGGCCTTGCGGGGAGGTGGCCAGAGGCTGGGCCACAGGTTGGTCCGCGTCGTGCACGCGGTCGCCACGCCCTGAAGATTGCGGCAGTGGGGCGCAGAGAGAAGCCGATCTCCTCGTCGAACGAGGCACTGGTCGCGTTGGCGCAATGGCTGCGCGACCAGCGATCGGCCCGCGGATACTCGTATGCGGAGTTGGCCAGTCGCGCGGAGTGCCATGCCACCACGCTCCAGCGGGCGGCGTCGGGGCGGTCGGTCCCCAGTGTGCAGAGTGTGCGGGCGTACGCACGGGCCTGCGGCGCGTCGGAAACGAAGGCGTTGGAATTGTGGCTGCGGGCCCGCAGGCGCAGCCTCCGTATCACTGCGGGAAGTTCACCCAATCCATTGGCCATCGACGGCGCCGACACGTTCCAGGCGGGTCTGCGCACGTTGTACGAGTTGGCCGGCCGGCCCTCGATGCGTGAGATGGAGAAGCGAGCCGGCACGGGCCGCCTTCCGCACAGCACGGCCCACCGCATCGTCCGCAGCCAGACCGTACCGCGTGATGTCCACCAGCTGACCGGGTTTCTGACGGCGTGCTCCGTCGTGCCGGCCGAGCATCCGTTGTGGATCGACGCCTGGCGGCGCGCACTTGGGCTGAGATCCCCCGTCTCACCCGCGCCCCTGTCCCCCGCGCCCCTGTCCCCCGCGCCGCCGCTCACACGGCCGGCGGCTCGCAGGAGCATCGAACCCGTCAGTGCGACGCCGAAGCCCGCGGTGCCGGCGTCAGGGCTCTATTTCGCGCTGCTGGGACCGGTGCGCGCATGGCAGGAAGGCCACCCGCTGGCGACCGGCTCTCCGCAACAACGGGCCATGATGGCAGCCCTGTTGTTACGCGAGGGGCGCACCGCCACCGCGGGCGAGCTGATCGACGCGATCTGGGGTGAGGAGCCGCCCTCGCAGGCGCTGGCCGCCGTACGGACCTATGCCTCCAGATTGCGCAAGCAGTTGGATCCCGGGGTACTGATCAGCGAGTCCGGTGGCTATGCCATCCGGCTGCCCGCTGACGCCCTGGACGTCGCCAACGCCACGACCCTGTGTACGCGGGCGGAAAAGGCCCGTGCCACGGGCGACCTGGATCAGGCGCGTGCCCTGCTTCGAGAAGTGCTCGGTCTGTGGGAGGGCGAGACGCTCGCCGGCGTTCCCGGACCGTACGCGGAATCACAGCGCGTCCGTCTGGAGGAGTGGCGGCTGCAGATGCTCGAGGCCTGTCTGGACATGGATCTCGAGCAGGGCCGGCATGCCCAGGCGGTCTCCGAACTGACGGCGCTGACCGCGGGGCACCCGCTGCGCGAGCGGCTGCGTGAGCTGCTGATGCTGGCGCTGTATCGCAGCGGTCGGCAGGCCGAGGCCCTCGCGGTCTACGCGGACACTCGCCGGCTGCTCGCCGACGAGCTGGGAGTCGATCCGCGTCCGGAGCTCGCAGAGCTCCAGCGACGCATCCTGCAAGCGGATCCGACGCTTCATGAATCCTCGACGTTCCACGAGGCCGATCCCGCCCGCACACTCGTCCGACCGGCACAACTTCCTGCCTCCGTCGCGGACTTCACCGGACGTGCGGCCGCTGCGGCGGAACTGGTCCGCGTGCTGGCCACCGCACGGCGCACGAGTCTGCCGGTGGTGGCGATCTCCGGCACCGGCGGCGTGGGAAAGACGAGCCTGGCGGTACAGGTCGGGCAGGCAGTCCGGCAGAATTTCCCGGACGGCCAGCTCTATGTCGACCTGGAACGACAGGACCCGACTGCCGCGCTCGGCGCGGCGCTGCGCGCCCTCGGGGTCGCTGGGCACGACGTTCCCGACAGCCTCGGCGAGCGCTCAGCTCTGTACCGCTCCGTCCTGGACGGCCGTCGCGTCCTGGTGTTGCTGGACCACGCACAGGACGCGGCACACGTCAGGTGGCTGCTACCCGCCCATGAAGGTTGCGGCGTACTGGTCACGTCGCACAGGAGGATGATCGACCTGGCCGGCGCGCACCTGGTGGAACTCGATGTGCTGTCCCCGGACGAAGCGCTCGGTCTCTTCACACAGATCGTCGGCGAGAAGCGGGTGGCCGTCGAACGTGAGGCGGCCCGGTATGTGGTCGCCGCGTGCGGATTCCTGCCGCTGGCCGTCCGTATCGCAGCCTCCCGGCTGGCGGCCCGCCGTACCTGGACGGTCGCGATGCTGGCGGCGAGGCTCGCGGACGAGACCAGCCGGCTGGCCGAGTTGCAGGCGGGCGACCTGGCCATGACGCCTGTCTTCGAACGCGGCTACGCCCGTCTGGATGCCGAACAGGCGCGCGCTTTCAGGCTGCTGAGTTCCTCCACCAACCCGTTCATGTCCCTGACCGAATCGGCGGGTCTTCTCGACCGCGGCGTGGCCCAGACGGAGAATCTGTTGGAAAGCCTGGTCGACACCGGCCTGCTCGTGGCCGTCGGTCCCGCCCACTACCAAGTGCACATCCTCGCACGGCTCTTCGCGATGTCTCTTCACGCGCCGTGACCTCGCCAGGGCAGTGGTGGACGGGCTCATCGGCACGTGAGGGGGAAGCGTTCCCGACGTGCCTCAACCCCGGCTGCCGATCCGTCGAGGGGCCACGAGACCGAGTGGCTCGGAGGCGGCCGGACGAGGCCGGTGTCGCGCGGCAGGAGCGGGGCGGCTCCCATGCGCTCCGGCTGTAGAACTCGTCGGCCCGCCCGACCTGATCGCCGGCTGCCCTCTCTTGTCTCTCCCTGTGCGCGCACCGGAGGCCGTCATGTCCAGGGAGCGCTGCCGGTGCGGGTGGCCGTCGGGACGGGAGCCGGTCCCTCTGACGAGGGCCCGACGTCCTTGATCCCGCCGGCGAGGTGGGCACCGATGGCGACAACAGCCGCTGCCGTGGTGAACGCCGCCACCAGCCGCTCCCCTCTGGTCGTCGTGCCGACGGCCCCGGGGGCCGGCGCCGTCCACCGGTACACCTGTCAGCCGACGGCCAGTGCCGTCACCACGACGAGTGCGGTGGCGAGGTCGAACGTGATGTTCACTGAGCGGTTCCCCCTGGGGTGCGGGCATGCGCCTGTCGCATGCGGCGTGGGGCCTGCCTGAGCGGGTCCCACCCCCTGGGTCACGGGGCGGCGACTCATCAGGCCTGCGGTCGGACTCTGACTTGCGCATTCAGTGGGTGAGAGCGGGATCGGCGTGGCTTTGGTCGCGGACGCGGGACGATCAGGCAGGTGAGGACGGGCAGGCCGGCGGAAGGCTGGGCGTTGCCGCACGGCCCGGCGTGCACCGTTCTCACCGGGCGGCCGGTGGAACGCGCCCTCCCGCTCGTACGTCCCCCTTCCTGAGGCGGACCGGACCGGGGGCCCGCGCACTGAACGTGCGTGGGCGTCCCGGACGCCGAGAGCCAGGTGGGACCGTGCGGACACGGATCTAGATCTCGGCCACCCGGTGTGTTCTGGCGTCGGGGGTCCCGCCCGGCTCCGCGGAGCGAGGATGCCGTGCGGGGGACGGGCCGGTGGTGGGGGCCGACGGATCGCGAAGCGTCGTCGTCGCCCGTTCGATGGAGTCGAAGACGACCGTGACCGCGTCGGCCACGTCCTCCAGCCGTGCCGGAAGCCGGGCGCGGACCCGCGCCCAGTCCCCGCGGTGGGCGTCCGAAAAGCCGGTGAGCACCTTGATCGGCTCCTGTGATCCGCTTCTCCGGTACTCGCCGACCAGCTGCTCCTTTCCGGCCGTGGTCTCGCGGAGCAGGCCGAGCAGTGCCCTGCGGAGGTTGTCCGTACAAGGGTCGGCGGCAACGTCCGCGTCGTGTTCAGCCCGCGAGTTGTCCCGGGCCACGAGGCCTTCGAGTTCCTGCAGCTCCGCCAGTCGTGTGGAGGCGAATCCGAGGTGGACCGCGCCACGCTCGGTGGCCCCGTCGGCCATGCCGAGGCGCCAGGACTCGACGCCCAGCTTCACTCCGTACAGCGCGTCGCCCGGCAACGCGTCCGTGCTGGAGGCGGCGAGCCCGCTCATGCCTCCGAAGGTGAGCCCCGCGACCAGGCCCAGTGCGGCGAGGGTTCGGGGCCCGCCGCCGACCCGCCCGGACCGGGAAGGGTGCGCTCGTACGGAACTCGCTGTCCGGTACTCGCCAGGTGCTCGAGGATCGCCGGACCCGAGCTGTGCTGCTGCTCACGTGGGGACCGCCCCTGTTCGTCGTGGCTCCCGAAGCGCTGGCCGCGGCTTACGCCGACGAGTTCGGTGTCGGCGCGGCAGGCGTCGGCCTGCTGATGTGCGCGATGCCCGTCGGGACCATCGCCGGGGAGCTGATCGCGGGGGCACTGTTCTCCCCCGCCGCCCGCGCCCGATCACCCTGCCCCTGGCGGCCGGCGGACTGCTCCCCCTGCTCGCCGTTCCCGTGCTGCCCGGTCCCGGGTGGGTGCTGCTCGCCCTGGCGCTGACCGGAATCGCGGGCGCGTACACGCTCGGTCTGGATCAGTGGTTCGTACGGGCCGTCCCGGAAGAACTTCGGGGTCGGGCCATGACCGCGCAGACAGCGGGACTGATGACGGTCCAGGGAGGAGGCATGGCCCTCGCCGGTGCGGCGGCCGAGTTCTGGCCGGTCAGCGTGGTCGTCTGCGCGGCAGGCGCGTCGGGCACGGTGTGCTGCGTCCTGCTGGCACTGCACGTCCTGCGCACGGCTGAGCGCCCCGACCGGTGAACGCGCCCGGGGCCCGTCCGGTTGACCGCGGTCACGGGTCGCATGCCCGCTGCGATGAAGGCGTGCCGAGCGGCGCACCTCGGGAGCCCATGGCCGCGTACGGGCTGCGGCCGCCGGGGCCCGTCGCGCCCCGAGCGCATACGTGAGCTCATGCGGAGGGGCCGTCCCGGGGCGGTCCGATGAGCGAGCGCAGCACCGGCACCGCCGGGCCCGCGGCCGCGAGCCCGGTCAGCGCCGCGCCCGCACCGGGAGCGCCGGTGAGGGCGGTCAGGCCGCCGGCCACCAACCCGATGACGACGGCGGACAGCAGGACGACAGTGGTGTGCACGGAGAGGAACGGCGGCGGCTCCGGCGCGGAGCCGGCAGGGAAGCCTCGGTCTGCCTGCGGGTTCGGATTCATGCCGCTCACCCTGCCCGCCTGTCCGTGGGCTGGGTCGTGAACGGCCGGGCCTGCGTATCCACCCGACCTGAGCCGGCCGTGGTACCTCGGACCAGCGCGCCCCGAGATCAGTCGTGGTGACGCCCTCGTCGTCGGTACGAACCTCACGGTGGCTGGGGAGTCGACCAGCCAGAAGTCGAGGCTGGGCAGGCCGAGTCGTTCGGCGTCCGCGCCACAGGTGGCGGGATGTCCGAGCGCATCGCTGATGCAGGTCAGTTCCTCGTCGCTGAACCCGACACGCTCTGGGTTACAGGTGGCGATCTCGCATCGAGCAAGGCACAAGGCCGGTCGTGGTCCAGCGCGTCCAGCGAGGTCGCGGTGCCGCAGCAGGGAGCCACCACGGCGAGAGTTGCCGAGCCGTCCTCGCAGCCTCGCAGTGGGCTTCGAGCAGCGCCCGGGGGCGAAGTCCTCCAGGATCGCCGCGGTACGGTCGGCTGCGGCCTGCTCAAGCTGGTCACTCGTCGAAGGCCAGGACGGTGCCGGCCGGACAGCCGTCGAGCACCCGGGGCCGACGTTCCGGCATCTTGAACTTGCCACCATGGGACGCCCGGCCTGAGCCTCGACCTCTCACTCGCCCCACCGGGGTACGACCACCCGGCCCCTTCCGGCATCAGTGCTTGTCCGAAGGCTCCTCGGTCCCCTCGTCGTCCGGCTCTCGGTGTTTCTCCACCAACTGCTCAATCTCCTGGGGAACCCAGTACAGCGCATCCAGGACCAGACCCCACGCCCGGTCCCGCAGCTCCTCCGGTACCTCGGCTTCGATCTTCTCCGCGAGCCTGTCGATCTTGGACTGGGCGTCATACTCGGTGCCCGTGGTCGGCGCGGTCATCACTCCCCACACCAGCCGGCCGACTCCGGCCGCCACTCGGCCTATGCTGCCGAGCACCGGACCCACTTCCATCCGCACTTCCTCCCCTGCTGGTCGGTGTCCTGCCGCAGCGAGGCCCACGCCGGTGCGCAGGGCGGGCCGGCGGGCTGCTTCAGGTGGTGGTGGGCCAGGACCGCAGCAGGGCAGCGATCTCCCCGGCGGTACAGGCGGGGTCGAGGAGCAGGTCCTTGAGGGCCACGGCGTCCTCACGGGCGGGCTTGACCGTGATTCCGGCGGCTTCGAGGTACATGACGCCGGTCGCCGCGGCGACGGCCATGTTGGAGCGCTCCAGCCAGCGGCACCGGCCCAGCGTGTGCACGAGGGCGGCGGCTCTGGCGTAGGGACCGTCGTAGACGGGCTGCTCGAACAGCTCGGCGCGGTGACGGGCGACCGCCGAGACGGGAACGCCGTAGTCGTCGGGGGCCGGATCGTTCGCCCCGGCGGCCTCGGCGACCTGCAGGATCCAGGGAACGTCGATGTGCAGGTCCATCAGGCCGCGCGCGCTCCCCGTGCCGTCTGCTGAGCGTTCTCGGCTTCGTCGAAGACACTCTGGTGGTCGGCGAGAAAGCGGGTGGCCGCGTCCACCGCGCGGGCGCGCAGGCCGCTGGCATCGTCCTGCACCAGCCGGGCGAGGTAGTCCCCGATGCTCAGCCCCAGGTCGGCGGCTCGCTTCTTCGCGAGCTCCGCCACATCCTCATCCACGCGTGCACCCAGTTGCGTCTTCGCCATGCCAGCATGGTAACAGTTGTTACCACTGGGCGGGGGTGTCGGCGCCGGGGTGGGCAGCGGCTCCACAACCGCCGGCGGACCGGAGCGGTCAGGATGCGGCAGGGACTGCCCCGTCGAGGCCGCGGGAGGCGACGAACTGTGCGCTGCCGTCGGCCAGGCGGTAGCGCAGGCCCACCACGGCGGCCTGGCCGGCGGCCACCTTTTCGGCGAGGATCCGGGATCGGTCCAGCAGCAGGTCGACCGTGTGCCGTACGTGCTCGGCGAGGACCTCCTCGGGCTGCACCCGTCCGGCGGCCCGGGCGGCCAGCACGCTCGGGGTCACCCGCTCGACGACGTCCCGGACGAAGCCGCCCGGGGTCTGCCCGTCCTCCAGAGCGGCGCACGCCGCCCCGACCGCGCCGCACGAGTCATGGCCGAGGACCACGACCAGCGGGCAGCCCAGCACTTCCACGCCGAACTCGATGCTTCCCAGCACCTCCGGGCCCATGACGTGACCGGCGGTGCGCACCACGAACAGATCGCCCAGGCCGCGGTCGAAGATGATCTCAGCGGCCAGCCGCGAGTCGGAACACCCGAACAGCACGGCGAAGGGCTGCTGGGAGGGTGCGGTCTCGGCGCGGCGGGCGGCGTCCTGGTTCGGGTGCTCGGGGACGCCGGCGACGAAGCGCTGGTTGCCGGCAAGGAGCAGCTCGAAGGCGTCACGGGGCGTCGGGGTCTTGATCGCGGTCATGGTCCGCAGCCTACGAGGCGGCACCGGTCGCCGCACCGCCAGGTCTCGCCGACGGGCCACGCTGACGGCCCTGTCATCAGCCTCAGGCGCCGGGCGGGGTCGGCTTCGGTGCGGAACCTCAGCGCGCGACGGTGCTGCTCCGCACGGTACGACCACCGGTCCACCGTGTGCGCAGCGCGCCAGATGAGGTCAGCGGACACGGATGGTCCGATCCGGAGCCGGTTCGAGCACGGTCAGAAGGTTCAGGTGGCGGGCTCGGCGAGGAAGCGACAGTGGGCGGTGAAAATGGCCTCGGCCTCCTCGCGGTGGCCAGGTGTCCTGCGTCGGGAGTTCCGCGAGGGCGTCATCGCGGCGGAACGGCTCCGTGGAACGAGTCGCCAGGTGGCGCCCCGTCACCCCCATTGGCCCGCTTGTCCCGGCGAACTGGACAGGCTAGATCCTGTGGCCCTTGACCAAGACCGACAAGGAGCCGTCGGGCCGCACCCAGCGCAGCTTCCTGAGGCCGTCGTACCCGCCTCCGAGCTGGAAGAGCGTCAGCCCGGCCACGAAGGAGGCGAAGGTCGCGGCGAGAAGACCTCCCATCAGCAGCATGCTTGGTGACTGCTCGGGTTTTCCTTCGTCGACCGGCTTGGCACCGTAGTGGAACAGCATCGGCAGCCATACGACCAGCGACCACAGAAGGAGCGCGCCCACGCGCCGATAGACCCGCTGTTTCATTCGCGCCTTCCGCACGCTCTCAACGGTCACGGACAAGATGCGTCCGCACCGCGGACACTCCACCTTGACCGAGGTCTGGCCCGTCTCCGGACGCACGAATCCGGGCGACGCGATGGTGAGGAGCTGCCACTTCGATGTGACCACGCTCCCGCGGACCTTGGCGTCGATGAGGCACCCGAGCCCCAGTCGGTACTGCCCGTGTGAGGGACGGGTCAGGGTGTGATCGGGGGCCGCTCCGGGATGAACCCCGATGCTCGGGCGGGCGCCCGCTGACAGCGTAGAGGCATGACTTCACCGCGCATGTCACGAAGGGCCTTTGCGGGCGTCACCCTGTCAGGGACGGCCGCGTTGGCTGCCACCGCGGCTCTTCCCGCGCGCCGCGCCCATGCCTCGTCCACACGTCTCCCTCCGCTGGATCCCAGGGCCCTGCAGGCCGCGATCGACGACCTGGAGCACCCGCCGTCGACGGCCGCCCAACTGCGAGTCCGCGGCAGGACCGGCCACTGGTACGGCACCTCAGGCGTGGCCGACATCCGGACGCGGCGGCCGGTGACGACACGTGACAAGGTCCGGATCGGCAGCATCACCAAGGTTTTCGTCGCCACGGTGGTACTTCAACTGGTGGCGGAGGGCCGGGTCGACCTGGATTCGCCGGTGCGACGCGTCCTGCCGGGGCTGCTGCCGGCCCGCTTCGCGGATGTCACCGTGGCGCATCTGCTGAACCACACCAGCGGACTGCCCGACCACACAGGCGTCCCGGAGCCGGATACGGCGGAGGAGGTGTTCCGCCACCGCTTCGATCACTGGACGCCGCGGGAGTGGGTGGCGACGGCCACGCACGGGCCGCTGAAGTTCAGCCCGGGCACCCGACAGGAGTACCGCGGCATCAACTACGTACTGGCCGCCCTGATCGTCGACAAGGTGACCGGCCGCCCGTACGGTGAGGCCGTCACGGCCCGCATCCTGCGTCCGCTGGACCTGGCGGGCACCGTCGTACCCGGCGACGACCCGCGCATCCACGGCCGGCACGTGCACGGCTACCTGCGGATGACCGACGGGAGCCTGCGGGACATCACCTCCTGCGACCAGTCGTCCTCCCGCGGCGAAGGCGACATGATCTCCACCACGAGCGATGTCGACCGGATGCTGGCTGCGCTGTTCTCCGGCGAGTTGCTCCCGCCTGAGCTGCTTCAGCTGATGTTCACCCTGCCGCCCGACGACGTGCGCATGATGGACGGCTCTCCGGCCCGCTACAGCACGGGTCTGCAGCAGGCCACCGTCAACGGCGTGACGTTATGGGGCAAGACCGGCGAGACGTACGGGTACAAGAACGCCGCATTCTCCACTCGTGACCAGCTGCGCCGCTTCGTACTCGCGTACCACCCGACGACCGCCCGCAACGGCGAGGAGAGCCAGACGATCGCCCGGGTCGCCGACCTGCTCACCCGCAGCCCGAGCGCGGAGGACTCGGCGACCCGTGCGTGATACCGACCGTGCCGGTCAGAAGCACTCGCTGACGGCCGTTGCCAGGATGGCTGGGGACGTTCGGATCACTGCCGCTCGGAGAGCGCCCCGAGGTGCGAGGCGGTGCGTGCCTGCGTTCCGGCGGCGTCGGGTTTGCCGGTGCCGATGGGACATGTACGGGGGCCGTGATCTGACGGTCGCGACCTCGGATGCGGTTTCGCGACGGAGGCGTGTCAGGGTATGGCGCTGTTGCCGATGATCAGGTCGGTGACGGCGGGGAGACCACCTTCGGCAAGGGCCGCGCGTTGCCGGTCCGCGCCGGTGCCACCCTGCAGGAGCCGGTGGACCAGTGCCGTCACCTGCCGACTGTCGCCGGACGCGTCGAGCGCGGCAGCGACGTAGCGCAGCAGCTCGTACAGCATCTCCCCGGCCCGGCGCTGCCGACCGCCCGGGTCGACCAGGGTGCTGCTCAGTCCGTGGCGGGCGGCGTGCCACATGCTCGCCTGCAGCAGTTCCTGGTCGCAGTCGAGTGCCGGAGCGCCGGCGGCGGTCTGCGCAAGCACGGTCTCCACGAGGGCCCGGACGAGGCCCGTGAGCATCACCGCGTCGTCCGCGCGCAGCTGCACGTCCAGGCACCGCACCTCGATGGTGGGGTACCGTGCCGAGAGCCGGGCCTGCCAGTACAGCTGACCGGTGTCCGAGATCAGACCGCTGTCCAGCAGTTGCTGCACGCGTCGGTCGTGGTCGGCGATGTCGGCGAAATGCGGGGGCATGCCGCTGACCGGCCAGCGGCTGAAGATCACGGTGCGCCAGCTGGAGAAGCCGGTGTCGTGGCCGTCCCACAGCGGAGAATTCGAGGACAGGGCGGTCAGGGCCGGCAGCCACACCCGCATCCGGTTCAGGATCTGCACGCCGGTCTCCCGGCTGGGCACGCCGACGTGCACGTGCATGCCGTTGACCAGCTGCTCCGCCACGAGCTGGGGCGCCTGGGTGAGCATGGCCCGGTACCGGGCCTGGTCGGTCACGGCCACGGGGTGGCCGTGACGCGAGGGGGGTGTGGCGCAGGCAGCGATCCGGCAGCCGTGCGCCTCGGCGGCCGCTCCGACGGCGTGCCGCAGCCGGAGCAGGTGTCCCCCGACCTCCTCCAGCGTGCCGCACACCGGGGTGGCCACCTCGACCTGCGCCTGCAGCAGCTCGCTCTGCACCTCCTGGTCGGCCACGAGACGCCCCAGACCGGCCGCGGCGCGCACCTTGTCCGCCATGGGTACCGGCAGACCCGTGACCGGGTCGAGCAGCAGGTACTCCTCTTCCACACCGATCGTCGTCATCGATCGCCTTCGGTTCTGCCCGGATGCCGGGCTGGGCAATGCGCCTGGCCGGTGCATCTCACAGCGGGGCGCCCTGGAGGGGACATTCTCAGTGGCCGAGTGCCGCAGCTACTTCGTGTACAAACACTGACATATCTCTCGATGAGATCGCTCGCGCGGGAAAAGCCACGATCGGAGAATCGCTGAGACGCGTGGACAGGCGGGGAAGCCGGGATGGCGCGTCCCGGGCCGCCGGGCCGGGCGCCGGTTGATGCGGCCGGCGTGATCAGCGGCTGGCCGGGCAGCCCGTCGGCGACTGCCCGGTCGAGAACCGCAGCCCCGTCGCCAGGCCGGCAGGGCCGCACCGACCGCTCCCTCGGCGGACCGCATGTTGTGATCGCGACGGAGATCTGTCCCGCCTTCCCGCCGGGCGTCTCCTGCCGGCTTGCAGGGACCCGCACGACCGTTCTCGGCCCCGGAAGCAGAGCGCCTGTGTCGCCGGTCGGGTGCGGGCGGTGTTTCGGGGTAGAACGACTGTTGGCTCGTGTGAGTGCACAGAGCCGGAGCAGGCCCGGCTGAAGGGCTGTTCCCAGGCATGAACGAAGGATCGACCAGTATGGCCAGCGGCACCGTGAAGTGGTTCAACGCCGAGAAGGGCTTCGGCTTCATCGAGCAGGACGGCGGAGGCCCGGACGTCTTCGCGCATTACTCCGAGATCAAGGGCAGCGGATACCGCGAGCTGACCGAGGGCGAGCACGTCACCTTCGACATCGGCCAGGGTCAGAAGGGCCCCCAGGCCCAGAACATCGTCCGAGGCTGACCCGGCGCAGGGATCAGAGCGAGGTGGTTGTCCGATCCGACGACCGTCTCGCTCATCTCGGACTTGATCGGCCCGCTCGGGGATCGTGTGAGCGATGCCCCGTCGGCGGAGCGAGGTGCGGATTGCCTTGGAGCGGCGCGGACGGTGGTGGAATCGACCGGCGCCGACCAGTCGATGTCGCCGGCCGCATCCGCCCTCGGCTGCGCGGCCTCCCGGCATCCGGGTGAACGTGCCGCCCTTGGCCCACCGGCGGAAACGGGGGGTGCAGTGCAGCGTTGCCCACAGCCCATACCCCCGGTACGCGCGCCCGCCGCCCCAACACGGGCCAGGCCCAGAGGGAAGCGGATGAGGCAGCCGTCGTGATCCGCTTCTGCTGATCGGTTTGCCTGCCTTGCCTGTTCCCTCCGCGCCCGAAAATGCTGACCGCCGCCGAGCGGCACCGGTTGAAGAACGCAGCCTGGGGCCACAATGCCGAGCACCGGCCCGGGTGCGGGCGCAGATCGTGATCCGGGCGGCTCGAAGCAGTCCAACGCGCGTACCGCCGTCGAGGTGGGAGTGCGGGTGGACACCGTGCGCACGTGATGGCGCCCGTTCGCTGACCCGGCCCTGCCGGGATTGGCCGACCGCAAGCGACCGGGGCGGCCCTGCGCTTTCACCGCGTCACAGGTGGCGCAGGTCAAGGCGCTGGCCTGCCGGCTTCCCGCCGAGGCCGGAGCGCCGCCGTCGCGCTGGTCTGTCCGGGGCCCGCGAGGCCGTCGAACGCGGCATCGCACTGCGTCCGGGCGCTCCGTCGCTGGGGAACCGGCGGGGCAGGGACGCAGGCGCTGCCTGTGCGTCGGTGGCTTGTCTGGCGGCTGCTCTGTCAGAAGGCGGAGTTGGCGAACCAGTGCGCCAGCAGATCTTTGTCCCCGTCGTGGGTGAAGGGCGTCGCGTCGTGGCGCAGGCGGCCGTACAGGAGCAGCAACAGGTCGGCCGCGGTGCCCTGGACGGTCGCGTCGGCGGTGTCGGTCGCAGCGGGGCTCGTGTCGAGGCCGAAGCCGTCGGGCCGCAGACGGACGAACCAGTCGTCGTCACCGTCGGTCGCCTGGAAGCGGATGGTCTTGCCGGGACCGCGCAGGTTGGCGACGTCGGGTGCGAAGAAGGCGGCGAAGGGCAGGTTGGCGAGGAACTCGTCGATCCCGTCGACCGCCAGCGGGCGGTCGATCGCGGGCCGGCGGCCGAGTGCCAGGTCGGCGTCGACCCGGTGCAGCAGGGTCTCGAAGAGCATCCGGCGCGCCCAGAAACGGGCGTGCTGGTCGACGCCCCACGCCCACATGGGCAGGTTCGGGTCGGTGGCCGCGAAGGCCTGCGCGGCCACGGTCGCGCTCTCGGCCAGCCAGTCGGCGTACTCCTCCTGCCGGTCCGGGAGTTGCAGGTCCACCTTCCGCGTGCGCGGGGGTTCCTGGATGCGCGCGTGCAGAAGGCTCGAGAACCAGCGCTGGACGCTGCCGGTGTGCTTGACCAGGTCGGCGAGTGTCCACTCGGGGCAGCTCGGCACGGGAGTGGTCAGGTCGGCGTCCTTGAGCGCCGCGACGAATCGGGCGGTCTCGGTGGCGATCGCGGCGCGGTGGTCGACCGCTGTGGATCGGGGGGCGGGGTGGTCCGAGGGGGTCATCGCGGGGCCTTTCTCTGGGGCGGCTTCGGGTGCTGGCTTTGGGCTGCGGCTGCGGCTGCGGCTGCGGCTGCGGCTTCGGCCTCGGGCGGCGGTGTGCCGGGCGCGTACGGGCCGTCTCGCCCGGTCAGGGCTTGAGCGCCGCCCTGATCACGCCGGCTCGGCCGCGGATTTCGCCTCCGCGAGCTCGGCCGGCTCGGCTGCGACGGGCATGCGCATCACCGGAGTACGAGGCGCGGACGCCGTCCTGAGTCCGATCAGGGCGACAGCGGCGACCAGGACGAACGCGGCTCCGGCGATGGCGAAGCTCAGCGTGAACTGGCTCTCCTGAGGGAGTGCGGGCATGCCGGCCGGCAGTGGGACGGTCTTCGACGCCAGGAGCGATGTGACCACCGCGCTCGCGACAGCGCTGCCGACGGAGCGGGAGATGGAGTTGATGCCGTTGGCGATACCGGTCTGGTGAGCCGGAACGCCGGCGACGATGAGCGCGGGCATGGCGGCGTAGCCGAAGCTGATGGCCAGACCGATGAGCATGCCCGCGCCGATCACGGAGGCGGTGGTGTCGTGCGCGGCGGTCAGCCATGTGAAACCGAGCACGCCGAAGCAGGCCCCGGCGGCCAGCGTGACGCGCGCGCCGAGCCTGCCCACCAGCAGACCGCCGAACTGGGCGCCGACGAGAGAAACGAGCGTGGTCGGCAGCAGATACACCACGGACGCGGCCAGGACGGACGCGCCGAAGCCGTAGCCGGCGAGGTCTTCGGGCATCTGCACCAGGTAGGAGACGCCGATGAAATGAGTGAACATCGCGAAGCCGAGCAGCAGGCCCGCCAGGTTGGTGAACAGAACGGGCCGGTGGACGAACATCCTCATGTCCACCATCGGGTCCTTAACCCGGCTTTCGGTGAGGACCCACACACCCGCCATGACGAGCGCACCGGCGAAGGCACCGAGCACACGGCCGGACGTCCAGCCCCACTCGTGCCCCTGCGAGATCGGCAGAAGCACCAGCACCAGCAGCATCCCCAGGGTCAGCGCGCCCAGCCAGTCCGTGCGTCCACCCGTCTTCGTCCGGGAAGCGGGCACCGTGACCAGCACACCGGCCAGCGCCACCACCGCCAGCGCAGCAGCCAGCCAGAACACCCGGTGGTAGTCGGGGTCGGAGCCCTGGGTGAGGAGCCCCGCACCCACCAGCGCAAGTCCACTGCCGAACGCGAGCGTGCCGCTGACCAGCGCCATCGCTCCGTGCAGCTTGTGCGGCGGGATCTCCTCACGCAGCACGGAGAGGGCGAGCGGGAAGATCGCGGTCGCCGCACCCTGCATCACCCGCCCGATGATCAGCCACGTCAGAGAGGTGGTGGTGGCGGCGAGCACCGACCCGGCGATCATCACGATCAGCACACCGACGAGCGTGGGCTTCTTGCCGTGCTGGTCGCCGAAACGACCCAGCAGCGGGGTGAACACGGCCGCTGACAGCAGGGTGGCCGTGGTCACCCAGCTGACGTTCGCCGTGGTGGCCTTCAGGTCGCTCTGGATGATGCCCAGGATCGGGACGACCAGGGTCTGCATCATCGAGACGACCATGGCGGCAAGGCCGAGCACCAGGACGATCCCGGTATGGCCGGAGGGCCTCGTCGACGGTGCGTGCGTTGCGTGGGACACGGAAGCTCTGACCTAACTGTTTGAGAACCTCG
The DNA here is from genome assembly GCF_042898825.1 of Streptomyces sp. NPDC000345. NCBI lineage: Bacteria > Bacillati > Actinomycetota > Actinomycetes > Kitasatosporales > Streptomycetaceae > Streptomyces > Streptomyces sp. NPDC000345. The sequence continues at coordinate 96,274 of NZ_JBIAZE010000024.1, forward strand.
ATGCTTGACAACTTCAAGCAATGAGCCAGACCGTATCCGGCATTATTTGAGATGGTCAAGCTTCCTGGCTTAGGGTGACCCACATGACAGGAACCCGCGGTGCCGACACGGCGCAGCTCATGGAGCTGCTGTCGGTGTCGCTGGCCGCCTACTACGGCGACTTCACGGTGGCCGCGGCGAGCGAGAACCTCACGGCCAGCCAAGGCAAGACGCTCAACGTCCTGCGCCGCGGGCCCGCCGCGATGCGCGTCCTGGCTTCCATCCTGACCTGCGACGCCTCCAACATGACCGGGATCGTCGACCGCCTGGAGAAGCGCGGCCTGGTGCGCCGTGAACCCAGCCTCACCGACCGTCGCGTCAAGAACGTCGTCCTCACCGACGAAGGCGAACGCGTCATCGACGTGATCCGCGGCAAGATGCACACCACGCGCGCCGGCCTGGACAACCTCAGCGCCGAGGAGCGGGACACCCTCTACACCCTCCTGGAGCGCGCTTTCACCTCGCGTCCCACCCACGTCTGACCGCGCGCCGAGCCGGCCGAAGCCGCGACACACCCGCCCGGACGGTCAACGCCATCGCAGCTTCACGGCACCGCCGCGCCCGGGCCGTCCGGGCGCTCCTGTACACGGGGTGGACGGGACCCTCCACCGCTGGGCTGACGTATCCGTCCGCCGCTGGGCCAAGTGCGGGCGGCTGACACATGGCTCGATGTGTACCGGAACTCATACTGTCGGCTGCCGGTCAATGAGGTGAGAGGGAGGTCTCGGTGGTGTGACTCCGTCCTCTGTGCGCGGGAGTGCTTCGAGCCGCCTCGGTGACGCGTTGTGTCGAACGAGATCGACGGGTGACGATGTCTCCTCGACCCAGGGGGTGGGAGATGCCTGACTACAGGATCAATGTCCATACCGGAAACATCAACGACGCCGGCACCGACTCGAACGTGTACATCGCACTCTTCGGCAGCGACGGAAGCAGCGACGAACTGCAACTCGACAGCGGCAGGGACGACTTCGAGCGCGGCCAGGTGGACACGTTCACACACACCCTCAAGAACCTCGGGGATCTCTACCGAGTGAGGATTCGGCACGACAACTCGGGCCACTGGCCCGGCTGGTTCCTGGACCGCATCACCGTTCGCGATGAGGACGCCGACAAGGAGTGGGCGTTCCCCTGCGCGAAGTGGCTGGCGCTCGACGAAGACGATCAGCGGATCGACCGATTCCTCGATCTGGCCTAGTCGTCCTTGGGGCGGCACGGCCGTCCTTGCTCTCGCTGGGTCGCGATCTTGGCCCGCGTGGGCCTGAGAGCATGGGAAATGCGGGCCCAGTGACGCGCGCAAGAGCGCCGAGTACACCCTGCGGGCCGGGTTGGTCGTCACACTCGGCGCCGAGGACAACGTAGCTGACCCATCTTCCGGCGCCCTTGATGCAGGGGACCGCGTTGTTCCTGGCTCGGGAGGCGTTTCGGCTCGGGCTGGTGTGATCGCACTGCCTACGAGGGCTGCCGCCGCCCGACTGCACGGTCCCGGCCGTGTCGCGGGGCGGCCGCGAGTCAGGCGGCGAACCATGACGCCGATCGTCGTCCAGCGGATCACCGTCTCGGAGCGGGCCGGACCGGTCTCGACATCGCGGGCGAGGCGACCGTGTGTGTGATCCACCAGAGCGGGCGCTCGACCGCCCACCGCTTCGGATGTACTTGGAGCCCCCGTTGGTCGGGGTCTTCACGGCCGACTTCCAGCTCGTGGCCGAGCACGGTGGTGGCCCAGCCGACCAGGCCGCCGACGATGCCCTGGTCCGCCCCGATCTTCTCCGGCTCGGCTCGGCCGACCGCAGCTGTCGTGTGGCAGTGACAGGAAGACGATCACTAGATCGGGTGTCATATGCGCAGGTCTACGTGCCTTCAGTGCGATTGATCCCATGCTGGAGAAGCCCGCAAGACAAGATCACGAAAGGCCAGCCCATGACCACGACGGCACAGGACGTCATCGCCATCAAGCTCGAGCGCAATTTCGACGCCATGGACGCCAACCACGACGGCTACGTGGACTGGACGGACTACCAGAAGCTCGCCGACCGCTACATCCAGGCATACAAGCTCGACAAGAACGATCGCCGGGCCAGGGCCATCCAGACCTTCTGCCAGATCTACTGGCTGGAACTGCTGCGCCACTCGGGCGTGGAAGCGGACCGGCTCACGAAGGAGCAGTTCGTCACGGCCAACCGCCTCGCGGTCATCGACACCAGTCGGCTCAACGTGACCGAGGGCGGCGGCCACGCGATCTTCGACGTCATCGACGTCAACGGCGACAATGAGATCGGCAAGGACGAGTTCGCCCGCTTCCTGAGGGACGTGTGGAAGAGCGACGCGCCCGACGCCATGGACACGTTCACCAAGCTGGACACCGACGGGGACGGCGCGATCTCGCGCCACGAGTTCATTCGGGCGGTGCGCGAGCACTTCCTCTCCAACGACCCGGACGCCCCGGGCAGCCTGTTCTTCGGGCACGTCTGACCCACCGCTTCCCGGCGTTCACCAGTTCGACCGGGAGGACACCGGCCGCCCCTGGACTTCTGTACCAGTGGGCGGCCGTCGCCGCGCGGGATCGACGAGCCCAGTGGTCGACGAAGCCGTCCGCCCGCCCACAGCGAACGCTGTACGCCCGGCAGCGGGTCCTGACCTATCCCGGCGAACAGAGCGCCTCGCTGCTGATGTTGATGGCGAAGTCACGGCACGAGAAGAAGGTCCTTGGCCGTGGCCGGGGTGGTGGGCGTGCCGGCTGAGCGCGGCGGGTTCGTTCGAGCCGTGGCGTTGGCTCGTGGGGTTGCTGGAAGGGCCTTGCGGGAGGCGGAGGGTGAGCCGTCCGGTCCGGCCCTGTCAGATGAGGCCGTGCGCAGTGCCGAGGCCGTGAGGATGTGGGTCACATGGCTTTTCCTCGAAGCGCCGGCGTCGGCCGAGACGTTCGACCGTGCCGAGAGCATTGCTTCGGCGGCGCGGCCCGGACTGCACCGCACCGCATCGCACCGCCGTCGGAGCGGACCCGGAGCCGGCCGTCCAGGGGGCGTGGCCGAGCCGTGTCCTGTCGCCTGTGCGGTGTCGGTCGTCGCCGGTCGTGGCCGGTGCTCTTCGTTCAGGTGGGAGCGTAGGCCGTGGTGACCGGGGGGACGCCGAGGCGGGCTCGGGCCGGGTGGGCCGGCATGTGGAGGGGCGGTTGGGGGGCCGGACCGCGAGGGGCCGGGATGCGGGGGCGGGTCGCGCCCGCGCCGCGGGTGAGCGGGCCGTCCGGAACGGCTGCGTGGTCGCTGACGTAGGAGGTGTCCCCGGGTGCGGACGCGCCCGTCGTCAGGGTCGGCTCGGGCCAGGTCAGGCCCGCGCTGCGCTGGAACCGGGTGACGGCGGCGACGGCGAGGGCCGCGCGCAGGGTGCACAGGCCACGCAGCCCGTCGAGGCGCTGGCCGGTGAGCAGACCGATCCGCTGCAGGCGGCGGTCCAGCGTGTTGCGGTGGATGCCCAGCCGCTCACAGGCACGGTGTCGGACACCGTCGGCGGCGATGAGGGCGGTCAGGGTGTCCCAGAGGACGGGGTGCTCGTTCAGCGGCTCGACCATCTTGAGAAGCCGCTCGGAAACGGCCGGGGTCTCCGTCGCGCCGTACTCCACCAGGACGTCGTCGAGTCCGTACACGCCGGGCGGACAGTCGAGGGCGAGGAGCGTGGCGCAGATCCCGTCGGCGACCGTCACTCCGCCCGCCTCCTGTTCCGCCCGCCCGTCCGGCGCGCCGACGGCCGGGTCCTGCCAGTGGACCGCGATCCAGACGTCGCCCGGCAGGTCCTTGTGGGCTTCGCGGGCGAGGGAGACGGCCTCCTCCTGGTCGGCCGCCGGCAGCAGGACGTGGGCGCCTTCGTCGGAAGCCGGTACGACCGCGGCGGCCAGACCCCGGAAGACCCGGTGGATGTCGGCGATCGTGCAGGACAGGGCGCGCACGGCCAGCACCGCGTGGGCCTTGGTGGACGTCTCCTGGGTGAGATGCGCGGGGACCTGCCGGGGAGGCTCCGGATCGTTCTCACCGCCGGTCCCCACCTCGAAGAAGCCGCAGTTCAGCTCCCGGCCCACCAGCCGGCCGGCGTCCCCGAGCCGCAGCACCATCACCTCGTGCGTCAGAGCGTCCTGGTCATGGGCACCGACCGTGCACCGGTTGATGAGATGGCGCGTCATGCCCCCCACCATGGCGAGCAGTTCGTCGAGCGACCGGCCGCGTCGCGCCCACGCCCGGCCCTCCGCACGGATACGAGCCGCGCTCTGCCAGCTCCAGTCGCCCTGGCCGGACACCACCTCGGTCAGAGCCGAGAAGATCTCCCAGCGGACTCTGCGGCATCCTTCGTCGACATCCTCGATCCCCTCCGACGCGAAGAGTGGGTGAAGATCAGGTATGGCCCCCGCGTGTGTGGTCATGTCAGGACAGCAAAGTCCACGAACTTCAGAGATACATCAAAGTCCGCTCAGAGCACGATCGGAAAAGGAACCGGGGGATCATCCCTGTGCCATCATGACGAGGACAGCAGGTGATCCCGTCTTCCTCGATTCCGCGGGCAGATCTCGACAACAATGGGTTCTTACCGACTTCATGGTGCGCACACGATGAACCAGAGCGACACGTCCTCGAAAACGACCGTGCTCGTCGTGGAGGACGAGTCCAGCATCGCCTCCATGCTCACCATGGCGTTGCAGTTCCTCGGATTCGAGGTGATCACCGCCGGCCTGGGGGGTGAGGCTCTCGCCCTGGCGGCCGACCGCGCCCCGGACGTCGTACTGCTCGATGTCGTCCTTCCCGACATGGACGGCTTCGAGGTCTGCCGGGCGCTGCGGGACGCGGGCGTCAGCGCTCCCGTCCTGTTCGTGACCGCCCGCGACGCGGTGGAGGACAAGGTCCGGGGCCTCGAACTCGCCGACGACTACGTCACCAAGCCGTTCGACCTCAACGAGGTGGTGGCCCGGATCCGGGCCGTGATGCGCCGCGGACGTGAACTGACGCCTGTCAACGGCCGCAGGCTGCGCGCCGGCTGGGTGGAGCTGGACCGGGACACGCGCGAGGTCTGGCGGCACGGCGAGCCGGTGCAGCTGTCGTCGACGGAATTCGCGTTGCTGCGCTATCTGCTGGAAAACGCCGACCAGGTCATCTCCAAGGCGCAGATGCTGGACCACGTCTGGAGCTACGACTTCCGCGGCGAGTCGGGAATCGTCGAGACATACATCTACTATCTGCGCCGCAAACTGGGCGACACCGACCAGGCGCTGATCCACACCGTTCGCGGCGCGGGCTATCTGGTGCGCTCGGCCCCTCCCGGACATCTCAGGGAGGACTGAGGTGTCCACCGCCGCGTACGCCGCCCCGAGCCGTCGCGAGGACCGGGGGGCCCGGTTCCGCGCGGTCCCCCGGTGCTCCATCCGCAGGCTCGTCTGGGGCTTCCTCGTCATCGCAGCGATCGGTGTGCTCGGTGCCGACCTCTACTGCGTGTCCACGCTGTCGCACCGCCTCCGGGAGCGCACCGACCGGCAGATCACGCAGACCCACCACGCCCGGCTGGAGGCACTGCGTGCCGGGAAGGGCCTGTATCCGGCCCGGGACGGATCAGCGTCCCTGGTGACCGACGGTCGCGGAGCCGTGCGCCTGTCGACGGGGCCACCGTCCCTCCTCGCCGGCCTTCCGACATCGGCGGACCAGTTGCGCGAGCGGGACGGCACCGGTCACCCGCTGCCGGTGGCGGGCCGAGCGGCACGGGCGCTGGTGGACCGTCTGCCGGACGGCACCTACCTGGTGACCGCGCGGTCGACGGGCGCGGACGAGGCGACCGTGCGGACGCTGATGGGCATCGAGACCGCCACCAGCATCCCCCTGATCGCCGTGTTGGCTCTCGGGGCCCTGTGGACCAGCCGGTGGGCCTTCGTCTCCCTGCGTGAGATGTCGCGCGACGCCCGGCGGATCGCGGAAGGCAGTGCCGCGCCCTCGGAACGCATCCCGGTCCCGGCCCAGCCACTGAGGGAACTGCGGTGCGCCGCCGACACCTACAACTACCTGCTGCGGCGCATCGAGGAGGGTTCGGTGCGCCGACGGAAGGAGGAGAACAGGCTGTGCGAGCTCGTCGACGCCGCCAGTCATGAACTGCGCACCCCCCTCACCACCATCACCGGGTACACGCAACTGGCCCTGATCCGGGCGCTGGACGACCCGCGCCGGCTGGACCAGGCGATGGAGCAGGTCCAGAAGGAGACCCGGCGCCTGATCAGCCTGGTGGACGACATGCTGCTGCTGGCCCGGCTGGGGCATGGCGGGATGCTCGAACAGCGTCCGGTAGACCTTGCCCAGCTCTGCCTTCAGGCGGTGCCCCGGGCTCAGAGCTCCGGTGCCCCGCGCACGCTGCGCTGTGTGGTGGAGTCCTTCCCGCACTGGGTGGAGGGCGACCGGCGGTGGCTGACGCAGGCGATCGACAACCTGCTGGCCAACGTGCTGGCCCACACCCCCGAGGACACCTCGGCCCTGGTCCGGCTGGGCCTGGACGGGGAACGCCATGTCATCGACGTCATCGACGACGGCCCCGGCATCGACGAGTCCGTGCGGGACCGCATCTTCGAGCCGTTCTTCCGCGCGGCGAGCGCCGCACCGACGGATCCTCGGGCGCCCCGGTGCCCGGGCCGCGGACTCGGCTTGAGCGTGGCGGCGGCGGTGATCACCGCACACGGCGGTTCCATCGGTCTCGAACCGACCGAGCGCGGCGCCTGGTTGCGGGTCACCCTGCCCGCCGCGGGACGGGGACGCCTTCTGGACGCGGCGGCACCCGGAGCGCTGCCCTGAGCCGGAACCGACGCGGTACGCCTCCGCACATCCGCCGGACCGGCGCCGGGCATCCCGGCGAAAACCAGGGATTCCCCTAGATCCACGGAGCGAGAGTGCGTCATGCCCGCGCCGGCTGCGTGTGATCCGGCTGAGGGGCGGAATCCGGCAACGGGTGACCGTGCGCCGCGCCGCCCCGAACCCGTACGACGGCCTTGAGCAGCGCTTTTCCGTCGGGCGCCGCGGGGTCGGCGGGCGGCGGTGCGGTGCTCGTGGACGAACACGCGGTCGGCGGGGCTGCTCCTTCGAAGAGTCGGGGCCGCAGCGTTCCGACTGCGCGGCGAATCCCCCGTATGTCCGACTCCACCCCTTCCCACCTGGTCTTCCTTTCCTGTCGACGCCCATAGCGCGTTGTAACACCTTCGTCACGCGGAGACTTGCCGACCCGAGAGGGGCCTTGGGTATCGTGCCGCCAAGCAAGGCTTGTTTTCATCGCGTTGGCGCAAGGCACCCGGATCGGGCGGTGAGGTGTATTTTCGACGGACCGGCGAGGAGACCGAGGTGTCGGTGCCTCACCCCCTGAACTCGGCGCGGAGCCCCCACAGACGTGCGGCGGTCGGGGCCCTGTCCCTCGTGGCCGTTCTCCTGGCCCTGTCCGCCGGGCCGGTGCAGGGCGGCGGGCCGTCGCCGGTCAGACCGGCCACCGCCTGCGCGACGACCCTCCACTCGGGCGCCACCGGTCGCGGCGGGGATCGAGTGGCCGTGATCGGCGGCAGCACGCACAGCATGGGGATCGTGGGTCCGATACCGGCCCTGCGGGCCCCTGGTTCGCGGGCGCTGCTCAAGCTGGCACTGGTCTTCCTGCCGTTGTTGGCGGCTGTCGGGCTCTGCGCCCAACTGCGCAGGGAGCGCGAGAACCGGCGCAAGTCCGAGCAGCGGATGATGGCGTTCGTCGCGACCGCCTGCCACGAGTTGCGCACTCCGCTCACCGCGATCTCCGGCTATGTCCAGTTGGCCAGACTGGGCGGGCTGGCCGATCTGGAGAAGTTCGATCTGGTCATGGCCCGCATGGCCGACGAGAACCGCCGTATGTCGGGCCTCCTGGACGAGTTGATGCTGCTCGCCCGTCTCGACCTGGGCCAGCCGCTGCGCCGTGAGCCGGTCAACCTCGCCCAGTTGTGCCGCGAAGCGGTGGCCGACGCCCAGGCCTGTTCCCCGCACCATCCGATCCGGCTCACGATCCTGCCGGGCACCCACGCGGTCACCGGCGACCGGGACCGCCTCTACCAGGCGGTCGCCAATCTGCTGGCGAACGTGCGGCATCACACGCCCGACGGCACGCGCACCGCGCTCGGTCTGGGCACCGAGGACGGTTTCCGGGTCATCGAGGTCATCGACGACGGGCCGGGCATACCCGTCGAGTTGCGCCACTCGTCCTTCGAGCGGTTCGTCCACGGCGGGCAGACGCCGGCCGCCGGGTCGGTGGTCACGGACACGGGCGGCGGCGGGAACGGCCTGGGACTGAGCGTCGTGGCGGCCATCGTCACCGCCCACGGCGGCACGGTGTCCCTGGAACCCGGCCGCCGGGGGGCGTGGTTCCGCATCCGGCTGCCCGCCTGAGCCGCGCCGGCCACGCCACTGAGCCGCCGGATTTCCGGCGCGCCGCACCGGTCCCGGCAGGGAGCAAGAAGGCGCCATCTCCGGGGAGAAAGAACTTCGAGGGAGCCCGGCGGCACACAGAAAATGTCGCACGTTCAATCGTCGTGAAGCAGCTGCCCGGAAAACTGACTTAAATTCTAGGCGATTCACTAGTCACGGCTCATTCACACCCGCTCCACATCGGCGCGAATTGGATGAACCGGACAGCAATACCCGTCAACACGGATTCTTCCGGCCTTTCCGGGGTGCCGTCGCGGCACTCCCAGGAGCATTCCCGGCACCGCATCTTTCACATGACATACAAGCGGACAGGGCTAATCCGCTACAATCCAGAGCGTTGTGTGTGCGCCAACCATGAACCAAGAACAAAGCGCTAGAAACCGTTTACAAGGCGGTGAGCGCCTTACGCCCTTCACCCATGGGCCACTGTGGACTTAGAGCCACACGCCGCCGTGCAGACCCCGCGGCCCGCTCGTTCTCCCCTCACCTCCCCGCACAGAGCCCATCAAGTGTCCGTCCCCCACAGAACATTCGGTGGCCCCGTGAACCGCACCTCGGCCTTACCGGCCCATCGATCACCCAGCACGCCTGAGATCCCGGCCGACCCCCTGGTGGGCAGATCCACCGTGCTCTCGGCACTGATCGACCACATGCCCCCGACCGACTCCGGATCCGCCACCGGCGTGCTGCTGACCGGGCCCGCCGGAATCGGCCGCAGCGCGGTGCTGCGGGCCTTCTGCGACCTCGTGGCCCCCCAGGCGTCCGTGCTCCTTGCGGGCCCGCTGGACGGAACCTGGTACGACGCGGTCGGATCCGCACGCGGCGACTCCCCCCTCGGCCGGCCCTCGCCGGGCGAAGGCCCTCTGTCGTGCCATCAGCTCCACGAGACGGTGCTGGAGCTCTGCCGGCGCGGGCCCGTGGTGCTGGCCGTGGACGACGCGCACCTGTCCCGCCCGCAGTCGCTGCGCGCACTCGACTACGTCCTGCGCAGATCCCTCGGGCTGCCGCTGCTGCCCGTCATCACGGCGGCCCCCGTCGCCGAGCCACCGGCCCTCGTCCGCCTGCTCACCCACCATGCGTGGACCACGGTCGAGTTGACCCCCCTGTCCGACACCGACATCGCCGAACTGCTCACCCGGCGACTGGGACACGAACCCTGCGCGACCCTGCTGCGTGAGTGCCTGGAGCGCTCCGAGGGCAACCCCTCGGCCGTGCACGCGCTCACCGACCGGCACACCGGCACACCTGGCGCGGCAGACGACGAGACGGGTGACGGCCCCGCGACCTTCCAGGGTCTGGGAGCGCTCCCCTCCTCCGCCTCCGCCGTCCTGTCGGCCGTGGCCGTGCTGGGGTGCGCCGACCCCGAGCTGGTGAGCCAACTGATCCGGATGCCCCTGCCCGCCGTGCGGCGCGCTCTGCACCAGCTCACCGAACGCCGGGTCCTCCCGCTCGGCGGCCCGCGCGCCCCCTCGCGGGGACCGGCCGCCGACGTGCCGGAGGGCCTGTCGAGCGACGACCTCCTTCCGCTGTACGCCCGCGCCGCCCGGCTCCTGGAGGACGCGGGCCGACCACCTGCCCAGGTGGCGAACGTGCTGCTGCGGATCCGGTACGGGGCCGCGCCGTGGATGCTGGAGGCCCTCTACAGCGCGGCCCTGTCCACCGACTCGCCGGACGCCGCCGTACGCTACCTGTCGCACGCGCTGGACATCGGCGCCGGCGAGAACACCCGCATGCTGCGCCGGATCAGGGCCCTGCTCGCCGACACCCTCAGCACCGCCGCACCGGAACGGGCGGTCCACCAGCTGAGCACGCTGCTGGCGAGCAGCACCGACGGACACGAACTCGCCGACATCGCACTGCGGTACGCCGACACCCTCGTCGTGCTCGGCCGCGGTGACGAGGCCGCCCGGCTGCTCGCCGACGTGCTGGACCACCGGGCCGGCTTCGGGAAGGTCGTCGTCCCGCAGGAAAGCCGCCCCGCGCTGGAGTCCGCCCTGCTGCTCACCGGAGCGCTGGGCCCCGGAACCGTGCACTGGGTCCGGGAGCGCTCCCTCGCCTCCGGCGAACCCGCCGGCAACAGCCCCGGCGACCGCCGGCTGCGGCTCGCCCGCGCCGCGCTGTCGGTGCTCAGCGGCCGCCCCGTGCGCGAGCACCCCCGCCTCCCCGCCGTCGACGCCCCCGGCACCCCCCTGGACGACCTGTCGCTGATCGCCTCCGCCGTCGTCGCGAACCTCACCGACGACAACACCGCGGCGCTGGACACGCTCGACCGGCTCCTCGGCAACCAGCTCCGCGGGGAACTGGACCCCAGCCGGATCCACGCCCTCACGGTCCGGGCTCTGGTGCTCAGCGCGACCGGCGACCTGCTCGCGGCCGAACGGGACAGCCGGCTCGCCCTGGAACTCGAGCGCCGGCGCGGCGACGGCCCCGCCGTCACGTCCGCCGTCGTCTTCGCCTACGTACTCGCCCAGCGCGGCACCATGGCCGCCGCCGCGGCCGTCCTCTCCAAGGTCGCCTGCACCGAACTGCGACGGCTCTCCTACATCCACCCCGTGTACTGGTGGGCGACGGCCGCCGTGCGACGCGCCGAGGGCGACCTGCGCGGCGCGCTGATCACCCTGCGCGCGAGCGGGCGCGCGCTGGGCCCGGAGGGCACCGAGTCCCCGCTGGTGCTGCCGTGGTGGCTGGAGGCGTCCGACCTGCTGACGGAACTCGGCCGCCCGGCCGAGGCACGCCGGGTGGCGGCCCAGGGCGGCGCGCACATAGCCCGCTCCGACACCCCGCGCAGCGCCGGACTGGCCCTGCTGGCCCGCGGCCTGGCCACTGAGGGCCGCGCCGGCCACCGGCTCCTCGACGAGGCCTGCGCGCGACTGGCCGACTCCCCCGCGCGGTTGCTGCGGGCCCGCGCCGAATACGCGCTGGGCGCCGCCCTGCTCGACGACGGGGACCCCCTGGCCGCCCGGCCCCGGCTCCGGACCGCGCTGGACCTGATGACCGGGTGCGGGGCGGGCAACGCCGCGAAAGGCGTCCGGCTCCGGCTCGCCGAGGCGGGCGGGCGCCCCCGCCAGCCCACCAGCCGCCCCGACGACGCCCTGACGACACGGGAGCGCAGGGTCGCCGCCCTGGCGATGGCCGGCCGGTCCAACCGGGAGATAGCGGAAGCGCTCTACATCACCCGGCGCACGGTCGAACTGCACCTGACCCACACCTATCAGAAGCTCGGCGTGAGCGGCCGGGAGGAGCTCGTGGGCGTGCTGCGGGCCACCCTCCGGCCCTGTGCGGCCCAGGCCGGTGACGGGGGACGATGAGCACCGCACCGGACCGTCGGACCACACCCCGTAACCCCTTCCTGCTCAAACTGGCCTCGCTGGACGGCTTCACACCGCTGTACGGGCGGCAGGCCGAACAGGCGGCGCTGCTGCGCATGATGAACCGGCTCGCCGTCGGACAGCCCGGGGTGACGGTGATCCACGGCGTCCCGGGCGCCGGCCGCAGCCGCCTGCTGCGGCGGGGCATGGCCCTCGCCCGGGTCTCCGGTGTCCAGGTGCTCACCGCTCTGGGCACGGCCCCGTCCTCGCCCGCCCCCTACGCCTTCGTACGACAGCTGCGGCCGGTCCGTTCCACGGCGGGGGGTCCGGCCCCTGCCGCGGAGCCGCCCGCGGAGGACTCGGTGCAGGGCTGGTGCCGCTCCCTCCTGGCCACCGCGTCCCGGCCGACGCTCCTCGCCCTGGACGACGTCCAGTGGGCGGACCCGGAGTCGGTGCAGGTGATCGCGGGGCTGCTGCGGCGGCTCGCGTCGGCCCCGCTCGGGGTGCTGCTGACCGTCGCCTCCGCCGACGGCGAGTTCCCCGACACCTGCGCGGAACTCCTCGACCAGGCGGCCGTCTTCCCCGATGGCCGAGGGCTGCTGCTGGACCTGGCGCCGCTCGGCGTGCCCGAGATGCACGCGATGTGCACCGCGTCGGGACTGCCCGTTCCCGCGGCATCGGACGACGGCTGGTGGGAAGGCGTCACCGGGCTCACCCGTGGCAGCCCCTGGGTGATGCTGCGGGCCCTGGAGAAGCTGCGCCGCGAGCCCGCCCTGGTCTCCGCCGTCGGGCTGCGGACGGCGCTCTCCCAGCAGATCGAGGCCGCGGACCGGGACCGGGCCACCGAGTCGGCCGCGAAACTGACCGCGGGACCGCTCGCGCTGATCCGCGGTCTCGCGGTCGCCCGGGATCTGCTGCCGCTGGACCGGGTCGCCGCGCTCGTGGGGCTGGACGAGGCCGAACTGTCGGTGGCCGTGCGGACGTTGCGGGTACACGGGCTGATCGGCCCCGGCGATCCCCCGAAGCTGCGGATGACGGGCTGCACGGCCGGGCTGCTGGCCGGTACGGACGGCGACGAGCGCAAACGGCTGCACGCGCAGGCGGCCCGCTGGGCGCACCGCTATGACGCCGACGAGGAGGCGCTGTCCGTCCTGCTGCTGAACACCGTGCCGCTGGGCGAGCCCTGGGTGCCGCCGGTACTGCGCCGCACCGCCCGCACCCTGCTCGCCCGGGGCCGGCACGCCGGGGCCGCGGAACTGCTGGAGCGGGCGCTGCGCGAGCCGCTGCCCCTGGCGGAGCGCGCCGAAGTGCTTCTGGAGGCCGCCGAGGCGTACGCGATGATCGCGCCCGAGGCGGCGGACCGCAGGATCGCGGAACTGCTGTCCGCGGCGCAGGCCCGACCGCATGTGCGCGCGGCCGCTGCGGACCTGCTGCTCAGCCGCGGCGAACCCCAGGCCATGCTGCCCCTGTCGGCCCGCTTGTACGGGACGCCCGGCGCGGAGCCGGCGGGCGTCCCCTCCCGGAGCCGGCCCACCGGCGTCCCTCAGCCCAGGACCACGGCACGCAGTGCCAGGACGGCCGCCCACGGTGAGCCGGGGCCGGACGCCCGTTCGGCCCTGCTCGCCGCGGACGCGTGGCGGCGGACGGTGCGGGGACACGACGCGGCCGCGGTGCGCGCGCTGTGTCTGGACGCCCTGCGGGCGCCGCTCGACGAGGCGCTGTTCCCCCGGTTCACCCTCTGCTGCGCGTTGTCCGTCGCGGGCGCCCACGAGGCCGCCCGTGACGCGCTGGACGTGACCCTCGCCGAGGCCGCACGTCGTCGCAGCCCCGCACTGGTGGGGTGGGGGCGGCTGCTGCGCGCCCAGCTCAGTCTGCAGGCCGGTGCCCCGGACACCGCCGCGCACGACCTCTCCTCCTGCCGGTCCCTGGCGCCGCCGGAGGTGTGGGATCCCACCCGGCTCACCCTGCTCAGGGCGACGGAGATCCGCCTGCTGGTGGCGCGGGAGCGGTACACGGAGGCCGGCCGACTGGCCGGTGAGGAGCTGCCGCCCGGTGCCGAGGAGAGCGGCCCCTGGATTCATCTGCTGTACGCCCGCGCCCAGTTGTCTCTCTGCCAGGGGCGCCCCCGGCAGGCACTGGCCGAGGCCGAGGAGTGCGGCCGGCGCACGGCGGCCCGTGGGTGGTCCAACCCCGCGCTGGTGGCCTGGCGCTCGCTGGCCGCCCTGGCCCACCTGGGCTGCGGGGAGGACGACCGGGCGGCGGAGCTGTTCGCCGAGGAGGCGCGGCTGGCCGAGCGGTGGGGCACCGGCTCCGCACTGGCCTGGACCGACCTGCGCCGTGGCCTCGGCTCCCCCGCGCCACGGGCGGCACGGCTGACCGAGCGCGCCCTGCGCCGGCTGGGGCCCACCCCCGTGTCCCGGCGTTACGTCCAGGCCGTCGTCGCCCGGGAGGCCGCCGGATCGCGCCGGGGGGAAGGGGCGGACAGCGCGTCGCCGGCCTCCGAGACCCAGGACGGCGGCACTGCGATGGGCCCATGACGCTGCGCACCCGCCCCACCCCGCACCCACCCCCACCCCGGCTCAACCACACCGCGCAAGGAGGCCGCTGGCATGCTGCTCGAGCGGCAGAACGAACTGAAAGAGGCGGCCGAGGCTCTTCGGCTCGCGGCACACGGCAACGGATCCATGGTCGTGATCAGCGGGCCGCCCGGAAGCGGCAAGTCGGCCGTTCTGTCGGAGATCGGCGAACTCGCCGCCGGTCTGGCCACCGGCCCGACGGCCGGGTCGGTGGTGCCCGGCCGCCCTCTGGTGATGCGTGCCTACGCCGCCCCCTCGGAGCGTTCCTTCTCCCTCGGTGTCACCCGGCAGTTGCTGGAACCGGTGCTCAAGTCGGGTGCGTTCGCGAGCAGATGGTGCTCGGGACCCGCCCGGCCCGCGCTCGCCTTCCTCCAGGGCGACCCGGAGTCGCCCCGGCAGCACACCGCCACGACGGTACGCGCCCTGCTGGCCATGGTGGAGAACATGAGCCAGGAGCGCACACCGGTCCTGCTCATCGACGATCTGCACTGGGCGGACGAGGGCACACTGGACTGGCTCGACGAGTTGGTGCGGCAGGTGCCCCATCGGGGCATCCTGGTCGCGGCGACCGTCTGCGAGGGAGAACCCGCGGCGGAGCCGCCCGGTGTGCGTCCGGTCGCCGCCGCCGAGCACGTCCTGTTCCCGGCCCCGCTGGGCGCAGCGTCGGTCGACGCCCTGATCCTGGAGCGCCTGGGCGTGCCGGCCGACCCGGAGTTCATCTCCGCGTGTCACGACGCCACGCGCGGTAATCCGCTGCACCTCGTGTCGCTTCTGCAGGAGTGCCAGTCCCGCGGCGTCGCCCCGGTGGCGGCCGAGGCGTCGAGGGTGGCCACGCTGGTGCCGCCCGCGCTGCGCCGGCGACTGCTGCTGTGTCTTCAGGAACAGCCGCCGTCCGTACTGGCCGCGGCCCGTGCGCTGCAGGTCCTCGGGGACGGTGCCGATCCGCAGGTGGTGGGTGAGCTGGCCGGACTGGACCGGGTGGACCGCGAGGCCAGTCTCTGGCGGCTGCGCCGGCTGACGCTGGTCGTCCGTCAGGGCACCACTCTCGCGCTGGCCCATCGGGCGGTGCACGAGGTGATCGAGGACGCCATGCCACCGGGCGAACGCAACCGGCTGCACCTGAAGGCCGCCGCGCTGCTGCGCTACCGGGGCAGCACGCCCGAACGGGTGGCCGGTCATCTCCTCGCCACCACCGCCCCGCTGGACGACGACTCGGTGGCGGCGCTGCGCCACGCCGCCGAGGCGGCCACGCTGCGCGGCGCCCCCGAGACGGCGGCGCGATATGTGCGCCGGGCGCTGCGCGACGTACCGCCGCACAGCGAGGAGCGGGCCCGGTTGCTCGTGGAACTGGCGACCGTGGAGCGCAGTTTCGCACCGTCGGTGGCGGTCAGGCACATCACCCAGGCGTTCCCGCTGCTGGCCTCGGCCCGGGCCCGGGCCGAGGCGCTGTTGACGCTGACCCCGGTGGCGACCGGTGCCACGCTGCTGCCGCTGGGCGACGCGATGCGGCAGACGGCACGGGAACTGACCGCCACGGAGGCACGGCCGGCCGACCGGCGGCCGCTGGAACCGCGGCTGGAGGCCCGGCTGCACCATCTCTGCGACATCGATCCGTCGGTGCTCGCGTCGGCCGCGGGCCGGCTGACCGGGCTGGGCGGACGGCCGGAGATGACGCACGCGGGCCAGCGTGAGCTGCTGGTGGCCCTGATGTACACGGTGACGGTGTCCGCGGCGCTGCCCGCCGCGCAGCTCAGGACACTCGCGGCCCGGGTGCTGGCACACGAGCCGGCGCGCGCGGCCCATGTGCACACCATGCTGCCGCTGGTGGTGCCGGTCTCGGTCACCGCCGACTCCGTCACGGGACTGATGTCCTGGCTGGACACGGCCCTGGCCGACGCGGAGCGCCGGGGCGGACGGCTGGAGCAGTCGGTGGTGCTCAGTGAGCAGGCGCTGGTCCTGCTCGCCCAGGGCAGGCTGTCGGCCGCGCGGGAACGGGCGGTGCGGGCCTGCTCGGTGATCGGACCGCAGGAGGCGAGCGCGCTCTCGCTCATCGCCCTGGCCATGGTGGCGCTGCGCACCCGCGAGCCGGAACTGGTCGACGGGCTGCCGGAGCGGATCCGCGGTGTGCACGAGAACTGCGTGCTGGCCGGGCTGCTCACCATGGTGCGGGGCATGAAGGCGGAACGACGGCACGAGCCGGCCATGGCCGTGGAGCACTTCCTGGACGCCGAGTACGCGCTGGAGCGGGCCGGTTGGCGCAACCCGGTGCTGGCGCCGTCCGCTTACTGGGCGGCCCGCACCCTGCACCGCATGGGCGAGGCCGAGCGGGCCGAGCAGCTGTGCGAGCAGCACCTCGAACAGGCGCGGGCCTGGGGTGCCCCGTCGGGTCTGGGCCGTGCGCTGGCGCTCCGGGCGGCCGTGACGGACGCGGCCTCGGCGCCGAGTCTGCTGCGGGAGGCCGCCGGGGTGCTGGAGGGCTCCGCCGATCTCCTCACGCGGGCGTCGGTCCTGCTGCGGCTCGCGGAGGCGGTGGCACCTCGCCATGCCGCGGAGGCGGAGGCGGCGCTGCGCACGTCGTACGAGTTGGCGGTGGACTGTGGAGCCTCTCGGATCGCGGCCCGCGCGCAGGAGATGCTGGGGCCGGCGGCGGTGGGGGTCCCGACGCGGGGGCGGCTGACGTCGGCGGAGCGGATGGTGGCGCGGATGGCCGTGGAGGGTCTGACCAATCAGGCCATCGCCGACGCGCTCGGGGTCTCCCGGCGGGCGGTGGAGAAACATCTGACGAACTGCTACCGCAAGATGTCGACGTCCGGCCGTTCCGGGCTCGCGAGCGCGCTCGAGGACGCGGGCCTGTTCGAGCCGACGGGCGCGTCGGCTCAGCCCGCCGAAACGATCCGCCCCCAGGGGGCGGCGTGAGCGCGGGGCGGGTCGTGGGCGGCGGGCGATCGCGCGGACGGGGGACGCCGGTCAGGTGTCCTGGAGCGCGGCCTGTGCGGTGAAGTGCTCGTCGAGCACCTTCAGCACGTCGGCGGCACGGCTGTTGAGGTAGAAGTGGCCGCCGGGCATGACCCGCAGGTCGAAGTCCGCGGTGGTGTGCTTCTCCCAGTCCTGGGCCTCGTCGACGGACGTCTTGGGGTCGCTGTCGCCGACGAGCGCGGTGACCGGGCAGCCCACCGTGGCGCCCGGAGCGCACCGGTAGGTCTCCACGGCCCGGTAGTCGCCGCGGAGTGCCGGGAGGATCATGCGGATCAGTTCCTCGTCCCCCAGCAGCCGGTCGTCGGTGCCGCTCATCGACTTGATCTCGGCGATGACGCCGTCGTCGTCCCGGCGGTGGACCTGCTCGTCGCGGTAGCGGGAAGGGGCGCGCCGGCCCGAGGCGAACAGCCGTACCGGGCCGCCGCCCTCCCGCTCGAACCGCCGGGCGGTCTCGAAGGCGACGAGCGCGCCCATGCTGTGCCCGAAGAAGGTCAGCGGGCGGTCGTCCCAGCCGCGCAGGACCTGGTGCACCTGGTCGGCGAGGGCGCCGATGTCGTCGATCAGCGGCTCGTTGCGCCGGTCCTGGCGGCCGGGGTACTGCACGGCGACGACGTCGACGCGCGGGCTGAGCGCGGTGGCCACGGGAAGGTAGTAGCTGGCCGAGCCGCCGGCGTGGGGGAAGCAGACCAGGCGGTGGGCGGCCTCGGGAGCCGGGTCGAACCGCCGGCACCACAGGCCGTCGTCTGCGGGGGAAGCACTCACGCTGTTCGTCCGTCCTCTGTCAGGGGATTGCGGTGGGCTGGATCACTGGCGTGCTCCTGCGGGTGTGCCGCAACTATCCGGCACCGCCGTGCCGTGCGGGACCTCGCGTCCCGAAGTCTGGTCGTTTCCCCCGTACTTGCCCCGGCGGGGCGGCTGTGCGTTGTGCGGCGGGAGGGCGCGGTGGCATAAAGCTGAGCGCCGGACGCGTGTCCGAGGCGCCCGACCCCCAGCGAGGAGCCCCCATGCCCACCACCACGGATCCACGGCCCGCGACGGGCGAAGCACGAAAGCGGTGAGCGGTGTCCCGGGCGGCAGGCTCTACGCGGTCAGTGACCTGCACGTCGCCTACGAGCACAACCGCGCCGTGGTGCGGCGACTGCACCCCTCCGATCCCTCCGACTGGCTGATCGTCGCCGGGGACGTCGGGGAGCTGACGGCGGACGTCGAGTGGGTGCTGCGGCTGCTCGCGGAGCGGTTCGCGACCGTGGTGTGGGTGCCGGGCAACCACGAGCTGTGGACGCATCCCGACGATCCGGTGCCGCTGCGGGGTGAGGCCCGCTACCGCAGTCTGGTCGAACTGTGCCGGTCGCTCGGGGTGCTGACCCCGGAGGACCCGTACGTCCGGTGGCCCGGCCCGGACGGGCCGGTGGTGATCGCGCCGCTGTTCCTGCTCTACGACTACTCGTTCCTGCCGCCGGGCGCCACCGGCACCGCCGACGCGCTGGCCCGGGCGGAGAAGGCGGGGGTGGTGGCCACCGACGAGTTCCTCCTGCACAGCGATCCCTACCCGGACCGGGCGGCCTGGTGCCGGGCCCGGGTGGCCTACACCCGCGAACGCCTGGACGCCTGTCCGCCCGACCTGCCGACCGTGCTGGTGAACCACTTCCCGCTGGTCCGCGAGCCCACCCGCATCCTGCGGTACCCGGAGTTCGCGCTGTGGTGCGGCACGACCGCCACCCACGACTGGCACCGGCGCTACCGGGCGGCCACCGTCGTCTACGGCCATCTGCACATCCCCCGCACCACCTGGCACGACGGGGTGCCGCACCGTGAGGTGTCGCTGGGCTACCCGCGCGAGTGGCAGGCCCGCGGCATGCCCGATCCGTTGCTGCGCGAGATCCTGCCCCGGCGAGGTGCCCGATGACGTCGCTGATGCGCCGCCTGCTGCCTGACCCGGTCGAAGTGACCGAGGTGCGCGGGGAGTTGACGGCACCACCGCTGTTCCCGGAGGAGGAGGCGGTGGTGGCGCGGGCCGTGGACGGCCGTCGGCGCGAGTTCGCCACCGGGAGGAGGTGCGCCCGTCTGTCGCTGGCCGCGCTGGGCCTCGCGGCGCAACCGCTGCTCCCCGGCCCGCGGGGAGAGCCCCGCTGGCCCGACGGGGTGGTCGGTGCGATGTCCCACTGCGACGGCTACCGCGTGGCGGCGGTGGCCCGCGCCACCGATCTGGCGGCGCTCGGCGTCGACGCCGAGCCGGCGGCCCGCCTCCCGGACGGCGTCCTGGAGGCGGTGTCGCTGCCCGGGGAGCGCGCCGACCTCGCCCGGCTGGGGCGAACGGCACCGCAAGTGCCCTGGGACCGGCTGCTGTTCAGCGCGAAGGAGTCGGTCTACAAGGTGTGGTTCCCGCTCACCCGCCGGCCGCTCGGGTTCGAGGAGGCGCGGCTGCGCTTCACGCGGGAGCGGGACGCCGCCGGCGCGGTGTGCGGGAGGTTCGAGGTCAGGCTGCTGGTGCCGGTTCCCGCGGAGTTCTCGGGTGCGGTCGGCGGCGCCGGGCTCACCGGCCGGTGGCTGGTCGACGGGGGGCTGGTGCTGACCGCGCTGGCGCCCGTCGTGCGCCGGTCCGGTGACGGGCCGGACTCCTTCGGGCCGGCCGGCCGGGCCTCGGTCCGGCAGCCGGGGTGACGGCCGGCCAGCCATCTCCTGCCCGCCGCGTCAGCCCCCGCTCCACGGGCCGCGGGCAGCTGCCGTGGGGTGTCGATCCGATGACGATCCGATGGAGAGGCAGCGATGCCCCAGCTCAACACGACCGGTCCCGAGTCCGACACCGATGCGGTCCTCGCCGCGCGGCTGGCCGTCTCCGCGACGGCCACCGGGGGCGAGGTGATGTCGGACGTCGAGTTCTTCGACTGGTTCGACCGGCGCCGCCGCAGCCACAGCCAGGAGGTGCGCCGCAGCACCTTCGCCGCGATGTCCGGCTGGGACTTCGTCCCGGACACCGGTGATCTGGCGCATCGCAGCGGGCGGTTCTTCACCGTGCGCGGCATGCGGGTGCGCACCGACTTCGGTCCGGTGCCGGAGTGGACCCAGCCGATCATCCGGCAACCGGAGATAGGCATCCTCGGTCTGGCGGTCCGCGAGACCAACGGGGTGCTGCACTGCCTGATGCAGGCCAAGTCCGAGCCGGGCAACGTCAACGGGGTGCAGCTGTCGCCGACCGTGCAGGCCACCAAGAGCAACTACACCAGGGTGCACGGTGGTGCGTCGGTGCCCTATCTGGACTGCTTCCGGGAGCCGGAGGCGCGGGGTCACCGGGTGCTGGCCGACGTGCTCCAGTCCGAGCAGGGCTCGTGGTTCTTCTGCAAGCGCAACCGCAACATGATCGTGGAGGTCGGCCCGGAGGTGGAGGCGGACGAGGACTTCTGCTGGCTGACTCTCCGTCAGGTCAATGCGCTGCTGCACTACGAGAACCTGGTCAACATGGACGCGCGTACGGTGCTGTCCTGTCTGCCGGACTGGCACCACGGCGCCGGCCCGGCCACCGGCGTCCACTCGGACGTGGCGATCCGCAGCTGGATCACCACGCAGCAGAGCGAACGGGAGGCCAGCGCCTCCCTGTTGCCGCTGAGCGAGGTCGAGCAACGCGACTGGTACCGCGCCGAGGACCGTATCTCCCATGAGCGGGGCCTGTTCTTCAGCATCGTGCCGGTGGACGTCCTGTCCAACCGGCGTGAGGTGACGTCCTGGTCGCAGCCGCTGCTCGAACCGCACGGCGTCGGGGTGGTGGCGATGCTGGTGCGCCGGATCGACGGCGTGCCGCACTGTCTGGTGCAGGCCCGGGTCGAGCCGGGTTATCTGGACGTCGTAGAACTCGGCCCCACCGTGCAGTGCACCCCGGAGAACTACGCCCATCTGCCGGCGTCGGCCCGACCCCGCTTCCTCGACCTGGTGACGGAGGCCCGTCCGGAACAGGTGCTGTTCGACACGGTGCTGTCGGAGGAGGGCGGCCGCTTCCTGAACGCGCAGAACCGGTACCTGATCATCGAGGCGGACGACGGCGTCCCCGCCGAAGTCCCGGGCGACTACCGGTGGGTGACCCTGCGCCAGCTCGGAGAACTGCTGAAGTACAGCCACTACGTCAACGTGCAGGCGCGGACGCTGGTCGCGGCCCTGCGCAGCGTCACGGGGGTCCCGAGCGGCCTGCACCTGGCGGGCGTGCGGGGTGGCGGGGCGGTTCCGGCCCGGGAGGGGGGCGACCGTGCGGATCATCGGTGACGGCTTCCTGGCCCGCAACCTGACCGACGCGTTCGGGGACCGTTTCCCCGGGGTGACCGCGATCGCCTCCGGGGTCTCCAGCACGGCCACCACGGCCCCCGCCGAGTACGACCGTGAGGCCAGACTCCTCTACGAGGTACTGGACGAGTGCCGGGCGGCGGGCCGGCGGCTGCTGTTCCTCTCGACCGCCTCCTTCTCCATGTACGGCTTCACGGACGACGCGGTGAGCGAGTCCGGTCCGCTGCGACCGCCGACCACGTACGGCCGGCACAAGCTGGCGCTGGAGACCGTGGTGCGCTCCTCGGGCGTGGAGCACCTGATCCTGCGGGTGAGCCACGCGGTGGGCCGTCACCAGCGGCCGCACCAGCTGCTGCCGGCCCTGGTCCGGCACGTCGGGGAGGGCCGGGTGACGGTCCATCAGGGCGCGCACCGGGACCTGCTGGACGTACGGGATCTCGTGCACGCGGTCGACAGGCTGCTGACGGACGGCGTGTGCGGCGAGGCGGTGAACGTGGCTTCGGGCGTCCCGCAGCCCGTGGAGTCGATCGTGACGGCCATCGAGGACCGTCTGGGCGTCAAGGCCCACCGTGTGCACCGTCCCGGCCCGCCGGCCGTCACGCGTGCGTCCGTCGAGCGCCTTCGGCGGCTGGTGCCGGACTTCCGTGCGGCGACCGCGGACGAGGACTATCTGGGCGCGTTGCTGGACTCCTATCTGCCGTACTACACCGCCCAGTCGCGGGACCTTGCCGTGCTGCCGTCGCCGTGAACGCGCCACAGACTGGGAGAACCCCTAGACATGTCCCGGTGGGGACCGGTGGGAAGCGGTGGTTCCGCCTAGCGTGGACCGCATGATCGAGCTTGCGGGAGTGACCAAGCGGTACGGCGAGAAGGTGGTGGTCGACGACCTCACCTTCACCGTGCGGCCGGGCTGTGTCACCGGATTCCTCGGCCCCAACGGAGCGGGCAAGTCCACCACGATGCGGATGATGCTCGGTCTGGACCGCCCCACGGGCGGCCGGGTCCTCATCGACGGCGAGCCCTACGCCCGGCTCAGGGAACCGCTGCGCCGCATCGGCGCGCTGCTGGACGCGAAGGCGATGCACGGCGGCCGGAGCGCGTACCAGAACCTCCGGTGTCTGGCCCTCAGCAACGACATACCGCTCTCGCGGGTCGGTGAGGTACTTGAGGAGGTCGGGCTGGGCGCGGTGGCCACGAAGCGGCCCAAGGGCTTCTCGCTCGGGATGGGGCAGCGGCTCGGCATCGCCGCGGCGCTGCTCGGAGATCCGGAGATCGTGATGCTGGACGAGCCGGTCAACGGTCTCGACCCGGAAGGCATCCACTGGATCCGGACCCTGATGAAGCGGCTCGCGGCGGAGGGCCGCACGGTGTTCGTCTCCAGCCATCTGATGAGCGAGATGGCGCTGACCGCCGATCACCTGGTCGTCATCGGCCGCGGCAGGCTGCTCGCCGACACCGGCATGCAGGAGTTCATCGACCGCAACTCCCGTTCGTCCGTACGGATCCGCACCCCCGAACCGGAGAAGCTGCGGGACGCCCTCGCCGCGGCCGGCATCACGGCCACCGAGACCGCCTCGGGTGCGTTCGAGGTGACCGAGGTCCCGGCGGAGCGGCTCGGTGAGCTGGCCCTGGAGCACCGCGTCCTGCTGCATGAACTGAGCCCGCAGCACGCCTCGTTGGAAGAGGCGTTCATCGCCCTGACCGGTGAGTCGGCCGAGTACCGCACGGGCGCGCCCACCGCCGACGCCGCGTCGGGCGCCGCCGGGAACACGCCGCAGACCATCGGAACGGAGTCCTGACCCATGTCCGCACCCACCGCGACCCTGCGCTCCGAGTGGGCCAAACTCACCACGGTCCGCTCCACGGGGTGGACCCTGTTCGCCGCCTTCGCGGTCACCGTGGTCTTCGGCACGCTGATCAGCGCGCTGTCCAACGCCAACTACGACGACCTGTCGCAGCAGGACAAGCAGGCCTTCGACGCCGCCGGGACCAGCTTCACCGGCGGGCTCCTCGGCCAGCTGGCGCTGATCGCGTTCGGGGTCATGGTGATCGGCGGCGAGTACAGCACCGGGGCGATCCGCAACTCGCTGGCGGCGGTGCCGCGGCGCGGCCTCTTCTACGTCAGCAAGATGGCGGTGGCGACGGGCGCCGCCCTCGTCGTCAGCATGGCCACCAGCTTCGTGACCTTCTTCGCCGGACAGGCGGTGCTCGGCTCGCACAGCACCACCATCGGCGCGCACAACGTGCTCCGGGCGACGCTGGGCGCCGGGCTCTACATGACGCTGATGGCCGTGTTCTCGATGGGAGTTGCCACCATGCTGCGCAGCTCCATGCTGTCCATGGGCATTCTGATGCCGTTCTTCTTCCTGGTCACCCAGATCCTGACCTCGGTGCCCGGCGCGAAGAAGGTGGCGCACTACCTCCCCGACCAGGCCGGCGCCGCGATGGCGCGGGTGGTGCCGAGGTCGGACGTGCCCTACGGGCCGGGGGGCGGTCTGGTCATCATGCTGCTGTGGGTGGCAGCGGCGCTGCTCGGCGGCTACCTCGTGCTGCGCAACCGGGACGCGTGAGCCGCACCCGGCCAAGGACCCGGCACCGCGTCCTCGTGGTGCCGGGTCCTTGGCTGTCAGTCCTGGGCCCAGTCCGGGATCTCCAGGACGGTCAGGACGGCCGAGGTGGAGACCCAGCCGGCCGCCGACGTCGTCATCAGGATGTTGTCGCCCGGGGACACCAGCCCGTTGACGAGCAGGTGGTTGAGGGAAACCGCCATGTCGCAGGCGCCCATGTGCCCGTACTCCTTGCCGAAGTGGGCGGTGGAGCGCGACATCGGCAGGCCCAGCGGCTGCATCTTCGTCTGCTCGACCATGAGGGAGTCGCTGTTCGCGGCGACCACCCAGCGCAGGTCCGACGCGTTCAGCCCCGCGTCCACCAGCGAGCGGTGCACCAGGTCCAGCTCGAAGTCCCGGATCATCTCCATGCACTTGTCGAGCGGCATCACGTGCTGGTTGAAGTACATCAGCAGGTCCAGCGTGCCGGAGGCCTTGCGCTCCTCCCCGCGGAACGGCAGCAGTGACTCCTCTCCCCGGTGCCACTGCTCCAGTTCCGGCATGGTGCCGGAGTTCACCGCCCGCAGCGCCGCGAACCCGCCCTCGCGGCTGAGCAGGACGGCGGCGCCGCCGTCGCTGGCGGTGAAGCCGGTGCCGAAGCCGCGCCACCGGTCGATCAGCGGGCTGGTGAAGTTCTCCGCCGCCGTCACCAGCGCGGTCTCGGCGCCCGCGGCTCCCGTCAGCTGTCCGACGGCGACCTCGATGCCGGCCAGCAGCCCGTTGGAGTGCTGGCGCACGTCCGTGCTCGCCACTCCGCTCGCGCCGAGCTCACGCAGCACGTACCCGGGCGGGTAGAACCCCTCGGGGCCGTGCTGGACGGCGGTGCAGTGCACATGGAAGTCGAGGTCGTCGATCTCGCTGCCGGACCGCCGAAACGCGTTCCGGGCGGCGAGCACGGCCATGTCCAGCGCGGGCAGGTCGCCCGCGATGTAGGCGGTGGTGAGCCCGGTCGCGTACTGGATGGAGAATTCGTCGTAGAGGCCTTGTTCGACGGCCTCCTCGACGGTCACCCGCTGCTCCGGGATGTAGACCCCGACCGTGTCGACGTAGACGCCGTTCGTCTTCATCTGTGGCTGTTCTCCTTGGTTGTCGTGAGGGAGGTCGTGTCGGACGCCGGGCGGCTGACGGGCACGGGCGGGGGTGCCGGGGTCATCGGCGCAGCAGTTCTTCCTTGAGACGCGTCACCAGCAGTACGGGCGTGTCGGCCTCGAACAGCAGGGCGGCGGGCAGCCGGAGCCCGGTGGTCTCGCGCAGCCGGTTGCGCAGGGCGAAGGCGGTGAGCGAGTTGAGGCCGATGTCGCGGAAGGCACGGGTGTCCTCGACGGCTTCCGGCGAGGGGTAGTCGAGCACCGCCGCCACGTCGGTGCGCACGAGGTCCAGGAGGACGGCGTCGCGCTCGGCGTCGGCCAGCCCGGCGAGGCGGCGCCGGAGCAGGCTGAGGGCGCCTGCGGCTCCCGGCCGGCCGGCCCGGCGCCGGGCCGGTGGTCCGGCCAGGCCCCGCAGCGGCGCGGGCAGGCTCGCGTCGCCCGACCTGCCGAGGAGCGTCCCGGTGTCCGGGCGGAGCAGGACGGCGGTGGGGGCCTGCGCCGCGCACGCGGCGTCGAACAGGTCCCGGCACGCGGTCCGGGTCAGCCGGCCGATCCCCGCAGGCGTGGCGCTCGCGGCACGGTCCTGACCGTCCCAGGGACCCCAGGCCACCGACAGCCCGGGCAGGCCCTCGGCGTGGCGGCGCCGGGCCAGGGCGTCGAGGAAGGCGCCCAGGGCTGCCTCGTCGCCCCGTCCCGCCGCCCCCAGCGTGCCGGCGGCGGACGAGAGGAGGACCAGGGGCACCGCGGCGGGCCCGGACCGGCCGGGCGCCGTCAGCTCGGCGAGGTGCAGGGCCGCCCTCAGCTCCGCCTCCAGCGGCTCCTCGTCCGCGTCCGCCGGGTCGTCGGTCTGCCGGCGCTGCGGCACCTGGGCCGCGTGCACGACCGCGGTCAGCGGGTGCCCGGCGGGCACCGCGGCCAGAAGCGCGGCCGGTGACCCCGGCGAGGCCGGATCGCACTCGGTGACCGTCACCTCGGCTCCGCTCCCGGTCAGTTCCGCCGCGAGCCGGGTGAGCTCCTCGCCCCCCGCCGGGGCTCCGAGCAGCAGACGGCGTACGTCTCCCCGGTCCGCCAGGTGCCGGGCGATCTCGGCGCCGGCCGGCCGGTCGGCGCCGGTGACCAGGACGGTCCCCTCCGGGTCGGTCGGCAGGCCCGCCCCGACGGCGACGGCGGGGAGGGCGGGGACGGCGGGGACGGCGACCAGCCGTGGAACGCGTACGGTGCCCTGGACCAGGGCCAGTTGGGGTTCGGGGAGGGCCAGCGCCGCCGGCAGGGCGCGCCAGGAGGCACGCTTGCCGTCCAGATCGGCCAGGACCAGCCGGTCCGGGTCGGCCGACTGGGCGGACCGGATCAGGCCCCAGACCGCGGCGACCGCCGGGTCGGGCGCACGGGTGCCGTCGTCGGCGAGCGAGCCGCGGGTCAGGACGACGAGCCGCGCGTCGGCGAACCGGTCGTCGGAGAGCCACTCCCCCGCCAGTGCGGCGACGTCCCGCACCGCGGTCGCACCGGTGGTGTCCCCGGGCCCGGGCACACAGCCGGTCAGGACCGCCTCGGGCACGGCCGCGCCGGAGTCCAGCGCCTTGGCGAGCGCGGTGAGGCTGTCGTAGGACTCGGTGTAGACGCCCGCCTTCATCAGTGCCGCGCGAGCGCCGAGCGGGTCGGGTCCGACGAGCGCCCAGCGGGGCTTCTCCGCGGGCGCCGCGCACCCGGTCTCGGGCCATGCGAGCCGGAAGAACGGACCGTGCTGTGCGGTGCGGGCGCCGGTGAGCCGTGCCGGGTCGGCTGCCCCGAGCCGTATCCCGCGGACCGACGCGACGGGCCGTCCCGTGTCGTCCGCGGCCTGCACGGCGACGGTGTCGGTCCCGGTGCGGGTCAGCCGGACCCGCAGCGACGGGGCGCCGACGGCGTGCAGCGCCACCCCGTGCCAGACGTCCGGCAGGTGCGGAGCGTCGGCGGCGGGGGTCTCCCCCGTGGGGGTGAGGGTGCGCAGGGCGATGTCCAGCAGCGCCGGGTGCAGGCAGTGGGAAGCGGCCTGCGGCCGCTGTTCGGCGGTCAGGGCGACCTCGGCGAACATGTCGTCGCCTCGCCGCCACAGGCCCCGCAGGCCCTCGCCGGCGGGCACGGGCAGGTCGGCCGGGTCGGCGGGCTCGGCGTCGGCGGGCGGCCAGAGTTCCAGGTCGAAGGCGGCCGGACCGACCGCGGGGCACAGCACCGCCCGGGCGTGGCGGGTCCAGGGCGTGCCGGGCAGGGCGTCCGCGCGCCGGGAGTACACCCGCAGGGGGCGTTCCCCCGACGGCTCCGCCTCGCCGACCGTGACCCGCAGCCGGATCTCGTCCCGTTCGGGCAGGACCAGGGGATCCTCCGGGGTCAGTTCGAGGACGTGGTCGCATCCGACCCGTTCGCCGGCCTGGAGGGCGAGTTCGACGAACACCGTCCCGGGCACGGCCTGCGGGGCGGCCCCGGCGTGGGAGGCCGGCCACGTATGTGCGGCGCGGGACAGCGTGCCGGTCAGCACGAGCCCGCCCGGCTCGGGCAGTTCGACGACCGAGTCCAGCAGCGGGTGCCGGTCCGCCGGACCCGTGGTGGCCGGGTCGGTGCCGGAGCGCGGGGCGGCCGCCATCCAGTAGTGGCGGCGGTGGAAGGCGTACGTGGGCAGCGGGATCCGGCGTGCCCCGGTGGGGGCCAGCACGGTGTCCCAGCGGACGTCGACGCCCCGGACGTGCAGCTGCGCGAGGAGGGTCACGAGGTCGAGCCCGTCCGGGCCGGTGAGCGGCAGCAGGTCCGCGCGCGCGTCGGGCTCGGCGCCGCCGTGAAGGGGATGGCCGTCTCCGTCCGGCTCGCCGAGGACGACCAGCGTGCGGTGGCCGCTGTCGAGCAGTGCTCGCAGCGCCTGCCCGGGCCGGCCGGGATCCCGCGCCAGAGCGGCGGCCCACTGGGCGGCGCCGGTCTCCTCCCCGTCCAGCCAGCCGCCGGTCGCGGCCGAGCAGAACGGCGTGCCTGCGGGCGTGAAGGCGACCTGTGGCGCGGGCTCGTCCGTCGTCCGGCTGTGGTGCACCGCGAGCCGGGCGCCGGCTTCGAGCGGGAGCAGTCCGGCGGCGCAGGCCGCCGCGATCTCGCCGTCGCTCCGGCCGGTCACGGCCGCGGGCTCGATGCCGTACGAGCGCAGCAGTTCGGTCACCGCGACGGCCACCGCCCAGCCGAGGGGTCCGGCGATCTCCGGCCGGTGCCGCCAGTCGGGGGCGGTGCGTCCCGCGAGGACGTCGGCGGGGGTCCAGTCGACCAGCCCGGACAGGGCGCGTCCGCAGGCTTCCAGTGCCTCGGCGAACACGGGGGCGGAGTCGGCCAGCGGTGCGGCGCTCGCCGTCCACCGGGCGTCGGCGGCCGGGAACGCGAGGACGAGGGCGGGCTGTGCGGAGCCGGCCGGGGCGGTGCCGCTGACGACCGGGGCGTCGGGCTCGGTCCCGTCCGCCAGCGCCTTCAGGGTGCGCAGCGCCGTGTCGTGGTCGGGGACGGTGAGCACCGCGCGGTGTTCGAGGGCGGAGCGGGTGGTGGCGAGCGACAGGGCCACGTCCGCCAGCCTCGTCGCCGGTTCGTCCGTCAGGAACGCGTGCAGGCGGGCCGCCTGGCCGCGCAGTGCCTCGGCACTGCGCGCGGAGAGCGGCAGCGGCATGCCGCCGGGCGGCTGCGGAGTCCCGGTCCGGGCGTCGTCGGCGGTCCGGGCATCGGCAGGGGTGTCGGGGGCGCCGATGGCGTCTTCCCCGTCCCGGGGCGGCTCCTCGATGATCACGTGGGCGTTGGTGCCGCTGATGCCGAAGGAGGACACGCCGGCCCGGCGCGGGCGGTCGCCGGGCGGCCAGGGCACGTCCTCGCGCAGCAGCTCCACCGCGCCGGCGGACCAGTCGACGTGCGGGGAGGGCGGGTCGGTGTGCGGGGTGCGGGGCAGGACGCCGTACCGCATCGCCATGATCATCTTGATGACCCCGCCGGCGCCGGAGGCCGCCTGGGTGTGGCCGATGTTGGCCTTCATCGAGCCCAGCCACAGCGGCCGCGCACGGTCCTGCCCGTACGTGGCGAGGACCGCCTGTGCCTCGATCGGGTCGCCGAGCGGGGTGCCCGTGCCATGGGCCTCGACGGCGTCCACGTCGGCGGCGGCGAGTCCGGCGGAGCGCAGCACCTGGCGGATCAGGCGCTGCTGGGCGGGTCCGCTGGGTGCGGTCAGTCCGTTGGAGGCGCCGTCCTGGTTGACGCCGCTGCCGGCGATCCGGGCGAGGACCGTGTGGCCGCGCCGGCGGGCGTCGGAGAGCCGCTCCAGGAGCAGCAGGCCGACACCCTCGGCCCAGTTGGTGCCGTCGGCGTCGGCCGAGAACGGCTTGCACCGGCCGTCGGCGGCCAGGGTGCGCTCCCGGCTGAAGGCCAGGTAGGGGTCCGGCTGCGACATGACCGCCACACCGCCGGCGAGCGCCAGGTCGCACTCCCCGGCGCGCAGGGCCTGCGCCGCCAGGTGCAGGGCGACCAGGGAGGACGAGCAGGCGGTGTCCACCGCCACGGAGGGGCCTTCTAGACCGAAGGCGTACGACACCCGGCCCGCGGCCACGTTGCCGGCCGTCCCCATCTGCATCCCGGACGCGTAGTCGTGATAGGTCACGCCCGCGAACACGCCGGTGCGGCTGCCCTTGAGGGAGGCGGGGGCGATCCCGGCCCGTTCGAACACCTCCCAGGAGGTCTCCAGCAGCAGTCGCTGCTGCGGGTCCATGGTGAGCGCCTCGCGGGGCGAGATCCCGAAGAGCTCCGCGTCGAACTCGCCCGAGTCGTAGAGGAATCCGGCTTCGCGGACATAGGTGGTGCCGGGGCGGTCGGAGTCCGGGTCGTACAGCGCGTCGAGGTCCCAGCCGCGGTCGGCGGGAAACGGGCCCAGTCCCTCGGCTCCCGCGGCGACCAGGCGCCACAGCGCCTCGGGCGAGTCGGCCCCGCCGGGGAAACGGCATCCCATGCCGACGATCACCACGGGGTCGTCGTCGGGTCGGGCGGTGTCGAGGCGGGCGGGGGTGTCCTCGTCCTCGGTCCGCTCCCCGTCCAGGCCCAGTTCCGTGGCCAGGTGCCGGATCAGCGCGCCGGAGGTGGGGTGGTCGTAGACGAGGGTGGCGGGCAGGCGCAGTCCGGTCTCCTGCCCGAGCCGGTTGCGCAGGTTCACGGCGGCCAGCGAGTCGAAGCCCAGCTCCTTGAACGGTTTGTCGGAGCCGACGAGGTCGGCGCTGTCGTAACCGAGGATCGCGGCGACCTGGCCGGTGACGAGCTCGGCCACCGCGCGGTGCCGCCGGGCCCGGGGCAGGGAGGCGAGCCGCTGGGCGAATCCGCCGCCCTGGCCGGTCGCGCCCGCCGCGCCGCGCCGGACGGTGACACGCAGCAGTCCGCGCAGCAGCGGGGGCAGTTCACCGGCTTCGGCGCGCGAGCGCAGGGTGCGCTGGTCGAGGCGCATCGCGAGCAGCAGCGCCCGGTCGGCGGCGATGCCGGCGTCGAACAGGGACAGGCCCCGCTCGGCGGAGAGGGGGATGACGCCCTGGGCGGCCGTTCTGGCCGTGTGGGCGGGGTCCAGGGCGGCCGTCATGCCGCCGAAGCGCTCCCAGGGCCCCCACGCGAGTGAGGTCGTCGGCAGTCCTGCCGCGCGGCGGTGCTGGGCCAGGGCGTCGAGGAAGGTGTTGGCGGCCGCGTAGGTGGCCTGTCCGGGATTGCCGAGCAGGCCGGCCGCCGACGAGAACACCACGAAGGCGGAGAGGTCCTGGTGCCGGGTCAGCTCGTGCAGATGGGCGGCGGCGGTGGCCTTGGCGTCGAAGACGGTGGCCAGGCGCTCCGGTGTGAGCGAGGTGAGCAGGCCGTCGTCGAGCACACCGGCGGTGTGCACCACCGCGGTGACCGGGTGCCCGGCCGGGACGGCGGCGAGGAGGGCGGCCAGCGCCGCGCGGTCGGAGACGTCGCACGCCTCGACCGTCACCTCGGCGCCGAGCTCGGTCAGTGCGTCGCGCAGCCCCGCCGCGCCCGCGGCCCGGGGCCCGGACCGGCTGACCAGCAGCAGCCGCCGTACGCCGTGCTCGGCCACCAGATGCCGGGCGGTCAGGGCGCCCAGCCCGCCGGTGCCGCCGGTGATCAGCACGGTCCCTTCGGGTCCGAACGCCGGCGGTGTTCCTTCGGCGGGACGCGGCGCGCGGACGGCCCTGGGAGCCAGCAACGCAGCGCCGCGGACGGCGAGTTGGGGTTCCTCGCCCTGGAGGGCGGACAGGGGCGGGGAGTCGGGCGTGTCACGGTCGACGAGCAGGAAGCGGCCGGGGTGCTCCGACTGCGCCGTGCGCACGAGCCCCCAGACGGGGGCGTGGACGAGGTCGGGTACGCGGTCCTCGGGTACGGCCGCCACGGCGTGGCAGGTGAGCACCACCAGCCGGGATCCGTCGAGCCGCTCGTCGGCCAGCCACTGCTGGAGGGCGGCCAGGACGGCCGCGGTGGCGTCCTGGGCCGCGGCGGCGAGGCCCGGACCGTCGTCGGGGTGGTCGGCGGAGGCGACCGGCAGCAGCACGGTCGTGGGCGCCGGCGTGCCCTCGTCCAGGGCGGCCCGCAGCGCGGCGAGGTCGTGGTGGACGCGGACGGGGAGACCCTGCTCGGCGAGGCGGGCGGCAAGGGCCGCGCCCTGCGGGGCGAGCACCGCCCAGTCGCCGCCCTTGCCCGCCGCGAGTCCCGGGTCGGCGGCCTGACCGGCCACCGGCGCCCACTCCAGCACGTACAGTCCGTCGGCCCGCCGGTCGGCGGCCGGCGCGGAGATGGCGGAGCAGGTCAGGGAGACGGAGCCGACGGTGGCCAGCGGCAGCCCATGGGTGTCCGCCAGGGTGAGCGAGACGCGGTCGGTGCCCGCGCCCGTGACCCGCAGCCGGGCGGCGCCCGCTCCGGTCGCGTGCACGGTCACGCCGTGCCAGACCTGCGGCAGTGCGACGCGGCCCTCGCCCGCCTCGGGCGCGGCCCACAGGACGGTCTGCAGCGCGGCGTCGAGCAGCACGGGATGCAGGCCGAAGGCGGGGGCGCCACCCTCGCGCGGCTCCTCCGGGACGGCGAGTTCGGCGAAGAGTTCACCGCCGCGGCGCCACAGGGCGCGTACCGCGCGGAAGGCCGGGCCGCGGGAGTGGCCGCGCAGGGCCAGCAGGTCGTACAGGTAGTCCACGTCGACGGGTTCGGCCCGCTCGGGTGGCCAGACGTCGGTCTCCGGAGCGTCCGAGGCGGGCTGGGCGGTGGTGGAGAGGATGCCCTCGGCGTGGCAGCGCCAGGGCTGGTCGCCGTCCTCGTCGTCCGGGCGGGAGTGGACCGTCACCGTGCGCCGTCCCGTGTCGTCGGCGGCTCCGACCAGGATCTGCATCCGCACCCCGCCCTGTGGGGGCAGCGGGAGCGGCTCACGGAGGGTCAGCGTCTCCAGGGCGGTGCAGCCGGCCTCGTCGCCCGCCCGTACGGCCAGTTCGACGAGGACGGACTCGGGCAGCAGCGCGCTGCCCGCCACCTCCCGGTCGGCGAGCCAGGAGTGCGAGCGCACGGACAGCCGGCCGGTGAGGAGGACACCACCGGCGCCGGCGAGTTCGACGGTGGCGCCGAGCAGCGGGTGCCGCGCGGCCCCGAGGCCCGCGGCACGGATCCCGGCGGCGCCGGACGCCGTGGCGGGCAGCCAGGCGCGACGCCGCTGGAAGGCGTAGGTGGGCAGCGTCTCCGGCGGCGGGGCGGGGGTGTCCGTGCCCTTGGCCGTGCCTGTGCCTGTGAGGAGGCCGGTCCAGTCGACGGCGGCGCCGCGGGTGTACAGGGCGGCGAGGGCGGTCTCGAAGGCGCGGGGTCCGGGCTGGTCCTTGTGCAGGGCCGGCACGGCGAGCACCTCGTCCTGGGCCGGCAGGCTCTGCGCCGCGAGGGCGGACAGGGTGCCGTCGGGGCCGAGTTCCAGGCAGCGGGTGACGCCGAGGCCGGCCAGGGTGCGGACGCCGTCGGAGAAGCGGACCGCGTGCCGGACGTGCCGCACCCAGTAGTCGGGGTCGGCCAGGGCGTCGGGGTCGGCCGGGCGGCCGGTGAGGTCGGACACGATGGTCAGGCGCGGCGGATGGAACTCCAGCGACTCGGCGATCCGCCGGAAGTCGCGCAGCATCGGTTCCATCAGGGGCGAGTGGAAGGCGTGGCTCACCCGGAGGGCGGTGGCGCGGTGGCCGTTCGCCCTGGCCTGTTCCGCGATCTCCTCGACGTCGGCGACGACGCCGGCGATCACCGTGGCGCGGGGCGCGTTGACGGCGGCGACACCGACCCGGTCGGTGCGTCCCTCCAGCAGGGGCAGCACCTCGGCCTCGGGAAGCTGGAGGGAGAGCATGGCGCCGCCCTCGGGGAGCGCCTGCATCAGCCGGCCACGGGCCACCACCAGCCGGCAGGCGTCGGCGAGGGACCAGACCCCCGCCGCATACGCGGCCGCCAACTCGCCGACGGAGTGCCCGAGAAGTACGTCGGGACGTACGCCGAAGGACTCGGCGAGCCGGAACAGGGCGACTTCCAGGGCGAAGAGCGCGGGCTGCGCGTACCCGGTGCGGTTCAGCAGATCGGCGTCCGTGCCGAACACCACGTCCTGCAAGGGGCGTTCGAGGGTGGTGTCGACCTCGGCGCACACCTCGTCGAAGGCGTCCGCGAACACCTCGTAGGTCTCGTG
The DNA here is from genome assembly GCF_042898825.1 of Streptomyces sp. NPDC000345. NCBI lineage: Bacteria > Bacillati > Actinomycetota > Actinomycetes > Kitasatosporales > Streptomycetaceae > Streptomyces > Streptomyces sp. NPDC000345. The sequence continues at coordinate 130,281 of NZ_JBIAZE010000024.1, forward strand.
CAGTTCCCGGCCCATGCCGAGGCGCTGGGAGCCCTGCCCGGCGAAGAGGAAAGCGGTCCGGCCGCTTGCCGAGGCCGAGCCGGTGACCAGGCCGGGCCGGGCGTGGCCGGCGGCCAGGGCGTCCAGGCCGCGCACCAGTTCGTCGCGGTCGGTGCCGAGCACCACGGCGCGTTCCTCGAACACGGACCTGGTGGTCAGCAGCGCGGCGGCGGTGCGCGCCGGGTCCGTCGCCGGGCGGGACCGTACGAAGTCGGCGAGCCGCCGGGCCTGCTCGCGCAGGGCGGCGGGGGTACGGCCGGTGACCCTCCAGGGCACCGCTCCGGACGGCAGGCGCAGGGCCTGCGGCACGGGACCGGGCGTGCCGGGATCCGCACCGGGCTCGTCCGGGGCCTGTTCCAGCACGACGTGGGCATTGGTGCCGGAGACGCCGAAGGCGGACACCCCCGCCCGGCGCGGACGGTCCGCCTGCCGCGGCCAGTCGGTGTTCTCCTGGACCAGCCCGACGGCACCGGCCGTCCAGTCCACGCGGGTGGTGGGCTCGCCGGCGTGCAGGGTGCGCGGCAGCAGACCGTGCTGCATCGCCAGCACCATCTTGATCACACCCGCCACCCCGGCCGCCGCCTGCGTGTGCCCGATGTTCGACTTCACCGACCCCAGCCACAACGG
>NZ_JBIAZE010000025.1:0-23640 GCF_042898825.1 Streptomyces sp. NPDC000345
CACCGAAGAAGAGCAGCGCTGTCACCGGCACGGCCATGATCTGAAACAGAACACAACTCACGAGGCGAAGCGAGACCTCAAGACCGGGACACTAGGACCAGGGCCACGGCCAGGGGGCTGCGAGGCTAGGAGCCGTCCGCGCGGACCGCGTACACGTAGCGCTTCCTGGCGTACTCGCTGACGTTCCAGATGACGTGCTCGCGGTACTTCCAGCCGGACGCGTCCTTGCTGTGGAAGCTGAGGTCCTCGCAGCCGACGGCCAGGCCGGCGACGGTGCTCGCGGTGGAGGCGCTGGAGGTGAAGGTACGCAGGGCGCCCTTACGGGACGGGCCGTCGCTCACCGAGAGGTAGTGCCGGGACTTGCGGGAGACCGCGCCCTGGATCTTCTTCTGCTTGACCGTCACGGCCTCGGTCGGGGTGAGCGAGGACAGGTACCGGCTGGACTGGTCGAGCGGCCAGCGCACCACCTTGGGGACGGCCGTGCTGGGCTTGCCCGTGCCGATGAAGGCGTCCTCCCCGTAGTCGACCGTGCCGGAGAGCGAGTACTCGGCGATCACCAGGCTGTCGGGGTCACCGGCCCGGTCGAGCCCGATCGTCGAGTAGCGCAGGAACGTGCCCGCGTTGTCGTAGGCGTGGCTCTGCGGCAGGACGTACTGGTAGCCGTAGCCGTGGTACCGGCCATCGGTGTGCAGACCGCACACGTCCTTTTCGGTGGTGGCGACCTTGAAGAGGGTGCGCAGGTCGAAGATCCGCAGCCCCTTGTAGGTGTCGACGACGTACAGGAAGTCGCCGTACCACATGATGCCGCCGGCGTGCTTGCGCAGGGGCCGGAAGGACGGCGCGCCCGAGCTGGTCCTGACAGGCTCGACCAGGAGGACGTGCCGGTACGTCGGCGCGGCGGCGTTGTTGTAGTCGACGAAGGTCAGCCGCATGCCCTTGTCGAGCGGGTGGTCGACGACCTTGTCGCCGTCGGGGTCGGACTCGAAGTACCACGAGACGAGGATGACCTTGTCGCTGCCGCCGTAGTACCCGCTGTTGTGGGCGTCGGCGCTGGTGGTGACGCCCTGCGGAATCCAGTAGTTGACCGCTTGGTCCGCGCTGTCCCAGGCGAAGCCGGCCTGGAACGCGGCGGCCGTGCTGGGGGCGCCGGTGAGCCGCTTGGCCTTGCGGTCGGCGCCTGCGAGCACGGTGCTCACGCTCACCTTGGGCAGTCTGGCCGCCAGGCCGGCGTTCATGTCGGCGAACGTGCCGTAGCCGTTGGATGCCCGTGCGGCGAGCCGGAACTGGCTCCGGCCGACGGGGGCCGCGTGAGCGGCGGAGGGGGAAAGCACGGTTCCGGCAGCACCGGCGAACGGTACGGCCGCCATGCCCCTGATGATCGCTCTGCGCGCCATGGTCATGACGCGCAAAACTATGCGAACTCGAAAAGGCGGCGCAATTGCGTATGTGCGCAAGGGTGGTGAGGGGGCGTCAGTCGATACGATCCCCGCGCGGTCGGGCCCCGTCGGTCGGGCTCGGCGCGGGCGGGCCCCGCCGGTCGGCCCCGCGCTGCCGGCTCCGCGCGGTCAGCCCCGCCGGTCCGCCACCGCCCACGAGGCCAGCGCGACGGCGCCCGCCACCCCGAAGACGGCCGGCCAGGCGCCCACCTTCTTCGCCAGCGGATGGGACCCGGCGAAGGCGGCGACATACGCGGCGCCCAGCGCCCCCGCGGCCTTCCCGCCCGCCCGCTGCCGCCACTGCTGAGCGGCCGCGGCCCCGGCGACGGCCAGCACGGCCCCGCCGAGCTGCCGCTTCCTCGTCCACCGGGCCACCCCGTACCCACCGACGAGCCCGCCCGCGGCGATCACCGAGCTGGGAACCTTCGCCATGCCTGCCTCCTCTGGATCTCCCGTTCGGCCACGAGGCTAACGCTCAGGACGGTCGAAGCAACGAACCTGAGTCGATGGTTGTCAAGTTTCCTCCGACGAGCTATATAAGAAGGCGTAGGGCATCGCACCCGACAGCACCTTCGAGAGGAGTGACTGTGATGCTCATGCGTACCGACCCCTTCCGTGAATTCGACCGGCTCGCGCAGCAGATCTTCGGCACCGCCGAACACCCCGCCGTGATGCCGATGGACGCCTACCGGTCCGGGGACGACTTCCTCGTCCACTTCGACCTCCCCGGCATCGACCCCGAGACGATCGAGCTGGACGTCGAGCGCAACGTCCTCAACGTCCGCGCCGAGCGCCGTTCCCCCGCCCCCGAGGGCGCGGAGACGATCGTCGCCGAGCGCCCGACGGGCACCTTCACCCGCCAGCTGTTCCTCGGCGACACCCTCGACACGGACCGCATCGACGCCTCGTACGAGGCCGGTGTCCTCACCCTGCGCATCCCCGTGGCCGAACAGGCCAAGCCGCGCCGCATCCAGATCTCGGGCGGCGGCGAGGGACGCAAGCAGATCAGCGGCTGAGCGCGGCCGGAGCATGAGCCGCGCCGAGACGAGCAGTCGGGTGGTTCGGACCCCAGGAGGAAAAACCGAAGCGATGAACGCGACGACGACCACCGCCACAGCGCCCCCGCGCGTGGTGCTGCCCGCCCCGGGGAGAGACAGGTTCCGGCCCGCCTCCGTCCGCGGGGGCGGCGGGAGCCGCGGCGGGAGCGACGGCTGGAGCGAACTGGTCGACTCGGTGAAGGAGGCAGGCGGGTACCCGACCAGTGCGCAGGCCGAACGCGTCACCCGTATCGTCCTCGCCGCCCTGGGCGGTCATCTCACCGGCGACGAAAGGGTGGACCTGGTCCGCGCCCTCCCCGAGGAGGCGGCCCGGGTGGTCGCGTCCCAGATCCCGGTCACCCGCCCGCAGTCGGCACGGGAGTTCGTGGAGACGGTCGCGGCCCGGATCGGCGACGCGACGCCGGCGACGGCCCGCTGGGACGTGAGTTCGGTGCTCGGCGTCCTGCCGACCCTGGCGGGCGAGCAGCTGACCGACCGGATCCTGCACCAGCTCCCGCCGGGATACGCCCTGTTGTTCGGCAGGGCGGAACTGGCGCCGCGCGCCTGAAGTCCACGAAGGACGAGGCCGCGCGGGCGGTGCGGTGACGAGCGAGGCCGCCGCCGGCGTACGGCCGTACCGGCTAAGGCGATGCGCCGGCGGCGGCCGCGGGGGAGCGTGCGAGGCCACCGCCGTGCCACAGCGGCGGTTCACCGATGCAGGCGGCCGCCCCCGGCCGTACCCGCCCCGCCGCACCCGCCCCGCCGGAAGGCCCTAACTCCGCGTGGCCCGTCGGCGTTCGCCGGGCTCCTGACCCTTCTTGTCGACGACCGCGCGTTCCAGTACGGCGCGGGTGTCGAACACGGTTCCCGCCTTGCCCATCGCGGAGTCCCGGGTGAGAACGGACCGTTCCCCGAGGTAGCCGAGGGTGTCCGGGTCGAAGATCCACTCGGTGCGCAGGCCGAGTCGGGTGTCCTCCCGGGCGATGGCGATGCCGTGCCGCCCCGCCGCGTCCACCGCGTCGTCCACCTCCGTCACCCCGGGAATCCGTGCGGTGGCCTGGTAGATCGCGGCGGCCGTGGCGGACGGCATGATCTGCTCCTGGATGAGCTCGCCGATCCGGGAGAAGACGGCCTGGTCCCTGTCCTCCCCCTCGGAGACGGGGGTCTCGGCGTACAGCTTCTTCAGCAGCGCGCCGGGATCGGTGGGCAGGGAGGCCAGCCAGGCGTAGGTGGGCCGGTCGATCCCGGCCCGCTCCCCGTCGGAGCCCTCCGGCACCAGGATCCTGATCGGGAAGTCGTCCCCGTTCTCGCGGATCAGCCCGTACTCGACCAGCGGCCCCGGCCGCTGCGAGAACCACACCTCCCGGTCGTGCAGCGAGCCGGGCTGCACCGGCTGCCCCCAGTCGGCCTCGTTCTCGGAGGTCCGGGTGCGCACGTACACGAACTGGCTCTCCCCGACCTCCTCGACGTCCGTGCGCATCGCCACCGCGGCGATCCGGTCGAGCGTGACGACCGCGCTACGGCTCCCCCCGCCGGGTGCACCGCTCGCGCCGGCCCGCACCGGCGCGGTGCCGTCCGCGTCCCGCCCCGCACCGATCCCCACGGTCAGCCCGGCGGCCAGCGCGACGGCGACGGCCCCCGCGATCAGGGCGGGCCGGACGAACCCACGGGGCTTGGGCAGGGAACGGGCGCGGCCGCTCCGAGCCGCCTGGTCACGATCGATGAGCTGCATCAGTACGTCCTTGTGATGGGAGTGACGCCCGGACGGCAGCCCCCGCTCGACGGGACCGGCGGGCAACAACCGCGCCAGCCCGTCGAGTTCCTCCCGCTCGCGTCGGTCCGGAGTGGAGTTCATCGGGCTTCCTCCTGAATGGGCAGGGCCACGAACGCGGCCTCACTCCCTACCTCTCCGCGACGGGCCCGCGGTTCCATAAATCCCGTATGCGAGGTACGTTCCCCGCGTTCCCCGCCCTCCCTCCGTCCCGCGCGCTCCTCCCCCTCGACGAACTTCCGCAGCCGGGCCCGCGCCCGCGACAGCCGCGACCGCACGGTGCCGACGGGCACCCCGAGCGCCTCGGCGGCCTGCGCGTAGTCGAGCCCGCCCCACACGCACAGCGCGATGACCTCCCGCTCGTGCCGCCGAAGCCGCCCCAGCACCCGCTGTACGTCGGCGAGCCGCCGCGCGTCGTCCACCCGCCCCGCGACGTCCTCCGCGAAGTCGCCGACCGCCTCGGCCTCCGCCTCCGGGGCGCGCCGGGCCAGGAAGGCGAGCCGTCGCCGCAGGCCGCGGTCGGCGTTGCGCGCCTTGTTGGTGGCGATCCCGAACAACCACGGCCGCAACGAGCCCCCTTCGGCCTCCACGTCCCCCCGCCCCTGCCAAGCCGCCAGGAACGTCTCCGACATGACCTCCTCGGCCGCCGACCAGTCGCCGGTCAGCCGCAGGGCATGGTGGTAGACGGCCGTGGCGTGCTGCTCGTACAGCTCGGCGAACGCCTCGCGTTCCCCGCCCCGCACCCGCCCGCGCAGACGGCCGTCGTCGTCATCGTTGGATGTCACACATGTACCTCTCCGGCCCTCCGGGACCGGTTCCCGTGGCGTGGCTCACACGACGCCCCTTGACGCGTCGGAAATCTCCGACGTGTCGTCGCACCCATGCCCACGGACGTCTTCGGCGCCCTCGCCAACCCCGTACGGCGCCGGCTGCTGGACGCTCTGCGCGAGGGCCCCCGCGCGGTCAACGACCTCGCCGGCCGCTTCGAGCTGAGCCGCCCCGCCATCTCCGAACACCTCCAGGTCCTGCGCCAGGCCCGCCTCGTACGCGAGGAACCCCGCGGCCGCCGGCGCTTTCTACCACCTGGAACCGATGCCGCTGGCGGAGGTCGGCGAGTGGCTGCACCCCTTCGAGCGGTACTGGCGGGAGAGGATGCGCACGCCGGCCGCCGTCCTGGACGAACAGGAACAGGCACGGACGCCCGCAGCGCACGAGCCGGATCAGAACCCCAGCGAGGACCCCGAACGATGACCCCCGCACCCCGCGACACCACCCCCACCGCAGTCCACTGCGACCAGTTCCTGCCGCACCCCCCGTCGGCCGTCTGGAAGGCCCTCACCGAAGCGGACCCGCACGCCCGCTGGTGGGCCGCCGGCGACGTCCGCCCGGTCGTCGGCCACCGCTTCACCCTCGACATGGGCCCCTGGGGCGAACAGCCCTGCGAGGTCCTGGACGTCGACCCGGAACGTCTCCTCCGCTACAGCTTCGCGGACGGCAGCCTCGATACGACGATCACCTGGCGCCTCGAACCGGAGGGCACCGGCACCCGCCTCTTCCTCACCCACGACGGCTTCGACCTCGACTCACCCCTGGGCAGGGCGGCGTTCGAGGGCATGGGGCAGGGCTGGCCGCACGTCCTGTCCCACCTCACGAAGACCCTGGACGAGGCGTAGCCCGAGCGGCGGGGGCCGGGGCCGCGACGCCGCCCCTCGCGCTCCCGCACCGTTCCCGTGGAAGCCGGCCGCGGGGACGATTCCCCTGCCAGGATGGGCCGTATGACGACCATCGACGGGGAGATCGCGGCCGGGTTCGAACCGGTGCGTGAGGCGTTTGCGGCGAACTTCGAGCGGCACGGGGACATCGGCGCGGCGGTGTGCGTGTACCACCGGGGCCGCCCGGTGGTGGACCTGTGGGGCGGGACCGCCGACCCGGAGACCGGCCGCCCCTGGACACGGGACTCCCTCCAGCTGGTCTACTCGGCGACCAAGGGCGCGACCGCGACCGCCGCCCACCTGCTGGCCCAGCGCGGCGTCCTGGACCTGGACGCCCCGGTGGCCGAGTACTGGCCGGAGTTCGCGGCGAACGGCAAGGCGCGGATCCCGGTGCGCCAACTGCTGTCGCACCAGGCGGGCCTGGTGGCGCTGGACGAACCGGTCCCGCTGGCCGACGCGCTGGCCTGGCACCCGATGACGGCCGCCCTGGCCGCCCAACGCCCCCTGTGGGAGCCGGGCACCGCCCACGGCTACCACGGCCGCACCTACGGCTGGCTGGTCGGCGAGGTCATCCGCAGGGTGTCCGGCCGCACGCCGGGCCGCTTCTTCGCCGACGAGATCGCCGCCCCCCTGGAACTGGACCTCTTCATCGGCCTGCCGGCGACCGCACACGACCGGGTGACCCGCATGGTGTACCAGCAGCCGGGCGCCGACCTCTCCACCGTCCCCCCGGAGGCCGTCCCCGAGGAGTACCGCGACCTCGTCGCCGCCATGCTCGACCCGGACTCCCTGACCAACAGGGCGTTCGCGGTCACCGACCCACCCGAGATCGACTTCAACTCCCCCGAGGTCCAGGCCGCCGAACTCCCCGCCTCCAACGGCATCTGCACCGCCCGCGCCCTGGCCCGCATGTACGCGGCTCTCGTCGGCGAGGTGGACGGCGTCCGCCTGCTGACCCCCGAGACCGTCGCCGCGGCGGCCAAGGAACAGTCCGCCGGCCCGGACCGGGTCATCATGACGCCGACCAGATTCGCCTCCGGCTACATGCTCCCCACCGACACCCTCCCCCTGACCGGCCCGAACGCCTTCGGCCACCCCGGCCGAGGCGGCTCCCTCGCCTTCGCCGACCCGGACCACGACCTCGCCTTCGGCTACGTCATGAACCACATCATCGAGGACCCGAACGATGCGCGGGCGGGGGCACTGGTGGAGGCGGTGCGGAGGTCGCTGGGGTAGGGGTTTCCGGACTTCACGAGACGGGGCCGGGATGTCCTTCCGGGTTTTCGCACCGCTGCTACGGTCGCTCGCATGACGCTCTCGGTCCCCTCTGGTCGTTCCGTCGATCTGCGTGTTCAGCCGGTTGACGAGATTCTTGATCGTGTCGAGCAGTCCTTTCAGGCCCGGTTGGACCGGGAGAGCGTTGTGCGCAAGCGTCGTTCTGTAGGGGCACGGACAGAGCGCGGTACCTGGGTCCGGGTCGAGCGTCGACTGCTCGACAAGATCGGTGATCAGGGCTGGAACGGCACTGAGTGCGCTGCGCGGCTGGAGGACGTCGTCCAGCCCGTATGGAGGGGATGTGTGGTCTGGCGGGACACGGACGCGCCCGTGATGTGGAGAGCTGACGAGACCGAACTCCTGCCCGGGAACCCCATCGGCACCGCTGTCCTGACCGCCGACCCAAGGCTGAGGGACACGTGGTGGCAGGCGTTCAGTGAATCCCTGGACGCACTCGCGGCGCAGCACACCAGGCGCATCGCCACACCGGACACCGTCACCATCACGCAGGCTCTGGTCACCGAGGCCATCCGCACCGCATTTCCCGGCGACTTCGACACGACCGTCGAGCGGTGGGTGCCGGCCCACGCCGATCTGAACTGGGCCAACATGACCGCCCCGACGTTCTGTCTCTTCGACTGGGAGGACTGGGGTAACGCCCCGCGAGGGCTTGACTCGGCGACGCTGTGGGGCAGTTCGCTCGCTGTGCCGACTCTGGCTGATCGTGTGTGGCAGGAGCGGCGTCACGATTTCGAAAGCCGGGACGGCAAACTGATGACCCTGTTCACCTGCTCGAAGATCCTCGGACCAGGCGCGCACCCGGAGGATCCCCGGTTGGAGTCCGCTCGCCACACGGCGGAGCAGATCATCACGGAGCTTCAAGTTGGCTGACCAGGTCATCCGCCCTGAAGCAGACTCCGGTACTCGCGGATCACGCGCCCATCGACCTCATAGGCCAAAGCGTCGATCAGCTCACCCAGATGGGCGGGTTTATCGGTGCCGACAGCAACCGCACTCACCTGCGGCAGGTAATAAGCGGCCCGAAAGGCCGCCTGCACACGGGTGAGCCCGTCACCGTCTTGCAGGAAGACCCGCGGATCCGCTCGGTCCCAGAGGGGCGCGTTAGTGCTGCCCCCGAAGGGGCTCATACCCCACAGCATGCTGTCGTCCAGGCCCCACGCCGAAGAAAGGGCATCTGCTGCCGCGAGCGTTCGCGTGCCGACCAGCAAACCAGCACGGACCATGATGACGGACGGTTTCGGCGTGGACGCGTCGATCAGATCCGGCAGTGGCGAGGGGTCCCAGGACGCGACGCCCCAGGCACCGCACAGCCCCCTCATCGCGGTGTCGTCCAGGGCGGCGCACGCGTCTGCCAGGGCCTCCCGGCTGTGAGAGGCAGCCTCTTCGAGAGAGTGCTCTGGGTTGTGGAGGAACACGAGGTCCGGCTCTCGCCCGAGGTCCCGGGTGACCTGCTCCACGGCCGTCCGCAGCCGAACGGGGTCGAGAGAGTGCTCAGCCCCGTCTGGAGTCCTGAAATAGCCGACTTTAGTGGAGATCCTAAACCTCGGCAGCAGATCCGCGGACGTCCTCGCCAATACTTCGTGTGAGAGGAATCCGAGATAGTTGGAGCTGGTGTCGAGTTCCGTGACGCCCAGGTCCAGTGCACCTGTCAGGAGTCGGCGTTCGTGACGAGACCGGTGTAACCCGAGAACAATTCGGGGGTCAGTGGCGCGCACAGTTCCTCCCTCACCAGTACTTCCGCGATGTCCACAGCCTCGGCTCCGATGGCTTGCGCGGCCCGGTCCAGATGGACCGGCCGACCACTCAGGAGAAGGCGCAGCGAGGGCAGAGCCTTGGCGTTGAAGGTGAGCTTCTTGCCCGACGCCAGAACATCCGCTGTCTCCCCGTTGTCCCGGATCAGGGGAGGGAAATGAGTCGTGCAGACCACGGCGCGGAGCTGCCCCAACGCATCCACGAAGGGCACGTGCCTCGCAAGCGGCATCGCCTGCTCGTATGAGGCCAGGAACTCGGCCGGGGAGCGCTCAACGATCAGTCGCGTGGCCGCATCGGCCAGAGCCTGGGTATCAGCCCCGTCCTGGCGGTCGAGGTCGTGCCGGAAGACCTCGTTCTTGCGGCACCAGTCGCCGAGCCAGGCGAGCCAGTTCGCCCCTGTGCGTTTGGTGATACCGAACGTGACGTGCAGGCTCTTGCCCGAACCATGACCGTTGCGGGTTGCCTGGTGCCAGTGCCCTCGGGGGATGTGCATCACGTCGCCGGTCTTCATCACTCCGGACCAGATGATCTCTTCGCTCGGCGTGTTGTTGGGGTCGGTGTCGCGGTACATGGGCAGGGCCCGAGAAGTCCCGCGCACCTCCCACTCCTTCTCGCCGGCGAGCTGGACGATCACTACATCGTGGTCGTCCCAGTGCAGAGGGAAGCCGGATGCCTCGTTCGTGGTCAGGTAGGCATTGACCTGCACCCGTTCGCGTGACCACCACTGCAACGCCCGGCATGCGACTTCCAGCGTCGGATCGAAGACATTGGCCTGGTCGAGGATCACGGTCGCTCCGTCACGGAGGAGCCTGCCCAGACTGTGCATATTGACCATGGGGATGCTCTGCCCCCGGGGGCTCACGCTGTCGGTGAAATAGATGGCCGGGTGCACCTCTTCGCTCTCTTGGAAGACCCGGAACTGCGGGCGATTCATGCTCCTGCGCATGGCGATGTCGAGCATGCGATCGGGGGTCAGGATGCGGGACATCAGGTACGGGTCATCCGTGCTTCCCCGTGCGAAGCCCCTGCCGAGACCTCCCGCACTGCTCCAGCCGAGCGCTGTTTCGATGCCGTCGATCAACTGATGCCTCATCATTTCCTCCTCCAGGTCCGACTGCGTGGCGCAGGCACGGCGGGGGCCGGCACGGTGCTCCGTGGGCCCCCGCCGGTTTACCGCTACTCGCTGTCGTGCAGGTTGCCGTCACCACCGGGCCACGGCGCGTCGCCGGAGCTTCCTGCGTTGTCGGACCGCAGGCTGTCGTAGCGGTCGTGGACGGCGGACAGCTCTTCCACCACGATCAGAAGGCCCTGCCGGGCCTGGGGCGGTGTCGCACTCTCTGCCACCTCGTGCTCCTTCCTCTTCGAGGCCTCTCAAAGCTGAGGCCGACGGCATGCGCTGTGCTCCGGGGGTCAGGGGTCGCAACCCGTGGGCGGGTGATTCTCTCCGGCGGGGTGCCAGACCGCCGTCCCTGCTTGGGGACTCGACCAGGAGCGGAACTCATGGGTGCTCCTGTGCCCGGCCGGCCGGAGATTCCCCTCTGTCGCGGAAGCGTCGCCCTTGCCGCTGTGCCGACTGACCCGTGCGGCGCTGGTGAGAACTCGTTCAGGGCATGGCGAACTCCCGTCTCCAGTCGGCAGGGGCGGCCCAGCACAGCGTTGGCGGGCCCCGCAGATGACAGCGTGGATGCCTTGAAGACCAAGAGCCCTGACAAACTGTCCGGGTTCGCTGTTACCGCAGTTCAGGAGCCGCGAATCGCGTCATCTACGGCGCGTTCAGCCGTGTCGAGCACCACAGCCCAGGGCAGCTCCCGCCCAACGGGTGCTTCTCGTGGTTCGCGCAGAGGCCAGACATCTGCCCCGTAAACCAGGTGCACGCCGGCTTGCCGAAGAGTCTCGATGTGACGTTTCCAGGCCGGGTGGCGGGCATGCGCCGCGTTGATCCTCGGGAACACCACCACGGGCAGGCCGAGAGTGCCGATGGCTTCCCCTACTTGCGTCAGTGCCTGGCTGTCGGCGATGCCGGTTGCCAGCTTGGCCACCGTATTGGCACTCGCGGGGGCGACCACGTAGCAGTCCACCTTCGGGTGTGGACTTGTCTCACCCGGCAACCGCGCCTCGTGCCGGACAGGAAGGCCGGTCAGCCTCTCCAGGCGGTCGGCTTCGCCATTCATGCTGAGCCAACGGCCGGCCGTTGGGGTGAGCGTGACCGCCACTCGCCATCCCCGCGCCAGCGCCGGCTCCACGAGGCCCGAGCGCAAGGTCTCGACTCCGCCGGCACCTGTACCTACGACTCCCAGGATCCGGCCCTTGCCCATGCTCACTGCACCGCCCTGCACCGTTGAGCCATCACGAATAACTCCGAGGAAGGAGCGCCGCCCGTGACAGGAGCCTGCTTGATCAGATCGCGCAGCGTGTCGCGGACCCGAGGATTGTTCCGCACGAGCTGCGGCGACGTGGACTCGGCTGTGCGCAGATGTGTGAACGCGTCGTCTACCCGGCCGGTCAGGGAGAGCGCTCTGGCGTAGTCGATACGGTGGGAGACGCTCCGTTCCGCCGCTACGTGGTCAATGGCGATGTCACCGTGTTCCACCATGTACGAGACGTTGTCCAGATCCAGTTCTGCTGACAGCCGGTGGAGCATCACGTTCGTCGGACCGAAGCACGTGTGCCAGTGGTTCTCGTCGGCACCGAGCCGGTCGGCCAGTTCTTCGGCGCGGCGCAACAGGCTCATGGCGGTCGAGCGGTCCTGGTGCCGGGCTGCGGCGATGGCCGCGCGGAGGTGGATCATACCCAGCAGGCTCAGGGCGGCCGGATCGCTCTCCTCGATTCGCGTGGAGAGCCAGCCCGAGGCCGCCAAAGCCAACTCCAGAGCATCGTCGTACCGGCCATTGGCAAGCAGAGCATGAGTGCCCGACCGGGCAGCAGAGGCCAGGACGAGCGGATCCTCTGACTCATCAGCCGCTCGCATCGCCCTCTCCGCCGCGAGCCACGAGATGTCGGACTCCCCGATTTTCGCAAGCGTCGTGGCAGCAAGGTGATGGACGCGCGCGGAGACCGCCCAGCAGGCCATGCGATCAGGGGCAGAGCGGACGGCGCGATCCTCTAGCCCATGGGCTGTTTGAAGAAGCCCGGGAAGCGCGGCGACCACCTTGCCGAGCCGACCGGCCTGATAGTCGTCCCAAGCCTCTTCGGTGCGGGGCGCCACCGAGCCCGGCGTCGGGAGCTGGCTCTCGGCCTCCGGCCTGAAGAGCAACCGGGACAGGCGGCGCGGGCTCATCAACGCGTCCCGGACTGAGGGTACGTCGTCCTGTTGCTGCGCGTCCTCCATCAGCACGGGCTTCCCGAGCAGGTCACCGAGTGGCACTCGGAGCACGCGGGCCAGCTCGGCGAGCATGTCGATCCGTGGAGGCTTTCGCCGACCCGACTCCGCCTTGGCAAGCCAGTCCGTGCTGCGACCCACCAGACCGGCGAGGACTTGCTGGGTGTAGCCGCGGCGTCGCCGATGGAAGGCGATTCGCTCGCCGATGGTCAGATGATCTCCGAGACCATGCATACGTGCCCTCCTTCGTTTCTGAAGGGACCTTGTCCGCCACGGGAACGGCCTGCCTCCTCCACGTCGGGGGAGGGATGGCCTGCCGGCGGGCGAGGGGGATGGCTCAGGACGTCATTTGGTGCGCTTTGCGCGTATCCCCGCCGCGGTTCCCTCGCGCAGGATGAGGACCCGGTGGATCACTTCAACACAGCGCTTACGAACAGGGACCAGGTGTCGGCCGACACCGAGATGCAGGCCCTGCCCGGAGCCTTGGAATCCCGCAGAAGTACACCAGCCCGCACGAAGGCGGCTTCCACGCACTCGGTTGTGTTACCGCCGCTATGCGACGACTTGAACCAGACGGGCCCGGAGGCAGACGTGGCATCGGAGGACATTCACAACTCCTTGCGAGCACGATGGATCATGGTGGAGGAGGCCTCCATGTCCAACGCTTGTGCCTGGAGGTACTCGAACGCAAGTCTGTACCGCTCCAGTTCCTCTTCCGTTTCCAGGAAGAGGGAACCCGTATGGAAGTCGACGTACACCACGTCAAGAGTGGGCTCGGGGCCGCCGATGATGACGAAGCTGCCGAGCGCGGCGGCATGGGCGCCCTTGGCGAACGGGAGTACCTGAAGGGTGATGTGAGGAGAATCGTTTGCTTCCAGCAGCAGGTCGAGCTGCTCTCGCATGATCTGGGGTGACCCGACAACGCGCCGGATCACGGACTCGTCGAGGATCGCCCACAGGCGCAGCGGCTTCGCGCGGGTGAGAATCTCTTGCCGCTTCATACGGATGTCGACCAGGCGCTCGATCTCGGCTGGGGCCAAGGGCACTTCGTTGGCCCTCTGCAGTGCTGTGCTGTACGCGCGTGTCTGCAGCAGTCCCGGCACGTAGACGCACGCGAAGTGACTCTCGCGCACGGCTTCGTCTTCAAGTGTGAGCAGCAGGTTCATGCTCTCGGGAATGGAATCGGCGAAGGGACTCCACCAGCCCTGCTGCCTGGCGTTCTTGGCGATGGACACCACAGCGTTTCGCTCCGCGTCAGTTGCCCCGTACTCGCGGCACAACGCGTCGACGACGAGCCACTTCACTGGTCCGGCCTGGGTTTCGTAGCGGCTGACAGTCGCCTTGGACACGCCGACAAGCTGCCCGGCCTCCTCCAGGGTGAGCCCCTTGCGGGCGCGCAATTTACGCATCATCGCGCCCAGTTGGCGTCGGCGAGTAGTGGTCCGCTCTGACATGCCGCTCCTTCACCCTGAACCGGGTGCCGGGCCCGGAGATGCCCATCAGGCTAGGCAGTGACAGGCGGCCTCACCATCGGATTCACCCGATAGATTCCCATGAGAAGTTACACGGGGAGATTTCTCCATGCCATGCTCTCTGTCAGACCGCTACGCAGTGCAGCCGTACGGACACGGCAGGCGCAGCATGTGCGTGGCCTGGGAGGGAGGAGTGGCCATGCAGGGCTACGACGTCACCGAACCCCGACTCCGCGGTGTCCTGCCGTTCAAGGCGGTGCCGGCGGAAGTGGGCCAGCTTCGCAGAGCTGCGCGCAGTCAACTGCGGGAGTGGGGCGTTCTCGCTGCGGCCGACGAAACGGAGTTGCTCGTCTCTGAACTCGCCACCAACGTGGTCAAACACGTAGGGGAGGGCACCTCGGCAACACTGATCCTGGAGTGGAGAGGCGAGCGGCTGCGAGTGGAAGTGCACGACAAGGGCGGTGCCCTCCCAGAGCTCAAACCTGCGACACGTGATGACGAGTGCGGCAGGGGTCTGCACCTCCTCGCGGCAATCGCAGTGGACTGGGGAACGATCGTGAGCGCTGTCGGCAGAGCGGTCTGGTGTGAGATCGCACTCGGCGCGGGCACATCTTGCCGCCGCATCGAACGAGCTGTGGAAGCGCTGGAGTCCTATCAGGGTGGGCGGGGTGGCAAGCAGGAGAGGACTAGGGAAGGAGGTCTCGAAGAGTCCGCGATCGAGCTGATCGCGGACCTGCTCCACTGGACAGCCGGCCGTGGCCAAGACCCGGACGGCATCCTTGACAAGGCTCAGACGCACTACGAGGCCGAAGCGGGCGCGGCCTGACACCGGCAGCAGGCCTCCCAGCGCGGAGAGGAGACACCGGGGCAGGTGTGGGCGGCCGGCGATTACCTCAGGGCTGCACGCAGTATCGCGCCGGCGTCGGCTACAGCACCCTCCGCGTGCAGTTCGAGGGCGACTTCCATGACCTGCCGGTCTCCTTGATCCCGGCCATAGACATGGATCAGGTTGTCGGCCAGATGGTCCCGCTCCTGCTGCCTCAGTTCCACCATGACCAGCGCGGTCTCGGAAGGGTTCAGCAACTCTGTCGTGCCCTGCCGGAGCAGGGTGAGCGCCGAGTCCTGCTTTCCGGCGCCGTCCAGTTCGGCTGCGTGCGCGGCCAGCTGCCGTGCCACCGCCCTCTCTTGCTCGCTCCGCTGCCGGTCCCCCCGCTGGAGGGGGACCGGCAGCGGAGGCCTGGAAGCCTTGGCCATCGCCAGACGTACTTGCAGGCCGGCTTCGCTCGCCTTCAACCCCTCCACGCTGGCTCGCAGGGCTGAAGCCTCACTCTTGGCGGCTGCCAGGCCAGCGGAGTCCTCTCCTCCCCCTCTTTCTTCTTCCCGTTCCCGCTCGCGAGCTGCGCAGGAGGGGCAGGGAACACTGGTCCGCTGCGTCAGCGAATCGATTCTCTTGCCCAGCTCCACGCAGTGCTTACAGCCTCGCCTCTCACCCTCAGCGCTGGTGCGGAGATCCAGCAGGGCTTCTAAGGTGAAGGGGACCTCCTGTTGGTCAGCGGCAGCGTCGGCGCAGGCGGCCTCGTATAGGCGTGTAACGAAGCCCTGGTCAGGGACCCTGGGGTTGTTGGGGTCATGGTTGACGATGCGTGACAGAGAAGTTGAGTTGCTGTTGAGGCGTTTCGCTGCACCGGCTTGATTCAACGGCTTGATCTCCGATTTATCGGATTTGCCCGGGATTCGTTCCTTCTGCTTCAGCAGGCGGAACAGGTCTCTCAGGGCCAGTGCGAGTTCCCGCTTCCGTGGCGGGCAGCTGTCGTCAAGCGGTCTGTCCAGCCAGCCGTGCCCAGGCATGTGGCCCCCCTCGGTTGTCATGCGGCCCTGCCTCCCAGTCCGAAGTCGCTCAGACGCCCTAGGACCGTCACCCCAAGGCGCTGTCTGTGATTGGCAATTGTGCCCGATGAGGTACGTCGTGATGCCGAAGATCCCTTGCTTTCTGCCGGGCGGACTTGCCATTTTCCGAGCAAGTTCATCCGTGCACTTGCTTTCTTGCGAGCAAGCGGGAAAGGGCTGGACTTCCGTCCGTGTCATGGTGTGAGCTGCTGGATGAGCCGCAGATGAGCGGGGGAATACGGGGTTTATGTGCATGCTGCGCTAGTAGCAGTCGGCACACGCTCCGAAACTGCCGGAGGGGTTAAATGGAAGGAATTCCGTCCTATCAGGACAAGAAGTTCGGGACCATGGTGAGGGCAGCGCTGTGGCTGGTCACCGAGGTTGGGGAGGGCCGCATCTTCACCAAGACGCAGCTGCGTGAGGCGTTCCCGGAGGTCTCCCAGATCGACCGCAGGCTCCGCGACCTGCGGGACCACGGCTGGCGTATCGACACCAGCCGTGACGACCCCTCCCTGCTGCAGCAGGAACAGCGTTTCGTGACCAGGGGCGCTGATGTCTGGATCCCGGGCCGGTCCAAGGCGCCCAGGCACAAGTCCAGCCTTACCGCGGCTCAGCGCGCGAAGGTTCTCCAGGACGACAACTACCTCTGCCGGTCGTGCGGTATCGGTGCCGGCGAAGCGTACGAAGACAGCGGCGGCATGGAACTGGCCAAGCTCAATGTGTCCCGGCGTAAGGTGCTCCACTCCGGCGAGAGCAAGGTGCCCGAGTACCAGCTCGTCACCGAGTGCAAGAGGTGCGGGAACGGGGGCGGTCCGGACCGGGAGGTCGACCTTGACGCGCTGCTCGAGCTCGTAGAGGACCTCGCCCCGCTGGAGCAGCGGCTCTTCGCCAAGTGGATTGACGCCGACCAGCGCACGTTCAGCCCGATTGAGAAGGTCTGGGGTATCTACCGGACCCTCCCCCAGGAGTCGCGTGGCGAGGTGGCCAAGGCCATCAGTGACATGACCGGCTGACGGGTAACGGCAGCTCCACAGGGACAGGACCGGCAACAGAAAGGACGGGAGAGTCATGCTGCGGGAGTTCCCGCCGCCGCCGCGCGCGGAGCAGTTCAGCGAGCTGATCAAGAAGAGGCTGGAGGAGGTAAGGGTAGCTGGTGGCACCCGGGAGACCGTCACGGTCGACTGGAATGGACAACAGATCCACGTCGATGTCGTCGACCTTCCGCTGAGCGGCCTCTACCTCAACCCGGGCACCCACCGGATCCGTGCCCAGCGCACCCATAAGCCTGACCAGGACCGGAATCTGGACAAGGATCCCTTCGGGGAGGCAGGCCAGGAGTATCTGCGCGTTCTGCTCCAGGCCCGGCCGTCCAACCCGGACCTGCGGGACCCTGACTTCGACAAGCTCAAGGAGGACCTGCGCCAGTTCGGCCAGAACGACCCCGGACTGGTCACCCATCACGGCGTGCTGGTGAACGGCAATACCCGCGCCGTCGCCCTGCGCGAACTTGGTCAGCAGTCGATGAGGGTGGGCGTACTCCCGTCGTCGTTCACTCAGTCCGACATCGACGCCGTAGAGCTGGCGCTCCAGCTCCGTCAGGACCAGCGTCGCGACTACTCGTACATCAACCGGCTGCTCGCCATGGAAGAGCAGGCGGCGCTGGGCCGGACCCCTGAGCAGATCGCCAAGGAGTTCCGGATCCGGACGGCGACGTACCATCAGGAGCGCTGGATCCTCAGTGTTATCAAGGAATTGAACGACCGCAGTGCGAGCGGCGGCGGTGTCGCACTGCGGCTGGTCGACTGGGAGGGAGCGCAGGAGCGCCTCAAGGAACTCCAGCGCCTGTACGTGAAGCTGGAGAGCCTCGACCGTGACCAGGCCGAAGTCCTGAAGGAATGGCGGCTGGCAGCGATCCTGCTGGACTTCTCGAAGACGGACGTACGCCACATCGACGAGGTGTTCCTGGACGAGGGGTACCTGCAGAAGGTTCTGCCGCCGGTGCTGGCGGACAGCGGGGCTGCCGCGCAGGCCGAGTCCGTTTCCATTCCCGGCCTTGGCCTGGACGTGCCGGCGGCCTCGACGGCCGTGTCGGCGGCGCGTGCTCTCAACGACCGCATCCTGCGGGCTGCGGCCACGGTTCGGAATACCACGGCGGGGCTCCCGGACCGCGAGAAGGCCGAGGCACAGGCGCTGCTTGACGGCGCGAAGGATGCCTTCGACAAGGCTATTGACAGCCACGGCCGCGATGCCCGGGTGCGCAAGCGCAAGCAGCTCGCGCCGGCCCGGCTCGCCGACGCTTGCGCCAACATCGACCAGTGTGTCGTCGAACTGGTCCAGGCTCGCACCTCGAACAGCCTGGACGAGGAGGCCTTCGACGAGGCTGTGCTCAACCTCCAGGGCAGCCTGCGCAAGCTCGCCCAACAGGCCGGACGCGGCATCCCGAACCCCGGCGAAGGCGTCTCCTGGCTCCTTGCCGCGGCCACGGCGGAGGGCAACCGGTGACGGAAACGTCCCTGCGTCTGGGGTTCGACGACACGCGTACCCGAGTGGTCCTGCGCACCACCGATCAGTACCAGCAGGACCTCGTCCAGCTGGCCGCCCGGTTCCGTACCGGCGGCCAGCTGGGCCCCCTGGCCGCCTCAGTGGCCTTGGACGAACTCCTCGCGGACCTCACGGTCCTCAGCGGCTGGCCCAACCCCTCAGGGGTGGAATGGACTCCGGAACTCCGCAACCTCGTCTCCGGCGTGGTCCGGGACTCCAGGCTGGTCGAGGAACGGCTAGCGGGTTCGGGGGCCCCGTCTGAGGTTGCCTCGGACGAGGTGCTGAGCCTGCTCGGAGACACCTGGACGGCTGATCTCAATACGTTCCAGCGGCGGGATATAGCAAAGCTGCTTTCCTTGGGCCATGGGGCGAACTTCAGTGTTCCGGGTGCCGGCAAGACCCGTGTGGCCCTTGCCGTGTACGCCGCGCAGCGGGCTCAGGGACGCGCCACCAGGTTGCTGGTTGTGTGTCCGAAGTCCGCTTACGAGTCATGGCGTTACGAGACCGCCGTGTGCTTCGGCTACCCGCTGCGCACGCACGTTCTGGACGGTTCGCTGGACGAGTGGGCGGAGGTCCTGATTGTCAACTACGAACGTCTGGACCGTTCGCTGCCCCTGCTGGCGAACTGGCTGAAGGCCGCCCCGTCAATGATCATCCTCGACGAGGCCCACCGAATGAAGCTCGGTGCGCGTGGCACGTACGGCGCTGCGTGCATGGCGCTGGGCCCGCTAGCGGCCCGGCGGCTGATCCTGACCGGCACGCCGGCGCCGAATGGATCCAAGGACCTGGAGAACCTTCTGGGCTTCGTCTGGCCGGGCCACGGACAGCGCACGGTGACCCGGGCGGTGGCTGGCGGCGACCTGGCCTACGCGAGCACGGTCCTGCGCCCTCTGTTCACTCGTACGACCAAGCAGGAACTCGGCCTGCCGCCGATGACCCTGCGCATGCGTTATGTCGACATGCCGGAACTGCATGCCGAGATCTACAGCTCGCTGGTGGGGGGCATGTCCGCTGGTACCGCTCGCGACGATCTCAGCGCTCTCGGCAAGACAGCGCTGCGTCTGCTGATGGCGGCGACGAGCCCCGCGCTGCTGCTGGAAGGCGCCACCAAATACGAGCCGTTGGCCTATCAGCTGCCCCCGCTGGACATCCCGGCCGGCAGCTCGCTGTACTCACTCATGCAGAACCTGCCGGACTATGAGCTGTCACCGAAGTACAAGGAAGCTCTGGCGATCGTCGCGGAGAATGCCGTGCAGGGCCGCAAGACGCTGGTATGGACGACCTTCGTGCGCAGCCTGACGACCTTGGCCCAGATGCTGGAGAAGTACAGCCCGGCTGTCGTGTATGGCGGTACGCCCGACCGGGATGAGCAACTGCGCCGCTTCCGGGAAGACCCAAGCTGCATGGTGCTGATCTCCAACCCCGCGACCCTCGGGGAGGGAATCAGTCTCCATCAGGTGTGCCATGACGCTGTCTACGTGGACCGGGACTTCATGGCAGGCCGTTACCTCCAGAGTCTTGACCGCATCCACCGGCTGGGCCTCGCACCCGGCACGGACACGCGAGTCACGGTGATCGCGGCTCGGGGGACCATCGACGAGGTGGTTGAGGTGCGTATGGACCAGAAGCTCGAATTCATGGGGAAGATCCTTGACGACCCCACCGTTCAGCAGCTGGCTGATCTGGAGGAAGAGCCCTCCGTGGCGGCTGGGCTCGCGCCAGGCGACATTGAGGCGCTCCTGAGGCACATGGGAAGGGGTTGATCCGCAGACAGCTGTGTCCTCCCGGCCAAGCGGCCGCCACGGGAAGGAAGGGCGTGCCGACGCCGAGGAGGACAAGTGCTCTGTGGCCACCGCTGGCCCCCGTAATGAGGCGCGGTGAGACAGTGGGAGACTCGTGGGTGTCAAGTGCTCAAGAGCAAGCAAGTCATCGTGGGCTCTGCGACACTTGGCACCGGTTTTGAGTCACTCCTGGAAGGATCCCTATGAGCGCCAGCGGTCGCGAGCGTCCGCAGTTCACCCGGCCACTGAACTCACTGGAGATCTGTGCCGGTGCGGGCGGGCAAGCCGTTGGGCTGCACAACGCGGGCTTTGATCATCTGGCTCTTGTGGAGTGGGATCCGCATGCGGTGGAAACACTCCGGGCCAATGTGGGTGACTGGCCGGGATGGGATGAAGAACACAGGAGCGCGCTTGCGCCCATGGATGTGAAGGAATTTCTTTCATCCTCTGTGCGTGAGAATCTTGAGATCGGTAAGGGGAAGCTAGATCTCCTGGCCGGTGGTGTGCCATGCCCCCCCTTCTCGCTGGCAGGGAAGCGGCTGGGGAAAGACGACGAGCGTGATCTCTTCCCGGATGCTCTGAAGATCATTGAAGATTTCATGCCACGGGCGGTAATGATTGAGAATGTCCGAGGGATTTTGGAGCCCCCGGAGATCTTTATCGACTATCGCAGAGATATTCTGGGTGAGCTTCGCGATCTCGGTTACGTCGTTCCCGAAATAAAGAAGAGCTGGTCGGCTGCTGAGCAGGATCGCGCAATGCGTAAGGTTTGGCGGCGGATCGATGCAAGTAATTTCGGTGTCCCGCAGCTCCGCCCACGGGCTATCTTGGTTGTGATTCACGAGGATGAGCTGAATTCTTCGGGTGTCGAGTTTGTTTGGCCCTCGAAAATTAAGGGCCAGCAGGTTACGGTGTTTGACGCGCTTGCTGCCAGCATGGAAGCACGCTGCCGGAAATACTGGACGAAGAACAGGAACGGGGAACCGGCCAAACCGGGAGAGCAGACCGGCAAGGACGTGTACCAGGACTGGCTGCGCAAGGCTTCTCGAGCGGCCGAGACTGGCAGAGGGGTCGCTCCAACCTTGGTCGGAGGGTCGAAGAAGCATGGTGGTGCCGACCTGGGGCCGACTAGGGCTAAGCGAGCGTGGGAAGCTCTGGGGGTGGACGCGATGGGGGTTGCCAATGACCCGGCCAATTGCGACCCCGAGCGTGATCTTTTCCGCCCTGCTGGCCCGATGCTGACGGTGGAGCAGGCCGCGCTCATCCAAGGATTCCCTGTCGACTGGAAATTCCAAGGGCGGAAGACCGCCCAGTATCGGCAGGTTGGGAACGCTTTTCCGCCTCCGGTTGCGGAGGCGATAGGCCGTGCCATCGCAGCAGTGCTCCGACCGGAACACGGCAGTCAACTACTCAGCGGCTACGAACTGGACGCCGACAACTCCGTCTCGGATGTGCCGCATTCGGAGCAGCTGATTCTTCCGGTATCAGACAAGTCCCGTGTCGGTGATGCCCCGCCGCCGCTTAACCGCAGCGGCGATCTTATCCGCGCAGGCGCCTGAAGGCTCGTGCTCCCAGAAGCGGAGCACGAGCCACCCGGCTTCTTTGAGGCGCAGATCGGTGTCGCGATCGCGTTGCACGTTCCGCAGAACCTTCTCTGACCAGTACCCCGAATTCGTCCTCGGCGGCACATAGTGTTCCGGGCAGCCATGCCAGTAGCAGCCGTCGATGAAAACGGCCACCTTCGCCGGACGGAACACCAGATCTGCCGTCCGGCGAAGGTCTGGCAGGGGACGTGCGGCTACGCGATACCGCAGGCCTTGAGCGTGGACGAGTCGTCGAATCAGCCACTCGGGCTTCGTGTCACGGCTACGGATCGCCTGCATGTTGCGACGCCGAGCTGCGGAAGAGGCCCAGGAGCCTGCCGGCGCTTCCCACTGTGGATCATCGGACACGCTTCAGAGCCTAGCCCCAGACGGCTGACGCGATCCGAGAGGGCGGCGTTTGTGATAGCGGGGCGCGAGGCCGTTGGCCAGGAGGTCGTTCTGTGGCGGCAGGCTGACCCAGAACGTGGGTCGGCGCGGCCGAACGCTGCAGAGGCAGAGCAAGCGATCCAGGCCCAGGTTGGGCCCCGCTCGCTTCCTTCAGGGAAGCGGGGCGCCCGGGACGGTCTCTTGAGTGGGGCCGACCTTGGGCCGGACGCGGTCGCGTCATCATGACGCCGGGTGGGCTCGGCGAGCCTCCGGCGTAATGGTCATTCTGTGCGTGCGCTGCGGGTCTGTGCCGTCCACCAATGTCCCGCCTGCCTACAGCGTGTGAGTCGCGAGCACCACGCTTCCCTGTCCGTGTCCGCATAGGCCCAAAGCCCGCCAGGTGTGCCCGGCGGGCCGCACGGACTAGGTGGGGGCTGGGAAGTCAGGTCCCAAGCCCATGGCAGGCCGCGTACGACTTCCCCGACCCGCACCAGCAAGCCGCCCCCCTCTGCGGCGGCCAGGCCACGGCTCGTCCTCGGGCCGCCAGGGTCGTGGCGTACTGGGGGAGCAGGTCGCCGTCGGCCGGGGAGGTGCCCTCCGAGGCGGCGAAGGCCTCGTAGGAGGGGACCGTGCCGGTCACGATGCCGAGGTTGGCCGTGCCGGAGGCCGCGAGTTCGCGGAGGGAGGCCTCTATGGTCGCGAGGTGCTGCTCGTGGGAGGGGTACTCCGCCTCCAGCGAAGGGTAGGCGGCGACCAGTTCCGCCAGTTCCGGCGCCGGCCAGTGGAGGACGGCCACCGGGAAAGGGCGGGACAGGGCCTCCCGATAGGTGCCCAGCTCGGCGCGCAGGCGGGAGATCTCCGCGGCCAGTTCCGCCGGGTTGTCCGAGCCGAGGGACCAGACACGCTTGGGGTCGTGGAGTTCGTCCAGGGACACGGGGGAGGAGTGGAGGGTGTCCGCCAGCAGGTCCCACTCGTCGTGGGCCGCGCCCAGCATCCGCCGTACGCGGTGGCGGCCGAAGAGGAGGGGGTGGGTGGAGTACGGGGGCTCGGGCACGTCCGTCAGCAGGAGACGGGCTCCCTCCGAGAACGCCGCCTCCGCCGCCTCCAGCTCGTCGTGCGATTCCAGGGCCTCCGCGATGATCACCCAGGGGGCCGGGTCGCGGGGGGCGGCGGCGCGGAGGCCGTCGATGATCGCTCGGGCCTCCGCCTCGTGGCCGTACTCCCAGAGGTTCGAGGCCTTCAGGGCCCGGACCAGGTGGGGGTTGTCCAGGCTCTCCGGGGAGGACAGGAGGCGGTCGTAGAAGGCCGTCGCCGCCGGGCGGTCGCCGGACAGTTCCAGGTGGGCCGCGGCCTGCAGCAGCAGGGCCTCGGCGTCCTCGGGATACAGGCCGGCGGTTCGCTCCAGGCGTGCCGCTTCGGCGGTGTGGTCGACGTTCTCGGCAGGCGTGTCGGGGCGCATGGGGGACACCGTAGCGCCGACCGGTGACATGGGTGAGACATCCGCGGGCCAGAGGCCGGGCCTGAAGCCGGGCCGGGAGCCGGACCAGGGCCAGGTCAGGGCACAGGTCAGAGGTCAGAGGTCAGGCCAGGGAGCAGGCCAGGGGTCAGGTCAGCGGCACGGAGCCGACGCCCGTGGCAGCTCGGCGGTGCCCTACCGGTGCCTTGC
>NZ_JBIAZE010000025.1:23740-102785 GCF_042898825.1 Streptomyces sp. NPDC000345
CGACGCCGACGCCGACGCCGACGCCGACGCCGACGCCGACGCCGACGCCGACGCCGACGCCGACGCCGACGCCGACGCCGACGCCGACGCCGACGCCGACGTCGAGGTCGGGTGCGGAAGTGGATCCCTCATGCCCTGGACCGCCGTCTCCTCCAGCCCCCGCGTGGCCGGCCGCGCGCGGCCCCAGTCGGCCAGCGGCTGGAGTGCGGCGTTGAGGCGTATGCCGTCCTCGGTCAGCGAGTACTCGACGCGGGGCGGCACCTCGTCGTAGGAGACGCGGTGCACGACGCCGTCCGCTTCCAGTTCGCGCAGGTGTGAGGCCAGCACCTTCTCGGTGATCCCCGGAAGCAGCCGGCGCAGCTCGCCGAAGCGTCGGTAGGGGTGTTCGTGGAGCGCCCAGAGGATCAGCACCTTCCACTTGCCGCCGATCACCTCCATCGCGGTGTCGATCCCGCAGACGTGTCCGTCTGGTGCGCCCGGCCGGTTCAGCGTCGTCATGCCCCACCCTTCCGACGTGCTCGCTCACCCCGGGGTAACCACCTACCGCCAAGTGCGTACTTGATCACCTCAGGACCTGTGACCAGCCTAATCGGCATGACACAGAACCTTGTTGAGAAGACTTCCGTCACGCTGCTGGGCCTCGGCGCGATGGGCAGCGCGCTGGCCCGGACCTGGCGTGCCGCCGGCCACCCGCTCACCGTCTGGAACCGCACCCCGGCCCGCGCCGCGGCACTCGCCGCCGAGGGTGCGCGGGTCGCCGACACCGCCGCCGAGGCGGTCGCGGCGAACACCCTGATCGTCGTGTGTCTGCTGGACGACGCCTCGGTCGGCGAGGCGCTGGCCGGCGCCGACCTGGCCGGCCGGGATCTGGTGAACCTGACCACCAGCACCCCCGCCCAGGCCCGCGCCCGCGCCGAGTGGGCCCGCGAGCGCGGCGCCCGCTACCTGGACGGCGGGATCATGGCCGTCCCTCCGATGATCGGCGTCCCGGAAGCCGGCGGCTATGTCTTCTACAGCGGCTCGCGGGAGGTGTTCGAGCGGCACGAGGAGACCCTGGCCGTCCCGGCCGGCACCACCTACGTCGGCGAGGACGCGGGCTTCGCGGCCCTGTACGACGTGGCCCTGCTCAGCGCCATGTACGGAATGTTCGCCGGTGCCGCGCACGCCTTCGCCCTGATCCGCAAGGAGGACATCGACCCCACGGCGCTCGCCCCGCTGCTCGCCGACTGGCTCGTCGCGATGGCTCCGGCGGTGCACCAGACCGCCGACCAGCTGCGGAGCGGCGACTACACCAAGGGTGTCGTCTCCCACCTCGCCATGCAGGTGGCGGGTACGCCGACCTTCCTGAGCACCGCCGAGCAGCAGGGCGTCAGCCCGGAACTGCTCAGCCCCTACTTCGAGCTGATGCGCCGACGCCTGGCGGAGGGCGGCGGCGAGGAGGACCTGACGGGCGTGGTCGACCTGCTCGTGCGCTGACCGGCCACCTGCCGCCCCGGGGCCGAACGACCGTGCCGGTCACAGTCCTCCACGAGACGCTGCGACCGGCACGTTCACCGGCGGGCTCTAGATCGTCACCCCGTCCACCTGCAGTGTCTGCACCGCCTTCGCGGCGAACGGCACGGCCACCGTCTTTCCGCTCAGGTAGGTGTCGGAGCGGGCGGTGTACAGGTCGCCGCCGCCCGTCGTCAGGGTGCTCCAGCGGGGGACCACGCCGCCCGAGCCGCCGTTCACCGTGGTGAAGCGGGAGAGGTCGAAGGTCAGGGTCTGGGCGGAGGAGGAGGTGTTCAGGGCAACGATCACCAGGCGCTTCGCCGACGCGTCGTAGCCGGCCGCCGCGTAGCTGACGCCCGTGTCGAGGATCTTCATGCCGGGGCGGATGTGACGGCTGAACTGGGCCATCACGTAGTACTTCGTCTGAACGGTCGTCGGCTGCAGGGTGCTCTGGTCGTACGCGATCATCGCCCAGCCCGTCGACGGGTCCATCACCTGCCAGTAGACCCAGGCCGTCGGGTGCAGCCAGCGGAAGTCGTAGAGGAGGTTGAAGGCCATCGTGTAGCCGGTGCCGTCGCTGTCGCCGGTCTCCGAGTTCCACAGTGCCTTGCCGGCCGTGGTCACGACGTCCGTGTAGAGCAGGTCCCTGCGGCCGCCCGAGCCCTGGTAGCCGTGGACGTTGACGCGGTTCACATAGCCCTTCGTCGTCGACGAGAAGGAGTTCCAGGTGGTGCGGGCCAGGTCGTAGCTCGTCTCGTCCGAAGCGGAGATCCTCGTCGCCGTCAGGCCGCGCTTGTCGAGCTCGCTGCGCATGTACGGCAGTACGGCCGACTGGACCGTCGCGTCCATGTGGCAGCCCTCCTGGGTGCCGGTCGCCGTCCACCAGGAGGACGAGGGCTCGTTGAAGGGGTCGACCGTCGCGAAGTTCACGCCCCAGTTGTTCTTGGCGTAGAGGGCCACGGCGGCGAGGTGGGAGGCGTGCTGGCGGTAGTTCCAGGACTGGAGGTTGTTGCCGCCGCCGGAGGCGCCGGAGGGGTTGTGGTTGAGGCACATCCACCACATGGGGGAGTTGGCGAAAAGCTCGGTCGTCGCGCCGCGCGCCACCGCCTTCTGCAGCATCGCGCGCTGGGTGGCGTCCGCCGTCCAGTCCCAGGCCGAGGACGTGGGGTCCTCGTTGTTCCAGTCCTGCCAGTAGCCCTCGATCTGCTTGAAGGCGGGGATGTTGGGGGAGGCCACCATCGACTCGCCGTTCACCGTGTTCCAGCTGCAGGCGCCGAGGTTGTAGCGGGCGATGTTCAGGCCGAGGCCGGGGAGGCTCGTGCCGTTGTAGGTCACCGACTTGGTGGTGAAGAAGGCGTCGGCGAAGTCGTCCCGGCCACCGAAGACGTTCGCCCACCAGGCGAGCGAGGTGCCCCAGCCCTCCCAGGTGCCGTAGCTGGTCGACGGGTTGACGGAAATCGTCGCGTCGGCGTGGGCGGTGCCCGTCGCCAGCGCGCTTCCGAACAGCGCGCCGCCGGTGGCGGCCAGCAGTGTCCTGCGTCGGATCATGGCTACTCCGCTCCGAGTCATGGCCGGTCCCGTTCGGCCGACACGAAGCATCGGGTGTGGCGTGTGGGATTGTCGAGGGTTCTGACAGCCCTTTCTCAAACCTATGGAGAAAGGGCGGGCCGGGGTTCGGCGGGGCGAACGGGACAGAACGGGATCCGGTCGTGCGGGTACGGCTCTGGAGACCTCGGCCCGCTCGCCCTATGGTGCCCGGCGTGCGGATCCCCCTCGTACAGCACAGCACCCGGCGGCGGCGCGCCCGGTACCGGCGGGTGCTCTGGAGCGGTGCCGAACTCCTCGTCACCGCCGGGGTGCTGGTGCTGCTCCTCGTCGTCCATCAGCTGTGGTGGACCAACCGGGAGGCGAGGGAGGGCGCCGAGCGGACGGTGGAGGCGCTGGAGCGGGAGTGGGGCGCCGCCGGGACCGAGGCCGGTGCCGGTGGCTCCGGCCGGGGGAGCGGCGGCGACGGTGACGTCGACGGCGGCTCCGGCTCCGGCGGGGGCCGCGGATCCGGCCGGTCCGGCGGCACCACCACGACGTCCTCCGCCACCCCCGTCCCCTCCCAGGCCTACGCCGTCCTGCGCATCCCGCGCCTGCACCTCCGCGTCCCCGTCGCCGAGGGCACCAGCAAGCAGAAGGTCCTCGACAAGGGGTACGCCGGCCACTACGCCCACACCCAGCAGCCGGGACAGGAAGGCAACTTCGCGGTCGCCGGGCACCGCAACACCCACGGCGAACCCTTCCGGTACCTCAACCGCCTGGAGAAGGGCGACACGGTGGAGGTGGAGACCAGGAACGCGATGTACACCTACACCGTCGACAAGATCCTGCCGCAGACCTCACCCCGCGACTCGGGCGTCGTCCGGCCCGTGCCCCGTTCCCTCACCAGGCCCGCCCACGGCTACTCCGTCCCCGGCCGCTATCTCACCCTCACCACCTGCACGCCCGAGTACACCTCGCGGTTCCGGCTGGTGGTGTGGGGGAAGCTGACCGCCACGCGGCCCCGGGGCTAGCGCCCCGCCGTGAGCCGGTGCGGCGGTACGGGTCCGCGCCCCGTCGCCCCGGCGCGCCCCGCAGATGACGAACGTGACGCTGATCAGCAGCGCCCAGGAGACCCACTTGGACACGGAGACCGGCTCCCAGCCGTGGAGCTGGTGCGGGTAGCGCCATGCCCCGAGGTACGTGGCGAGGTTCTCCGCCACCCAGAGGAAGAAGCCGATGAGGGTGAAGGCCAGGGCCAGCGGCATCCGGTACCGGCGGACGCCGACCGTGTAGTGGACGAGGGTTCCCCAGGTCGCGGCCAGCAGCAGGGCGCCGAGCGGCAGGCGCAGGTCCGGCAGCCAGTGGTGGCTCAGGAAGTTGACGTACAGGCCGACGGCCAGGGCGGCGGTGGCGCGGGCGCGGTAGCCGGTGACGGAGAGGTCGAGCAGCCGCCGGGCCCGGCAGACGTAGCTGCCGACGGCCGCGTACATGAACCCCCCGTACAGCGGCACCCCGGCGACCTTGGCCAGCGCCGGCTCGGGGTAGCTCCAGGAGCCGACCCGCACCTTCACCACCTCGAAGGCGAACCCGAGCACATGGCAGGCGGCCACCACCGCGACCTCCCGGCGGGTCTCCCACTTCAGCAGGTAGCCGACGCCGGTGAGCAGCACACCGTAGGCGAGCAGCAGGTCGTAGCGGGCCACCGGCAGGTGCGGGAGCATGGTGGAGACCGCCATGCCGCCGAACAGCGCGGCCGCGAAGGCGCAGCAGCGCGCCTGCAGCCAGCCGAAGTGCGCGAGCTGCCGGATGAACGTTCTGGCGTGGCCCTTGATCCCGTGCATGGTGAGGGAGAGGCGGCGGAAGGGGCCCGCGGTTGCAGTGACCCGTCTACGCCTGCTGCTCCAGTGCCTCGCCCACGGCGGCCAGGATGGCCTCGGGATCGGCACCGAGGGCGCGGGCCGCGGAGGCGAAGTCGCGGGCCAGGGTGGTCAGTCGGTCGGGGTGGAAGCCGGCCGGCTCCGAGGGGAGGGCGGCCACCCGGGTGCCGGCGCCGCGGCGGGTGCGGATCAGCTCGGCGGCCTCCAGTTCGCGGTAGGCGCGGGCGACGGTGCCGGGTGCCAGGCCCAGGTCGGCGGCGAGCTGGCGTACGGTCGGCAGGCGTTCGCCCTCGGGCAGCCGGCCGGTGAGGATCAGCGCGGCGAGCTGGGCGCGGATCTGCTCGTACGGCGGTACCTGGCTGGTGGTGTCGACGCGGACGGCGGGGTCATTCATCGTCCACGGCCCGGGGGACGACGATGGTGAACAGGCACCAGCCCAGGGTGAACAGGCTCAGCAGGCCCAGCGGGTAGATGACCAGGGCGGTGATGTTGCCGAGCATTCCCGCGCATCTCGAGTAGAAGAGCACCCGGCCGATCATCCCCAGGACGAGCAGCAACTGGCTGGAGACCAGCAGTCCCCAGGCGGCGGTGATCGCCCAGCTGCGGTCGTGGCGCTGCTGGTTGTCGCCGGGGCGGTGGGTGATGCGGCGCAGGGCCCAGAAGCAGGCGGCGGTGCCGAGGGCGAGGGAGACGAGGACCGGGGTGGCGTAGAAGAGGCCGGGCCAGGGGCCGAGGCGGCGGGTGCCGCCGATGGCGCAGGTGACGGCGAGGGCCCGGCCGCTCCGGTCCTGGCCGTCGGCGTCGGCCACCGCGACCCCGACGGCCAGCAGGAGGACCAGGCACGCCGTCTGGAAGACCAGCAACGGGGCCATCCGGGGCGGTACGTGGTCCCGGACCCGGCGCGGGGCGAGGCCGGCGGTGCGGACCGCTTCCCGCGGGGCGGGGGTGAGCGAGTCCCCGAGCAGTACTCCGCCCACCGCGCACAGTCCGAAGGAGGTGACGGCGGAGACGAAGGGCATGGCCATCTCGTCGCTGTCCATGGTGGCGAACGCCTGGGCGACCCCGGCGCCCAGGGTCAGTCCGGCCCAGCGGGCACAGAGATCGGCACGGGCCAGGAGTCTTTCGGGCGAGACGGTGTCGAGCATGGGGCCCCCGGGTCGGTCTTTGTATCAAGCGGTGAGTACAAGATGCCGTGGGCCGCATCTTGTGTCAAACGCTTGATACAAGCGGGTGTTCGCGCGGTCCCGTGTCCGGTGGAACCGATCGGGACCGCTCCGGCGTGAACCGACCGGGCGCGAACGGCGTCAGTCTCAGTGAGCGACGGAATCCCGGTGATTGAGCGGGCGAATGGGCGAGTGGGACAGTGAACGGGCGAGCGGCGAGTGAGGGAGGGCGGGGGCGCGTGATCCGTGACCGGCTCACCCCGCGTGCCACACCGCTCCTCCTCTTCCTCGTCCTCGACGTCCTCCTCCTCGACCCCGGCAGCCTCCCGGCCACCGTCGCGCTCGCCGCGACGGCCGCCGTCTCCTCCGCGCTCGCCGTCTGCTCCCTCGTCGCCGCGCGCAGCGCCCCCGCCGTCCCGCCCACCCGGGTGCGCACGGCGATCAGGGACCGCGCCCGCCGTACGGCCTTCCTGCCGCAGCGCGACCCGGACGCCTCCGGCCGGCCCCGACCCCGGGCACCCGGCCGCGCCCTCCCGGCGACCGCCGCGTAGGGCACACTCCTTCACCCCCGTGACCCCGCGCGGGTCGTCATGCCGCAATCCCCGCTGTCCCGGCACGACGAGACCCCCGGAGGGCTCCTCACCCATGTCCGTTTTCGCCACCCTGGTCGAGCACCTCGCCGACCTGCTCCAGCCGCTGTTCGGCGCCTCCGCCGCGGCCGCCGCGATCGTCCTGTTCACCGCTGCCGTACGCCTCCTGGTGCATCCCCTGTCCCGCGCGGCGGCCCGGGGCCAGAAGGCCCGTACGGCGTTGCAGCCGAAGATCGCCGAGCTGCGGCGGAAGCACGCGAAGAACCCGGAGAAGCTGCGGCAGGCCGTGCTGGAGCTGCACACCCGGGAGAAGGTGTCGCCGCTGTCCGGGCTGCTGCCCGCGCTCTGCCAGGCGCCCGCCTTCTTCCTCCTCTACCACCTCTTCTCCAGCTCCTCGATCGGCGGCGAGGCCAACGGGCTGCTCGGCCACCGGCTCCTCGACGCGCCCCTCGGCGACCGCTGGACGGACGCGCTGACCGGCGACGGGGTGTTCGGGCCGGCGGGGCTGGTGTATCTCGGGCTGTTCGCCGTCGTCACGGCCGTCGCCACGTTCAACTACCTGCGGGCCAGGCGGGTCCCGCTCCCCGAGACCGGCACCGGCCAGGACGTGCCCGGGCTCGGCACGGTCACCAAGGTCATGCCGTTCCTGTCCTTCTTCACCCTGGTCACCGTGGCCGTCGTCCCGCTGGCGGCCGCGCTGTACGTCATGACCAGCTCGACGTGGAGCGCGGTCGAACGGGCGGTGCTCTACCGCTGACCGCCGACCGCCGACCGCCGGTGGTCCAGTACGTGAACCGGGTATTGCGGAGCGGACGCCGACCTTGGAGGATCGGCCAGTCGTCCGATGGCTGCACCCGTCGGCGGACGCTCCGCGAC
Source organism: Streptomyces sp. NPDC000345 (assembly GCF_042898825.1). Taxonomy (NCBI): domain Bacteria; kingdom Bacillati; phylum Actinomycetota; class Actinomycetes; order Kitasatosporales; family Streptomycetaceae; genus Streptomyces; species Streptomyces sp. NPDC000345. Next base: position 31,265 of record NZ_JBIAZE010000025.1, read on the forward strand.
CGAGGGAGATGGGGATCATGAAGCTGCTGCGCGTCGGAACGGCGGGCGCGGAGCGCCCCGCGCTGCTCGACGCCGACGGCATCCTGCGGGACCTGTCGGGCGTCGTGGACGACATCGACGGCACGCTGCTCGCCGACGACGCCGCGCTCGGCCGGATCCGCGCGGCCGCCGGCACCGGCGAGCTGCCCGTGCTCGACGCGACCGGGCTGCGGACCGGCCCGCCGCTCGGCCGCATCGGCAAGATCGTGTGCATCGGGCTGAACTACCACGACCACGCCCGGGAGACCGGCGCCGAGCCGCCGGCCGAGCCCGTCATCTTCCTCAAGGCCGCGGACACGGTCGTGGGGCCGTACGACACCGTGCTCGTCCCGCGCGGGTCCACCAAGACCGACTGGGAGGTGGAGCTGGCGGTCGTGATCGGGCGTACCGCCCGCTACCTGGAGTCCGCCGAGGAGGGGCTCGCGCGGGTCGCCGGGTACGCGGTGGCGCACGACGTGTCCGAGCGGGAGTTCCAGATCGAGCGCGGCGGGACCTGGGACAAGGGGAAGAACTGTGAGACGTTCAATCCGCTGGGGCCCTGGCTGGTGACGGCCGACGAGGTGGCCGACCCGCAGGATCTCGCGCTGCGGCTCTGGGTGAACGGGGAGCTGAAGCAGGACGGGACGACGGCCGAGCAGATCTTCCCCGTGGGGGAAGTCGTCCGGTACGTCAGCCAGTTCATGACCCTTCACCCCGGGGACGTCATCAACACGGGGACGCCGGCGGGGGTGGCGCTGGGGGCGCCTGACCCCAAGCCGTTCCTGCGGGCCGGGGACGTCGTCGAGCTGGAGATCCCCGGACTGGGCAGGCAGCGGCAGGAGTTCAAGGACGCGTGAGCGCCCCGCGCCCCTGCCGTTTCCCGCCTAGAGGTACTTCTCCAGGAACTGTTCCAGGGCCTCCACCACGAACCGGTGGTCCTCCAGTTGCGGCAGGCCCGACACCGTCACCGCCCCCACGACGCCCACGCCCTCCACGGTGATCGGGAAGGAGCCGCCGTGGGCCGCGTACTCGTCGGGGTCCAGACGGGAGGAGTCCTCGAACGTCGTGCCCTTGGCCCGGTAGCGCGTGCCGACCAGGTAGGAGGACGCGCCGAAGCGTTCCACGACCCGGCGCTTGCGGGCGATCCAGGCGTCGTTGTCGGGGGTGGAGCCGGGCAGGGCCGCGTGGAAGAGCTGCTGGCCGGCGCGGTGGATGTCGACGGCCACCGGCGCCTCGCGCTCCCGCGCCAGCTCCACCAGCAGCGAGCCGAGCGCCCAGGCGTCGTCGTTGGTGAACTGGCGGAAGACCAGCCGCCGTTCCTGGGCCTGGAGCTCCTCCAGGCTGGGGGTGATCTCCGGGGTGAACTTCGGGGTCAGCTCGTGGGTGCCCATCAGAGCGTCACCACCATTCCTTCTCGTGCCGAACGGCGGGCCGCCTCCAGTACGTCGAGGGCGGCGGCCGCCTCGACCGCGGTCACCGGGTTGGGGCCGCCGTCGATCAGTGCCCTGGCCACCGCAGCGTAGTAGGCGGGGTAGTCGCCGGGGAGGGTCCGAACGGGTCGTCCGCCGCCGGTCGACGGGGAATCCCCGGAGCCCACCCGGCCCCACAGTTCCTCGGGTTCGGTTCCCCAGCCGGCCCCGGGACGGTGTCCGTCCCGCAGTGCCGCCTCCTGCGGGTCCAGGCCGTACTTCACATAGCCCGCCTCGGAGCCCAGCACCCGGAAGCGCGGGCCGAGTTGGGCGGCCGTGGCGGAGACGTACAGGTGGGAGCGGACGCCGTTCGCGTGCGTGAGCGCGATGAAGGTGTCGTCGTCGGTCTCCGCGCCCGGGCGGCGGACGTCGGCTTCCGCGTACACGGAGACGGCCGGGCCGAAGAGCTGCAGTGCCTGGTCGACCACATGACTGCCGAGGTCGTACAGCAGACCTCCGATCTCTGCGGGGTCGCCGGACTCGCGCCAGCCGCCCTTCGGCTGCGGCCGCCACCGTTCGAAGCGGGACTCGAAGCGCAGGACGTCGCCCAGTCCGCCCTCGGACAGCAGCTTTCGCAGGGTCAGGAAGTCGTTGTCCCAGCGGCGGTTCTGGAAGACGGACAGGAGCAGACCGCGGTCGTCGGCGAGGGCGGCCAGTTCGCGGGCCTCGGCCGCGGTGCCGGCCACCGGCTTGTCGACGACGACCGGCAGGCCTGCCTCCAGGGCGGCGGTCGCCAGCGGGACGTGCGTCCGGTTCGGGGACGCGACGACGACCAGGTCCAGTTCGTCGGCGCGGGCGAAGAGTTCCTCCGCGGTGGCGGCGACCCGTACGTCAGGGAACGCGGCGCGGGCCTGTTCCCGCCGCTCGGGGTTGGAGGTGACCACCGTGTCGAGGGCGAGGCCCTCGGTGGCGGCGATCAGCGGGGCGTGGAACACGGAGCCCGCGAGGCCGTATCCGATCAGGCCCACGCGGAGCGTCGTCCCGCCTGTCTCACCAGTCTTGCGTCCAGTCATGACCCCCACTTTCGCAACGCTGTTGCCAAAGTGCAAGCAGGGGGGAGAATGGAGAGGTGAACAGGACGAACGGAGGCGGGCGCACGACCGGGGTGAACCTGCCGGACCTGCGCAACCACAACGCCGCACTGGTACTGGACCTGCTGCGCTCCGCCGGGCGGGACGGCATCAGCAGGCTCGAGCTCGCCGACCGCACCGGCCTCACCCCGCAGGCGGTCAGCAAGATCACCGCTCGGCTGCGGGAGGAGGGGTTCGCGGCCGAGGCGGGCCAGCGCGCCTCCACCGGCGGCAAGCCGCGCACACTCCTGCGCCTCGTCCCCGAGGCCGGGCACGCCGTCGGCGTCCATCTGGACCGGGACGAGCTGCGGGCCGTGCTGGCCGACCTCGACGGGAGCGTGGTGGCGGAGCGGCGCGCCCCCCTGGATCTCGGCGCGGGCGCCGAGTCGGTCCTGGAGGTGGTGGTGCGGGAGGTCGGCGAACTGGGACACGCCGGCTCCCTCCTCGGTGTCGGCGTCGCCCTGCCCGGTCCGCTCGACCACATCCACGGCGTGCTCCATCGCGTCACCGGGTTCCCCGAATGGGACGGCTTCCCTCTGCGCGACGCCCTCGCCGACCGTCTCGGGGTGCCGGTGGTCGTCGACAAGGACACCAACGCCGCGGCCCTCGGGCTCGCCGTCGGCGGTGAGCACGGCTCCTTCGCCTACCTCCACCTCGCTACGGGGCTCGGGGCCGGCCTGGTGATCGGCGGGACCGTGCACCGGGGGGCGCGCACCGGCGCGGGCGAGTTCGGGCACCAGGTCATCCAGATGGACGGGCTGCACTGCTGGTGCGGGAACCGGGGCTGTGTCGAGGCGCTGTGCCTCGCGGCCATGGGCAAGGGGGATGTGAGCGAGGCCGCCCGGGTGCTCGGCGAGGGCGCCTCCAACCTCGTGGGCCTCCTCGACATCGACCTCGTCCTGCTGGGCGGCCGTACGGTCATGGCGGCACCGGGGCCGTTCGTCCGCGGGGTCACCTCGGTGCTCGCCGACCGCGCCCGGCGCGAGGGGTCACCGGAGGGCGCCGTCCCCGTCCGCCTCGCACCGGGCGGGGACCGCACGGTCGCCGATGGCGCGGCCCAACTGCTGCTCGCACCGGTGTTCGGCCGGGGGGACGGCTGAGGAACGGGGCCGCCGCACGAGCGGTTCGCCTTCACCGCGCGAGCGGGGTGTCTGCCACTCTGCCGTGGGATCGGGGGTGGCCGTCGCGCCACCGTGCCAGCGGGGCTGGCCGTCGCGCCACCGCGCCAGCGGGGGTGGCCGTCGCCCCACGCGCGAGCCGGGTCCGCCGTCGCCCCATCGCGCGAGCCGGGCGGCCGTGGCGCCACTGGGAGCCGGGTGGTCGTAGGGCCACCGCGAGCCGGCCGCTGTCGCCCCTCCGTGCGAGCCGGTCCGTCGTGGCCTCACCGTGTGAGCCAGGTGGCCGTTGCCCCACGGGGTGAGCCGGGTGGTCGTCGCGCCACCGGGTGAGCCGGGCGGCCCTCGCCCCATCGGGTGAGCCGGTCCGCCGTCGCCTCGCCAGGCGGGCCGGGTGGCTTCGCCCTGCCTTGGGAGTGGGGTGGCCGTCGCCCCCACACGAGTCGGCCCCCGGCCCGAGCCGGTCCGGCGGTCATCGTGGGGTCGTACCGGGTGCCGCGCTGCACCGAACAGGTGAAAAAGCGGCAGATCATATGACCGCACGGTGTGTTGTCCCCGGTCGGCCCGGCCTCCCGGGCAAGCTCACTTGACCATGCGAGTGACCATGCCCGCCGCCCTCCGCCGTGCCGCAGCCGCAGCCGTCACCGCCGTCGCTGCCGCCGGCCTCCTTCCCGTGCCCGCGCACGCCGAGGGCGGCTCGCCCTGTGCCGGTTCGGACGCCGACGCCTTCCCCCTCACCACCCGGCTGCGCGGCGGCCCCGACTCCTACCGGGCCGGCGGCGGCTACGGCACCTGGTACCTCGACCTCACCAACACCACCGACCTCACCTGCGCCGGGATCCATCCCGTCGTCGTCCTCGTCGACGCCGAGCGCGCCCTGCGGCCCTCGCAGCCCCACCTGGACTTCTACGCGGACGGCCGGCCACACCCCGTCCGCTTCGAACCGACCGACGAGGAAGAGCTGGTCGGTGCCTTCACCGACGGTCCCGAGGGAGAGGCCGGCGCGTTCGCCGGCTTCACGGTCGGCCCCCACAAGACCCTCACGGTCAAGCTGCGTCTCGCGCTCACCTCGGACACCGCGCCCAACGACATCACCGCCAACGCCGCGGTCGTCCAGCGGCACGGCGACGACGGCGACTGGGTCGGGCAGTCGAACGACTACCGTTTCGCCGTCGAGAGAGGCTCCCTCCCCGACTCCGATCCCGACCCCGATGCCGGTCGCGCCACGGAGACCGACCCGGCCGCCACCACCACGGCGGCCGCCCCCGCTGCGTCGGGGGCGGCCACGCCCGCTCCCGACGCAGCGGCCCAGGCCACCGGTGCCCCCTCCCTCGCCGACCAGGCCGAGGAACTCGCCCGCTCCGGCCTGCCCGCCACCCCCGTCCTCCTCGCCGCCACCGCCTGTCTGCTGGCCGCCGGCGCCGCTCTGCTGCTCGCACGCCGACGCAACTGAGCCCCGCCGGTCCCACCCAGTGGACGCCTCGATTCCGGCCATTCCCTCAAGATCGGGCGTATGGCTAGGCTGGGGCGCACGCAGTCCGCGTACGGCAGGAGACCCCGCACATGGCAGACCGCAGGCCCATCGAGTCGTGGCTCACCGACATGGACGGTGTGCTGATCCACGAGGGCGTCCCCATCCCCGGCGCCGACGCCTTCCTCAAGAAGCTGCGCGAGTCGGGCAAGCCGTTCCTGGTCCTGACGAACAACTCGATCTACACCCCGCGCGACCTGCACGCCCGCCTCCAGCGCATGGGCCTGGACGTGCCGATCGACCACATCTGGACCTCGGCCCTGGCCACCGCCCAGTTCCTGGACGACCAGCGGCCGGGCGGCACGGCGTACGTCATCGGCGAGGCCGGTCTGACCACCGCGCTGCACGACATCGGCTACATCCTCACCGACCACGAACCCGACTACGTCGTCCTCGGCGAGACCCGTACGTACTCCTTCGAGGCGATGACCAAGGCCGTCCGGCTGATCAACGACGGCGCCCGTTTCATCTGCACCAACCCGGACGAGACCGGCCCCTCCACCGAGGGCCCCCTTCCGGCCACCGGCGCCGTGGCCGCGCTGATCACCAAGGCGACCGGCAAGCAGCCCTACTTCGCGGGCAAGCCGAACCCCCTGATGATGCGCACCGGTCTGAACGCGATCGGGGCCCACTCCGAGACCAGCGCGATGATCGGCGACCGCATGGACACCGACGTGCTGGCCGGCATGGAGGCCGGGATGCAGACGTTCCTGGTGCTCACCGGTCTGACCCGGCCCGAGCAGGTGGAGAACTTCCCGTACCGCCCGTCGAAGGTCGTCGACTCGATCGCGGACCTCGTCGACCGGATCTGAAACACGGACGGCACGGAAAGCCACCCGTACGGAGCAGCGAGACCCCGCCAGAGGATGCGGACGGGGTCCCGGCGGGGGAGTCTCCAGAGAGCTGGAGGTTCACGATGAGTTCACTCAAAGTCACACTCTGTGCGGGCGTCGCGGCTGCCGCCGCGGTGCTCCTCCCGACGGTCCACGCCTCGGGGGAGGACGGCGGAGGCGGCAGCGTCTCCGTGACACCGTCCACACCGGCGCCCGGCGCCGACGTCACGCTGAAGGTCAGCGGCTGCGGCGGCAGGAAGGCCACCGCGGCCTCGGCCGCCTTCGTCGCGGACGCCCGGCTCGTGGGCACGGGCGGCACGCTGGCCGGCGAGACCCGGGTCCGCTCCTCGATCCAGGCCGGCACCTACGACGTGAAGATCACCTGCGTCGACTTCCAGGTGAAGGGCCGGATCAAGGTCGTGGCAGCGGCTGAGTCGCAGCCACTGCCGGACCGGCCGTCGGCTCCCGCCGGCCACGCCTCGCCGGTCGCCCCGGTGCACGCGGGCGGGGGCGGCGCCGCGCCGCTCGCCGCCGACGACGAGGCACGGGTGGACGGCCCCGGCACCGCGCAGGCGGTCACCGGGCTGGTCCTGGCGGGGGTGGCCGCGGCGGTGGTGGCGTACCGCGGCGTCCGCAGCGCCCGCCGGAGTCGCAGGAGCGGCTGAGCCATGTCCGACCGCGAACGCTCCTCCGGTCGTTTCGTCACCGGAGTGGCCTGGGCGGTGCTGCTGCTCGGGCTGTGGCTGTGGGGGCGCGAGGTGACCGACGTACGGCCGGGCGTGTCCACGCCGACCACGGGAGACGTGGCCGCCGTGGGACGCCCGGCGGACGCCGACCTGCCGCCGGCGGCCAAGCCGCTGGCGGCGGCCCTGCCCCAGCGCATCGACATCCCCGAACTGGGCGTCCAGGCTCCGGTCGTCGCCCGTGGCCTGGACCCCGAGGGCGCGATCGACCCGCCGCCGTTCGACCAGTCCGGCGTCGTCGGCTGGTACGCGGCCGGCGCGAAGCCCGGCGCCCGGGGCACCGCCCTGATGGTCGGGCACGTCGACACCGAGACCCGCCCCGCCGTCTTCTACAAGCTCAGCACCATGCGGGCGGGGGAGACGATCCGCGTGGTCCGCGACGACGGCAGGATCGCCGAGTTCACCGTCGACGAGGTCGAGGTCGTCCCGCGCGACGACTTCGACGCCCGGCGGGCCTACGGCACCCGCCGGCCCGACCGCGCCGAACTGCGGCTGATCACCTGCGGCGGCACCTTCGACCGGGCGAGCCGCAGCTACACGGCGAACGTGATCGTGTCGGCGTATCTGACCGGCCGCACCTGAACCGGGCAACGCGAAAGGCCCCCGCTTTCGCGAAGGGCCTTTGCCGTCTGTGCGCCGCCAGGGACTCGAACCCCGGACCCGCTGATTAAGAGTCAGCTGCTCTAACCAACTGAGCTAGCGGCGCCTGCTGACGTCGTAACTCTACAGGACGCCGGGGGGTGCCCCTGACCACCCGTTCCCGGGCGTCTCCCGCCCCGGGGTCCGCTTACATCGTTCGGACCGTCAGCATGCGCACCGGGACGACAGTTGAGAAACTGGCGAACGTGCACAGGCGCGGACATTTCCATCTGGAGTGTGAGGGGAATCGCATGGAGACTCCGGTGTTCGAGGAATTCGATCCCGCGAGTGACTGCGACTGCCCCGGATGCGTTCACGGGCGCCGGGTGAGCCCGTATTCCCCTTCCCCGGGATCCGCCCGGTTCGGCGGCCGTCCCGCCGCCCGGCGGGCTCTGGTCGTCGCGGCGGCGGCGTCCGCGGCGGTCGGTGCCGGTCCCGCCGGGTCCGCGCCCGCCGCCTCGCAGGCCCCCGCCCCACCGGGTGTTCCCGAAGGTGACGAGCCCGAGACCCCGCAGGGCGGCACGGCGCCGCTGCACGGCCCGGGCGGACAGCCCGCGAAGCCCCCGAGCGTCGCCGGGACACCGGTGACCACCCGCGCGGAGATCATCCGGCGGGCCAGGGAATGGGTCGCGGCGCGGGTGCCGTACAGCATGAGCGCCTACTGGTCCGACGGTTACCGGCAGGACTGCTCGGGCTTCGTCTCGATGGCCTGGCATCTGCCCGGGAACGAGTGGACGGGCACCCTCGACCAGTACGGGACGCGTATTTCCAAGGAGGAACTCCAGCCCGGCGACATTCTCCTCTTCCACAATCCCGCCGACCCGCAGAAAGGCTCGCACGTCGTCCTTTTCGGCGGCTGGACCGACTACACCCGCAGTTACTACATCGCCTACGAGGAGACCCGCCCGGCGGCCCGCCGTCAGGCCACCCCGTACGCCTACTGGAGTCATTCGGACAGCTATGTCGCCTACCGCTACAAGGGGCTCGCGGCGGGCGGCGGCACGGGCGCGGGAGCCGAGGCGTCGGCGACCCCGTATCCCGGGCGGTCCTTCTTCGGTCCCGGGGCCGACAACGCGTACGTCACCCAGCTGGGCCGGCTCCTCGTGGCGCGCGGCGCGGCCCCCTTCTACGTCTCGGGGCCGGGCCCGCGCTGGTCGGACGCCGACCGCCGGGCCACCCAGGCCTTCCAGCAGGCCCAGGGCTGGCGCGGCTCCGACGCGGACGGACTGCCGGGACCGGGGACCTGGCGGCTCCTGGTCACGGGGCAGGGCAAGGACGTCGAGGCGGGCGGACCGCCCGCCACCCCTACCGCACCGCCGCCCGCGACCGGCGGCGCGGGCCCGCCGGCCACCTCGCCCTCTTCTCCCTCCTCGCCCCCGCGCGTCCCGGCCTTCCCCGGCCGGAACCTGTTCCGCCCCGGCGCGCACAACGCGTACGTCACCCAGCTGGGGAGGCAACTGGTGAAGAAGGGGTTCGGCAGGTACTACGCCCAGGGCCCGGGGCCGCGCTGGACCGAGGCGGACCGGCGTGCCGTCGAGGCGTTCCAGCGCGCCCAGGGCTGGCGTGGCGGCGCGGCGGACGGCCACCCGGGCCCGGAGACCTGGCGGCGGCTCTTCTCGTAACCCGACCCACTGTCACCGCACGACTGTCATGCGTATCTGGCGCGGAGGCTGGAGGCACGCAATGCACACGACCACTTCACAGACACCCGAGCCCGAGACGCCGTCCGGACCGGTCGGGGAAACCGCGACGGAGGGCCCGGCCGGGGAGCCGTCCCGGTCCGCGGTACCGGGGGAGACGCACGAGGCGTCCGGTGCCGGGAGTGAACGGCCCGAGCGGGACTCCCGGACCGGACCGGCCGGCAGGGCGGGCGAACGGCAGGCCGAGCAGCCGGCCCGGGGGGACGCGTCCGAGGCCGCGCAGGGCCGGCCCGCACGGCTCATCCACAACGAGGCGACCACCGAGATCCCCGTCCATCTGCTGTTCCGGGACGAGGCCGAGCCGCGGGCGGTGCCGGTCGGGCCCGCGGTGGTGGGGAGCCGGGCGGCGACCGGGGAGCAGCCGAGGCTGCGGCGGCCGGTGGCGGCGAAGGCACGGCCCCTGGCCGAGGTCGACCCCGCCCTGGCGGAGCGGCCGGCGCGGGTGCTGCCCGGCGGGGCCGGTGTGCTCGCCGGGGCCTGCGGGGCGGCCGGATGCGTGGCCACCACCTGGTGGGCGGGGGTGCTGCCGCCGCTGGTGGGGGAGGCGCTGCGGCTGCCGGTGTGGGCGGGGACCGGTCTCGGTCCGGCGCAGTGGGCGGCGTACGCGGGCGCGGGCGCCCTGGGGCTGTTCGGCTTCGGCGGGCTGGCGCGGGGGCGCACCGGGCGGGCCTGGGTGCTCAATCTGTTCGGCCGCTACCGGGGGACCGTCCGGCGCACCGGACTGCTGTGGGTCAATCCGTTGCTGCTGCGCCGCCGGGTCGACGTACGGCTGCGGCACTGGCGCAGTGAGCCCATGCCGGCGGCCGACGGCAGCGGGGTCGCGCTGCGGGTGGTCGTCCTGGTGGTGTGGCGGGTGCGGGACACCGCGCGGGCCGTGCTGGGCGTCGAGGACCACGAGACGTATCTGCGGGACTGTGTCGAGGCGGCCCTCGCCCGGATCCCGGTGGAGCCGCCGGGCGCGGGCCGGGGTTCGGTGGAGGCGGCGGGGGAGGCGCTGACCCGGCGGGTCGCGCGGGACGCGGGCGCGATCGGTCTGGAGGTGTACTCGGTGCAGCCGCTGCGGATCGAGTACGCCCCGGAGGTCGCCGCCGCGATGCACCGCCGCCGGATCGCCGCCCTCGACGCCCAGCACCGGGCGACCGTGCTGACCTCGGTCGTCGACTCGGTGGAGGACACGGTGACCCGGCTGACCATGCGGGGCCTGGTGGAACTGGACGACTACGAGCGCAAGGCGCTGGTGAAGGACCTGACGGTGGCGTTCTGCGCGGGGCGCGGGGAGCAGGCGCCCTGACGGTCCCTCGAACAGGTCCCGCGATTGGTATGGACATGTACAAGCGGCGGTCATAATCTCGGACTTGGTCTAGACCTGCACGGCTCACGGGCTCTCCGGCCCGAAGAACTCCCCACGTTCTCCAGGAGCGGCAGCATGCGCACAAGGACCAGGCTCTACGCCGCCGTGGTGGGCCTCGCCACCGCCGGAGCCGTCGTGCTCCCGGCCGGCGGCGCGGGCAGCCACGGCTACACCGACCTCCCCGTCAGCAGGCAGAAGCTCTGCCAGAACGGCACCGTCACCGACTGCGGCGACATCCAGTGGGAGCCGCAGAGCGTCGAAGGCCCGAAGGGCTTCCCGGCGACCGGCGCGGCCGACGGGCGGATCTGCTCCGCGAACAACACCCGCTTCGCCCAGCTCGACAGTCCGAGGACACCGTCGGGCGGGGCATGGCCGGCCACGAGGGTGACCGGCGGTCAGAGCTACACCTTCCGCTGGCAGTTCACGGCGATGCACGCCACGACCGACTTCACCTACTACGTCACCAAGCAGGGCTGGAACCAGAACCACAACCTGGCCCGCTCCGACCTCAACCTCACCCCCTTCCTCACCGTCCCCTACGGCGGCCGGCGTCCGCCCGCCACCCTCTCCCACAGCGGCACCCTGCCGTCGGGGCTCAGCGGGCACCACGTGATCCTCGCGGTCTGGACGGTCGCCGACACCGGCAACGCGTTCTACGCCTGCTCCGACGTCACGTTCTGAGAGGTCGTCGGATAGGGTCCGCGTGCGCCGGAACCGGGGTCGTCCGGGGCCGGCGCACACGGGTCCTGACACCGACGTACGGGGGTACGCCTCATATGCAGGCCGCCAGAATGTTCTTCGTCCTGCTCATCGTCGGCTTCGTCGTGGCGGGGTACGCGATCGTGCGCCGCACCCGGCAGCGGCGGGCGGCCTGGGAGAGCGGGCTGACCGCGCCGGGCCGCGTGGTGCGGGCCTGGCGGACCACGCAGGTGGTCAACAACGTGGCCCGGCAGGTGCAGTGGCACGAGTACGACTACACCACCCGGGACGGCCGCGCCGTCCGCTTCAAGGAGGGCGGCGGTCCGCGCGACCGCGGCGCCGGTGACGAGGCCGTCGTCCACTACTCGCCGGACGACCCCGAGCGCGCCACGGCGTTCGCGCCGCAGCCCGGCAAGGACACGGCGGCCATGGTGTTCGGCCTGCTCGTCCTCGGATCGGGCATCGCCGTGATGATCCACCTCCTGGTCACCACGCCCTGACTTCTGAGCTTCCCTTGAGTCGCCCCCGCTCCCCGCGGGGGTACGTTCCCTGCACGCCGACCGCGCAGGCCGGTGTTCGGAGTTCGGGGGACTCACGTGGAAATCTTCTTCTACATCATCCCGTCGTTCATGATCGCGGTGATCCTGCTCGCGATGTACACGGTGATCAGCCGCTCCCGCCGGGCCACCCGGGCCTGGGGCAGCGGGCTCACCGCCGAGGCGCGCTGTCTGCGGACGTACACGACGACCAGGACCACCGGGGGTGAGCACCGGCGGGTGGTGACGACCCTGCACCACGTCTACGAGTTCACCACCCGGGACGGCCGTACGGTGCGGTTCGAGGAGGAGAACGGCCCGGGGACGATCCTGGAAGGTGACATCGTCACCGTGTTCCATCCGGCCGACCGGCCCGAGCAGGCCACGGCCAGGCCCCCGGCGCACGGGCGGCTCTTCGCCGAGTCGGGCTGTCTGCTGGTCTTCCTCGGGGTGGCGCTCGCCTTCTGCGTCGGCTTCATCATCTCCGTCGACGCCGCGTTCTCCGTCTGGGACGAGGTCCGGCCGTAGTCATCTGACGCTGCGTCAGCTACCGTGCGCCCTCATGGAGTCCGTCGCCGAGCTCGTAGCGCAACGCTGGGACGACCACCGGCCGGGACTGTGGTGCGGGGACCCGGAGAACTCCGTCCTCACCCACCACGAGGTCGCGGCCGAAGCCGCCGCCCGGGCCGCGCTCCTCGCCGACCTGCTGCCCGCGGGCGCCCCGCGGCACCTGGGGGTGCTGCTGGACAACACCCCGGAGTTCCCGCTGTGGCTGTCCGCCGCCGCGCTCGCGGGTGCGGCGGTCGCCGGGATCAACCCCACCCGGCGGGGCCCCGAGCTGGCCCGGGACATCCTGCACACCGAGTGCCGGCTGCTGATCACCGAGCACACCCACCTCCCCCTCCTCGCCGGCCTCGACCTCCCCGGGGTCCGCGTCCTGGTGACGGACACCGAGGAGTACGCCGCTCTTCTCGCGCCGTACGCGGCCGCCCGCCCGGACCCGTCCCGGGCCGCCCCCGCCGACCGGCTCCTCCTCTACTTCACCTCCGGCTCGACCGGCGCGCCCAAGGCCGCGATCTGCACCCAGGGCCGGCTGGCCGCCGCGGCGCGGTCCCTGGCCGCGCAGTTCTCCGTGACACCGCACGACGTGCACTACGTCTGCATGCCGATGTTCCACGGCAACGCCGTGATCGCCGACTGGGCGCCCGCGCTGGCGGCCGGCGCCGGGGTGGCGCTGCGGCGGCGCTTCTCGGCCTCCGGCTTCCTGGCGGACGTACGCCGCTACCGGGCCACGTACTTCACCTACGTCGGCCGCGCGATCCAGTACCTGCTGGCCACCGAGCCGGGCCCCGACGACCGGGACCACGCGCTGCGGCTCGGCTTCGGGACGGAGGCGGGGGTGGTGGACGCGGCGGCCTTCGAGCGGCGGTTCGGGGTGCGGCTGGTGGAGGGCTACGGCTCCTCGGAGGGCGGCGCGGCCGTGCAGTGGACGCCGGGGACACCCGCGGGGGCGGTGGGGCGGGCGGGGCCCGGGCTCGCCGTCCTCGATCCGGAGACGCGGCGGGAGTGTCCGCCGGCCGTTCTCGACGCCGCCGGGCGGCTGCTGAACGGGGACGAGGCCATCGGTGAGCTGGTCAATCGCGGGCCGAACCCGTTCGAGGGGTACTGGCGCAATCCCGAGGCCGAGGCCGAGCGGCGCCGCGACGGCCTGTACTGGACCGGCGACCTCTTCTACCGCGACCCCGACGGCTACCTCTACTTCGCCGGCCGGACCGACGACCGCCTCCGCGTCGACAGCGAGAACCTGGCCGCCGCGATGATCGAGAACATCCTCGCCCGGTACGAGGGCGCGGACGCCGTCGCCGTGTACGCGGTGCCCGATCCGGTGACCGGCGACCAGGTGATGGCGGCGATCGCCGGGCGCTTCGAGCCCCGCGCCTTCGCCGCGTTCCTGCGGGCCCAGCCGGACCTGGGGACGAAGATGGCACCCCGGTTCGTCCGCGTGGCCGGGCGGATGCCGGTCACCGCCACGAACAAGATCCACCGGGCGCTGCTCAGACGGGAAGGGGTGCGGTGCGCCGACCCGGTGTGGTGGCGGCCGCCGGGGGAGGAGACGTACCGACGGCTCACCCGGGAGGAAGCCGAGAAGGTCGCCCGGGACGAGGCCGAAGGGCCCCTTGTGCGCAGGGGAGGCGCTTCGTGACGGAGGTGGGCGGCGGAGCCCCCACCGTGCGGGGCGCGGATACGACGATGGCGGCTCGTGTCCGCGCTTTCCGCGAACAGGAGCCGCCATCGTCATCGTGCGCCGCCAGGGACTCGAACCCCGGACCCGCTGATTAAGAGTCAGCTGCTCTAACCAACTGAGCTAGCGGCGCATGACTCTCGCCCTCCGCTCTGTGGCGGCCGGCGACAGAGAAAATACTACCCGGTCCGCGGGGGTGCTTCCGACCACGTTTCCGACCCCCTAGATCGCCAGGGACAGCAGCACCGGCGCCGCGTTCCTGTTCAGCGCGTCGGCGGCCTGGCGGAGGCGGTGCACGTGGGCGACGGGCAGGGACAGGGCGAGGCAGCCGACGGAGGAGCCGGCGGTGATCGGGACGGCCGCGCAGACCGTGCCGACCGCGTACTCCTGGAGGTCGAGGTGCGGGACCGTGGGCGGCTGGGACTCCAGGCGGGACAGCAGCAGCCGGTCGCTGGTGATGGTGCGCGAGGTGAGGCGGGCCATCTTGTGCCGGGAGAGATGGTCCCGCCGGCCGTTGTGGTCGAGCTGGCCGAGGAGGCTCTTGCCGAGCGCGGTGGCGTGGGCCGAGAAGCGGAAGTCGACCCACTCGTGCACGGCGGGCGTGGCGGGGCTGTCGGCGTACTGGGCGATGGTGACCTCGCCGTCGACGTACCGGCTGACGTAGACGGCGGCGCCGATCGAGTCGCGCAGCCGGTCGAGCGTGCGCTGGAGCTGGTCGCGCAGGGCCTGCTGATGGCCCTGGGCGGACCCCAGGCGGGCCAGCGCGTCACCCGCGACGTACGCCCCGTCGGTCACCTGCTCGACGTAGCCCTCGCGGCGCAGCATGCGCAGGAGCGTGGTCAGTCGCTCCGCGCCCAGGCCGGTCTGGCGGGCGAGCTCGGCGTCGGTGACGCCGGTGGAGTGCCGGGCCACCGTCTCCAGGACGCGCAGCGCGTCCTGGGTCGAGTGGTACGGCGTGGTCGGCTCGTGCTTCAGCGCCACGGTCCCCCCTGGTCGCTTCTCTGGCCGTGTCCATGGCCCATGAACCATGAACCATGATCCGTGATCCTGGCAGCGAATCATCTCCACCATAACGGCCAAGGGGGCGGAAGGAAGGGGTTGTTGGCGAGAATGTGTTGCACCTTCGGACCTCTCAACTGCGACACTGGCCCTCTGGCATATGCCTAAGTCATGTCCCGCCACCGGAACCCCGGCCGGACCTGCCCCCTTACAGCACCGCGCTCAGAAATTCCCGCGTCCGCTCCTCCTCCGGCGCGCTGAAGATCTTCTCCGGCGGACCCGCCTCGACGACCCGGCCCGCGTCGAACATCAGTACCTGGTCGGAGATGTCCCGGGCGAAGTTCATCTCGTGGGTCACGCACAGCATCGTGATGTCGGTGCTGCGGGCGATGTCCCTGAGGACGTCGAGGACCCCGGCGACCAGCTCGGGGTCCAGGGCGGAGGTCACCTCGTCGAGCAGCAGGATCTGCGGCCGCATCGCCAGGGCCCGCGCGATCGCCACCCGCTGCTGCTGCCCGCCCGACAGCCGGGACGGCTTCGCGTCGCACTTGTCGGCCAGCCCCACCAGCTCCAGCAGCTCGCGCGCCCGCGCCTCCGCCTCGTCCCTGGACAGCCCGAGCACGGTCACCGGCGCCTCGGTGACGTTTCTGAGCACGCTCATGTTCGGGAACAGGTTGAACTGCTGGAACACCATCCCGATCTTCTTGCGGACCTCGCGGACCTGCTGGGGGGGCGCCGGGAACAGCCGCTGCCCGTCCACGGTGATCGTGCCCTCGTCGGGCCTGGTCAGGGTCATCAGCATCCGCAGGATGGTGGTCTTGCCGGAACCGGACGGCCCGATCAGGGTGACGTGCCTGCCCGGCTCCACGGAGAAGTCCAGGTGATCGAGGACGGTGTGGTCGCCGAACCTCTTGGTGACCTGCTCCAGTCGTATCAGCTCGCTGGTCTGCTGCTTCTTCAGGGCGGGGGTGGTGTCAACGGACAAGGCGTCGCTCCAGGGTGCGCAGAAGGAGGGAGGCGAGAGAGGAGATGACGATGAAGGCCACGCCGATCACCGTCAGGGGCTCGGTGAACTGGAAGTGCTCCTGGGAGAAGAGCTTCGCCCGGCCGAGCAGGTCCAGCACGGTGATCACCATCAGCATCGGGGTGTCCTTGAGCATGGCGATCACGTAGTTGCCGAGCGCCGGCACGACCCGGCGGACCGCCTGCGGCAGGATCACCACACGCCAGGTCCGGCCCCTGGGCAGGTTCAGCGCGGTCGCCGCCTCCCACTGGCCGGCGGGCACGGCGTCGATGCCGGCCCGGTAGACCTGCATCGTGTACGTCGAGTAGTGCAGCCCGATCGCCAGGACTCCGGTGGTCATCGCCGAGAGGGTCACCCCCCACTCGGGCAGCACGTAGAAGAGGAAGAACAGCTGCACCAGCAGCGGGGTGTCGCGGACGAACTCCGTGACGATCCCCACGGGCCACTGCACCCACCTGGTCGGCGTCCGCATCAGCAGCGCCCACACCAGCCCCAGCGTGAACGAGATCAGCGATCCGAGGGCGAGCGCCTGCAGGGTGACCAGCAGCCCCTCCCAGAACAGCGGCATGAAGTCGCTCACGGCACTCCAGTCCCAGTTCATCGGACCACCGCCTTCAGCCGGTTCTCAAGACCGCGCATCAGCCGCGTGAGCAGGAACGCGATCACGAAGTAGAGGAGCAGGACGTACGTGTAGATCTGCGCGCTCTCCTGGAGCGCGAGCCGGACCAGGTTGCCGCTGAAGGCCAGGTCGCCCATGCCCATGACCGAGACCAGGGCGGTGCCCTTCAGCAGCTCGACCAGCAGGTTGGAGAACGGCGGGATCATCTCCGGCACCGCCTGCGGCAACAGGATCTTCCGCATCCGCTGGCCGGGCGTGAAGCCGAGCGCGATCCCGCCCTCCCGCTGCGCCGGGTCCACGGCGGCGAGCGCCCCGCGCACGATCTCCGCGCCGTACGCCCCGTAGGTGAGGCCGAGCGCGAGGGTGCCCGCCCACATCGGCACCAGCTGCCAGCCGAAGGCGGGCGGCAGCACGAAGAACACCCAGAAGATCATCACCAGCGCCGAGGTCCCACGGAACACCTCGGTGTAGAAGCCCGCGAGGAAGCGGACGATCCACAGCCGGTGGGTGCGCGCGATCCCCACGGCGAAGGCCACCACGGCCCCCAGCAGGGCGCTGAGGACGAGGAGTTGGACGGTGGTCCAGACCCCCTTGAGGACGAGTTCCCAGAGTCCCGAGGTCATCCGCCGCAGAGCTCCTTCGCGGTCAGGTCCGTCATCTCGGCCTTCGTGAACCCGAAGGGCCGCAGGATCCGGAACAGCTCCCCGCTCTTCTTCAGCTTCCGCAGCTCGGCGTTGAAGGCGTCGCGCAGCCGCGTCTCGGTCCGCCGGAAGGCGAAAGCGCCCCCGTCGACATGCGGCTTGCCGTCCACGAGCGGGGCGAAGGGCCTGGTCGACTCGGTCCTGCCCGACTTCTTGACGATCTCGCGGACGGTGAGGGCCGTGCCCGCGAAGACGTCGACGCGGCCCGCCTCGACCGCGTTCAGCCCGGCCACCTGGTCCGGCACGATGAGGATGTCGCTCTCTTCGTACCCCGCGTCCACGGCGTACTGGATCTCGGCGTAGCCGGTGCCGGTGGCGAACTTCGCGCCCTTCTTCACGACGTCCTGATAGCTGTGCAGCCCCATCGGGTTGCCCTTGCGGACGATGAACGCGTCCAGCATCTGGTAGTCGGGGTCGGCGAAGATCACCTGCTCGCAGCGCTCGGGGTTGACGTACATCCCCGCCGCCACGGCATCGAACTGCTGGGAGTTCAGCCCGGGTATCAGCGAACCGAACTCGGTGGGCACGGGCTGCACCCTGTCCACGCCCAGCCGTTTGAAGATCACCTTCGCCAGCTCGGGCGCCTCGCCGGTGAGCTGCCCGTCCTTGTCGATGTACCCGAACGGGATCTCGCCCGCGATGCCCAGCCGTACGACCCCCGCGGCGCGCAGCCGGTCGAGGAGGTCGCCGCCGTCCGCCGTGGACGCCGTGGCCACGCGCGAACAGCCCGCGGCGCCCAGCGCGCCGAGCGCCGCCACCCCCGCGAGCAGCGACCGACGGGTGGGGTTCTCGAGGTTTCCGGATTGTCTGTTCGGTGGAGCCATGGCGGCGCGGCTACCCGGGGCCATCCGAGTTATGCGGGAGCGTCCTGTGAGGAGAATGTGGGGAGAGTCAGCGGCCGGGCACGTATCCGCGCTCTTTGTCGACCACGTTCTTCAGCGGTCTGCCCGCCGCCCACCGCTCGAACAGCTCCACGAACTGCGCGCCGAGTTCGTCGTGCCGGCCGACCGTGCCGCCGCTCATGCGCGGGGACACCAGCAGGCCCGGGACCTGCCACAACGGGCTGTCGGGAGGGAGGGGTTCGGTGGCGAACACGTCCAGGGCGGCACCCGCGATCCACCGGCTGCGCAACGCCCGTACGAGCGCCTCCTCGACGACCAGACCACCGCGGCCGACGTTCACGAAACAGGCGGACGGCTGCATCACGCCGAAGCGGCGGACGTCGAACATGCCGTACGTCTGCTCGGTGAGCGGGGCGGCCGCGACCACCCAGTCGGCGCGGGCGAGGAGACGGTCCAGGTCCTGGGGGCCGTGGATGCCGGTGTGCGGGACGCGGCCGACGAGCGCGGTGGTCATGCCGAGCGCCTTGAGGACACGGGTGATCGCCCGGCCGACCGGGCCCGACCCGACGACCACGGCCCGGGTGCCGGCCACCCGCCGGCTCTCCCGGGGCCGCCACTCGCCGCGCCCCTGGAGTTCCCAGGTGCGCGGCAGGTCCTTCGCCATCGCCAGGACCAGGGCGGCGACGTACTCGGCGACCGGCTCCTCGAAGACGCCCCGGGCGTTCGTCACCACCGTGCCGGACGCGGCCAGCTCGGGGCACATCACATGGTCCACGCCGGCGCTCGCCGTGTGCACCCAGCGGGGCCGCGGCCCCTCGCCCGGCCAGGCGGCGCGCACCGCGTGCGAGGTGACGTCCCACACGAGCAGCACATCGGCCCCCGGCAGGAGTTCGCCGAGCGCCGCGCCGTCGCAGTGCAGCACCCGCACCCGGCCCGTGAGACGGCCGAGGCGGGGGAGGGGATCGGCGTCGAGGACGAGGAGCGTGGGAACGGCGGCCATCCGGTGCCTTCTCCGTGACCAAGGGCCTGACGTGCGCGGACGGAACACGGTCGCACCCCCGCCCACGACCGTCAACACGGCCGGACCGCCAACCAGGTGAGGATGCCGACGGTGGGCTGCGCCGACTGGGTACCCGGGTACTGCCGGAAGAACAGCAGCAGCAGGAAGGCTGGACATGACCGCACTCGGACTTCTCCACCCGGGCCACTCGGCCGAGGACGACTACCCCCGAATCGAGCAGCTCCTGGGCAGTGACATCCGGGTGGACCTCGTCCGCACGGACCCCGGTACGGACCTCGCCGAGGACGCGCACCAGGGGGACGCGCTGCTGCGGCTGGGCGCCCCCCACCGGATCGCCGCGGCCGTCGAACGACTGCGCCTGTCGGGCGCCGAGGCCGTCGTGTGGGCCTCCACGAGCGGCAGCTTCGGCTACGGCTGGGAGGGCGCCCACGACCAGGTGCGCACCCTGGCCACGACCGCCGGGATGCCGGCCTCCTCCACCTCCTTCGCCTTCGTGCACGCGGCGCGGGAGCTGGGGGCGGCGCGGGTCGCCGTCGGGGCGACGTACCCGCGGGAGGTGGCCGCCCGGTTCGCGGAGTTCCTGCGGGCTGGCGGCGTGGAGGTGACCGCGGTGCACAGCGCCGGGATCGCCACGGCGGCCGAGGCCGGCGCCCTCGGCGAGGCGGAGGTGCTCGCCCTCGCACGGGCCGCCGACGACGCCGGCGCCGAGGCGGTCCTGCTGCCCGACACCGCCCTGCACACCGTCGCCTGCGTCCCCGCCCTGGAGAAGGAGCTGGGCAAGCCCGTCCTCACCGCCAACCAGGTGACCGTCTGGGAGGCGCTGCGGCTCACGGACCGCCGCGTGAACGCGCCGGGGCTGGGCGCGCTGTTCACCAGGGAGCCGATCGTGCAGGTGTGAGCGGCCGGGAATAAACGGGGACACCCTCCTGTTAGCCGGGTGCGGACAGCGCAAGCCCGAGAACAGGAGGCCCCCGTGGCGGCAGACGAGTTGGCGGACGAGACGGCTGCCGGAACGGTACGGGACCGGGCGGCCTCGGACGGGATCCGGGGCGCCGCCCTCGGCAGCGCCCCCACCCCCCTTTCCGTCCTCGACCTGGTCACCGTCGGCTCCGGCCGCACCGCCACGGACGCCCTGCGCACCGGCGTCGACCTCGCCGGGCTCACCGAGTCCCGCGGCTTCCACCGCTACTGGGTCGCCGAGCACCACTCGATGCCGGGCGTCGCCTCCTCCTCGCCCGCGGTGATCCTCGCCCACCTCGCCGCCCACACCGACCGCATACGGCTCGGCTCGGGCGGCGTCATGCTGCCCAACCACGCGCCCCTCGTCATCGCCGAACAGTTCGGCACCCTGGAGGCGCTCGCCCCGGGCCGCGTCGACCTGGGCCTCGGCCGCGCCCCCGGCACCGACGGGGCCACCGCGGCCGCCCTGCGTCGTACGGACACCCTGAACGAGGGCGCGGACGACTTCCCCGAACAGCTCTCCGAGCTGATCCGTTTCCTGGACGACGACTTCCCCGACGGGCACCCCTACCGCCGTGTCCACGCCGTGCCCGGCCCCGTCCAGGCGACCTCCCCCGGAGGCGTCCAGTCCCGGCACCGCCCGCCGGTCTGGCTGCTCGGCTCCTCCGGCTTCAGCGCCCGCCTGGCCGGACTCCTCGGTCTGCCCTTCGCCTTCGCGCACCACTTCTCCGCGCAGAACACCGTTCCGGCCCTCGACCTGTACCGGCAGTCGTTCCGTCCCTCCGCGGTGCTCTCCGAGCCCTACGCCCTGATCGGCGTCTCCGTCCTCGCCACCGACGACGCACACGAGGCCCGCCGGCAGGTCCTGGCGACGGGGCTGAACATGGTCCGGCTGCGCACCGGCCGCCCGGGTCTCTTCCCCTCCCCCGAGGAGGCGGAGGCCCACCGGTTCAGCGAGCTGGAGCGGGAGTTCGTCGACTCCTGGACGGCCAACATCGTCCACGGCACCGCCGACGAGGTCCGCACCGGCCTCGACGACCTGCACAAGCGCACCGGCGCCGACGAACTGATGCTCACCAGTCACGCCCACCGCGGCGAACTGCGCCTGCGCTCCTACGAACTCGTCGCGAACGCCTACGGATTGCCCACCACCTGACGCCCGGCGCGATACGCCGCCCACCGGTGGGACGGCCGCGGACGGCCGAGACCGCCCACCGTCTCGGCAGCCGGCCGACGACCGTCCGCCTGCCGTCCGCCTGCCGAACCGGCGGCTGCGGCGGCCGGGCGCGCCGGCCGATCGGGCGGCCAACGGGTTCCCGGGCGCCGCGCCGGACGGGCGGCCAGTGGGTTCCCGGGCGCCGCGCCGGACAATCGGGCGGCCACCGGGCTCCCGGGCGCCGCGCCGGACGATCGGCGGGTGACTGCGGGGTTGCCGGGCGCGCCGGACGAAGGGCGGTCAACGGGTTCCCGGGCGCCGTGTCTGGCGAGTCGGCGGCTCCGGTCGCCGGGTGACGGCCAGTCCGGTGCCTTTCGCGGCACGAGGGCGACCCGTCCCCGGGGGAGGTGCGGGCCTGGATCGCCGTGCGCGCCTGATGTCCTGGGACTGCTGGTTTGCCGGGTGGGTGGTGCGCTGCCGGCTCCGGCCGCCGGGCGCCCGACCGACCGGCGCCCATGGAGTGCCCAGCCCCCTTCGCTTCCCGGCGCTCCCGGCTCGCCGGTCGCGCGCCGAACCGGCGCCCCCGGGTATCCTTCCGCCGGCCGATCCGGTGGCTTCCCGTTTGCCGTCGGCCTCCCCGCCCCGGGCCTGCGGGATACCGTCCGCGTGCCCGCCCCGGGCCTACGGGTTGCCCCGGGCCTACGGCCCGCCGGGCCTACGGCCCGCCGGGCCTACGGGACGCCGACCGCGCGCCCGCCCCGGGCCTACGGGTTGCCGACCGCCTGGCGGTCCGGGCCCGAGGCTCGTAGTTCGGAGATGCGGTCCGGGGACACCGCGCGGGAGTACAGCCAGCCCTGCCCGGTGTCGCAGCCGATGCTGCGCAGGCGGTTGGCCTGGGCGGCGGTTTCCACGCATTCGGCGGTGACGGTCAGTCCGAGCCGGTGGGCGAGGTCGATCATCGCCTCGACGACGACCTCGTCGGCCGGATTGGGCGCCGCGCCCGTGCCCTCGTACTGGAAGCCGCGCACGAACGACCCGTCCAGCTTGAGCACCGACACCGGCAGCCTGCTCAGATAGGCGAGGTTGGAGTAGCCGGTCCCGAAGTCGTCGATGGCGATGTGCACGCCCATGTCGCTGAGCGCCTGCAGGGCCTGCAGCGGCCGTCCGGCCGAGCCCATGACCGCCGACTCGGTGAGCTCCAGCTGGAGCAGATGCGGGGGCAGGCCCGTCTCCGCGAGGATCTCCGCCACGTCAGCGACCAGGTCGGAGTCCCACACCTGACGGACCGCCACGTTGACGCTGACGAACAGCGGCGGCTCGTCCGGGCGGTCCAGCTGCCAGGCGCGGGCCTGACGGCAGGCGGTGGCCAGAATCCAGCGGCCGAGCGGGACGATCGAGCCGTCCTCCTCGGCCAGCGCGACGAACCGATTCGGCGGCAGGGAGCCGAACCGGGGGTGGTCCCAGCGCACCAGCGCCTCGACCCCGCGCAGCTGCCCGTCCGCCATGCCGACCAGCGGCTGGTACTCCAGGCGGAACTCACCGCGTTCGATGGCGGGCCGGAGGGTGGAGGCGAGGGCCTGGCTGGTCATCAGATGCGCGTTGCGCTCCGGGTCGAACAGCGTCCAGCGGTCCTTGCCGTCCACCTTCGCCCAGTACAGCGTGGTGTCGGCGGCCTGCATCAGACCGGTCGCGGTGGTCCCGGCCGCGTGCCGCTCGACGACCCCGATCGACGCGGAGACGTTCATACGCTGCCCGGACAGGTCGAACGGCGCCTGCAGCGACTTCAGCACGGACTCGGCGAGGTCGGCGAGCTGTTCGGTGCCCGTGGAGTCCTCCACCAGCAGGGCGAACTCGTCGCCGCCCAGCCTGGCCACCAGCGGCACGCTCGGCCGGTTCTGCCCGGCCTCCTTGGCGCAGTCCGTGAGCCGGTCGGCGACGGCGGCGAGCAGCCGGTCGCCGACACGATGGCCGAGAGTGTCGTTGACCGCCTTGAAGCCGTCCAGGTCGAGATAGCACAGGCCGATCCGGCCGGTTCCGCTCTGCTCGTACGACTCCGCCTCCAGCGCGGCCGACACCCGCTCGAAGAACAGGGTGCGGTTGGGCAGCCGGGTCACCGGATCGTGCATCTGCAGGTGCCGCAGCCTCGCCTCGAGGTCGCGGCGGTCGCTGACGTCGGCGACCGACAGCAGCACCCCGGGCATGCCGTCGTCCAGCGGGGACACGGTGACCTGCGCCCAGAGCGAGCGCCCGTCGGGGTGTTTCAGGCGCCGGATGCAGCGCAGTTTCGCCTGCCGGCCGCCGAGCACCTCGCGATAGGCGTGCCAGGTGCGGGCGTCGGAGGCGAGGTCGAGCAGATCGGCGGCGACCC
Source organism: Streptomyces sp. NPDC000345 (assembly GCF_042898825.1). Taxonomy (NCBI): domain Bacteria; kingdom Bacillati; phylum Actinomycetota; class Actinomycetes; order Kitasatosporales; family Streptomycetaceae; genus Streptomyces; species Streptomyces sp. NPDC000345. The sequence goes on from NZ_JBIAZE010000025.1 coordinate 54,901, forward strand.
GCCCGACCAGGCCCGCGCCCTCGCCGCCGAGCAGGTCGCCGAGCGCCTGGTTGGCATCCGCGACCTGGCCCTCGCGATCGACGAGGGCCATGGCGAGGGGCGCAGCCGCGAACACGGAACGGTAGGCCGGGGGGTCGGATCCCTCCAGGCTCTCCGCACAAGTAGCTGCCTGACTGTCACGCTCCGTGACGGCGGACCGGTCGAGGTCTGCCGCGGGCGTCGGCCCTTCGGACGTTCCGCTCACCGCTCGCTCCCGCAGTGCACTCGATCGCTGTCCTGGCAGGAAAGTGTGCCGATCATAGATGCTGCCCCCGGAGTTGCGCAGCCACTGCCCAGTGTCCCGGAACACCCCACCCTTCTGACAGATCGTTTCTGCCCGCAGGTGGACCGGTTCTGCGGGCGGCCGACCGCTTGTGACGTTCCGTGAGAATTCCGGGGGTGTCGGAATTGATGCCCGCTTTCCCCCTCCTCACTCTTCCGGGGCAGGCAAACAGGGCGTAGTGGGACAAATTCCCACAGGCTGAGGGCGGTGTCCCGTGAACCGCCCCCGGAGGTCCGAAGTGCCGCGACTCTTCCCGCGCCCCCGGCTGCGCACCACCGCGGCCATGTGCACCACCCTGTCGGCGCTCGCCGCGATCTCCCTGGGCACCGGCCCCTCGATCGCGGAGCCCTTCTCGACCGAGCCCTGCGCGCTGGAGCGCACCGACGCCCACCACTCCGAGGGCCTCGACACCTGGAACACCGCCTACCCGCGCCCCACCCGCGCCCTCGACGCGGTGATGATCTTCCTGTCCTTCCCGGACGGGGCCCCGGCGACGACCCCCGCCGAACTGGCCGCCGACCACTTCCCGGCCACCAGCCGCTTCTTCGAAGAGGCCTCCTACGGCAGGTTCGCCCTGCGCGCGCACCCCCTGCAGCACTGGATCGGCATGCCGAAGCCGTCCACCGCGTACGCCATACAGCGTGACTGGAACGCCGAGCGCCGCGCCGCCTACCTGCACGACGCCCTCGCCGCCGCGGACGGCGAGGTCGACTTCTCCCGCTACGACGTCGTGTACTTCGTCGCCGACCCGGACGCGCCCGGCGTGGACTCGGACGCCACGAAGGTCGTCAACCTGGAGGTGCCCCTGCACGCCGACGGCACGGACATCCGCCGTGTCGTCACGGTCTTCGAGAAGCACCCCCCGGACCGGCTCGTGCTGGCCCACGAGACCGGGCACGTCTTCGACCTGCCCGACCTCTACCACCGCCCGGTCGACGGCAAGGGGGACTGGGACACCTACGTCGGCGACTGGGACCTGATGGGCAGCCAGTTCGGCCTCGCCCCGGATCTCTTCGCCTGGCACAAGTGGAAGCTGGGCTGGCTGGCGCCGCGCCAGGTGGTGTGCGTGTGGAGCGCGGAGCCGACCCGGCTCACCCTGGAACCGCTCGGCGCCGGACCGGGCGTCCCCGTCGCCGACGCCTCCGGCGCACCCGCGTTCGGGCTCGGCGACGGCGTCAAACTGGCCGTGGTCCGCACCGGCCCCGGCACCGCCCTCGCCTTCGAGGCGCGCGGGCCCGTCGGCAACGACCACGCGGCCTGCCGCGCCGGCATCCTCGTCTACCGCGTCAGCAGCGACGCCCAGTCCGGCCGCGGTCCGGTCGAGGTGATCGACGCCCACCCCGGCACCGAGGCCTGCTGGGAGTCCTCCGTCTATCCGCCCCTCGCCGACGCCCCGGTCGCCCTCGGCGAGACCTTCACGGTCCCGGGCGACGACGTGCGCGTGGAAGTGGAGGACCGCACCCCCTCCGGAGCCTGGACGGTGAAGATCACCGGGCCCAGGTCCTAGACATGCGAAAGGCCCCCCGCTTTCGCGAGGGGCCTTTGCCGTCTGTGCGCCGCCAGGGACTCGAACCCCGGACCCGCTGATTAAGAGTCAGCTGCTCTAACCAACTGAGCTAGCGGCGCCTGCTGACGTCGTAGACCTTAGCATCCTGGTCGGCGGGAGGAAAAATCGATATCCGCACGGCCGCGCGGGCCGCCCGGACGGCCGCCCAGAGCAGTACCTCGGGGCCCGGCAGCCAGGGCTGACGGCAGTCCGGGGCGACCACCCAGCGGGTGGGGCCGTGCTCCCGCGCCGGGGTGAGCGCGGGCACGGTCACCGCGTCCCCGGTGCCGTGGCACAGCAGCGGCGGCACGGATCCCGTACGGCCGTCCCGCCGGCCGTGGGCGCCCCACTCCTCCCAATCCAGCAGGGAGGGCAGCCGCTGGGCCGTGCCCGGCGCGGCGAACATCAGCATCCGCCCGCGGAACGCCGCCACCGGTCCCGAGCCCGGCCCCTCGTCCCACAGCCGGTCCAGCATCAGCCGCCCGAACATCGCGGGCGCGCTGACGACGTCGAACACCGAGCCGCAGGGCAGCACGACCGGGGCGTGCGGCCGCTCGTCCCAGAGGGCGAGGGTGCTGCGCGGATACGTTCCGGCGGAGGCCAGCCAGACGGCGCCGTCCGCGGTGACACATGCGCTGCTCATGCCGACCGGTCTACCGGCTGTGAGGAGGCGATTCCCGAGAGTTGCCGAAAAGCGGGACAGGGGGCCGGGAGGGCGAGTATCTTGCCCGCCTGGCATATGCCGGGTGAGGTTGTGCGGTCACCCCTGTCCCACGCGTCCCACACGTCACACCGGGTCGACGTGCCCCCGGCCCTCCACGTCCCCGCGCAGCAGATCCCGGCCGAACTCGACCATCTTCTTGGCGTAGTCCTCGGTCCACTCGGCCCGCTCGGCGATGTCCGCCGGTGTCAGCCGGTCGAACCGGCGCGGATCGGCGAGCTGGGCCGCCGCGACGGCCTGGAACTCCACCGCCCGGTCGGCCGCCGCCTGGAACGCCACCGTCAGCTCCGTCGCGCGCGCGAGCAGCGCGCCCGGGTCGTCGATCGACTCCAGATCGAAGAAGTGCTCAGGATCACCGGCCGCCTCCGCCGGCTCGAAGAGCAGGGGCGCGGGGCGTAGCCGCGGTTCGTTCCGACGCGGCGTGGGCTCCGCCATGTCTTCTCCTCCTCGTACGGTTCGGATGCCGACCGCCTTCCATTGTCCCCCGGTGGCGCAAGAGGCCGTCGGCCCCGGAGTCTCAAGGCTTCCACGCCACGCGATGTTCCCCGAGATGCGCCAGCACCGCGTGATTCGCCTCCCATCCGTCCGGGAACTTCACGAGCGTGCCCAGCTGGACCGGCTCCGTCGACGGATAGTCGTCCAGCAGGTCGCTCACCCCCGCCCGGCAGACCACGACGCACGCGTGCCGGTGCCGGGAGGCCAGGACGCACAGGCGGCCCGTCTCCAGGTGGAAGGCGGTGGCGTCGGGGCGGCCGGAGAGGGGGTGGAGGATCACCGTGACGTCGAACTCCATCCCCTGGAGACGGTTCGCGGTGTCCACCGTGACGTCCTGGACGCCCAGCTCGGCCAGCGCCGCCCGCACGGCCGCCGCCTGGTCGCGGTGCGCGGTGCCCACGGCGATCCGGCCGGCGGTCAGCGGCGTCGGCTCCGGCGAGCGCTCGGAGACGGCCGCGCCGCCCCGGTCCAGCAGCCGCCGTACGACCGTCGCCACCGCCCGTACCGCCTCGGGGTCCGTCCGGGGCGTGTGCCGCGCGGGCAGCTCCAGCAGTCCCCAGCCCGATTCCGCCGCCTCGTCGATCACCCGGTCGGGACCGGAGCCGTCCGAGGGGACACCGAAGGCCAGTCGGCGGTCGCCGTGGCCGGTGCCGCTGCGGAACGGGGTGTACGGGTAGAAGGCGTCCGAGACCAGCGGGGCCGCCGACGCCGGGAGCCGCCAGGACACCGGCAGCCGGTGCTGCGGCAGCTGCGGGTTGTGCGCCAGCAGCGTCGTCACCGCCGAGGCCGACGGGTCGTACGACAGGCCCGCCCACTGCTCGCTGCCCACGATCGCGAACGGGTCCAGCTGCCCCGGGTCGCCCACGAACAGCGCCCGCTCGAACAGCCCGGCCACGGCCAGCAGCCCGTCCGACCGCATCTGGTACGCCTCGTCCACGATCGCGTGCCGCCACGGCTCGTCGACCTTCACATGCGCCCACTTGGCCGCCGTGGAGATGACGACCGGAAGGCCGGCCAGCTCCCCGGCCTTGGCCGACTTCCTCACCTGCGGCAGCCCGTCCAGCGCCTTGTCGTACGGGTCGGCGTCGCTGCTGTGCAGCCGGCCCACCGGCAGCTCGGGGCTCTTCTCGGCGAGCCGCAGCACCAGGTCGTCGACCTGCGCGTTGGTCTGCGCGACCACCATCAACGGGCGCCCCGCGTCGGCGAGTTCCAGTGCCGCCCGGACGACGAGCGTGGACTTGCCCGCGCCCGGCGGGGAGTCGACGACCACCCCGCGCGCGGTGCCGTGCAAGGTGTCGCGCAGGATCGCGTCGGTGGCGCGGGTCGCGGCGGTACCGGGGTCGAAGACGGCCTCGGTGGTCACAGCAGGTCCTCCTGGGTGACGGAGTCGGGGGCTTCGGGCGTCTGCTCGCCGGGCGGTCCGCCGTGCGTCCACGGCGTCTCCTCCGGGTCGGGCAGCCGGGCGCCGCCGCGCTGCTCGTGCTCGAAGAGCGTGAAGCACAGCAGATCGCCCTTCTCGGGCACCGACCCCTCCTCGGGCTCCTTGCCGCGCCCCATCCTGTCGACGACGCGCAGCACCACCAGGCCCTCGTCCGCCTGCTCCACGAACTCGGCCGCCTGCGGCTTCCCGCCCAGCGACCGGTACACCTTCGCCCGCTCCCCGAGATGCGGCCGGTCGTCCGTGCGGACGGTGACCAGCGGGCGCGGGCTGGGCCGCTTGCTCTCGCTGTACGCCATGACGACGTCGACGACCTCGCCCGCGAACGCCTCCCCGGCCAGCCGCCGCCCCGCCATCACCAGCGGGTCGTCCAGGGCCTCCTGGGCTTCGAGCCGGGCCTGCTCACGCTCGCGCGTCGCCAGTTTGTTCGCGGCGGTCACCGCGTCGTCGCGGCGCGGCTGCGGGGGTTCCCCCGCCACGACCCGGTCGCGGTGGCCGGTGAACGACCAGCGGTCGCGCGTCCACCGCTCCTCGACATGCGCCCCCTCGGGCAGTTCCCGCAGCAGGTCGAGGCCCCGCCACACCGCCTCCCAGGTGGGCAGCGTCCGGCTCAGCACCAGGTCACGGATCTCCTGCTCGGCGGCGGTCAGCGCGCCCAGCCGGCCGTCGGCCTCCAGGCCGTCCTCCGCGGCCGCGAGGGCGGTGCGCGCGCGGTCATAGCGCTCGATGGCCGGGGCGAGCAGCTTGTTGTCGAAGGCCGGGTCGGTGGCCGGACCGGCCGGCGGGCACAGCAACTGCCCGGCGGCGTCCCGGGCGAGCTCCGCCCGCTGGGCGGCCTCATCGCCCCGCTCGCCCTCCGGCGGGTCGATCCAGGCGAGCAGCGCCCCCAGGTGCTGGTCCTCCAGGGTGGACTGCCCGGTCGCCCAGTGCCGGCCGAGCACCTCGGTGAGCGCGAGGAGCAGCGACGAGCCGGGCACCCGGGCCCGCTCCCCGAAGTGCGTCAGCCACCGGCCGAGCAGCGGCACGCGCGGAGGCGCCGGATGCGGCGTCTCCGGGTCCTGCTCCGCCGTACGCCGGAAGCGCATGGAGCGGCCCAGGAGGCGTACGTAGTCGACGCCCGCGCGGCTCGGGACGATCAGCTGGGGGGCGTCGGCGCACAGCTCGACCTCGACCTTGACGCGCTTGCCGGTCTCCGGGTCGGTCTCGTTGCGCTCGGCGGCCTCCACGGCCTCGGCGTGGGAGTCGATGTACGGCAGGACGACGTCGGCCAGTTCGGCCAGGAACGCGAACCTGAGGTCGCGGTCGCGGGGCTGCGGTACGACGAGCAGGCGCGGCGCGTCCCGGTCGGTGCCGACCAGTGCGCCGAGCGGGGCGCCGGCCTCACCGGCGGTGGTGAGCGGCACGAGGACCAGCGGCCGGCCGGACAGATGCCGGTGCCGGACGGTGGCGGCGGGCTGGGCGCGGCCGGTGGCCACGGCCTCGAGGCGGGCGAGGGTGGCGATCAGCGACACGGGGGCACCTCCGGGCGGGCGCCCCGGCGACGGACGGCGAGGGTCACCGGGCGGTACCTCCCGCCGTCACACGGCCCAGTGCCTCGGCGCGCAGCGCGGCCGCTCTCCGGAGCGCCGCCACCGCCGGGTCGTCCGGGTCGCCGCTCTCGCCGCGCGCGGCGGCCAGGACGTCCTCGACGGTGGTCAGGCCGCCCAGGTCGGCGCGGACCGAGCGGCCCAGCGTGGTCACGGCGCCGGCCCCGCGGGAGCGGTCTCGGCAGTGGAACGCCAGCTCGCAGGCGGCCAGGCACTCCGGCGCATAGGTCGCCGGCACGGACTCGACGGCCGCCGTGAGCTGCTCGGCGGGCAGCTCGGGGGAGAAGCAGGTGCCCTGGGGGAGGGCGTCGGCGATGTCCTGGATGCGGGTGAGCCGGGCCAGCTGGCGGCTGGTGACCGCGCGCTGCTTGCGGATGTCCACGGCGGAGGCGGTGGGCAGGTTGGAGAAGTCCTTGGGGCAGACGAGGAGGATCCGGTGGCGGACCTTGGGCGCCGGGTCGAGGCGGGCGGCGACCTCCTCCAGGGCCAGCACGTACACGGCGGCCTGGCGGGCGGCGGCGCCCACCTTCGCCGGGTCCGCCGAACCGTCCAGCATCGGGAAGGACTTGATCTCCACGACCGTCCAGCTGCCGTCCGGGTGCACCACGACCGCGTCCGGCTCCAGGAAGGCCGGGGAGCCGGCGACGTCGAGGGCGAGCATCGGGTGGTCGAGGAACGTCCAGGTGCCGAGGGCGTGCTCGGTGGCCTCGCGCAGCGCCAGCGCCGTACGCGCCGTGCGGCCTTCGGGGCCCGCGGCGGCGAGGTCGGGGGTGCTCGCGGTGGCGGGCGGCTCGGCGCCGGGGTCCAGCCGCTCGTGGACCAGCCGCAGCAGCTCCGCGCCGCCGTCCGCCTTCACCTTCGCCTCGAACGCGTTGCCCCGGGTGAGGGCGAACTGGGACTGTCCGAAGGCCGCCGGGGAGCCCAGGGCCCCCGCCAGCGCCGCTTTGTTCACCCCGGCGCCGTCGAGGATGGCGCGGCGCTTGCAGCCGGGGTTCGCGGCGAGGGCCGCGAGGGCACGGGCGTCCAGCGCCTTGGCCGGTACGTCGGGGCCGCGCAGCTCAGCGAGCCGCCGCCGGAGCGCCGTCCCCCGCGTCCGAGGGGGAGGCACCCGGGTCGGTTCCTGGCCCGAACCGTGACTCGCGCTGCCATGGAATTCGCTCACCCGTCGAAGTCTGGCATCCGCCACTGACAATCGAGGCAGGTGTGCCCCGGGAGTCCACCGTGACGGCGGCCGCGGCCGGGGACGGGGCACCTCCCGAGAGGGACGCCGAGAGGGCGGGGACACGGGCCGCGAACGCCGTCCGGAGCCGGTCCGAGGTCCGCGTCACCAGCGGCGTCAGCAGCAGCCCGGCCGCCATCACGGCCGCGCCCGCGACCGCGTCGAGGAAGTAGTGGTTCGCGGTGCCCATCACCACGATCGTCGTCAGCAGCGGGTAGAGCACGGCCGCCGTCCTCGCCGCGCGTGTGCGGCCGTGGCGCCACAGCATGATTCCGCACCACAGGGACCAGCCCACGTGCAGACTCGGCATGGCCGCGTACTGGTTGGTCATCCCGCCGAGCCCGCGCGGTGCGCTCGCCTCGCCTCCCCACCAGCCCCACGAGCTGTACTGGGCCATCGTGTCCACGAAGCCGTGCTCCGCCGAGAGCAGGCGGGGCGGGCAGGTGGGCAGGAGGGTGAAGCCGATGAGCCCCATGAACGTGGACGCCATCAGCCAGGTGCGGGCCGCCCGGTAGTGCAGGGAGCGGGAGCGGAACAGCCAGACCAGGATCACCGGGGTCACCAGGTAGTGCAGCGACGCGTACCAGAAGTCGGCCGGGACGCCGATCCACGCCTCGCTTCGGAACAGGCGGTTCAGCGGGTGCTCGGCGTTGATGTGCAGGACCTTCTCGATGCGCAGGATCGCCAGGCCGTGGTCGACGGCGGTGCCGACGTCCCCGCGCGCGAGCAGCCGGCCCGCCGAGTAGCAGGCGTACACCAGCAGGATCAGGGGCAGCTCGGTCCACCACCGCAGCCGGATCCTCGGGGCCGCCTCGGTGCCCGGTGTCTCGGTCTGCGGCATCCGATCGCCTCCCCCTTCGTGTCGCTGACTGGTCGCTGCGGTTCCCGTGGCGCGGGACGTGTCACTTTACGGCGTATGTGCGCGCCCTCTCGGGGCGCCCCCGGCCCTCAAAGACGCTGGGATCGCCCGCCGGGTTGCCCCGTCTCAGGGTGAGCGATGATGGAGGGGTTCCGCCTCTGTTTTCTTCCCTGATCCGTCCCAGGGTTTCCCCGGAAAGGTCCCCCATGGCACCGCGCATCCTGCTGGCCCGGCACGGACAGACGCAGTGGTCGCTGTCCGGAAAGCACACCGGCAGGACCGACGTGCCCCTTCTGGAGGAGGGGCGGCGGGGGGCGAAACTGCTCGGCGAGCGGCTGCACCGGGCGCCGTTCGACGGGCTCCCGGACGTCGAGGTGCGCACCAGCCCGCTGGCACGCGCGCGCGAGACGTGCGAACTCGCCGGTTTCGGTGAGCGGGCCGAGCGCTGGGACACGCTCATGGAGTGGGACTACGGCGCGTACGAGGGCATGACCCCGGCCCGCATCCAGGAGGCCCGGCCCGGCTGGCTCATCTGGCGCGACGGCGTTCCCGAGGGGGAGTCCCTGGCCGAGGTGACCGCCCGCGCGGACGAGGTCGTCGCCTGGGCGCGGTCGGCCGACCGGGACGTCCTGGTCTTCGCGCACGGGCACATCCTCCGGTCCATCGGGGCGCGGTGGCTGGGGCTGCCGCTGGACTTCGCGGCGCGGATCCGGCTGAATCCGACGTCGCTGTCGGTGCTGGGGTGGGCCTACGGAGAGCCGGCCATCGAGAGCTGGAACGACTCGGGGCACCTGGCGGGGTGACGGACGCTCACTCGTCGCCGCCGGGGGGTCGGGTTCGTCTGCCCGCGCCGGCGGGGTGCCGCCGCGCCTCTCCCGGAGGGGCACCCCTTCGCCCCAGCGGCCCGGCTGCCCGCGGTCACGCCTGACGCGGCGACGACGCGTGTCTCTCCAGGAACTCCTGCACCCCGCTCGCCCGCCGGTGCGGCGCCAGCACCCTCGCCGTGCCCGCCAGCATCCCCTGGATCCGCGACGACTGGACCTGGCCCAGCAGGTCCAGCACCCGCATCCCGGCCACCGCGGCCTCGTCGGGCCGGCCGCCCCGGGCCAGGTCGTCCGCCAGCTCGGCGGTGTACAGCGCGATGTTGCGGGTGAAGTGCGGGTCCTGCAGATCCGCCGCCCGCCTGGCGTGCCGTGCCGCACGCGTCCAGTCGCCCAGCGTGGACCAGCACTGCGCCTCGAGACCCGCCAGCTCGGCCTCGCCGTAGAAGCTCATCCACTCGGGATCGGTGTCCAAGGAGCCCCGTTCGTAGAGGGCGTGCGCCCGGACCAGGGCCTGTTCGCAGCCGGCCCGGTCGGCGAGCCCGGCCCAGCCGCCCGCCTCGCGCAGCGCGAGCAGCGACATCAGACGCGGTGAGCCCAGGGGACGTGCGACGCGCTGGGCGGCCTGCGCGGCGCGCACCGCCTCGCGGGGGCGCCCCGCGTCGCGCGCGAGGAACGAGGTGTTGCAGAACGCGTGCGCCTCCAGCGCCTCGTCGCCGGTCACCCGCGCGGTGGCGAGGGCCTCCGCGTAGTGCGAGCGGGCGTCGTCGAAGCGGCCCGAGTCGTGCGCCAGCCAGCCCACGGAGATCGCGAGTTCCCCGGCCCCCGAGTGCAGCCGGTCGGCGGTGGCCTGCCGGGTGGTGCCGGCGTCGAGGAGTGCGTAGGCCGCGCGCAGCGGGGCGGCCGCGCGCCGGTAGAGGCCGTCGGCGCCGTGCCGGTCGTCCAGCAGGCGGATCCTGCGGACCGCTTCTTCGAGGGCGCCCGCCTCGCTCGACCCGACGCGGCGCGCACGGCGCTCCGCCGCCGGGGCGAAGGGGGTCTCCCCGCTCGCGCGAAGCCGGGAGTGGGGGAGCCCGAGCCCCAGCGGGCCCAGCGAGGCGGCGGCCACCGTGGCGCCTCCGCCGGTCATGAATGCGCGACGCAGCACGTCGCTCTCCTCGTGGTTGTGGTGCGTGTCGTACGGGTCCTGCGTGTCATACGGTTCGCACGCCCCGCCTGTCTCACCGGCCTCCCGCGCCTCACCGAGGGTGAGCGCCGGGGTCGTGAGGTGCGCGCAGGGCGCGTCGTCGGCGCCACGGGCCCCGCGTCCGCGGACCGACGCGCGGGGCGCGAACCCCAGGTCGGTGAGCGTGCGGCCGGGGAACATGTGCAGGAACACCCGCTCGTACGCGTAGTTGGGGCAGCGGATCTCCCCCGCCTCGACCCGCCCGATGTAGCGCGCGTCGCAGCTGACCCGCTCGCCGATCTCGCGCGCGGCCCGTCGTACCAGTGCGGCGAACTCGGCCGGCGAGCGCTGTCCACGCAGGTGCCGGAAGGCGAGGTTGGGCCGTGGTGGCCGGTTGGGCCGGGGTGGGGTCACCGTTGACGACGCCATGGCCGGGTCCTCTCGTGCGAACCGTCGAACCATGCCGGGATCAGGATGAGTTCACCGCATTTCGGCGGTGATCACCCTGATGTCCGGCGAGCAAGAACGTACCTGCTGCGTTCGGCCCGCCATGCTGTGTTTGGCTACAAACCGGATTTCTCATCCCGGATCTGCCATGAACTGCCATCCTTTGTGGCTGACTTCCGCCGTAGCCGTTGACGCGGTGGTGCGTTGAATGCTGTGGACGACAAGCGGGCTGCGCGGTGGAGGCCGGGATGGACACCAGCCAGAGCAACGATCCTCGTACGCCGTCGGCGGCGGTGCCGTCGGGCACGGGGTGCGACCTCGTGACGGTGCCGACCCGGCAGGGGCTGGAGGCGGTCGACATCCTGCGCCGGGGCGCGGGGGAGACGGTGGGACCGGTCCTGCACGACGACGGCGACGACACCCTCTGCTTCCTGGTGCCGTTGGGCACCGCGGCCGCCTGGGACGTCCCGGGGAGCATCTGCACGGAGACCGACGGGCACCGGCTGAGACCCGACCCCGGGCCCCCGGTGGAGGGCCCGGACTGGCTGGTGCCGCCCGGTGAGGCGGACCTCGCGACGGACCCGGCGGTGCTGCGGCGGGCGCTGGGCGAGGCGGCACGGATGATCGAGGCGGCGGACAGCTGCCGGTGAGCCCGCCCGCGGGCCGGCTCCCCCACTTACGCAGGGCCGCAGACGCAGGGCGCCGGACCTCCGCCGGGGGTGCGCGCGGAGACCCCGCCGCCTGCGAAGATGCCCCCATGGCGAAGTCCAGGAACACCCGGCGTGAGCGCGGCGCCGACGCGGCTGCCGTCGTCGAGGCCGTCGACGGCGGACTCGCGCAGCTCCTGCCCGACCGGGACCGGGCGCGCGCCTTCACGCTGCTCATCGACGGTGCGCCGCAGTCGCACGTCGACCTCGACGACCCGGCGTACCTCTCCTTCGAGTACCAGCGCCGTCTCGGCCATGTCGTCGACCTCGCCGCACCCCCCGGCCGGCCGCTGCACGTCGTCCACCTCGGGGGCGGCGCGTTCACGCTCGCCCGGTACGTGGCCGGCACCCGCCCCCGCTCCACCCAGCAGGTCGTCGAGCGGGACGCGGCCCTCGTCCGGCTGGTGCGCCGGGAACTTCCCCTGGACCCGGGGGCGCGGATCAGGGTCCGGTCGACCGACGCGCGGGAAGGGCTCGGCAAGGTGCCGGACGGATGGGCGGACCTCGTCGTCGCCGACGTCTTCAGCGGCGCCCGCACCCCCGCCCACCTCACCTCGGCCGAGTTCCTCGACGAGGTCCGCAGGGCGCTGAAGCCCGGCGGTTTCTACGCCGCCAACGTCGCCGACGGCCCGCCCCTGGCCCATCTGCGCGGCCAGATCGCCACGGCCGCCGCCCGCTTCGCCGAGCTCGCCCTGGTCGCCGACCCGACCGTGCTCCGGGGGAAACGGTTCGGCAACGCCGTGCTCCTCGCCTCCGACCTCCCCCTGCCGGTCGCCGAACTGACCCGCCGGGCCGCCTCCGACCCGCACCCCGGCCGGGTCGAGCACGGCAGGGCACTGACCGACTTCACCGGGGGTGCCGTCCCGGTGACGGACGCCGCCGCGGTCGCCTCCCCGGCGCCACCGCCGTCGGTGTTCCGCTAGGGCTTGTCCGGCGGTATCGCACCGACGACTGTCCGGCGGACCGTACCGAAGACACGGGGCGGGCCCGGCCGGCGGGCCCGGCGTGGTGGGTTTTGTTGGGTTCCGGCTGTCAGAACGTCTGTACGTCGACCCGGGGCGGACCGTCGTGCCAGGTGCAGAAGACCGAGACCCGCTGCGCGCCCGAGGAGAAGTCCACCCGGATCCAGGACTCCGTCTTCCACACCTGGACCGACCAGCCGGCCGCAGGAGTGGCGGACACGAGGGTCGCGTAGGTCCGGTCCAGGTCGAGGACGACCCGGCCGCCGTCGGTCTCGTAGCTCTTGACGGTGCCGGAGGAGGCGCTCTCCGACGGGTCCGGGGCGACGGGCGTGCGGCTCGGCTTCGGGGACGGGACCGACCGGGACGGGGTGGGCGAGGAGGACGGGCTGGCGCTGGGGGAGGGCAGGGGCCCGGAGTTCCGGGTGGCCGAGGTCGCCTCCCCCGCCGTCAGCGGCAGGGCCCGCGGAGGGTCGTAGGCCGTGCCCGCCATCACCGTGTGGACACCCCACCACGACAGCGTGACCGCCGCGCCCGTGGCGAGCGACCAGGCCAGTACGTGTACGAGTCCTCTGCGCATCGCGGCCATCTTGCCTCACCCGCCCCACGGGTGTCGCAGGGGCGGCCCACCGGTCGTCCACGGAAGGGGAGTTGTCCACAGGCCCCGGCCGGGCTCCTCGGCATGGCGTACGGTGCGGCGCATGGCAAGTGTGCTCGTGGTCGAGGACGACCAGTTCGTCCGCTCGGCGCTCATCCGGCATCTGACCGACGCCTCGCACCTGGTGCGCAGCGTCGGGACGGCGCTGGAGGCGCTGCGCGAGGTCGCCCATTTCCGGTTCGACGTGGTGATCCTGGACCTCGGACTGCCCGATCTGGACGGCTCCGAGGCCCTGAAGATGCTGCGCGGCCTCACCGACGTGCCGGTCATCATCGCCACCGCACGCGACGACGAGACGGAGATCGTCCGCCTGCTGAACGCGGGCGCGGACGACTATCTGACCAAGCCGTTCTCGGTGGAGCACCTGTCGGCGCGGATGGCGGCGGTCCTGCGGCGGTCTCGGTCGGGCGCCGCGGAGGCCGCGCCCTCCAGCGTCCTGAGGGTCGGCGGTCTGACCGTCGACCCGCTGCGCCGCCAGGCCGACCTGGACGGCGTACGCCTCGACCTCACCCGCCGCGAGTTCGACCTGCTGGCCTTCCTGGCGGGCCGCCCGGGTGTCGTCGTCCCGCGCCGCGAGCTGCTCGCCGAGGTGTGGCAGCAGTCCTACGGCGACGACCAGACCATCGACGTCCATCTGTCCTGGCTGCGGCGGAAGCTGGGGGAGACCGCGGCCCGGCCCCGCTATCTGCACACCTTGCGGGGCGTCGGCGTGAAGCTCGAACCACCGGGGGAAGCGGGGCCGGCGCGATGAGATGGGCACTGGTCAAGGTCTGTCTGGCGGTCACCACGATGGTCGTGGTCGCCTTCGCCGTCCCCCTCGGTCTCGTCGTCAAGGAGATGGCCCGCGACCGCGCGTTCTCCAACGCCGAGCGGGAGGCCGCCGTGCTGGTCCCGGCCCTGTCCATCACCACCGACCGGGACCAGCTGGAGCGGGTGGTCGCCTCCGCCGGCTCGGACGACGGGATGGCCGTGCACCTGCCGGCGGGCGACGGCCGGACCGCCGTCGACCTGGGCCGACAGCGTGCCGCCGACGCCGACATCGCCGCCGTGCGGAAGCTGGGCCGCGTCTCCACCGCCGAGGTGCCCGGCGGCTCCGCGCTGCTCCAGCCGGTCGCGCTGAGCCTGGGGACCGTGGTCATCGAGGTGTACGTCCCCGAGTCCGAGGTCACCAACGGGGTCGGCACGGCGTGGGCGGTGCTGGCCGCCGTGGGGGTCGCGCTGGTCGTCGGCTCGGTCGCGGTCGCCGACCGGCTGGGCGTGCGGATGGTGCAGCCGGCGCGACGACTGGTCGAGGGGGCGCAAGAGTTGGGGGAGGGGAAGCTGGGGTCCCGGGTCCCGGAGGAGGGCCCGAGCGAACTGCGCCTGGCGGCGGTGGCGTTCAACGCGATGGCCGACCAGGTGGTGCAACTCCTCGCGAACGAGCGTGAGCTGGCGGCCGACCTGTCCCACCGTCTGCGCACCCCCCTGACGGTGCTCCGGCTCAACGCGGCCTCGCTCGGCGACTCCCCGGCGGCCGAGCAGACCCGGACGGCGGTGGCCCAGCTGGAGCGCGAGGTCGACGCGATCATCCGCACGGCTCGGGAGGCCAAGCCGCAGACGACGGCCCTCGGGCCCGGCGCCGGTTGCGACGCGGCCGAAGTGGTCCGGGAGCGGATGGCGTTCTGGTCGGCGCTCGCGGAGGACGAGGGCCGCAAGGTCCGCACGGCCGGTGTCGACCGCCCGGTCCGCATACCCGTGGCCCGCGCCGACCTGGCCGCCGCCCTGGACGCCCTCCTCGGCAACGTCTTCCGCCACACCGCGGAGGGCACCGCCTTCGCGGTCGACGTGCACAACGGCGAGGACGCGGTCATCGTCCTGGTCTCCGACGCGGGCCCCGGCATCCCCGACCCCGAGGCGGCGATGGCCCGCGGCCGCGGTTCGGGCAGCGAGGGCTCGACCGGCCTCGGCCTGGACATCGTCCGCCGCCTCGCGGAGTCCACCGGCGGGGACGTGCGCATCGGCTCGTCGGTGCTGGGCGGCACCGAGGTGCGGATCTGGATACAGCTGGACGGCCGCGAGCCCGTGCGCAGAGGACACCGGGGCACCGTCCGCCGCCGCAGACGGGTACTGGTCCGGTGACGCCGGAGAGCGGCGCGGGGAGATCGACTTCGATGGCGATGCGCGTGAACCCCGCGGGCGGGAACGGCTGGACGTCCGGGGACGCCTGACGGGGCTCGACCTTTAACCGCCCCCGATGCCTTGCTTAAGCGCGCCCTAAGATCCCCAACCCCCGCCCGTATCAGGCGTTTTGCCCCCTTCGGGCTCGCTAGCGTGCTGCCGCACCCCACCCCTGAGCAGTGAAGGCAGGCACGTCATGAGCACGCATCGGCGCAAGATCAGTGGCAGGAACAAGGTCATCGGGGGTGCCGTCGCCGCGGCCGTCGTGGGCGGCGGGGCCGTCCTCGTCGCCGGGACCGCGCAGGCGGCCGGGGTCGGCGCCGCGTACACCCGGACCAGTGACTGGTCCACGGGGTACACCGCGCAGTACGTCGTCACCAACAACAGCGGTGGCGCGAAGGCGGACTGGAAGCTGGAGTTCGATCTGCCGTCGGGCTCGGGACTCGGCTCTCTCTGGAACGGCGAGTCACGGGTGAGCGGCCGGCACGTCACGGTGACCCCGCCGAAGTGGGACACCGACGGGCTGGCCGCGGGGGAGTCGGTCACCGTCGGGTTCGTGGTCGACGGGGCCGGGGATCCGGTGGGTTGTCGCGTCGACGGGGCCGCGTGCTCGGCGGACCAGGGGGCCACGCCCGAGCCGAGCGGGCGGCCCACGCAGTCCCCGACGCCCACGCCGGGCCGGACGGTCACCGCCTCTCCCGCGCCGAGCACGAGCACGAGCGCCGACCCCGGGCCCGGGCCCGGCACCAGCGCCGGGCCCGGCACGGGCACCACCGCCTCCGCCGGCTTCGCGCCCTACGTCGACACCTCCCTCCACCCCGCCTTCGACCTTCTCGCGAGCGCCGCCGCGACCGGCGTCAAGGACTACAACCTGGCCTTCGTGACCGACGGCGGCGGCTGCACGCCGAAGTGGGGCGGGGTGACCGACCTCGCGTCCGACGGGGTGGCGTCCCAGATCGGCGCGCTGCGGGCCAAGGGCGGCGACGTCCGCGTCTCCTTCGGTGGCGCCAGCGGCTCGGAGCTGGCCACCACCTGCTCCTCGGCCGACGCGCTGGCGGCGGCGTACGGGAAGGTCGTGGACGCCTACCGGCTCACCAAGGTCGACTTCGACGTAGAGGGCGGGGCGCTGCCGAACGCCGCGGCGAACACACGCCGGGCGCAGGCCGTCGCCAAGCTCCAGCAGCAGCATCCGGGGCTGGACGTCTCCTTCACCCTCCCCGTCATGCCCGAGGGTCTGACCCAGGACGGAGTGAGTCTGCTCTCCACCGCGAAGGCCAACGGTGTGAAGGTCGCCACTGTGAATGTGATGGCCATGGACTACGGTCCGGCTTACAGCGGCGATATGGGCACATATGCCGAACAGGCGGCCACCGCGACGCAGGCACAGGTCAAGAGCGTGTTCGGGCTGAGTGACAGCGCTGCCTGGAAGGCGGTCGCGGTCACCCCCATGATCGGGGTGAACGACGTCGCCACCGAGGTCTTCAAGGTCGAGGACGCCACCCAGCTCGTCGCCTTCGCGAAGTCGAAGGGGCTCGCGTGGCTGTCGATGTGGTCGGCGACGCGGGACAGGCAGTGCCCCGGCGGGGCCAAGAACCAGGCAGACGCCACCTGCAGCTCGATCGTCCAGGGCGACTCCGCGTTCTCGAAGGCGTTCGCGGCCCTCAAGTGATCAAGGGAGTCGGTCGTAGGTGATCAATCGGACGATCAAGGTGTGTCGATTACGTTTCGACAAATGAAGCCGACTGCTCTTGACGCATGACCGGACATACGGCTGTTATTGCGCCACCCGATGTTCGGTCAAGTTGATTTCTGGTCGATTAAGACCGGAAGTCTTCAGCCAGCCCTCATGGCCGAACCTTGCTGTCAGGAGCCGCACATGCACGACCTCTCCCCCTCCGGCCGCCTCGCCCTCCCCTCCCCGAGCCGCCGCACCCTCCTGCGCGGCATAGGCGGCGCGGCCGTCCTCGGTGCCGGCATACCGCTGCTGTCCGCCTGCGGCGGCAGCGGCACCTCCTCCGACCCGAAGACGGTCACCCTCGGCTCCAACGCGTCCGACGCGGTCCCGAAGAAGGCCTTCGCCGAGATCTACGCGGCCTTCAAGAAGCAGTCGGGGATCACGGTCGACGTGAACACCAAGGACCACAACACGTTCCAGGAGCAGATCAACTCCTACCTCCAGGGCACCCCGGACGACGTGTTCAACTGGTTCGCCGGCTACCGGATGCAGTTCTTCGCGGCCAAGGGCCTCACCACCGCCATCGACGACGTGTGGGCGAAGATCGGGGACAACTTCCCCGACGCGATGAAGAAGCTCAGCAAGGGCGCGGACGGCAAGTACTACTTCGTGCCGCTGTACACGTACCCCTGGGCGCTCTTCTACCGCAAGAGCGTCTTCGAGCAGCACGGCTACACCGTCCCCACCACCTGGGACCAGCTCGTCGCCCTGTGCAAGCAGATGAAGAAGGACGGGCTCACCCCGATCGCCTTCGGCGACAAGGACGCCTGGCCGGCGATGGGCACCTTCGACCAGATCAACTTCCGGCTGAACGGCTACGACTTCCACGTCGAGCTGATGGCGGGCAAGGCCTCCTGGACCGACGCCAAGGTGAAGGCCGCCTTCGACCACTGGGCCGAGCTGCTGCCGTACCACCAGGAGGGCTCGCTCGGCCGCACCTGGCAGGACGCCGCCCAGACGCTGGTGTCGAAGAAGGCGGGCATGTACCTGCTGGGCTCCTTCGTGGCGCAGCAGTTCACGAACAAGGCAGACCTGGACGACCTGGACTTCTTCGCCTTCCCGGAGATCAACCCGGAGTTCGGCCAGGACACCGTCGAGGCGCCCACCGACGGCTTCATGGTCAGCAAGAGCCCGAAGAACAAGGAGGGTGTCGCCAAGCTCCTGGAGTACCTGGGTACCCCGGAGGCCGAGTCGATCTACCTCAAGGCCGACTCCAGCGTCGTCGCCGCCTCCAGCAAGGCCGACACCTCCTCGTACACCGCCCTGCAGAAGAAGGCGTACGACATGATCAGCGGGGCGAAGAGCCTCACGCAGTTCATGGACCGCGACAGCCGCCCGGACTTCACCTCCACGGTGATGCAGCCGGCCCTGCAGAAGTTCGTCCGCGACCCCAAGGGGATCGACAGCCTGCTCACCTCGATCGAGCGCCAGAAGAAGACGATCTTCGCATCCTCGTGAGCGAGGGTCCTTCCAGCGACATGAGCATCGACACCACGAAGACCCAGGAGGCGGCCGCCGTGCCGCCTCCGGGCGCCGCATCCCCGAAGAAGCGGGTCGCGCAGGGCCACCGGCGCCTGCTGACCCGCCGCGACCGGCTCACGCTCGGCCTGATGGCCGGTGTGCCGACGATCCTGCACGTGACCCTTGTCTGGGTCACGGCCCTCGCCTCCATCGCCCTTGCCTTCACCACCTGGGACGGCATCGGCTTCGACTCCATCACGTGGGTGGGGCTGGACAACTTCAAGGAGCTGTTCACCAACAACCCGCAGTTCTGGCCCGCCGTCCAGCACAACGTCGTCTGGTTCGTCGTGCTGATCCTGATCCCGACCCCGCTCGGGCTCTTCCTCGCCGTCCAGCTGGACAAGAAGATCCGCTTCAGCCGCGTCTACCAGACCGCGTTCTTCCTGCCCGTCGTGGTCTCGCTCGCGGTCACCGGGTTCGTCTGGCAGCTGGTCTACAACCCCGACACCGGCCTGATCAACAGCATCATCGGGGCCAACAGGCCCGGCCACTACATCGACTGGATCGGCGACCCGAACCTCAACCTGTGGGCCGTCCTGGTCGCCGCCTGCTGGCGGCACACCGGCTACATGATGATCCTCTACCTGGCCGGCCTGAAGGGCGTCGATCCGTCCCTGCGCGAGGCCTCCTCGCTGGACGGCGCCAACGAGTGGCAGACGTTCAAGAACGTCATCTTCCCGACCCTGCGCCCCACGAACACGGTGGTGCTCGTGGTGACGATCATCGAGGCGCTGCGCGCCTTCGACCTGGTCTTCGTCTTCAACAAGGGCGCCCAGGGCACCGAACTGCTCTCGATCCTGGTCACCAACAACATCATCGGCGAGTCCAGCCGCATCGGATACGGCTCGGCGATCGCCGTGGTCCTGCTGGTGATCTCCCTCGCCGTGATCATCCCCTACCTGATCTCGACCTTCCGGAAGGAGCGGAGCGCATGAGCACCACCGTGACCCTGACCAAGCGCACACCCGTGCGCCCCGCCCGGATCCTGCTGCACGCCTTCCTCGTCGTGACGGCCCTGGCCTGGCTGGCCCCGCTGCTGTGGGCGCTGTTCGCGGCCCTGCGCCCCTACGCGGAGACCAGCGAGAAGGGCTATGTCTCCTGGCCCGACAAACTCAGCCCGGACAACTTCACCAACGCCTTCCAGCAGTCCGACATGCTGCACTACTTCGGGAACACGCTGCTCATCGCGGTCCCTGCGGTGCTGCTGACACTGCTGCTGTCGTCGATGGTCGCCTTCTACGTCAGCCGCTTCGACTTCCGGGTCAACCTCTTCCTGCTGCTGGTCTTCACGGCCGGCAACCTCCTCCCGCAGCAGGTGATCATCACCCCGCTGTACCGCATGTACCTGCTCATCGACCTGCCCGGCATCACCATGAGCGGCAAGCTCTACGACTCCGCGCTCGGCCTGGTCCTCATCCACGTGGCGTTCCAGTCCGGCTTCTGCGCCTTCGTGCTGAGCAACTACATGCGCATGCTCCCGCACGAGCTGACCGAGGCCGCCCTCGTCGACGGCGCCTCCGTGTGGCGCCTGTACTGGCAGATCGTGCTGCCGCTGTGCAGGCCCGCGATGGCCGCCCTGGCGACCCTGCTGTCCATCTGGATCTACAACGACTTCTTCTGGGCGATCGTGCTGATCTCCACCGGCGAGAACATGCCGATCACCTCGGCCCTCAACAACCTCTCGGGTCAGTACTTCACCGACCCCAACCTGGTCGCCGCCGGTGCCCTGCTCACCGCGATCCCCACCCTGATCGTGTACTTCGCGCTCCAGCGCCAGTTCGTCAGCGGCCTCACCCTCGGCGCCAACAAGGGCTGACGCCCCCCTTCGCGAAAGAGACCCCCGTGCACCACCCCTTCACCCCGGTGGCCTCCGTCCCCGTGGACCCGCGGCGTGCCCGTGTCCACGAGGAAGGCTGGCAGTCCTGGAGCCCGAGCGGCGCGTACGCCCTCGACGCGCGCCCCCACCGCCCGGCCAACGCCAACTGGGCGACCGTCTGCCACCGCCCCGGGGTCACCGTCCCCGCCGGGGTCTTCCAGGGGGAGGGCCTGCTCGCCCTCGACCCCGGCGACGGCTCACCGGTCCGCCTGTGGGCCGCCCCGGACCCGGTGCGCGAGGTGCCGTCGATCCGCCTCGTGCCGGCCGGACCGGTGGCGGAGATCAGCGCCGACGGCCCGGTGAAGGAGTACACGGGCACGGACATCCAGGCGCTGCTCGCCGACTGGGCCACCGGCCTCGGCCTCGCGGCCCCCCGCCCGGCGCCCACCGTGTGGTGCTCCTGGTACGAGTACTTCACCGAGGTCACCGAGGACGACATCCACGAGAACCTCCGCGCGATGGACACCCTCGACCTGCCCGTCGACGTGGTCCAGATCGACGACGGCTACCAGAAGGCGCTCGGCGACTGGCTCACCCTCTCGGGCCGCTTCCGCTCCCGCGCGCAGATCGCGGACGCCATCCGCGCCCGGGGCCGCCGCGCCGGCATCTGGACGGCACCCTTCCTGGTCGACCCGGGCAGCGACCTCGCCGCCGGACACCCCGACTGGCTGGTCCGCTCGGCCGACGCCGGCTTCGCGCACGCCGGCCGCAACTGGGGCCACGACCTGCGCGTCCTCGACACCACCCACCCCGGGGCGGCGGCGTACCTCACGGACGTCTTCCGCACCCTGCGCGCCGAGGGCTACGACTACTTCAAGGTCGACTTCCTCTACGCGGGCGCGCTGGACGGCGTACGGCACGCGTCCGTCGACGCGCTCACCGCGTACCGTGAGGGCGTCGCGCTGATCCGGGAGGCCATCGGCCCGGACTCCTACCTCCTGGGCTGCGGTGCTCCGGTCCTCCCCTCGCTCGGCCTGTTCGACGCCATGCGGGTCAGCTCCGACACGGCACCGCACCGCCGCCCCGAGGCCGGCGATCACAGCCGGCCCGGGCAGGACGCCGCCGAGTTCACCGGTGCCGCCCGCCAGTGGCAGCACGGCCGTCTCTGGATCAACGACCCCGACTGCCTGATGGCCCGTCCGGCGGTGGAGACCCGGGAGCGGTGGGCGGCGCACGTGGAGGCGACGGGCGGCCTGATGGCGTCCAGCGACCGGCTGCTCTCCCTGGACGTGTGGGGCGTGGACACCACGCGCCGTCTGCTGTCGGGAGGCGAGTGATGGAGCGCGCGCTGAAGGTCCCCGGTATCGCGTACGGCGGTGACTACAACCCCGAGCAGTGGCCCGAGGAGGTCTGGGCCGAGGACGTGCGCCTCATGGCCGAGGCCGGGGTGAACATGGTCAGCGTCAATATCTTCTCCTGGGCGCTGCTGGAGCCCGCCGAGGGCGAGTACGACTTCTCGCGCCTCGACCGCGTCCTCGACATGCTGTACGCCCACGGCATCGCCGCCGACCTGGCCACCCCGACGGCGGCCCCGCCGGCCTGGTTCTTCAAGGCCCACCCCGAGGCACTGCCGGTGGACCGGGACGGCCGCGGACTGTCGTACGGCAGCCGGCAGACGTTCTGCCCGTCGAGCCCCGCCTACCGCGAGGCCGTCCTGCGGATCGTCCGCGCGCTCGGCGAGCGCTACGCCGGCCATCCCGCCGTCGTCATGTGGCACATCCACAACGAGTACGGCTGCCACAACGCGGAGTGCCACTGCGACACCAGCGCGCAGGCGTTCCGCCGCTGGCTGCGGGCCAGGTACGGCGACGACCTGGCGGCGCTCAACGACGCCTGGGGCACCACCTTCTGGAGCCAGTGGTACTACGACTGGGACGAGATCGTCCCGCCGCGCGCCACGGGCGCGGTGCCGAACCCGACCCACCGGCTGGACTGGCGCCGCTTCTGCAGCGACGAGCTGCTGTCGCTGTACAAGGCCGAGCGGGAGATCCTGGCGGAGGCGGCACCGGCCGTCCCGGCCACGACCAACTTCATGGTGATGTACAACTTCGACGCGCTGGACTACTGGCGCTGGGCGCCGGAGCTGGACATCGTCTCGAACGACCACTACCTGCGGTCGACCGACCCCGAGTCGGAGATCGACATCGCGCTGAGCGGTGACCTCGTGCGCTCCCTCGCGGGCGGCCCCTGGCTGCTGATGGAGCACTCGACGGGCGCGGTGAACTGGCAGCCCGTCAACCGGGCCAAGACACCGGGCGAGTTGCGGCGCAACGCGCTCGCCCATGTGGCGCGCGGCGCCGACGGCATCGCGTACTTCCAGTGGCGGGCGGCGAAGGCGGGCGCCGAGCAGTGGCACTCGGCGATGCTGCCGCACGCGGGCACGGACAGCGCGATCTGGCGGGACGTGGTGGCGCTGGGCGCGGACCTGAGGGCACTGGCCGAGGTGCGCGGCAGCACGGGCACCGCCGAGACGGCGATCGTGTGGGACTGGGACGCGAAGTGGGCGCTGGAGATGCCCTCGCAGCCCAGCGAGCGGGTGCGGTACCTGGAGCTGGTCCGCTCCTGGTACGAGCCGCTGTGGCGGGCGGGCGTCGCCGTGGACTTCGTACGCCCGGACGCGGACCTGTCGGCGTACCGCCTGGTCCTGGCCCCGAGCCTGTACCTGGTGGACGACGCGGGAGCCGCGAACCTCACCGGTTTCGCCGAGCGCGGCGGCACGCTGGTGGTGGGCTTCCACAGCGGGGCGGTGGACGAGAACTGCCATGTGCGGCTCGGGGGTTACCCGGGCGCGTTCCGGGAGGCGCTGGGCGTGCGGACGGACGAGCTGTTCCCGCTGCTGCCCGGCGAGACGGTCGGCCTGGACGCCGGCGGCAGCGGCTCGCTGTGGTCGGAGCGGGTCCGGCCGGCCGGTGCGCAGGTCGTGTCCTCGTACACCGAAGGCCCCCTGGCGGGTGGCCCGGCGATCACCCGTCACGGCTACGGCACGGGCACCGCCTGGTATGTCGCCACCCTGCCGGACCCGGAGACCCTGGCCGCGCTGCTGGACCGGATCAGGGCGGAGTCGGGCGTGCGGCCGGTGGTGGACGCAGTGCTGCCGCCCGGTGTGGAGGCGGTGCGGCGGCGGGGCGCCGACGCCGACTACCTCTTCCTGATCGACCACGGCGGGGCGGGGGCGCGGGTCGCCGTCGCGGACCAGGCGGTCGAACTCCTCGGCGGCACACCGGTGACGGACGGCTCGGTCCCGGTGCCCCCGGGCGGCGTCGTGGTCGTACGGGAGCCGCGCGCCGCGTAGGCGGACCAAGGCCCCCTTGTCGCCGGCCGGGGGGCCTCCTACCCTGCTCTTCCCACGTGTGTCACCCGTCGGCGAGGGGGGAGCTGCGTTGGCCACGGCGCCGTCCGACGAAGAGGTGCTCCGGGCCGTCGAACGGCGGGTGTCCCGGCCCGGCGTCACCACCCGGCTCACCGTGCCGGGCGCCGCGGCGCTGTCCTGGCAGTCGGTGTTCGCGTGCCGGATCGTGCGGTCGATCGAGCGGCGGGTGGAGCGGGGACGGCGGGTCAAGGGCCGGCCGAGCGGCCTCGCGAACCGGCCGACGTACACCGATCTCGGCGCGTACCCGGTGAAGCCGCCCGCTGATCCGGCGACCCCCCGGCGGCTCGAACTCGTCCGGGAGGACTCCCTCGCGCAGGAGCCGTGCGGTGACTGCGTGGACGGCAGGAAGGACTGCGCGGCCTGCGCCGGCCGGGGCGGCCGTGCCTGCCCCCGTCACCTCGAGTGCGACGCGTGCCACGGCGGCCCCGACGCGTGCTGGGAGTGCGACGGTACGGGCCATCCGCGCACCCGCCGCCCCCGGGCGGCCCGCGCCCGCCCCGAGGACGGCAGGGAACGGGCCGCCTGCAAACGCTGCCGGCGACCGGACGTGGCCTGCCCGAAGTGCCTGGGGGAACGACAGATCACCTGCACCGTCTGCAAGGGGACCGGGTTCGCCGGGTGCGGCGCGTGCAAGGGGGCGAAACGCCTCCGGCACGAGGAGTGCGGCGGCACCGGCCGCTTCACCGTGTGGACCGAGGGCGTCGTGACCCACACCCCCTCCGTCGACGAGATCCCGCCGGTGTACCCGCCGTTCAGCAAGCTGAAGAAGGGGCAGTGGCGCACCGCGGAGCTGACCGGCGCCGACGCCGCCCTTCCGGACTTCCTGGAGGACGTCCACCTCGAGCGGGCCGCGCCCCTCCTGGCGGTCGAGGAGGGGGAGGTCGCCCGCCGTGTGACGCTGCGCCACCTCCCTCTCGCCCGCGTCGAACTCACCAGCGACCCGGACCGTGTCTACTACGCGTTCCCCGATCTCACCGGTGGGATCGAGGTCATCGGCCGCCCCAGCAGACAGCGCCTGACGGCCCTGGCGTGGGCGGCCTTCGCGCTCGCCGCCCTCGCGGCCGTGGTGACGCTGACCGTGCTGCGGTGACGTGGGAGGGTCGGCCGCGCCCCGGAATCGCCGGGGCGCGGCAGGCCCTCTCAGCCTGCCGCGCCCCTCCCCTTTCCCCGGGTCAGGCGGTCTCGGTCGAGGGCAGGGTGCCCGTGCGGGCCGCCTCGCCGTACCAGTGCGCGCTCGACTTCGGCGTGCGGGTCAGCGTCGCGTAGTCCACGTACACCGCCCCGAACCGCTTGCCGTAGCCGTACGCCCACTCGAAGTTGTCCAGCAGGGACCACAGGTAGTAGCCCCGTACGTCGGCGCCGTCGGCGATCGCGCGGCGCACCGCCGAGAGGTGGCCGTGCAGATAGGCGACCCGCTCGGGGTCGTGGACCCGGCCGTCGGAGTCGGGCTTGTCGTCGTAGGCCGCGCCGTTCTCGGTGATGTAGAGCGGCAGGCCCGGCGCCTCCCGCGTGTAGCGCATGATCAGTTCGTGCAGGCCCGACGGGTCGATCGTCCAGCCCATCTCCGTGCGGTCGCCCGGGGTCTGGTGGAAGGCGACGTCGTCGGCGCCCGGCCACGGGGAGTGGTCGCTCGCGCCGTGCCCGTCCGAGCGCGGGCCCGCCACGGACACGTCCGCCGCCGACACCAGCGTCGGCGTGTAGTAGTTCAGGCCCAGCGCGTCCAGCGGCTGGTTGATCGTCTGCAGGTCGCCGTCGAGGACGTACGACCAGTCCGTCAGCGAGGACGTCGCCGCGAGCAGGGTCTCCGGGTACGCGCCCCGCAGGATCGGGCCGTGGAAGACGCCGTTGGCGAGGTCGTCGATCTTGCGGACCGCCGCCAGGTCCGCCGGGTCGCCCGGCGAGAGCGGGCGGACCACCGAGGAGTTGAGGCTGATCGCCACCGTGTTGCGGGCCGGCATCGCCGACCTCAGCGCCGAGGTGCCGAGGCCGTGCGCCAGGTTCAGATGGTGGGCGGCCCGCAGGGAGGCCACCGGCTCCGTACGGCCCGGCGCGTGCACCCCCGAGGCGTACCCCAGGAACGCGCTGCACCAGGGCTCGTTCAGCGTGATCCAGTTCTCCACGCGGTCGCCGAGCGCCTCCCCGACGATCTGGGCGTACTCGGCGAACCGGTACGCGGTGTCCCGCTCCGGCCAGCCGCCCGCGTCCTCCAGCTCCTGCGGGAGGTCCCAGTGGTACAGGGTGACGGCGGGCTTGATGCCCTTCGCCAGCAGCTCGTCGACCAGCCGGCGGTAGAAGTCCAGGCCCACCTGGACCGCCGGGCCGCGCCCGGTCGGCTGCACCCGGGACCAGGAGATCGAGAAGCGGTACGCCGACAGGCCCAGCTCCGCCATCAGCGCGACGTCCTCGCGGTAGCGGTGGTAGTGGTCGACAGCGATGTCACCGTGCTCGCCGCCGGCCGTCTTGCCCGGCGTATGGCTGAAGGTGTCCCAGATCGAGGGGGTGCGGCCGTCCTCCCGCACCGCCCCCTCGATCTGGTACGCGGAGGTCGCGGCACCCCAGAGGAAGGCGGGAGGAAACGTCACCGGGGTCACCGGGGCGGCCTGCTGTACGGACTCGGGCATGGAAGCGCTCCCATGGATGGTCGTCGAGGTCGTCGAGACCGACCGACGAGGTTGGGGGGATGAGGTGGGGGTGCGAAAGGGGCCGGGGCGGCGGTGACCCGGCCCCCCGAAGTCACGGGGCGGAAGACGTCAGCCCTTCACCGCGCCCTGCATGATGCCGCCCACGATCTGCTTGCCGAAGATCGCGAAGACCACCAGCAGCGGCAGCGTGCCCAGCAGCGCACCCGCCATGATCAGAGACTGGTCGGGCGTGTACCCGCGGCCCAGACCCGCGATCGCGACCTGCACGGTCGGGTTGCCGGTCTGGCTGAGGACCAGGAAGGGCCACAGGAAGTCGTTCCACGTCTGGACGAACATCAGCATGCCGAGCACCGCCATCGCGGGGCGCGCCGCGGGGAACACCACGTGCCACACCACGCGCCAGCTGCTCGCGCCGTCCACCCGGGCCGCCTCGATGATCTCGTCGGGCAGCGCCTGGATGAGGTACTGCCGCATGAAGAACACACCGAACGCGCTCACCAGCGACGGCAGGATCACCGCCTGCAGCTGGTCGGTCCACTCCAGCTTGGCGACCATCATGTACAGCGGGATGACGCTCAGCTGCGGCGGCACCATCATCGTGCCGATGACGATCAGCATCAGCGCGCTCTTGCCCTTGAACCGCAGCTTGGCGAAGGCGAAGCCGGCGATCGTGGACAGGAAGACGATCGTCACCGCCGAGGTCCCGGCCACGATCGTCGTGTTGACGAAGGCCTTGCCGAGGTTGGCGTCGGTCCAGGCGAGCTCCAGCTTGTCGAAGAGGTTCGCGCCGAACCAGAACGGCGGGGGTGTCTGCGCCAGCCGCTGGTTGTCGCGGGAGGCGGCGATCGCCGTCCACACCAGCGGGAACAGCGAGCCGATCGTGAACAGGATGAGGATGGCGTACGCGATCGGGCCGCCGTGCATCTGGCCGCCCGCCCGCGCGGACTTCGGTCGGCGCACCCGGCGGGCCGCCGGTACGGCGTCCTCGGGCTCGCCTTTGATCAGGGTCGTCGTCGTCACGGCCGGTACTCCTAACTACTGGCGCGCAGCCGGCGCGAGATGACGTAGTTGACGATGCCGACCACGATCAGGATCAGGAACATCGTCCAGGCGATCGCCGAGGCACGGCCCAGGTGCTGGTTCACCCAGCCCTGCTCGTACAGGTACAGGCCGAGCGTCTGGAACTGGTGCTCCGCGCCGCCCGACGCGCCCTTGTTCGCGTCGAACAGGAGCGGCTCGCCGAACACCTGGCTCGCGCCGATCGTGGAGACGACGACCGTGAAGAGGATCGTGGGCCGCAGCGACGGCAGCGTCACATGGAAGAACTGCTGCCAGCGGTTGGCCCCGTCCAGCGCCGCCGACTCGTACAGGTCCGACGGGATCGCCTGCATCGCGGCGAGGTAGATCAGCGCGTTGTAGCCGGTCCACCGCCAGATGATGATCGACGAGACCGCGATCTGGGACGGCCACTTGTCGTTCTGCCAGTCGACGGCGTCGATGCCGACGAAGTGCAGCGCCCAGTTGATCATGCCGTAGTCGCGGCCGAAGAGCAGCACGAACACCAGGGAGGCGGCGGCGATCGAGGTCGCGTACGGGGCGAGCATGGCGACCCGGTAGAAGGTCGAGGCGCGCAGCCGGTAGTTGAGGATGTGCGCGAGCCCCATGGCCATCAGCAGCTGCGGGACGGTCGAGATGATGCCGATGGTCAGGGTGTTCTTCGCCGCGTTCCAGAAGAAGTCGTCGTCGAAGATGCGGGTGTAGTTGCGCAGCCCCACCCAGGTCATGTCGGTGGGCGCGGTCATCTCCACCTGGTGCAGCGACGCCCAGCCCGTGTAGATCAGCGGGAACAGGCCGAAGGCGAGGAACAGCAGGAAGAACGGCGAGACGAAGGCGTACGGGCTCCAGCGGATGTCCCGCTGCCAGCGGCGGGAGAGCCGGGCGCGGTGCCGCTTCTCCGCCTCCGTGGCTTCCGCGGGCGGGCGGCCCGGGGCCGCGCCCCCCTCCTTCACGGGGGGCGCGGCGGTGTTGTGGCGGGTGGCCATACGGGTCACTTGTCCAGGTTGTTGTCGATGGTCTTCGTCGCCGTCTTCCAGGCCTCCTCCGGCGACTTGCCCTTCGTCACGAGGATCACGCCGTTGTCGGTCAGACCCTGCTGGATGATCTGGTCCTTCGGGCCGATCACCTGGACCGGGGCGGCCTTGGCGGCCTCGGAGAAGATGGTGCCGATCGGAGCGTCACCGGTCATCTCGTTCTTGGCGGAGGTTACCTCCGACATGGTGTACGTGCTCGGCGCGCTCGGGAAGGAGCCCTGCACCTTGAACAGCTTCGCCTGCTGCTCGGGAGCGGTCAGCCAGGTGATGAACGCCTCGGCCTCCTTCACGTGCTTGCCGCTCTTCGGCACGCCCAGGAAGGAACCGCCCCAGTTGCCCGACTTGGGCGCGACGGCCACGTCCCACTTGCCGGCCGTGTCGGCCTTCGACTTGCCCTTGATGTAGCCGAGCATCCACGGCGGGCAGGCCATCGCGGCGAACTTGCTGTTGGCGATGGTCTGGTCCCAGGTCGGCTGGAACTGGGTCTGGGCCTGGACCAGCCCCTCCTCGGCTGCCTTCGCGGTGAGGTCGAAGGCGTCCTTCACGGCCGGGTTCGTCTTGTAGATGATCTCGCCGGAGGAGTCGTAGAACTTCTCCGTCTCACTGCTGAGGATCGCGTTCAGCAGACCGCCGGGGGAGTCCATGAAGGTGGTGCCGGACTTAGCCTTCTTTTTGTACTGCTCGCCCACGTCGACGAACTTGTTCCAGTCGCCGGCCCACAGCTTGGCCACCTCCGCGCGGTCGGTGGGCAGACCGGCCGCCTCGAAGAGGTCCTTGCGATAGCAGATGGCCATCGGGCCGATGTCGGTGCCCAGACCGATCGTCTGGCCGTCCTTGGTGGTGCCCTGCGACCACTTCCAGTCCAGCCAGTTGCCCTTGTTCACGCCCGAAACCTTGGACAGGTCCTCGAACTTGGCCGCCTGCGTGGCCACGACCTCGGCGATGTTGCCCACCTCGATGGCCTGGACGTCCATCAGGCCGCTGTTGGTGGTGAGGTGGTTGATCAGCGCCGGGTAGTAGTTCTCGTTCCGCTCGGTGACGTTCTCCTGGATCTTGATCTCCGGGTGGAGCTT
This sequence comes from Streptomyces sp. NPDC000345, assembly GCF_042898825.1. NCBI lineage: Bacteria > Bacillati > Actinomycetota > Actinomycetes > Kitasatosporales > Streptomycetaceae > Streptomyces > Streptomyces sp. NPDC000345. The sequence goes on from NZ_JBIAZE010000025.1 coordinate 84,308, forward strand.
CTCGTACTCGGCGTAGAGGCCGGCCTCCTTGAAGCCCATCGTGCCGAAAAGACCCAGCGTGATCGTGGTCTTGCCTTTGCCCGTGCCGGACGACGAACCGTCGGATGCGTCGTCGCCGCCGTCGTCGGCACAGCCGGCCAGCAGCCCGGCGCCCAGCGACGCGACGGCCGCGAGGACTACCGCCCGGCGGGCGGTTCGGGTACGTGCTCGCATTGCGTCCTCCTGTTGCCCTGACGTGCCGACCCCCCGGCCAACTGCATGGTTGGGCCCGTTTGTTTCTCGCTGCGGCTCGGGCGGGGAACGTGCGGGATGTGTATGTGTCAGGTACCGTGGGAGCGCTCCCACCGGTGATGTGTTGAAGAGTCGTCGGTTCGGGCGGGGGTGTCAAGGGCGGGAGCGCGGAGAGATGCGTTCAGTTATCCGGCTGTTAGCTAACCCCGGAGAGTGATGCGCATTGCGCCCAGTTCGGCACAGAACGACCGTTGGGCCAGGAGAGGGGCGGAGAGCCGGGACTGTTAGATTCCAGGCCAGCGTGATGACGACGGCGGGAAGGCGGAGCCCATGGCAAGCCACGGAGCGCGAGGGCGGAGTGGCGGTCGGCCCACCCTCGAGGAGGTGGCCGCCCGCGCCGGCGTCGGCCGCGGCACGGTCTCCCGGGTGATCAACGGCTCCCCGAGGGTCAGCGACGCGACCCGCGCGGCCGTGGAGGCGGCGGTCGCGGAACTCGGCTACGTGCCCAACACGGCCGCCCGCGCCCTCGCCGCCAACCGCACGGACGCGATCGCGCTCGTCGTCCCCGAGCCGGAGACGCGGTTCTTCACCGAGCCGTACTTCTCCGACATGCTGCGCGGGGTGGGCGCCGAACTCGCCGACACCGAGATGCAGTTGCTGCTGATCTTCGCGGGTAGCGACCGCGAACGCCGCCGGCTGGCCCAGTACCTGGCGGCGCACCGGGTGGACGGCGTTCTGCTGGTGTCCGTCCACGCGGACGATCCCCTGCCCGACCTCCTGGCCCAGCTGGAGATCCCGGCGGTGATCAGCGGCCCGCGGTCCGCCGGGGAGACGCTTCCCTCGGTGGACTCCGACAACTACGGCGGCGGCCGCTCGGCCGTGGAGCACCTCCTCGCCCGCGGCCGCACCCGCATCGCCCACATCACCGGCCGCCTCGACGTCTACGGCGCCCAGCGCCGCGTCGACGGCTACCGCGACGCCCTGCGGGACGCCGGGTACGCGGTGGACGAGGGGCTCATCGAACCCGGAGACTTCACCGAGGAGGGCGGTCACCGCGCGATGACGGCACTGCTCGCCCGTACTCCCGCCCTCGACGCGGTCTTCGCCGGCTCGGACGTCATGGCGGCCGGTGCCCGCCAGGCGCTGCGCGAGGCGGGCCGCCGCATACCGGAGGACGTGGCCCTGGTCGGCTACGACGACTCCGCCATCGCCCGCCACATGGACCCGCCCCTGACGAGCGTGCGCCAGCCGATCGAGGAGATGGGGCGGCGGATGCTGGACCTCCTCCTCACGGAGATCGCGGACCGCCGTCCCGCGGTGTCGCGGGGGCTGGAGCGGCGGCAGGTGGTGCTGGCGACGGATCTGGTGGGGCGGGCGTCGTCGTGAGGTGACGTGACGGGACATGGCGTGCCGGGGCATGGCGTGACGTGACGGGGGCGGCCGGCGGCGGCCTACGGTGTGTCGAGCCGCCATCGCAGCTCGCCGTCCTGTGATTCCCGAGTCGGTGCCAGTCCGGCCGCCCGGGCCACCGCGGCCGAGGCCAGGTGGTCGGGACGGACGTGGGCGACGACCGTACGGACGCCACGCTCGCGCAGCCACGCGACGAGCCCCGTCGCCGCCTCGGACGCCAGGCCGCGGCGCTGCCACGCGGTACCGAGCACCCAGGCGATCTCGGCGGTGCGGCCGTTGCCGGTGACGGTGGCCTGGACGGTGCCGGTCAGACGGCCGGCGTCCCGGAGCCGCAGCACCCAGTTGAGCCAGGAGACGGCCGGGTCGGGGGAGCCGGCGACCAGGCGCGCGTAACGGGTGCGAAGAGTGCGCGGGGAGCTGGGGGCGCCGCCGGTGAAGGTGTGCAGGGCGGGGTCGTCCAGGACCGCGGCCATCTCCTCCGCGTGCTCGACCTGGAGGGGGACGAGGTCGAGGCGGGGTGTGGTGATCGGTTCCATGCGCACGGCCGACTCCGTTGGTCCCGGAAACGCGTCAGCCGGTGACCCCCCTTGCGGGAAGTCACCGGCTGATGACTCAGGGTGAGTGACGGGACTCGAACCCGCGACATCCTGGACCACAACCAGGTGCTCTACCAGCTGAGCTACACCCACCACGACCGGCGGTTGACTTTGTGTCGTTTCCCCGACCGGCCGAGAAAAAGTGTACAGGGTCCGAAGGGGTGCTCGCGCACGGCTTTCCCGGGGCAGCCCGAAGGCTGTTCCCGGGGCGGCTACCCGGCGGGCAGGACGTGCTTGGCGGCGATCGTCTTCGCGGTGTCCGAGTCGGGGCCGGGCTGCGGGACGAAGACGGCCTCGCGGTAGTAGCGCAGTTCCGCGATCGACTCGCGGATGTCGGCGAGGGCGCGGTGGTTGCCGTTCTTCTCGGGGCTGTTGAAGTAGGCGCGCGGGTACCAGCGCCGGGCCAGCTCCTTGATCGAGGAGACGTCGACGATGCGGTAGTGGAGGTAGTTCTCCAGGGCCGGCATGTCGCGGACGAGGAAGCCGCGGTCGGTGCCGACGGAGTTGCCGCAGAGGGGGGCCTTGCCGGGCTCCTTCACGTGCTCCCGTACATATGCCAGCACCTGCTCCTCGGCCTCGGCGAGCGTCGTGCCGCCGGCCAGCTCGTCCAGGAGGCCGGACGTGGTGTGCATCTGGCGCACCACCTCCGGCATCGTCTCCAGCGCCTTGGCCGGCGGCCGGATGACGATGTCGACCCCCTCGCCGAGGATGTTCAGCTCGGAGTCGGTGACGAGGGCGGCAACCTCGATGAGCGCGTCGTCGGACAGCGAGAGGCCGGTCATCTCGCAGTCGATCCACACCATGCGATCGTTCATGCGACCACCCTAAAGCTGAGGTCCCCTTTTGTGTCGCCCCGCGTCGGCGCAGACGCCCCGCGTGGGGCTCCGCCCCTGGCCGCCCGCCCTGCGCCCACCCGTCCTCCGCCCACCCACCCCCGACTCGCTTGCGAGAAGGGTCACCCCCTCCGCCCCCCTCCGCCCCCTCCGGCGTTCGAAGGCGAGCCCGCTCAGGGCCGAGGCGCGGTTGAGGGCGTGGCCCTCGGCAGGGTGCGCGGACGCAGCCCCGCGAGGCGCAGGGGCGCGGCACCGCCGGGGCTCATGGGCGGACCCCGCCGTGGGGCGCGGGGTGACGTCTCGCCGAGGTTCGCGGCCGGTGCCTCTGCCGCGGTCTCGGGGCCGAGACCCGGTGGGGTTCACGGGCCGGGGCCCCGGCGGGTTCAGGGGCGGAGCGCCCCGGGGGGTTCAGGGGCCGGGGCCCCGGGTGGTTCAGGGGCGGAGCGTTCTGGGGGCGGTTAAGGGCGGAGCCCCTGGGGGTGGGAACGGGTGAGGGCGGCCGGGGTGTGGATCGCCCCGGCCGCCCTGGCCGTGCATCGTGGCTCACATACCGCTGCGCTGGCCCGGCAGGCTCGCGCGGGAGGTCGCGTAGGCCTCACGCGCGTGGTCCGCCGAGAGGCCTCCCGGTGATCCCATCGCGCCGGACGTCGCCGCCGTGCGCCTGATCTGCGGAGGCACCGGACCCGGCCCGTCCGGATGCAGCGCCGGAGGCGGGCCCGTCGGCACCGGCGCCGACGGTTCGGCCTCCAGCGGGCGTTCGCCCTGCGGCCTGCGCGCCCGGTACGCCGCCCGGTAGGCGGCCGGGGACGAGCCCAGCTGCCGGCGGAAGTGCCCGCGCAGCGCCACCGGTGAGCGGAACCCGCAGCGGCCCGCGACCTCGTCCACCGAGTAGTCCGACGTCTCCAGCAGACGCTGCGCCTGCAGCACCCGCTGGGTGATCAGCCACTGCAGCGGCGCGCTTCCGGTCAGCGAGCGGAAGCGGCGGTCGAAGGTGCGCCGGCTCATGTAGGCGCGCGCCGCGAGCGTCTCCACGTCGAACTGCTCGTGGAGGTGTTCCAGCGCCCAGGCGACGACCTCGGCGAGCGGGTCGGCGCCGATCTCCTCCGGTAAAGACCGGTCGAGGTAGCGCTCCTGGCCGCCCGACCGGCGCGGGGGGACCACCAGACGACGGGCCAGCGCCCCGGCCGCCTCGTTGCCGTGGTCCGTCCGCACGATGTGAAGACAGAGATCGATTCCGGCCGCTGTGCCCGCCGACGTCAGCACGTCGCCGTCGTCCACGAAGAGTTCTCGTGGATCCACGTGCACCGACGGGTAGCGCTTGGCCAGCGTCGGTGCGTACATCCAGTGGGTGGTGGCCGGGCGGCCGTCCAGCAGACCTGCTGCCGCCAGCACGAACGCGCCGGTGCACAGGCCCACGATGCGGGCGCCCTCTTCGTGCGCCCGGCGCAGCGCGTCGAGCGCTTCCTCCGGTGGCGGAGAAGTGATCGAACGCCAGGCCGGCACGACGACCGTGCCCGCCCGCGAGATCGCTTCCAGGCCATGCGGCGCGGTGAGTTCCAGGCCCCCCGTGGTCCGCAGCGGGCCTTCTTCGCCGCCGCACACCAGCAAGCGGTAGCGCGGCACGCCGGCGTCCTGGCGGTCAATCCCGAACACCGACAGCGGAATGGAACTCTCGAAGATGGGGCCGCCGCTGAACAGCAGCACCGCGACGATCTCCTTGCGGCGTCGCCCGGAAAGCTTCCGGGCCGCGGCTTCCGGCGCGGCAGTGGAGTCGTGGCTCATCCTGCTAAGCCCCCCTCGGTGGTCGCGGCTCCTCGGTTGTGTCGCTCCTGCACGTTTCCCCTCGGTCCTGCACGAGTCCCCCGCCGTAGACAGTCAAGATCGAATCTACTGTGTCGCGTGATGCCGGCGTGGCCAGTTCAGCACCCGGCAGATTGTCGACTTGGCAACTTGGCGTGAAGCATTCGATCACGAAGCGTTGCACTCGTGGAGCGTGCAGGGAAGTGCGCCTCGTCGTAGTGGCCAATCCCCGTAGGGTGCGCAAGGCCCCCGAGGGCTTATCCGCGCAGGTGGCACGGGGGGTGGGGGGTGGTTACGGCAAGAGATGCGCAGGAAGCGGAAGTTGGCTGAAAAGCAACGTCCCGGTGCGTGAAAACCGGTCAACCGACCGGTGAGTTTCCACCGGAGTGACGACCGCCACGGTGCGCCCCCGTTCCGGTGCGCTGATGGCGCCCCCGGTGGTGCGCGGGCGGTGGGTGATTCCCGGGCAGCGACCGGGCCGCGCCCCGCTCGGACTGGCGCAGCAGCAGCCGGCAGACGGCCGTGACGGCGGCGAGGCCGAGGGCGGTGCCGGCGGCGCCGGCCAGGGAGGTGCCGTACCAGAGGAGGACCACCGGGACGAGGACGCAGGAGAAGGCCGCCCAGCGGATCAGGTCGGTGGTGCGCTCGTCGCCGGGGCGGGAGGGGGAGGGTGTGCGGGACGAGGGCATGGGGCGGGCTCCTCCCTGGGTCGGCGGTACACGTGCTCAACGCCGCTGCGGCCGGTCGGTCACTCCCGTCCTGCCGCCGGTGCCGAGGGAATCCTGTGCAAACCGCCTGTACGGGGCAGCAACCATTGCGTTACGGGCGCCTGCTCGTGCATGCTCCCTGGAACCCCCACCGAGGGTGCGCGGGGAACTGGGCGTAGGAGGAGTGCCGCCGTACCCTTGGGGGTATGGGGTTGGGAAGATGATTCCCGGACACAGCTCCGCCGCTCACTGCCGTCCCACCCGTAAGCAGGCACCCACAACAAGGACTGTCGTCCCTCCCGTATAAGGATCGATACGCCGAGACAGCCATGGCCGGTCACGAATTCTTCGAACCCGCGGACCGCAAGCGGCCCGTCGCCGACCCCACGGCGGCCGAGCCCCTGGCGGCGGAAGAGGCGCGCCCCACGTGCGATCCCGCCTTCAAGCACGGCGTCGTCGTCGGCTTCGACGGCTCGACCTCCAGTGAGCGCGCCCTCGCGTACGCGATCGGCATGGCCCACCGCTCCCGTGCGGGCCTGATCATCGTCCATGTCGCCAACCGGCTGCCCACGACCGTGTGGGCGGGCTGCGAGCCGCCGGTCTTCGTCGATGTGCCGGACCACCGCACCGAGGTGCTCGGGCTGGAGCTGGCCTGCGCGGACTACCTCGCCGAAGTGCCCTGGATCCTGGTCGAGCGCGGCGGCGACATCTGCCACGAACTCGAAGAGGTGGGGCGGGAGTACGAGGCCGACGCGATCGTCGTCGGCTCGACGCACGGCATCGTGGGCCGGATCTTCGGCTCGGTCGCGGGGCGGCTCGCCAAGCGGGCGAAGCGGCCCGTCATCGTGATCCCTTAGGGCTCGTCGTGATCGTGTAGAGCCGGCCGCAGTCCTGTGGAGCTCGCCGTGGTCCTCTGTGGCTCCCCGTGGTCCTCTGCAGCTCGTCCGATGCGGTGGAGCGGTCCGCCGGCTCTCGCGTCCCACGCGACTCTCCTGTCTCCCTCCCGTCAACTCCCTTGTGCGGCGCATGAATCCGTTCACACGCGGAGGTGTTTGTGCCCTTGTGAAGGGCATATATCGGTCACCGCGCATCGCACCACCGCATGAAGGGAGCCCGCCGTGGACAATGACGTCTCCGCGGGAAGCACCACCACGATCGTCGGCCGACTCGCCCTGGGCATCACCCTGTTGGCGTTCGGTCTCGGGTACACCGACCTGATCGACGGCGTGACGGCGGCGGACGCCGTATCCGTCGCCCACTACGTCGGCGGCGTCGCGCTGTTCGTCGTCGGCCTGCTGGCCCTCCGGGACCGCGACACGGCCGACGGTACGGCCTTCACCGTCCTCGGCGCCCTGTGGTTCACCTGGGCCGTCTCCGCCGGCGCACAGGTCTCCGACAACGCCGCCGGACTCTTCCTGCTCCTGTTCGCCCTCGTGGCGCTCTCCCTGGCCGCGGCGGGCGGGGACCAACTCACCCGGGGCACCTACGGGTTGTTCCTGGTCGCGCTGGTCCTGATGGCCGTCGCGCGGTTCGCCGACAGCGACTCGCTCACCCGGGCCGGCGGCTGGTTCGCGGTCGTCGCGGGCGCGGTGGCGTGGTACGCGGCGACAGCGGCGATGGCCCACTGGCCCACGGCGCTTCCACGGCGGGCTGCCGGCCGGGGTGTGACGGCCACCGGCTGAACGGGCAGCCGACGCCGGGGAGCCGGGCCTCCCCGGCGACCCGGACGGACCCCCGTGACCGGAGGCGTCACGCGGGGTCCGTTCCCTGTCCGGGCACAACCGGGCCCCGCGGGGCTGAGCCCACGGGGCCTGGAGCGGACCGGGCGGCCTACGGCGCCCGGTCCGCCATGTCTCGTCGTACGGCTCGTCCGGCCGGCCGTGACTACTCGACCGTGACCGACTTCGCCAGGTTCCTCGGCTTGTCGATGTCCCGGCCGAGAGCCTTCGCCGTGTAGTACGCCAGCAGCTGGAGCGGGATGCCCATCAGGATCGGGTCCAGTTCGTCCTCGTTCTTGGGGACGACGATCGTCTGGTCGGCCTTCTCCTGGCACTCGTGGGCCACGGCGAGGATCCTGCCGCTGCGGGCCTTGATCTCCTCCAGGGCCGCGCGGTTCTTCTCCAGCAGGTCGTCGTCCGGGACGATCGCGACGGTCGGCAGGGCGGGCTCGATCAGGGCCAGCGGGCCGTGCTTCAGCTCGGAGGCCGGGTAGGCCTCGGCGTGGATGTAGGAGACCTCCTTGAGCTTCAGGGAGGCCTCACGGGCGACCGGGTAGCCCCGGACGCGGCCGATGAAGAGCATCGAGCGGGCCTCGGCGAACTCCGCGGCCAGCTTCTTGATCTCGTCCTCGTAGGAGAGGATCTCCGCGATCTGGCCGGGCAGCTTGCGCAGCCCCTCGATGATCCGCTTGCCGTCGCGGACCGAGAGGTCGCGGGTGCGGCCGAGGTGCAGGGCGAGCAGGGCGAAGGCCACCGTGGTGTTGGTGAAGCACTTGGTGGAGACCACGCACACCTCGGGGCCGGCGTGCACGTAGATGCCGCCGTCGGCCTCGCGGGCGATCGCCGAGCCGACGACGTTCACGACACCGAGGACCCGCGCGCCCTTGCGCTTCAGCTCCTGGACGGCGGCGAGGACGTCGTACGTCTCACCGGACTGGGAGACGGCGATGTAGAGGGTGTCGGGGTCGACGACCGCGTTGCGGTAGCGGAACTCGGACGCGGGCTCGGCGTCGGCCGGGATGCGGGCGAGCTCCTCGATCATCTGGGCGCCGATCATGCCGGCGTGGTACGAGGTGCCGCAGCCGAGGATCTTCACGCGGCGGATCTGCCGGGCCTCGCGGGCGTCCAGGTTGAGGCCGCCGAGGTGCACGGTGGAGAAGCGGTCGTCGATGCGGCCGCGCAGCACGCGGTCCACGGCGTCGGCCTGCTCGTGGATCTCCTTGTGCATGTAGGTGTCGTGGCCGCCCATGTCGTAGGACGCGGCCTCCCACTCCACCGTGGTCGGCTCGGCCGTGGTGCGGGTGCCCTCCGTGGTGTACGTCCGGAAGTCGTCCGCCTTGAGGGTGGCCATCTCGCCGTCGTCCAGGGTGACGACCTGGCGGGTGTGGGCGACCAGGGCGGCGATGTCCGAGGCGACGAACATCTCCTTCTCGCCGATGCCGAGGACGACCGGGGAGCCGTTGCGGGCGACGACGATGCGGTCCGAGAAGTCCGCGTGCATGACGGCGACGCCGTACGTGCCCTCGACCAGCCGGAGGGCCTGGCGGACCTTCTCCTCCAGGGTCTCCGCCTGGGAGCGGGCGACGAGGTGGGTGAGCACCTCGGTGTCGGTCTCGGAGAGGAACTCGACGCCGTCCGCCTCCAGCTTGCGGCGCAGGTCGGCGGCGTTGTCGATGATGCCGTTGTGGACGACGGCGACCTTGTTGTCGGCCGACATGTGCGGGTGGGCGTTCACGTCGGAGGGCGCGCCGTGGGTGGCCCAGCGGGTGTGGGCGATGCCGGTGGTGCCCTTGAAGCGCGCCGGGACCTTGGCCTCCAGGTCACGGACCCGGCCCTTGGCCTTGACCATCTTCAGACCGGCGGTCTTCGGGGAGGTCACGACGATGCCCGCCGAGTCGTAGCCGCGGTACTCCAGCCGCTGCAGGCCTTCCAGCAGCAGCGGGGCCACGTCACGCCTGCCGATGTATCCGACGATTCCGCACATGTATAGGTATCCCCAAGCTTTCGATCACCCGTAGACGATGCGCCGCAGCTGCCTGAGCGAGAGCTCCGGCGGCGCGACCGCCCGGTATTGCAGGTCCGCCGCGATCCGTTCGAAGATCTCCGCGTTCACCAGGCCCTGGGCCTGGAGCTCGCGGTGGCGGCGACGGACGAAATCCTCGGTCGTCTCGTCGAAATAGGCGAGCACGTCCTGGATCACCCGCAGCGCCTCGCCCCGCTGGAGGGGCGTGGACCGCGTCAGGTGATCAACAAGTTCGTCGTGCACCCGGTAGATCCTGAGGTACGCGAGCGGGTTTCGCAAGGAACCTGCCCGAATTCGGGCAGGAGCCTGTTAAGGGACCTTGGTCGAACCTTGAATGTGTTATGAGCGCCTGTTCGTGATCCGTCCATGTGGCGTCCGGCGATCCGTCGCCCGGGGCGACGAGTTTCAGACGTCATGGACACTCCTCGCATGGGCGTACCGGAGCAGCTCGCCGGACGCATGAGCATGGCCGAGCAGCACGAGTACCTGCGCGCACGCTTCTCCCGGCGCACGATGATCAGGGGCGGCGCGGTCACCCTCGGCGCCGTCACCGGTGGCGCGTTCGTGACCGGCGCCACGGCCCGGGCCGCCACCCCCACGCAGCCCCTCACCCGCACCGAGCCGGTCGACGGCTCCCTGGTCGCCCCCTTCGGCCGCCACCTCGCCTGGGGCAACGACCCGCGCACCGAGATCACCGTCTCCTGGCAGGTCCCGGTCGCGGTGAAGAAGCCCTTCCTCCGCATCGGTGCCCACCCGTGGGACCTCTCCCGCAAGATCGAGGCCGAGGTGCGCACCCTGTACACCCCGGCCGGGGTCGGCGCGTCCGGCGACCACACCCAGTACTACGTACATGCCGAGCTCACCCGCCTGCGGCCCGGCAGGACGTACTACTACGGCGTCGGCCACGCCGGCTTCGACCCGGCCGAGCCGCACCTGCTCGGCACCCTGGGCACCTTCACCACCGCCCCCGCGCACAAGGCGCCGTTCACCTTCACCGCCTTCGGCGACCAGGGCGTCAGCTACCACGCGCTGGCCAACGACAGCCTGATCCTCGGCCAGAACCCGGCCTTCCACCTGCACGCCGGCGACATCGCCTACGGCGACCCGGCCGGCCAGGGCAAGACCTCCGACACGGGCTTCGACGCGCGCACCTGGGACCAGTTCCTCGCCCAGACCGAGTCCGTCGCCAAGTCCGTCCCGTGGATGGTGTCGTACGGCAACCACGACATGGAGGCCTGGTACTCGCCCAACGGCTACGGCGGCGAGGAAGCCCGCTGGAACCTTCCGGACAACGGCCCCGACAGGAAGAACCTCCCGGGCGTCTACTCCTTCGTCTACGGCAACACGGCGGTCATCTCGCTGGACCCCAACGACGTCTCCTTCGAGATCCCGGCCAACCTCGGCATCTCCGGCGGCACCCAGACCACGTGGCTCGAGGCGCAGCTGAAGAGGTTCCGGGCCGCGAAGGACATCGACTTCGTCGTCGTGTTCTTCCACCACTGCGCGTACTGCACCTCCACCGCGCACGCCTCGGAGGGGGGTGTGCGCCAGGAGTGGGTGCCGCTGTTCGACAAGTACCAGGTGGACCTCGTCATCAACGGCCACAACCACCAGTACGAGCGCACGGACGTCATCAAGGGCGGCGCGGTCACCAAGAAGCTCCCGATCGGCGGCACCGCCTACCCCGAGACCGAGGGCGTGGTGTACGTGACGGCGGGCGCGGCGGGCCGCAGCCTGTACGCCTTCACCGCCCCGGACTCCTACGAGGGCCACGAGCACGAGGTCGACTCCGTGGCCTCCTTCGTCAACGTCAAGGACGGCAAGCAGAACGAGACCGTCACCTGGTCGCGCGTGCGCTACCTGAACTACTCCTTCCTGCGGGTGGACGTCACCCCCGCGCCGAAGGGCCACTACACCACCCTGAAGGTCCAGGGCATCGCCGAGACAGGGGACCGGATCGACCACTTCACGGTGGCCCGCAGGGCCGGATAGCCCCGGGCGCGCGCCCGGAAGGCGGGGCGCACCGCCCGGCAGGTGGTCCTCGCCCGCGTCACATGCGCCTGAGGACCGCCTGTTTGGCCATCGTGAACTCGTCGTCCGTCAGGACCCCGGCCCGGTGCAGTTCACCGAGTTCGCGCAGCCGGCGCAGCAGCGCGTCGTGGTCGGGGCCGGCGCCCGGGACGTCCGGCCCGGGCCCGGAGGCTCGCGGGGCAGCGGGCCGTACGGGGTCCTCGGGGGCGGCCGCCGGATGCGGCAGCCGGGCCTGCACCGCCGCCGCGACCAGCGCCATCAGCGGGTCCTTCTTGAAGCCCCACAGCTCGACGGCGTTGGGGTCGTACTTCGGCGGGGCCTCGGGGGGCGCGTGGCGCACACGGAACCGCAGATGGCCGTTCTCCAGGCCGGCGGCCGGATGCCACTCGACGCCCACGATGTCCTCGACGCGGATCGTGCGGGCCCCGGCGGAGGCCTTGGCGTCCTCCGTCTTCCAGTTCCACTCCAGGCGCACCTGGTCGCCGTCGAAGCTCGCGGTGCCGTCCCCGGCGGAGCAGGACAGCGGAACGGACGGTCCGGGCAGCAGGTACGCGTCCACCGGACCGGCCGGCACCCGGTCCAGGGTGAGCGCGTCGCGGACCTCGTCCACGAAGTACTCGGCGACGCCGTAGCGGTCGGACTCGACGATCAGCTGGTACGGGTCGTGCGGCTCGGTCAGCCGGCCTCCGGTCGCGTGCAGCAGGGGATCGGCGCCCTCCCGCAGCCGCAGCCTCAGCCGCCCGCTCCGCTTCCCCTGCTCGAACGAGATTCCCGCCAACGCCCCCAGCGGGACGACGAGTTCACCGAGCTCCCGGCGCAGCAGCCCGACTCCCTTGTCCCGCCCCGGGGTCAGCCGCAGCGCGTCGCCGTCGAAGACCCAGGTACCGTCCTTCTGAAGGATTTCCGCCATGGGGAGATTCTGGCACCGGGCGGTCACGGCCCCGGCGGACGCCGGAGCCGACGACGGGCTCCCCGAGGACCGCACCCGGGGAGCCCGTGCGTCTTGATCAGAACCCTGTGACGGGATTTTTCAGGGTGCCGATCAGCTGGAGGGCGCCCGAGGGGTCCGCGAGGTCCACCATCTGCCGGTTGTCACGCAGCTGGAGCCGGTTGAGGCAGGACAGGGCGAACTCGGGGGCGAACATGTCGTACTGGCGGAACCGGTCGGCGAGTTCGGGGTTCGCGTCCTGGTAGGCGCGGGTGACCTGGGCGACCGTGCGCCAGAAGTCGTCCTCCGCGAGGATCCCCTCGTCGGCCAGGCCGGCCGCGAGGAAGCGGAAGAAGCAGTCGAAGACGTCCGTGAAGACGGACAACAGCTTCTTGTCCTCGGGCACCTCCACCCGGATGCGCCGCACCTCCGGCGGCAGCACCGCGTCCGGGTCCATCACCGCGATCTCCTCGGCGATGTCCTTGTAGACCGCCCGCTGCACGACCCCGTCCCGCAGTACGAGGATCGTGTTCTCGCCGTGCGGCATGAAGACCAGGTCGTAGGCGTAGAAGCTGTGGAGCAGGGGCGTGTAGTACGCCTGGAGGTAGTGGCGCAGCCACTCCACCGGGGCCAGGCCCGACTGCTCGATCAGCGCGCCCGCCACGGACTTCCCCTCGTGGTCCACATGGATCAGGGACGCCATGGTCGCGAGCGACTCGCCGTCCTGGAGCGACGGCACCGGGCTCTCCCGCCACAGCGCGGCGAGCATCTTGCGGTACGGCGAGTAGCGGTCCGTCGCCGCCTCGTACTCCAGGTGCCGGTAGCCCACGGCCGCCCGCTCCCGGATGATCGACAGGCCGGTCGACTTCAGCACCGGGTCGTTGTCGATGAGCTGGGCCAGCCAGTCGTTGATCGCGGGCGTGGCCTCCATGTACGCCGCCGAGAGGCCGCGCATGAAGCCCATGTTGAGGACGGACAGGGCGGTCTTGACGTAGTGCTTCTCCGGGTGGGACCGGTTGAAGAAGGTCCGGATGGACTGCTGGGCCAGGTATTCGTCGTCGCCCTCGCCCAGGCACACCAGGTTCTTCCGCGCGATCTCGGCCGCGAAGGTGACGGTGAGCTTGTTCCACCACTGCCAGGGGTGGACGGGGATGAGGAGGTAGTCGGCCGGGTCGAGGTTCTGCTCGCGCAGGATCCCGTCGAAGCGCTCGACGGTCTCCTCGCCCAGCTCCTGCCGTACGAAGGTCTCGTACTCGATCCCGACGCCCGCCGTGAACGCGGCGCGCGAGCGGTGGGCGGCGAGCCAGACCAGCCGGACCGGGCTCGCCGTCTCGGGGGCGTAGGACAGGTACTCGTGGACGCCGAAACCGAGCCGCCCGTTGTTGGCGACGAAGCAGGGGTGGCCCTCGGTCATGCCGGTCTCGATGGCCTGGAACCCGCTCCGCACCAGCTCCGCCGAGGTGATCCGCGGTTTGGTGAGCTTGTAGCAGGTGCTGGAGAGGGTGGAGGAGACCTCCTCCAGGTAGACCGGCAGGATCTCGTCGCTCAGCCCGAGGGCCTGCCGGAGCTCGATGAAGAAGTCCAGTGCGGCGAGCGGGAGTTCGGCGCCGTCGCGGGTGCGGGTGATCGAGTCGGCGTCCACCTGCCAGTGGTCGAGGGCGCGGCGTACGGCGGTGAAGCGGTAGTACGTCAGACCGTCGTCGCTGCGGACGACGTACCGCCCGTCCCGCCACTCGGGGGTGAGGAGCCGCTCGTGGGCGAACTCCGCGAGGGCCTTGCGGACCAGCAGGCGGTTGGCCTTCTCCCAGCGGTCGGGGGAGAGGTGGGCCACGGAGCCGGCGAGGGTCATGCGTGCACCCCCGTCGCGGCGAGGAACTGCTCCCGGGTGCAGAAGCTCAGCAGGGCCTTCTTCTCCGGCTTCTGGATCTCGCGCTCGGGCACGAAGCCGACGGCTTCGTTGAGGGCGTGGACGGCCTTGTTGGACACGTCCGGCTCGACGACGACGCGGGTGACCGCCGGGTCCTCGAAGAGGTGCGTCATCACGGCGGTGATGACGGACCGGGTGAAGCCGTGGACGGGCGTGTCGGTGGGCGGCGTGAGGAAGTGCATGCCGATGTCGCCCGGCCGCGGCTCGTACAGGCCGACCAGCTCGCGGTGGGCGGGATCGTACTTCTCCATCAGGAAGGCGGGGACGCCGTCCCGCAGCCCGAGCAGCGCGTGATGGTACTCGTCGGCCGCGATCTCCATGTAGGCGCGCTCGACGTCCTCCAGCCTGGCGTCCTGCATCATCCAGAAGGCCGCCTTGGGATGCGTCACCCAGCCGTGCAGCAGCTCGGCGTCCTTGAGGGGGTCGAGGGGGCGGAAGGTGAAGGTCATACCGAGAACTCCTGGAACGCGATGGTCTTCTCGACCGGGTAGTGCTCGCCGCCGAGCAGCTCACGGATGATGCAGCTGTTGCGGTACGGGCCCATGCCGAGGTCGGGGGACGTGATGCTGTGCGTGTGCACGCCGGCGTTCTGCAGGAAGATGCCGTGGCCCGTGACGTCGATGGAGTAGTTGCGGGCGACGTCGAAGCGGCCGTGGCCGTCGAAGCGTATGCGGTCGCGGACGGGTTCGAGGAAGGCCGGCGGTTCGTAGTGGTAGCCGGTGGCCAGCACCAGGCCCTTGGTGACGATCTCGTAGTCCTTGCCCTGCTCGTCCTGGCGGAGGCCGAGCGTGTACGCGCCGTCCTCGTACCGGGCGCTGTGCAGGGTGGAGTTGGTGAGCAGCCGGGTCGGCACGGGCCGGTCGCCGCTCTCCACGTTCTTCTGGTAGAGCAGGTCGAAGATCGCGTCGATGAGGTCCGAGTTGATGCCCTTGAACAGGCCCTTCTGCTGCTTCTCCAGCCGGTAGCGGGTCTCCTCCGGCAGCGCGCGGAAGTAGTCGATGTAGTCCGGGGAGGTCATCTCCAGGGTCAGCTTGGTGTACTCCAGCGGGAAGAACCGCGGTGAGCGGGTGACCCAGTTGAGCTGGTAGCCGTGGACGTCGATCTCGGCGAGCAGCTCGTGGTAGATCTCCGCGGCGCTCTGGCCGCTGCCGACGATGGTGATGGACTTCTTCGTCTGCAGTTCCGCCTTGCGCCGCATGTACTGCGCGGTGTGGAAGAGGCCGCCGTCCAGTCCGCGGCAGGGCTCGGGGACGAAGGGGACCGTACCGGTGCCGAGGACGAGGTGGCGGGCGCGGTACACGTCCCCGTCCGTGGTCCGCACGGCGTAGTGCTCGTCCTCGTACGTCACCTCGGCGACCGTCGTCGAGAAGCGCACGCTGCTCAGCTTGCCGGCCGCCCAGCGGCAGTAGTCGTCGTACTCGACGCGCAGGGGGTAGAAGTTCTCGCGGATGTAGAACGAGTACAGCCGCCCCTTCTCCTTCAGGTAGTTGAGGAAGGAGTACGGCGAGGTCGGATCGGCCAGGGTGACCAGGTCCGACATGAACGGGGTCTGCAGGTGGGCGCCGTCGAGGAACATGCCGGCGTGCCACTCGAAGTCGGGCTTGGACTCCAGGAAGACGCCGTCGAGCGCGTCGATGGGCTCGGTGAGGCAGGCGAGGCCGAGGTTGAAGGGGCCGAGCCCGATGCCCACGAAGTCGTGGGTCTTTGCCGTGGTGTCAGGAAGCGCGGTCAAGGGACTCTCCCAGGTACTGCTCGGCGTGGCTGGCGATCAGATCGAGGACGGCGGCGATGTCGGCCGCGGTGGTCTCGGGATTGAGCAGGGTGAACTTCAGGTAGTGGCGGCCGCCCACCTTGGTGCCCGCGACCACGGCGTCGCCGGAGGCGAACAGGGCCTTGCGGGCGTACAGGTTGGCGCGGTCGATCTCGGCCGGGTCGGTGACGGCCCCCGGGATGTAGCGGAAGACGAGGGTGGAGAGGGAGGGCTGCACGACGACGTCGAAGCGGGGGTCGGCGGCCAGCAGGTCCCAGCCCTCGACGGCCAGGTCGCAGACCTCGTCGAAGAGCTGCCCGATGCCGTCGGCGCCCATCGTGCGCAGGGTCATCCACAGTTTGAGCGCGTCGAACCGGCGCGTGGTCTGCAGGGACTTGTCCACCTGGTTGGGGATGCGTTCCTGCACCATGCGACGCGGGTTCAGGTACTCGGCGTGGTAGGTCGCGTGGCGCAGCGTGGCCGCGTCCCTGACCAGCACGGCGGACGAACTCACGGGCTGGAAGAAGGACTTGTGGTAGTCGACGGTGACGGAGTCGGCGCGTTCGATGCCGTCGATCCGGTCCCGGTACTTGAGGGAGGCGAGCAGTCCGCAGCCGTAGGCCGCGTCGACGTGCATCCAGGTGTCGTACTGGGCGCACAGCTCGGCGATCTCGGGCAGCGGGTCGATGGAGCCGAAGTCGGTGGTCCCGGCGGTGGCGATGACGGCCATGGGGACGAGTCCGTCCTTCGCGCAGCGCTCCAGTTCATGGGCGAGGGCGACCGTCTGCATGCGCTTGTCGTGGTCGACGGGGACGCAGACCACGGAGTCCTGGCCCAGACCGAGCAGTTTCGCGGACTTCTTCACGCTGAAGTGGCTCACCTCGGAGGCGAAGACGCGCAGTTTCGCCGGTGTGTCGCTCTTCGCCTCCTCGCGGGCCAGCAGCAGGGCCTGGAGGTTGGACTGGGTGCCGCCGGAGGTGAACACGCCGTCGGCGGCCGGGCCGAGGCCGATGCGCCCAGCCGTCCAGTCGATCAGTTTCCGCTCGATGAGGGTGCCGCCGGCCGACTGGTCCCAGGTGTCCAGGGAGGAGTTGACGGCGGACAGGACGGCCTCGCCGAGGACGGCCGGGATGACCACCGGGCAGTTGAGGTGGGCGAGGTAGCGGGGGTGGTGGAAGTAGATCGCGTCGCGGAGGTAGACCTCCTCCAGCTCGTCGAGCACCGCGGTGGTGTCGTGCAGGGGCTGGTCCAGGTCGATCCCGTCGATGCGGGGCGCGAGGGCGTCGACCGTGACGCCGGTGAACGGACGGTCGGTGGCGGCGAGTTTGGCGGCCACCCGCTCGACTCCTTCGGTCACGGAGCGGCGGTACCGCTCCGCGGTCGTGTCATTGAGCAGGTGCGAGCGCATGGGGGGCCCTCCGGGGGTGGGGACGGGTCCGGGACGGACTCAGGGGCGGAGCCTCGGTTTAACTTAGGTAAGCCTAACCTAATTTAACCCGGGTGAAACTCCGCCCCTGCCGTGACCGGGGTCACGTCGTTCACGCGCGCTCGCGGAGCTGTTCCTCCGTCAACCCGCGGCGCCAGTAACCGACGAAGGCGACCCGCCGGCGGTCGATCCCGCGCTCGTGCACGAAGTGACGGCGCAGCGCCTTTACGGATCCCGACTCACCCGCGATCCAGGCGTACGGGTGCGCGGACGACGGGAGTCGGGCGGCCCGGACGGCATCGAGGGAGCTCCCGGCGGTCACCCAGGTGATCTCGGCGTCCGCCAGGGTCATCAGGTCCTGCGCGTTCCCGGGGTCGCCCAGCTCGATCCAGGCACGCACCCGCTGTCCGGGCGGCAGCGACTCCAGGATCGAGGAGAGGGCGGGGAGCGCGCTCTCGTCTCCCCACAGCAGCACCTGATCGGTGTCCTCGGGCGGCCGGAAGCGGATGGCCCGGTTGTCGGCGATCGCGGGGCCCAGCAGGACCACCCGGTCCCCGGCGGCGGCCCGGGCGGCCCACGCGGAGGCGGGGCCGGCGGGCGTGTGCAGCACGAAGTCGATGTCGATCTCGTCGGGATCGCGCCGCATCGCGCGGAGCGTGTACGACCGCATCACGGCCCGTACGTCATCGGGCAGTTCGCGCCAGCCCTGCCACCATCCGTCCCCGAGTTCGAAGGGGACGGCGGGCTCCGGCTGCCCCGGATGCGGCAGGAAGAGGGAGAGCGACTGGTCCCGTCCGTCGGAGAAGAAGTGACGCAGGTCCTCCCCGGCGAAACTCACCCGGACCAGGGACGAGCCGAGCCGCCGCGTCCGCGCGACCCGGAGGGAGAAGAAGCGGAACGGGGCGGCAACGGCCGTAGTCATGGGGCGCTCCTGAAAGACGGGGCAGGGCAAGGCTCTTCAGGGGCGCGGGGGCGCCCCCCCCCCCGGGCCCCCCCCCCGGGGGGGGCCCCCCCCCCCCCGCCCCCCCCCCCCCCCCCCCCCCCCCCCCCCGGCGCGGGCCCCGGGGGGGGGGGGGGGGGGCCCGGGGGGGGCCGCGG
>NZ_JBIAZE010000026.1:0-97756 GCF_042898825.1 Streptomyces sp. NPDC000345
TGGGGGCGGGGGGGGGGGGGGGGTGCCCCGCCGGGCGGCCCCGCCGGGTGGGGGGGCGCTTCTTGGGTTTTACCGGGGTTCGCGGGGGGGGGGGGGGGGGGGGGCCCCGGGTCCCCCCGGGGCCCCCCCCTCGTCGTACGCGTGGGTGCGAGGTCAGCGAGCCCTGGGCCCGCCCTTCGGCAGGCGCATCCCCTTGGGCATGGGTCCCTTCGGGAGCGGCATGTTGCTCATCAGGTCGCCCATCGCGCGCAGCCGGTCGTTGGTCGCCGTGACCTGCGGGCCGGTGAGGACGCGGGGGAACTTCAGCAGAGTGGTCCGCAGCTTCTTCAGCTCGGTCTGGCCCTCGCCCGTGCCGACGATCACGTCGTGCACCGGCACGTCCGCGACGATGCGGTTCATCTTCTTCTTCTCGGCGGCCAGGAGGCCCTTCACCCGGTTCGGGTTGCCCTCGGCGACCAGCACGATGCCCGCCTTGCCGACGGCGCGGTGCACCACGTCCTGGCTGCGGTTCATCGCCACCGCGGGGGTCGTCGTCCAGCCCCGGCCGATGTTGTCGAGCACGGCCGCGGCGGCGCCCGGCTGGCCCTCCATCTGACCGAAGGCGGCCCGCTCGGCCCGGCGTCCGAACACGATCGCCGTCCCGAGGAAGGCGAGCAGGAAGCCCAGGATGCCCAGGTAGACGGGGTGGCCGATCAGGAAACCGATCGCGAGAAAGACACCGAAGATGAGGAGGAAGACTCCCGCGAGCACGAGGCCGATCGTCTTGTCGGCCTTGCGGGTCATCTTGTACGTCAGGGCGATCTGCTTCAGTCGCCCGGGGTTCGCGGCGTCCGCCGCGCTGTCACTTCTCGCCATGCCACGAAGTCTACGTGGCCCCGGAAGTGCCCACGACGGCAGTGTCCGGGAGGGGGGACGGGAAGGGTGTGGGGATGGGGAGAGGGTGGAGCGGGGTGGCGCGGGGTCGGTCAGGAGGTGCGGGCGGAGCCGACCGCTTCGAAGACGCGCTGCGCCTCGACACGGTCCTTGGCGCGACGGCGGTCCTCCAGTACGGAGGTCCAGGCGTTGCGGCGGGCGGTGCGCTGTCCGCTGCTCATGAGCAGCGACTCGACGGCGCGCAGGGCGGTGGTGAAGGACGGGATCGCGGTGGCGCGAACGGGCGCGGCCTGCATGGTGGAAGTCCCCCTCGGCGGCTTCGGGTGGGTTCTACGTGGTGTGATACCAGCGTCACTGTTTGGTGTTACCAGGGCGTGACCGACCGGTCAAACGCCCATGAAGCCTTGATGCGGGGCATTCGGGGGTCTCCGTACGCCGACGCGGTCCCGGCCGGGGCCCTCATCTGCGAGGACGGTCGGGACCGCGTCGATTCGGCCGTTACTGGCCAGTAGCATCTTGTGCGCGAGTTCACACGCTTGACCGGCGCCCGTATGGCGCAAGCATGTCGGCGGATGTCGCCCAGGTCACACGGCCTGCGAGGCGACGACGGCGTCTCCCGGCAGCGGAGCGGCGGACCGCTGCTCCACGGCCATCCGGTAGAGGCGTCCGGCGCGGTACGAGGACCGGACCAGCGGTCCGGACATCACCCCGGAGAAACCGATCTGCTCGGCCTCCTCCTTCAGCTCCACGAACTCCTGCGGCTTCACCCAGCGCTCCACGGGGTGGTGGCGCACCGAGGGGCGCAGGTACTGGGTGATGGTGATCAGCTCGCAGCCGGCCTCGTGCAGCTGCTTCAGCGCCTCGCTGACCTCCTCGCGGGTCTCGCCCATGCCGAGGATCAGATTGGACTTGGTGACCAGGCCGTGGTCGCGGGCGTCGGTGATCACCTTGAGCGAGCGCTCGTAGCGGAAGCCGGGGCGGATCCGCTTGAAGATGCGGGGAACCGTCTCGACGTTGTGCGCGAAGACCTCGGGGCGGGAGGCGAAGACCTCCGCCAGCAGCTCGGGGACCGCGTTGAAGTCGGGGGCGAGCAGTTCGACCTTGGTGCGGCCGGCCTCGCGGGAGGCGGTCTGCTCGTGGATCTGGCGGACCGTCTCGGCGTACAGCCAGGCGCCGCCGTCCTCGAGGTCGTCGCGGGCGACACCGGTGATGGTGGCGTAGTTCAGGTCCATGGTGACCACGGACTCACCGACCCGGCGCGGCTCGTCGCGGTCCAGCGCCTCGGGCTTGCCGGTGTCGATCTGGCAGAAGTCGCAGCGCCGGGTGCACTGGTCGCCGCCGATGAGGAAGGTCGCCTCGCGGTCTTCCCAGCACTCGTAGATGTTCGGGCAGCCGGCTTCCTGGCACACGGTGTGCAGCCCCTCGCTCTTCACGAGGTTCTGCATCTTCGTGTACTCGGGGCCCATTTTCGCCCGGGTCTTGATCCACTCGGGCTTGCGCTCGATGGGGGTCTGGCTGTTGCGGACCTCCAGGCGCAGCATCTTGCGTCCGTCGGGTGAGACTGCGGACACGACCGGCTCCCTAGCGATTGATTCTTCGGCGTCGTCAAGCGTACGCCCGTTGATTTGAAACCCGGCGCGGGTGTGGGCCTCCCTGGGGGCTGCCGCCCCCGGGGCCCCGCTCCGGCCCCGGAGGGGCCTCGTCCTCACACGCCGGACGGGCTGAGCGGGGCCGGTGTCTCCTCGACGAGGCGCGGCTTGAGCTCGGCGTTGCCCAGGACGTCCGTCAGGTGGCGCTCGGCGACCGGCAGTACCTCGTCGATGGTGACCTCGCGGCCCAGCTCGTACGCCAGGGAGGTGACGCCCGCGTCACGGATGCCGCAGGGGATGATCTTGTCGAAGTTGGACGTGTCCGGGTTCACGTTCAGGGCGAAGCCGTGCATGGTCACGCCCTTGGCGACCCGCACGCCCATGGCGCAGATCTTGCGGTCCTCGCGGCGCTGGCCGGCGTTGGAGGGGGCGTACTCGGGGCCGTTGAGGCGGGGGTCGAACTCCTCGTCGGTCAGCCGGGGGTCGAAGTCGAGGGAGAGGCCGCCCAGGGCGGGGCGCCGGTCCACCGGGTCGCCCAGGACCCAGACGCCGGCCCGGCCCTCCACCCGGCTGGTCGCGACGCCGAACTCCGCGCAGACGCGGATCATCGCCTCCTCCAGGCGGCGCAGGTGCGCGACCACGTCCACGGGGCGCGGGAGCTTCTGTATGGGATAGCCGACCAGCTGGCCGGGGCCGTGCCAGGTGATCTTGCCGCCGCGGTCCACGTCGACGACCGGGGTGCCGTCGAGGGGGCGTTCGTCGTCGGCCGTGCGCCGGCCGGCGGTGTACACCGGCGGGTGTTCCAGGAGGAGCACGGTGTCGGGGACCTCGTCGGCGAACCGGGCCGCGTGCACCCGGCGTTGCTCGTCCCAGGCCTCCTGGTACTCCACGGCCCCGGCACCGAAACCCATACGGACGAACCGCAACTCACTCACGGCAAGCGCCTCCCTGGAAGGTCGTAAGGCACGAAACGCGCCCAAGCCACTGTACGTCCGCGCTCTCCGCGTCAGCCGCACGGCCAATCCTCACACGATCGGATGAATGAAGGTCGAGATGTGCGACCGGCCGCTTACGCTCCGCTACATTCGCGCCGTTCACGAGGCATCAGGCCTGATCACAGCCCTCAGGGCACTTCATCCGGGCACGTCGGAGGCCCGGGAGGCAGGAGACCCAACCGCAGATGACGGAACGACCCGCGCAGCGCACGCCCAACCGCCAGCTCGCCGCGCTCATCGCAGAAGCGGGCTTCTCCAACGCGGGTCTGGCCCGACGCGTCGATCAGCTGGGCCTCGAGCACGGGCTGGACCTCAGATACGACAAGACCTCCGTCACCCGGTGGCTGCGCGGGCAGCAGCCCCGGGGCACCACCCCCGCCCTCATCGCCGAGGTCTTCACCCGCCGCCTCGGCCGCCGGCTGACCGCCCAGGACCTCGGCCTGGACGCCTGCGCCCCGGTCTACGCGGGACTGGAGTTCGCCGGGACCCCCGAGGAGGCCATCGACATCGTCGGAGGGCTGTGGCGCAAGGACTCCGGCAGCCACGCCGAGCTGCGCAAGATCGCCTTCACCCCGGCGGGGCTCGTCGTCCCGAGCCGGGACTGGCTGATCGGGCGGCCCGACGAGAAGGTCGCCCGCGGCGAGCAGGCTCCCCGGGTGCCGGTCCAGAGCCGGCCGGCGCCCAGGGCGACGGGCCTGAAGCCCGCGCCCGCCGCGCCCGCCGCGCCCCCCGCCGTCCCGCGCCAGCGCGGCCAGGGCAGCGAACGCGGCCCCGGTCAGCGGGTCACCGGCGGCGACATCTCCGCCCTGCGCTCGGTCGGCGAGCTCTTCCGCACCCTCGACAACATGTACGGCGGCGGCCACGCGCGCCAGGCACTCGTCCGCTACCTCGAACACGAGTGCGAGCCGATGCTGCGTGGCGTCTACGGCGAGCAGACCGGCCGCCGTCTGTTCGGCGCAGCCGCCGACCTCACCCGGCTCGCGGGCTGGACCTCCTTCGACATCGCCGCGCACGGCCTCGCCCAGCGCTACTTCGTCCAGGCCCTGCGCCTCGCCCAGGCGGCCGGGGACCGGGCGTACGGCTCCTTCGTCCTGGTCACCATGAGCCGCCAGGCCGTCTACCTCGGCCACGGCCGCGAGGCCGTCCAGCTCGCCCGGGTGGCCCAGCAGGGCGTCGGCGGCGGCGCCCCGCCCGTCGTCCAGGCACTGCTGCACGCGGCCGAGGCGCGCGGGCACGGCGTGCTCGGCGAGGTGCGGGCCTGCACGGCCGCCCTGGTGCGGGCCGAGCGCGCCCTGGAGGCGGCCAGGGGCGGGGACGAGGTGCCGTACTGGGCGCGGTTCTTCGACGAGGGGCAGCTGGCCGACGAGTTCGGGCACTGCCACCGCGACCTCCAGCAGTTCCGGGCCGCCGCCCAGCACGCCGAACGCTCCCTCCAGCTGCGCCCCGCCGCCTACGCCCGCAGCCGGCTGTTCTGCCGGGTCGTCCTCGCCTCCGCCCGTCTGGGCCTCGGCGAACTCGACCAGGCCTGCCAGCTGGCCGCCGAGGCGGCCGGACAGGCGGCGGAGATGCGGTCGGTCCGGGCGGTGGAGTACATCAGGGACTTCGAGCGCCGGCTGGAGCCGTACAAGGACGCGGCGCCGGTGCGGACGTACCGGGACAAGGTCGCCGCGTTCGGGTAGGCGGAGGGGGTGGCTCCACCGCCCGCGGGACCCGCGCGGCGCCTTCGTGGCCCCTCGCGCGGTGCCCCGCGGGCCTCGGGGGCGGTTCAGGCCGCCTCCGCCGCGGGCTCCGGGTCCGCCCGGTGCATCGACCCCGCCGCTCCCAGGTCCGCCACGATCGCCGCGGCGGCCCGGTGCGCCGAGTGCAGGGCGCCCTGGACGGTGCTGGTGTCCCGGTGGTCGCCGCACACGTACAGGCCCGCGAGGAGCCGCACCGCGCGCCGCAGGTCGTGCGGCGGGCGCATCGCGGGGACGGCCTCGGCGGTGTGGTGGACGGCGAGGGTCTCCCAGCGCGCGGTCGAGGTGCCGTAGAGCCGGGCGAGGTGCATCCGCACGGCCGTGTCGACGCCGTCGGGCGGGGGGCCGAGGACCGTGGAGGAGATCAGGGCCCGGCCCTCGGGCGCGCGGGACGGGTCCACGGAGCTGACCACCGTCGTGTGCGCGACCGGGCCGCCCCGGTCGGCGTCGAGCAGGAGGGACGCGCCGGTCGCCAGCGGCTCGTCCGTCGTGTGGTGGACGACCGTCACCGGGTGGAAGTCGGGCACACGCAGGCCGGGCAGCAGCTCGGCGGCGGTGCGGGCGTCGGTGGCCACCAGGACCGCGCGGCAGCGGAACTCGCCGTGCTCGGCGGTGGTCACCGAGGTCGTGGACACCGAGGTGACCCGCACCCCGGTGTGCACGGTGCCCGGCGGCAGCGTCCGCGCGAGCAGCTCCGGCAACACCTCGGCACCCCCCTCCGGTACGCACAGCCGGCCCGCCGCGAAGGCACGCAGCGCGAGGTCCGCGCACCGGCTGGAGGTGGTGAGGTCCGGGTCGCAGAGCAGCGCGGCGAGCAGCGGACGCAGGAAGCCGTCGATCGTGCGGGCGGGCAGCCCGCGCGCCGCCAGCGCCTCGGCGGCCGCCGACTCCGGGCGGCGCAGCAGCCGTTCGGTGGAGGTGGCCGCGATCCGGGTGAGCGCGGCGCTCAGCCGGGCCTGGTCCACGGCCGTGCCCAGCGGGGCGCCGGGCCGGACCCGGGGCGGCGGCACGGCCTGCCCCGGCGCGCCCGCCCGGCCCCCGGGCAGGGACATGCTCCGGCCCCCGGACAGCGGTACCGCCCGGGAGACGCCCGTACGGGGCCGGGGCAGCGCACCCGGCCGTGGGGCGCTCGCCAGGGCGCGTACGGCATGGAGTGCGCCCCGTGCGCTCCCCGCGCCCGCCTGCGCGCCGGCGCGGTGATGGCGCCCGTCGCTGTGCAGCAGGACGCCGGGGGAGAAGGAGCGCAGCACCAGCGCGTCCAGCCCCGGGGTCAGGGCCAGTTCGGGATACGCCGTGGACAGCAACTGCCCGATGCGGTCGAGCCGGAAGCCGTCGACCTTCTCGGTCGACATGCGGCCGCCTGGGTAAGGGGCGGCCTCCAGGACTGCGGTCGTTATTCCTGCGCTGGTCAGCCGATGTGCGGCGGAGAGTCCGGCGATTCCGGCTCCCACGACGACGACGTCTGCCTGGTACGCGGGCTCAAGCACGTGCCCCTCCTCGAGGTTTGCGCGGCCGGTGGAGACGTCATGCCCCCAACTGGCGTCCGGGATACCCGAGTTCGGATCGAGGGTAGGGCCGTGATCGGTCAGGGGCAGTCGCGCATGGACAGGGCACGGTCGCACGGCGGTCGCATACGGTCGCCGGGGGTGAGCACACCTGGTCGCACACCGCCGTACGGACCCGCCCACCCCGCACTCCCGCCGCACCCGTGGCATCTCGCACACCGCACACACGGCGTCCCGCCCACCCCGGGCCCGCCTCCCACCCGCCCAGGACCGCGCCCTCGCGCCCGACGTCCCGCGCCCCACGGACCGCGTCCGCGCGCCCCAGGACCACGCCTGCACGCACGACGTCCCGCACCCCGGGGCCAGGTCCGCACGCCCGACGTCCCGCGCCTCACGGACCGCGTCCGCGCGCCCCAGGGCCACGCCTGCACGCACGACGTCCCGCACCCCGGGGCCAGGTCCGCACGCACGACGTCCCGCGCCTCACGGACCGCGTCCGCGCGCCCCAGGGCCACGCCTGCACGCACGACGTCCCGCGCCCCACGGACCGCGTCGGCGCGGACCGCGTCCCACGCCTCACGGACCGCGCCCCTCGCCCTACGGACCCGCGTCCCGGGGACCGCCTCCCGCGTCTCACGCCGCGCAGGCCGCGTCTCACGCCGCGCGGATCGCGTCCTCGATGCCCGGGAACGCGAAGGTGAAGCCGGACTCCAGAAGCCGCTTCGGCACCACCCGCGCACTGCCCAGCACGTCCCGGGCCATCTCGCCCAGTACCGTCCGCAGCACCGGCGCCGGCACCGCGAACAGCGTCGGCCGGTGCAGCACCCGCCCCATCGCCTCCGTGATCTCACGGTTCGTCAGCGGCTCGGGCGCGGTCAGGTTGAACGGCCCCGACAGATCGTCACGGTCCATCAGATGCCTGATCGCCGCGACCTCGTCGTGCAGCGCGATGTAGGACCAGTACTGCCGCCCGTCGCCCATCCGCCCCCCGAGGCCCGACAGGAAGAGCGGGAACAGCCGCCCCCACGCCCCGCCGCCGCGCGACACGACCAGACCGGTGCGGGTGAACACCGTCCGGACGCCGGCGTCCCGGGCCGGCGACGCGGCGGCCTCCCACTCCACGCACAGCTCCGGCAGGAAGCCGGTACCGGCGGGCGCGCCCTCGTCCACGACCCGCTCGCCGGTCTCGCCGTAGATGCCCATGGCGCTGCCGTTGACGAACACCCGCGGCGGCTCGTCGAGCGAGGCGACCGCCTTCGCCAGACCGGCCGTGGCATGCACCCGGCTGTCGTGGATCCGCTGCTTGTACGCGTCCGTCCACCGCCGGTCCCCGACCCCCGCGCCCGCCAGGTTGACCACGGCGTCGCACCCCGCGAGCCCCGCCGCGTCCACCCGCCCGCGCTCCGGATCCCAGCGCACCTCGTCCGCGCCCCGGGGCGCACGGCGCACCAGCCGGACCACCTCGTGCCCGTCGGCGGTCAGGGACCGCACCAGGGCGCTGCCGATGAGACCGGACGCACCGGCCACCGCGATTCGCGCACGTTGCTGTTCCATGGGCCCATCCTGCCCGGTGCGGGCACAAAACCCCGGTCGGGACGGCGGCCGCGCGCCTTAGGGTGGCGCCCATGCCCGAGCCCTCCGCACTCCGTGTCCGCGCCGCCCGGTCCACCGACGACGGGGCGCTCGCCCTGATCGACCGGCTCACGTGGTCGCATCTGCACGCCGTGATGCCCGAGCCGGGGCCCGACGAGCCCTTCTTCGACGAACGCCATGTCCCCGAGGACCATCTGGTCGCCGAACTCGCCGGCCGGGTCGTGGGATACATCCGCCTCGGCCGCCCCACTCCCGTCGCCGCCAACGCGCACGTCCTGCAGATACAGGGCCTCGCCGTCGCCGACGAGGCGCGCGGCGAGGGGGCCGGACGGGCGCTGCTCCGGGCGGCCGTGGAGGAGGCGCGCGGGCGCGGCGCCCGCCGCCTCACGCTGCGCGTCCTCGGCCACAACACACCCGCCCGCAAGCTCTACGAGTCCGAGGGGTTCGTGGTGGAGGGGATCCTGCCGGAGGAGATGCTGCTCGGCGGGGAGTACGTGGACGACGTCCTCATGGGGCACCGGCTGTGAGGCTCAGGAACCGGTGAGCTCGCCCGTGTCCACCGGCGCCGTCGCCTTCGCCGCCCGCGAGGCGTCGTCGGCCACCTCGGCCGCCGTCAGCACGTAGCCGGTCTCGTCGTCGGAGGTGGAGCGGGCGAAGACGACGCCGAACACCTCGCCGTCGGTGGTCAGCAGCGGGCCGCCGGAGTTGCCGGGGCGGACCGTGGAGCGGATCGAGTAGATCTCGCGGGTGACCGTCGAGTCGTTGTAGATGTTGCGCCCGGTCGCCTTCACCCGGCCTGCGACCGTGGCCGCCTGGAGGTCGAGGTCGCCGTCCTGCGGATAGCCCGCCACGACCGCCTCGTCGCCCCGCTCCGCGGTGTCGTCGAAGCGCAGCACCGGGGCGCGCAGCCGGGGGACGTACAGCACGGCCACGTCCTTGTCCGGGTCGAAGAGCACCACCTGGGCGTCGTAGGAGGACCCCACGCCGCCGACGCGCACGCTCGGGTGGTCGATGCCGGCCACCACGTGCGCGTTGGTCATCACGTGCTCGCGCGCGTACACGAACCCGCTGCCCTCGCGGCCCTGGTCGCCCGAGGAGCCCTCGATCTTCACCGTGCTCAGCTTGGCCGCGTTGGTCGCCCGCGCCGTGACGCTGTCGCCGCTGGGCTTGGCGACCCGGGCCGTCGACTCGTTCTCGAACGGGTTGAAGACCTGCGGGAAGCCCGCCGCGGCCAGCGCGGAGGTGGCGTTGGAGAACCACGCCGGGGTGGTCTCCGGCATCGCGTCCTGCACCGCCCCCAGCAGCTTGGAGTCCCGGATCGAGGAGGCCACCAGCGGCGAGGAGGACGCGGCCAGCACGCTCGCCGCCACCCACGCCACGATCAGCACCGCCACCGCGTTCGCCGCCGCGCCGCCGATCCCGTCGGCCACCCTGAGCGGCCCCCGGTCCAGCTCGCGCCGCAGCCGCAGCGCGAGGCGCCCCGCCAGCTCGTGCCCGAACGCCGCCGGGACCAGGACCGTGAAGACCGCGGTCAGCGTGGCGGCCGTGGTCCCCGGTGTCACGAGGTTCATCACCCACGGCAGCGCCCACACACCGATCACCGCGCCGCCCACGAACCCGGCCAGCGAGACACCGCCGGCCACCAGTCCGCGCCGGTAACCGGAACCGGCGTAGGCCAGGATCGCCAGCACCAGCAGGATGTCGAGCAGGTCCACGGAGCCGCCTTTCTCTTGGACCCTTCAGTACGTGGGGGACGGGCCCAGTGATCAGCCGCACGCACGCGTGCCCGAACGCAATCGGCCACGTGTGCGTACACCGAGAAAAACGCCGCGGACCGGGACGATGGTTCCACCAGGTGGCACAGCACACGTCGCGGGCGGAGCGGAACCGGCCGACAGTGGGTCCATGTGTGCCCTCCGACCGGCGCCCCGCGGGACCCGGGGAACGCGAGGACGGCGGCGCCCGGCGCGCATACCGGGACCGCTCCTCGTACTCCTGGGCTGCCTGCCCGGGCTCGCCGCCGTCGCCGCGCTGGTGCTGTGCGCGGGCGGCGTCGACCGCGCCGCCTCGGCCCACCTGGCCGCCCGCGCCGGCCGTCCCACCCCGGCCCGCACGGTGACCGGTGCGTACACCGCGCCCCGGCCGCACATCGTGCCCCGCTCGGCCTGGCTCGACGCGCGCAGCCGGCACGACCAGCCGCCGCCGCGCTACGACGACGAGGTCGTCGCCGTCTTCGTCCACCACACCGACTCGCCCAACGGCTACGCCTGCGCCGACGCGCCCCGCGTCATCCGCTACCTGTACGCGGGCCAGACCGGCGTCCGCGACTGGGACGACATCGGCTACAACTTCCTCGTCGACCGCTGCGGGACCATCTACGAGGGCCGCGCGGGCGGTGTCGACCGTCCCGTCACCGGCGCCCACACCCAGGGCTTCAACCACCGCACGGCCGGCATCGCGGCCCTCGGCACGTTCACCGCCGGCGTGCCCGTGCCGCAGCCGATGGTCGACGCGATCGCCGCCCTGACGGCCTGGAAGCTCGGCCCGGCCGGCGTCGACCCGCGCGACATGGTCCGCCTCACCTCGAGCAACAGCCTCAGCCGGTACGCCGCCGGAGTCACCGCCACCCTGCCCGCCCTCGCCGGCCACAACGACGGCTACATGACGAGCTGTCCCGGCGCGGCCCTCACCGCCCGCCTGCCGGAGATCCGCGCGACGGCCGCCCGTCTCCAGGGCCGCACGGCCGCCACGGCGCCCTCGGGGACGCTCACAGGAACCCCTTAGGCGGGATTCAGAGTTCTCCCATGCCCGGGGCCTACGGTCATGAGCAACAGGAACCGACCGGAGGTGGGGACGATGAACAGCAGCCACAGCGTGGGCAGCGGCGGTCACGGCTCGGAGCACGCGGCCGCCGGATGGACCAGGGCCGCCCGCGGTCCCTGGACGGTCCTCTGCGCCGTCGCCGCGGTCGTCCTCGGCCCGGCCGCGGTCACCGCGTCCGCCCTCGAACAGGCCAACAAGGCGCCGCTGCACCACGCGGTGCGCGCCGACCAGACGCAGGCGTACATCCCGGCGGACAGCACCCGCCGCAAGGCCGCGGTCTGAGGCCCGCGACGGCGGATCACTCCTTGAAGCGCGCCCACAGCCGGGGATAGCGCTCGGCGAGCGCCATCTCGTTCTCGAAGTCGACGGGCGTGCCCTCGGGTTCGGACGGAGCGGGCGGAACGCCCAGGTCCGGGGCGACGGTCCCGGTGAGCTGCTCGTAGGCCTCGTCGGCCGCGTAGCCGAGCTCCTCCCCGTCCCCGTCGATCTCCTCGTCGAACTCGTCCAGCAGATCGGCGAGCGCGTCCGGATCGTGCACCGCGCCCTCGAACGTCTCCCGGCCCTGCCCGATCAGCCAGCACCGGAAGAAGTCGAAGGCGTCGTCGCTCGCCCCGTCCAGAAGCACCCACGCGGCGCCCCACAGATCCCAGGTGTAGGCGCGGTTGTAGCGGGACTCGAAATGCCGGGCGAAGTCGAGCACGGACTCGGGGTCCAGCCGGATCAGCCGCTCCACGAGCAGGTCGGCCTGCTCCTCGGGGTCGCCCTCGGCGGCCTCACGGGAGGCGTCCACCAGCTCCCAGAACTCCAACTCGTCCATCACGCGTCCAAGCATCGTGCCTGGAGGTGTGCGGCGCACCCGGAGTGCCGGTGATTGTCACAGGCGCCGGTACAACTCCGCCAGCCGTTCCGCCTCCTCGGCGAACCGCTGCCGCAGGGACGCGGGGGAGACCACCTCGGCCTCGGCGCCGAGCGCCGTGAGCTGGGTGTGCGCCACGTCCTCCGACTCCACCCGCAGCGTGACCGTCACCCACCCCCGCCCGTCCGGCTCCCCGGCCGTCGCCAGCGCGTCCCGGGCGGCCACCGGGTCCACGGCGTGCGGCAGCGCGCGCAGCCCCGCCGGCGACAGCCGTACGACGACCTCGGCCCGCAGGATCGAGCGCGCGAACCGCTCCGCCTGTGCGGCCCAGAACCCGGGCAGATCGAAGTCCTCGTCCCGGCAGAAACGATCCTTCAGATCCTCCACCCCGGCGAACCGGTCGATGCGGTACGTCCGGAAGACACCGCCCCGGCCCCCGTCGTCGCGCACCCGCGCGCACAGGTACCAGACCCCCGCCTTCAGCACGAGCCCGTACGGCTCCAGCTCCCGCACCACCTCCCGCCGCGACTCCCCGTCACCGCCCCGCAGGTAGCGCGCCCGCACACACCGGTCGTCCCACACCGCGCCCGCGACCACCGCCAGCGCCTCGGGAGTCTGCGGCTCCCTGAACCACGCGGGCGCGTCCAGATGGAACCGCTGGGCCGCCGCGCGAGGGGCGTCCCGCAGCGAGGGCAGCAGCGCGGCGGACACCTTCAGCCGGGCGGCGGAGGCGGCGTCCTCCAGCCCCATCTCGCGCAGCGCCCCCGGCACCCCGCTCAGGAACAGCGCCTCGGCCTCGCCCCGGGCCAGCCCGGTCAGCCCCGTCCGGTACCCGCCGACCAGCCGGTACCCCCCGGCCCGCCCCCGCTCCGCGTACACCGGCACCCCGGCCTCCGACAGCGCCTGCGCGTCCCGTGTGACGGTCCGCTCGGACACCTCCAGCTCCCGGGCCAGCTCGGCGCCGGTCATGGCGGGGCGGGACTGCAGGAGCAGCACCATCTTGATCAGGCGGGCAGCGCGCATACGGTCATGATGCCGGGACCCACCGACAGGGAAGGGGGGTACGGCGACCGCCGTACCCCCCTTCCCCGAACCGTGACCTACAGGCCGTAGCGCTCGCGCGCCTCCTTCACCGCGCTCGCCTTGACCTCGCCGCGCCGGGCCAGCTGGGCCAGGGCCGCGACGACCACCGACTCCGCGTCGACGCCGAAGTGACGGCGGGCCGCCTCGCGGGTGTCGGAGAGGCCGAAGCCGTCCGCGCCCAGGGAGGACCAGTCCTGCTCGACCCACTGAGCGATCTGGTCGGGTACCTGGCGCATGTAGTCGGAGACCGCGAGCACCGGCCCCTCGGCGCCCTGCAGCGCCCGGCGGACGTACGGCACCCGCTCCTCGCCGCGCAGCAGGCCGGCGTCGGCCTCCAGCGCGTCCCGGCGCAGCTCGGTCCAGGAGGTCGCGGACCACACGTCGGCGGCCACGCCCCACTCCTCGGCGAGCATCCTCTGCGCCTCGAGGACCCAGTGGATCGCGGTGCCGGAGCCGAGCAGCTGGATGCGCGGGGCGTTGGCGACCGGCGACAGGCCGGCCGACTCCGCCGTGTTGAAGCGGTACAGGCCCTTGACGATGCCCTCGTCGACGCCGGGTCCTGCGGGCTTCGCGGGCTGCGGCAGCGGCTCGTTGTAGACCGTCAGGTAGTAGAAGACGTTCGGGTCCTCGTCCGGCGCGGCCTCGCCGTACATACGGCGCAGACCGTCCTTGACGATCGTGGCGACCTCGTAGGCGAACGCCGGGTCGTAGGTGAGGGCGGCCGGGTTGGTCGCGGCGATGACCGGGGAGTGGCCGTCGGCGTGCTGCAGGCCCTCGCCCGTCAGGGTCGTACGGCCCGCCGTGGCGCCGACGAGGAAGCCGCGGCCGAGCTGGTCGCCGAGCTGCCACATCTGGTCGGCCGTGCGCTGCCAGCCGAACATCGAGTAGAAGATGTAGAACGGGATCATCGCCTCGCCGTGCGTCGCGTACGACGTCGAAGCGGCGATGAAGTCGGCCATCGAACCGGCCTCGGTGATCCCCTCGTTGAGGATCTGGCCGTTCTGGGCCTCCTTGTAGTACATCAGCTGGTCGCGGTCGACCGGCTCGTACGTCTGGCCCTTGGGCGAGTAGATGCCCAGGGACGGGAAGAGCGACTCCATGCCGAAGGTGCGCGCCTCGTCGGGGACGATCGGCACCCAGCGCTTCCCGGTCTCCTTGTCGCGGACCAGGTCCTTGATCAGGCGGACGAAGGCCATGGTGGTGGCCACGTTCTGGGAGCCGGAGCCCTTGTCGAAGGAGGCGAACGCCTTCTCCGCGGGGGCGGGCAGCGGGGCCACCGGGTGCACGCGGCGGGCCGGGGCGGGACCACCGAGGGCCGCGCGGCGCTCCTGGAGGTAGCGGACCTCGGGGGAGTCGGCGCCGGGGTGGCCGTAGGGAACCACGCCGTCGGTGAAGTCGCTGTCCTTGATGGGCAGTTCGAGCAGGTCGCGCATCGTCTTGAACTCGTCCACCGTCAGCTTCTTCATCTGGTGGTTGGCGTTCTTCGACGCGAAGCCCTCGCCGAGGGTGTGGCCCTTGACGGTCTGGGCCAGGATGACGGTCGGCGCGCCCTTGAACTCGACGGCGGCCTTGTAGGCGGCGTACACCTTGCGTGCCTCGTGACCACCGCGGGAGAGGTGGAAGCACTCCAGGATCTTGTCGTCGGACAGCAGTTTCGCCA
The DNA here is from genome assembly GCF_042898825.1 of Streptomyces sp. NPDC000345. NCBI lineage: Bacteria > Bacillati > Actinomycetota > Actinomycetes > Kitasatosporales > Streptomycetaceae > Streptomyces > Streptomyces sp. NPDC000345. Next base: position 14,714 of record NZ_JBIAZE010000026.1, read on the forward strand.
TCTCGACGAGCGCCGGGTCCTTGCCGAAGAAGTCCTGGCGGATGTAGGCGGCGTCGCGGGTCTGGTACGTCTGCACCTGGGCGTCCGGCACCTCGCGCAGACGGCGCACGAGCGCGCCGGTGGTGTCGAGCCGGAACAGCTCGTCCCAGGCCGAGCCCCACAGCGTCTTGACGACGTTCCAGCCGGCGCCGCGGAACTGGGCCTCCAGCTCCTGCACGATCTTGAAGTTGGCGCGGACCGGGCCGTCGAGGCGCTGCAGGTTGCAGTTGATGACGAAGGTCAGGTTGTCCAGGCCCTCGCGGGAGGCGAGCGCGAGCGCCGCCGTGGACTCGGGCTCGTCCATCTCGCCGTCGCCGAGGAAGGCCCAGACGTGGGAGGCGGAGACGTCCTTGATGCCGCGGTTGGTCAGGTAGCGGTTGAAGCGCGCCTGGTAGATCGCGGAGAGCGGGCCGAGGCCCATCGACACCGTCGGGAACTCCCACAGCCAGGGGAGCCGCCGCGGGTGCGGGTAGGAGGGCAGGCCGTCGCCGCCGGACTCGCGGCGGAAGTTGTCCAGGTGGGACTCGTTCAGCCGGCCGTCGAGGAAGGCGCGGGCGTAGATGCCGGGGGAGGCGTGGCCCTGGATGTAGAGCTGGTCGCCCGAGCCGTCGGCCTCCTTGCCCCTGAAGAAGTGGTTGAAGCCGGTCTCGTAGAGCCAGGCCGCCGAGGCGAAGGTGGCGATGTGGCCGCCGACGCCGTACTTGGAGCCGCGGGTCACCATCGCGGCCGCGTTCCAGCGGTTCCAGGCGGTGATCTTCCGCTCCATCTCCTCGTCACCGGGCACGCCCGGCTCGGCGACGGTGGGGATGGTGTTGACGTAGTCGGTCTCGAGAAGCTTCGGCAGCGCGATGCCGCCCGCCTCCGCGCGCTCCAGCGTGCGGCGCATCAGGTACGCGGCACGGTGCGGGCCGGCCGCCTTGGCGACCGCGTCCAGCGAGGCCTGCCATTCGGCGGTCTCCTCCGGGTCGCGGTCCGGGAGCTGGTCGAGCTCGCTCGGCTGGATGGCGTTGGGGTCGGTCATGTCGCCGCCTTCCTCAGTCGAAGGGGGTTCCCTCATCGGTAAGGGTTCGGGGGTGCCCTTGGTCTTTGGCAGGACAGGGCGAGGACCTCGGTGGAGGTCCGTCGGCGACTGTAGCTCCCTGATCGATGATCGATCAAAGGGTTGAGGGGAAAAACCTCTCGATTCCGAGAAAGTCGGCACGGGGTGTCTTTCGGGCAGGCACCCGGTGCCGCTTATATCGGGCGTTTTCGCAGGTGAGGGCCCACGTATGAGCGTGGGTACGCTCCGCTGAACTACGCGCGCGGCGCGCAGCCGAGGACGTGCGCCTTCACCAGCTCGGCGATCCGCGGGTCCCGGCGCCGGAACGCCTGGACCAGCTCCTCGTGCTCCTCGGCGTACGACTGTTGCCGCGTCCCCAGCCAGCGGATCGACAGGGCGGTGAACACCTCGATGCCGAGGCCCTCCCAGGTGTGCAGCAGCACCGAGTTGCCGGCCGCCCGGACCAGTTCCCGGTGGAAGCCGACGGTGTGCCGCACCTGGGCGGTGCCGTCGGCGTTGCGGTCGGCCTCGTAGAGAGCGGCGACATGCGGCTCCAGGGCCGAGCAGTCCTCGGCCAGCCGCGCCGCCGCCAGCTCGGCCGCGATCGCCTCCAGACCGGCCCGGACCGGGTAGCTCTCCTCCAGATCGGCCGCGGTCAGATTCCGCACCCGTACGCCCTTGTTCGGCGCGGACTCGATCAACCGCAGCGACTCCAGCTCGCGCAGCGCCTCCCGCACCGGCGTCTGGCTGACCTCCAGCTCGGTGGCGATCCGGCGCTCCACGATCCGCTCGCCCGGCTTCCAGCGCCCGCTGACGATCCCCTCCACGATGTGCTCGCGGATCTGTTCGCGCAGCGAGTGGACGACGGGCGCGGTCATGAGTGCTCCTTAAGGAGGGGCCGCCCATCGGCCCCGGGGGCGTTTGACGTTTAGACAATACGGCCGCGAGTGCTTTCCCGAGGGGCGCGCGGGGGCGCTTTTACGCAGGTGAGACAAGGCGCACACCGCGGTGTGCGGCGCCGCGGCCGGGCGCCCCCGGGCGGTCGGAGCCGGCCCGTGCCGAACAGCGGCGCCCCGCCCGGGAAGCCCGGGCGGGGCGCCGTACTGTCTGACGAGGTGATCAGAGGCCGAGTTCGACCTCGAACTCGCCCGCCTCCAGGATCGCCTTGACCGCGGTCAGGTAACGGGCCGCGTCGGCGCCGTCGACCAGACGGTGGTCGTAGGACAGGGTCAGGTACGTCATGTCGCGGACGCCGATGACCGTGCCCTCCTCGGTCTCGATGACGGCCGGACGCTTGACCGTGGCACCGATGCCGAGGATCGCGACCTGGCCCGGCGGCACGATGATCGTGTCGAAGAGCGCACCGCGCGAACCGGTGTTGGAGATGGTGAAGGTCGCGCCGGACAGCTCGTCCGGGGTGATCTTGTTGCCGCGGACCTTGCCGGCCAGGTCGGCCGTGGCCTTGGCGATACCGGCGATGTTGAGGTCGCCGGCGCCCTTGATGACCGGGGTCATCAGGCCCTTCTCCGAGTCCACCGCGATACCGACGTTCTCGGTGTCGAAGTAGGTGATCGTGCCCTCGGCCTCGTTGATCTTGGCGTTGATGACCGGGTGGGCCTTCAGCGCCTGGGCCGCCGCCTTCACGAAGAACGGCATCGGGGAGAGCTTGACGCCCTCACGGGCCGCGAAGGAGTCCTTCGCCTTGGCGCGCAGCTTCATCAGCCGCGTGACGTCGACCTCGACGACCGAGGACAGCTGGGCCTGCTCGTGCAGCGCCTTGACCATGTTGTCGCCGATGACCTTGCGGATGCGGGGCATCTTCACGGTCTGGCCGCGGAGGGGGGAGGCCTCCAGGGCCGGTGCCTTCTTCGCGGCGGCCGGAGCGGCGGCGGCCGGGGCGGCGGCGGCCTTCGCGGCCTCGGCGGCGGCGATGACGTCCTGCTTGCGGATACGGCCGCCGACGCCGGTGCCCTTGACGGAGCCCAGGTCGACACCGTTCTCGGCGGCGAGCTTGCGCACCAGCGGGGTGACGTAGGCACCCTCGTCGGTGGGCTGGGCGGCGGGCGCGACCGGAGCCGGGGCGACCGGAGCCGGGGCGACCGGAGCCGGAGCGGCCGGCGCGGGGGCCGGAGCGGCCGGGGCCGGAGCGGCGGCGGCCGGGGCGGGCGCCGGGGCGGCGGGCGCCGGAGCCGGGGCGGGCGCCGGAGCGGCGGCGGGGGCCGGGGCGGCAGGCGCCGGAGCGGCGGCCGGAGCCGCGCCCGGGGCACCGATGACGGCGAGCTTGGCGCCGACCTCGGCGGTCTCGTCCTCACCGACGGTGATCTCCAGCAGCACACCCGAGGTGGGCGCGGGGATCTCGGTGTCGACCTTGTCGGTGGAGACCTCGAGCAGCGGCTCGTCGGCCTCGACGGAGTCGCCGACCGACTTCAGCCAGCGGGTGACGGTGCCCTCGGTGACGGACTCGCCGAGCGCGGGCAGGACCACGTCCGTGCCCTCGGCGGAGCCGGCGCCGGTGGCGGCCTCGGCGGTGGGCGCCGGGGCGGGAGCGGCCTGCTCGGTGGAGGGCTGGGCGGCCGGGGCCGGCTCGGGAGCCGGCGGGGCGACCTCTTCGGCGGCCGGGGCCGGGGCGGCGGCCGGGGCGCCGGTGCCGTCGTCGATGATCGCCAGCTCGGCGCCCACCTCGACGGTCTCGTCCTCGGCGACCTTGATGGAGGCCAGGATGCCCGCGGCGGGCGCGGGGATCTCGGTGTCGACCTTGTCGGTGGAGACCTCGAGCAGCGGCTCGTCGGCCTCGACGCGCTCACCCTCGGCCTTCAGCCAGCGGGTGACAGTGCCCTCGGTGACGCTCTCGCCGAGCGCCGGAAGGGTTACGGAAACCGCCATGGTTTCGGTTGCTCCTTACGAGTTGCGGAAGTCTGTGTCGTCGCTTCGTCGACCGAGGGTCAGTCGTGCGAGTGCAGCGGCTTGCCCGCCAGGGCCAGGTGGGCCTCGCCGAGCGCCTCGTTCTGCGTCGGGTGGGCGTGGACGAGCTGGGCGACCTCGGCCGGCAGCGCTTCCCAGTTGTAGATCAGCTGGGCCTCGCCGACCTGCTCGCCCATGCGGTCGCCGACCATGTGGACGCCGACCACGGCACCGTCCTTGACCTGGACGAGCTTGATCTCGCCCGAGGTGTTCAGGATCTTGCTCTTGCCGTTGCCCGCCAGGTTGTACTTCAGAGCGACGACCTTGTCCGCGCCGTAGATCTCCTTGGCCTTGGCCTCGGTGATACCCACGGAGGCGACCTCCGGGTGGCAGTACGTCACCCGCGGGACACCGTCGTAGTCGATCGGGACGGTCTTCAGACCGGCCAGGCGCTCCGCCACCAGGATGCCCTCGGCGAAGCCGACGTGCGCGAGCTGGAGGGTCGGGACCAGGTCACCGACGGCGGAGATGGTGGGGACGTTCGTCCGCATGTACTCGTCGACCAGGACGTAGCCGCGGTCCATCGCGACGCCCTGCTCCTCGTAGCCGAGACCGGCGGAGACGGGCCCGCGGCCCACCGCGACCAGCAGGATCTCGGCCTCGAACTCCTTGCCGTCGGCCAGGGTGACCTTGACGCCGTCGGCGGTGTACTCGGCCTTCTGGAAGAAGGTGCCGAGGTTGAACTTGATGCCGCGCTTGCGGAAGGCGCGCTCGAGCAGCTTCGAGGAGTTCTCGTCCTCGACCGGGACGAGGTGCTTCAGACCCTCGATGACCGTGACGTCCGCGCCGAAGGACTTCCACGCCGAGGCGAACTCGACGCCGATGACACCGCCGCCGAGGATGATCGCGGACTTCGGCACGCGGTCCAGGACGAGGGCGTGGTCGGAGGAGATGATCCGGTCGCCGTCGATCTCCAGGCCCGGCAGCGACTTCGGCACGGAGCCGGTCGCGAGGAGCACGTGACGCCCTTCGACCCGCCGTCCGCCGACGTCGACGGAGGTCGGGGAGGACAGCCGGCCCTCACCCTCGATGTACGTCACCTTGCGGGAGGCGACGAGCCCCTGCAGGCCCTTGTACAGGCCGGAGATCACGCCGTCCTTGTACTTGTGGACCCCGGCGATGTCGATGCCCTCGAAGGTGGCCTTGACGCCGAACTGCGCGCTCTCGCGGGCCTGGTCGGCGATCTCGCCCGCGTGCAGCAGGGCCTTGGTGGGGATGCAACCCCGGTGCAGGCAGGTGCCGCCGACCTTGTCCTTCTCGATCAGGGCGACGTCCAGGCCCAGCTGCGCCCCGCGCAGGGCCGCGGCGTAACCGCCACTACCACCGCCGAGGATCACTAGGTCGAAAACGGTGCTGGCGTCGTTCGCCACGTCACGTCCTCCATGCATGTGCGCCGTGCGCCGGTCGTCGCTGACCGCCGGCGGCTGATGTCCGGCCGCTCTTCTTCTTCGGCCCTGTGGTGGGGCCCTGTCCTGCCGACGCCCATCCTCGCACTTGTCGGAGGCCGACGAGACACGGGGCCGGGGTGTGAGACGTCCCACGTTCAGATGAGCGTCCCGCAGCAGCGCGGGGCCGTATCGGCCCCCGGCCCCGCCGCGCGGGCGCGGCCGGACGGCCTCCCTGGTGACGGGCGTGACGGGTCCCACCCAGGGGCGCGGGGAACTGCGCGACCGGCCACACACGGCCCGCACCCGCCACACGGACGGACGGAACCGAGTGATCAGGCGCACAGTTCCCCAGCCCAGGCGGCTAGCCCAGCTCACCCGCGGCGGTCAGCTCCGCGAGCCGCACCAGGGTCCGCACGGCCGTCCCGGTGCCGCCCTTCGGCGTGTACCCGAAGGGACCCCCCTCGTTGAACGCCGGCCCGGCGATGTCCAGGTGGGCCCAGGTGATCCCCTCGCCCACGAACTCGCGCAGGAACAGACCGGCGACCAGCCCGCCGCCCATCCGCTCACCCATGTTCGCGATGTCGGCGGTGGCGGAGTCCATGCCCTTGCGCAGGTGCTCCGGCAGCGGCATCGGCCACGCCGGCTCGCCGACCTCCTCGGCGGCCTCGTACACCGCCGTGCGGAACGCGTCGTCGTTGGCCATGATCCCGAACGTCCGGCTGCCCAGCGCCAGCATCATCGCGCCGGTCAGCGTCGCCACGTCGACGATCGCGTCCGGCTTCTCCTGGGACGCCGCCCACAGCGCGTCGGCGAGGACCAGCCGGCCCTCGGCGTCGGTGTTCAGCACCTCCACGGTCTTGCCGCTGTACATGCGCAGGACGTCGCCCGGGCGGGTGGCGGTGCCCGACGGCATGTTCTCGGCGAGCGCCAGCCAGCCGGTGACGTTGACCTGGAGCCCCAGCCGCGCGGCGGCGACCACGGCGGCGAAGACCGCCGCCGCGCCGCTCATGTCGCACTTCATCGTCTCGTTGTGACCGGCCGGCTTCAGCGAGATGCCGCCCGAGTCGTAGGTGATGCCCTTGCCGACGAAGGCGAGGTGCTTGTCCGCCTTCGAGGAGGTGTACGACAGCTTGACCAGGCGCGGAGCCGCCGCGGAGCCGCCGCCGACGCCCAGGATGCCGCCGTAGCCGCCCTTGGCCAGGGCCTTCTCGTCGAGCACCTGCACCTTGATGCCGTGCTCCTTGGCCGCGGTCTGCGCCAGGGCGGCGAACGCCTCCGGGTTGAGGTCGTTCGGCGGCATGTTGATCAGGTCGCGGGCCCGGTTGAGCTCCTCGCCCACGGCGGCGGCACGGGCGAGCGCGGCCTTGTGGGCGGCGTCGCGCGGCTTCCCGCCGAGCAGGACGGCCTCGGCGAGCGGCGCCTTGGCGTTCTTGGCCTTGGCGTCGCCGCCGTTCTGCTTGTACGCGTCGAAGGAGTAGGCGCCCAGCACCACGCCCTCGGCGACCGCGCCGACGTCGCCGGCGTCCGTGAGGGGCAGGGCGAAGGCGGCCTTCTTGGACCCGGTGAGGGTGCGGGCGGCCACGCCGGCCGCCCTGCGGAGCGCCTCGGAGTCGAAGGACGCGTCCTTCTCGGGCTCCGCGCCCAGCCCCACCGCGAGCACGAGGGGTGCCTTGAAGCCGGCCGGGGCGGGCAGCTTCGTCACCTCGCCCTCGGCGCCGGTGGCGCCGAGGGTTTCCAGCACGCCGGCGAGGCGGCCCTCGTAGGCCTTGTCGACGGGCTCGGCGCCCGGGGCAACGATCAGGGCCCCGGACGGGGAGGCAGTGCCCTTGGCGACACCGATCACGATCGCGTCGGCCCGGAGGCCGGGCGCCGCGGCGGTGCTGAGAGTGAGAGCAGTCACGGTGGTGAAATCTCGCTTCCGATGTGAAGTTGCTGTGGCCGGAATGTGTGGGTCGACCGGGCCCGGCAGCAGACCCTAGACCGTGCTGTCGGAGTCCCGACGGCACGGTCCGGTCCCGGCCGGAGAAGCGGTCGCGTCCGGGGTCGGTCCCACCGGCGCGGCGAACCGGCGTGACGAACCCCGCAACGAGCGTACGCGTGCCTGCGCATTCGCTCATGCACGCGAGCGTTCACCTGTCGGTGGCGTCGTAGCCACTTCTGGATCCTCGCACTCCATGACCTGAGTCACACTCGTCGGGTTCCGGCGAGGAGATCACTTCGCCGCTTCGCATGATTTCCACGGATTCTCCGCCGCATCGGCACAGCCATGTCCCGCGCGAGGAGATCCATCTCTGGGGGAGGACACACCATGGCGCACCCCGCGCGCATGTGGAGAACCGCCAAAAACGCCGCCGCTTTCCTGGCGGCCACGGGGCTGACGGCGCTGAGTCTGGGGGCGGCACCCGGCGCCGCCGCGGCGGGGGAGCCGCGGATCGACCTGAGGGTCCTGGTCGTGGACAACGGCGACAGCCCGGTCCAGGCGATCACCGCCCAGCTCAAGAGCACCGGCATCCCGTACACCGTCGTCGACCTCAACTCCGCGAGCCGGCCGACGATCACCGCGGCCTTCCTGGCCGACACCGTGAACGGGACGCCGAGGGCCAGGTTCCAGGGCGTCGTGCTGCCCAACGAGGCACCGTTCGGGGCGGGTTCGGCCGAGCAGACCGCGCTGGAGGCGTACGAGAACACGTACGGCATCCCGCAGGTCGACGCCTACACCTGGGCGCACCCGGAGGTCGGCCTGGACTACGCGTCCTACGCCGGCTCCCTCGACGGGCAGCAGGCGTCCGTCAGCACGGCCGGCCGGACCGGCTGGTTCGGCTATCTCGACGGCGGCTTCACCTTCGAGGACAACTCGCCGGCGATCGGCGAGAGTTACGGCTACCTGGCGGCGCCCCGGGCCGGCTACACCAGCTACGTCGACGCGCCCCTGCCCGGTGACGGCGGCACCGGCAGCCTGGTCGGCGAGTACGCCCACGACGGACGCCGCGAGCTGGTCGTGACGTTCGCCTACAACCAGTACCAGCAGCAGTTCCGGCTGCTGGCCCGGGGCATCGTCGAGTGGCTCACCCAGGGCATCCACCTGGGCCAGGCCCGCAACTACTTCGCGGTCCACGTCGACGACGTCTTCGCACCCGACGCCCGCTGGGACGCCGAGCGCAACTGCACGCCCGGCGACATCGACTGCGTGGGCGGCGGGGACGACGACGGCACGCCCATCCGGATGACGGAGGCCGACGCGGCCTACGCCGCCCAGTGGCAGCAGGAAAACGGCTTCACCATGGACATGGTGTACAACGCCGGCGCCGGGGAGGAGTGGAAGACCGAGAACGGCGGCACCGACGCCATGGCCGACCGGCTCCTCGCCGACAAGGCCAGGTACCGCTGGATCAACCACACCTACACGCACCCGTTCCTCGGCTGCGTCCAGGACACCTCCACCGTGCCGTGGAGCTGCGCGAAGAACGCCGACGGCTCGACCCAGTACATGAGCCGCGCCGACATCTCCGCGCAGATCCGCGACAACGACAACTGGGCCGCCGCCAAGGGGCTGCCGATCGACCGCACCGAACTGGTCACCGGCGAGCACTCGGGCCTGAAGACGCTGCCGCAGCAGCCCGAGGACAACCCGAACCTGGCCGGCGCCCTCTCCGACAACGGCGTCAGGTGGATCGCCTCGGACAACTCGCGCGAGCCCGAGCAGCGGGCGGTGGGCCGGGCGCTGACCGTGCCGCGCTACCCGATGAACGTGTACTACAACACGGGCACCAAGGCCGAGATGGCCGACGAGTACAACTGGATCTACACCTCCCAGGCCGACGGCGGCAGCGGCATCTGCGAGAACAACGCGTCCTCCACCTGCCTGGCCGAGCCGCTGGACCCGGACACCGGCTACGACGACCACATCGTCCCGCAGGAGGCCCGCACCGACCTGGGGCACGCCATCAGCAACGACCCGCGGCCGCACTACGCGCACCAGTCCAACCTGGCCGAGGACCGTCTGCTGTACCCGGTCATGGAGAAGGTGCTGACCGACTACGAGGCGCTCTTCGCCGACAACACCCCTCTGCAGAACCTCCGCCAGAGCGCCATCGGCACCGAACTCCAGCGCCGCGCCGCCTGGCAGGCCGCCGTCGCCGCCAACAAGGTGACCGCCTACCGCATCGGCACGACCGTGACGATCACCGCGCCGAACGGCACCCAGATCCCGGTCACCGCACCGGAGGGCACGAAGAAGCAGCAGCTCATCGGCAGCTCCGTCTTCGGCACGCCGTACGCCGGCAGCCGCTCGGACTGGACCACGCCGACCGGCCTGCAGACCTCGGTCACGCTCAGACTGCCGTAGACACCGGCGCCCTGCGAGGGGCACAGCCCGGGGGGAGAGCGCCCTGAAGGGGCGCGGGGAACCGCGCGACCGGCCACCACGGCCCGCGGCCGGAATCCGGTCCGCGGTTCCCCCACATCATCCGCACCACACAGGGGGAAGCGGCGCAGCCATGCGCACAGGCCGTCATGTCACCATGCTCACCGAAGGCACCTACCCACTCGTCCACGGCGGGGTCAGCACCTGGTGCGACCAGCTCGTCAAGGGCATGCCGGAGGTGGACTTCCACCTCGTCTCGATCTCCGGCAGCGGCCGGGAACCCGTGACCTGGGAGCTGCCGCACAACGTCCACCGTCACACCACCGTGCCCACCTGGGGCCCGCGCCCCGGCCGCGACCGCCCGCCGTACGGCAGGGATCTGCGCCGCTTCGCCGACGCCTACGAGCGTCTCCTGCTGTCCTTCCTCGACCCCGAGGCGCCCTGCGACTTCGGCGAGAGCCTCTTCGAGCTGGCCGAACTCGCCCGGGCGGGACGCCTGTCGGCGGCCCTGCGCAGCGAGACCGCGCTGCGCTCGCTGATGTGGATATGGACGATGCCGCACCTGCCCACGGCCGCCGCGGCCCCCACCGTGCACGACGCGCTCACCGCCACCGACCTGCTGGAACACGCCCTGCGCCCGCTGGGCGTCCGCATCGCGCGGTCCGCCGACGGCACGGCGGGCACCGTCGCGCACGCCGTCAGCAGCGGCCTCGCCACCCTCCCCGCCCTCACCGCCCGGCACTTCGACGGTGTGCCCTTCCTCCTCACCGAGCACGGCATCTACCTGCGCGAGCGCTACCTCGGCAGCCGCCGCGAGGTGCGCCGCTGGCCGGTGAAGGCCTTCATGCTCGGCTTCCACCGTGCCCTGAACTCCCTCGGCTACCGGACGGCCGACCTCATCACCCCCTGCAACCAGTACAACCGCCGCTGGGAGGAGCGCGGCGGCGCCGACCCCGGCAAGATCCGCACCGTCTACAACGGCGTCGACCCGCACGCCTTCCCGCACGCCGGACCCGAGCCCGAGGTCCCCACCCTGACCTGGTGCGGCCGCGTGGACCCCATCAAGGACCTCGAGACCCTGCTGCGCGCCTACGCCCTGGTCCGCGCCGAACTCCCGGAGACCCGGCTGAGGTTGTTCGGCCCGGTGCCTCCCGGCGGCGAGGAGTACGCCACCCGTCTGGAGAAGCTCGCCGCCGAACTCGGCGTCACCGACGGCCTCACCTTCGAGGGCCGGGTCACCGAGGTCTGGCGCGCCTACGCCGCCGGGCATGTCGTGATGCTGTCGTCGATCTCCGAGGGCTTCCCGTTCTCCATCATCGAGGCCATGTCCTGCGGCCGTACGACGGTGTCGACGGACGTCGGCGGAGTGCGCGAGGCCGTCGGCGACACCGGTCTGGTCGTCCCGCCGCGCGAGCCGGAGAAGATGGCCGCGGCCGCCCTGACCCTCCTCAAGGACGACGAGCAGCGCCTGGAACTCGGGGAGTTGTCCCGCCGGCGGGTCATCGACCGCTTCACGCTCCGCCGCTCGGTCGACAACTTCCGCACGATCTACCAGGAGCTCGCCGGCCTGCCCGAGGTCTACGAACCCACGGTCGAGACGGTCGCCGACTGGACCGAGGAACTGCGCGACCCGTGGTACCGCGCCGTCGCGACGGACGGGACCGACTGGTGAACCGGAACACCACCGGCCGCGACACCACCGGCCCGGGCACCGCCGGCCGGAACCTGACCGGCGGGAACACGACCCGCCGGGACACGGCCGGGCCGCCCGCCGTCCCCCGGCAGCGCACGACGACGCCCTCCTGGGCCGCCCCCGACCCCGTCGACCAACTCGCCGAGCGCTTCGACGAGTCCGTGGCCGCCGCCGTCCACCCGGACGAGATAGCCGCCCTGCTGGAGTCCGACGGCCTCTCCGACGACCGGATCCGCGAACGCTACGGCGCCCGGAACTCCTTCGCGCTCGCCGAGGAGCTCTACGCCCGCGTCCCGCGCCGTCATCCGGAACCCGACGGCCCGCCCGACGACCCCTGGCGGGTGGGCCTGCGCGCGTGTCTCCTGCGCGGCCTGGTCTTCGCCCTGCCCGGCTTCGCGTACGTCCTCGGCGCCCCCCTGCTGACCGGCCCGCCCGGCGCCCTCGGGCTCCCCGCGGGCACGGTCCCGCTGCTGGCCGGCGCGCTGCTGGGCTGGACCTGGAACCAGGGGCTGTCCCACCGGGCGTACGCCTGGCTGGGGCTCGGCAACCGGCCGGCCGCCCGCCGCTGCCTCCTCGTGGGGGCCCCGGTGGGCGCCCTGCTCGGCGTGCTGACCGCCCTGGCCGTGGCCGGGCCCGCCGACGGGACGGCCGTGGCGTTCGCCGCCGGCCAGTCCTGCTACCTCGGCGCGTCCACCACCCTGCTCGTCCTGGGCCGCGAACGCGCCCTGCCGGCCGCCCTGGCGCCGATGACGGCGGGCGCCCTGCTGTCGCTGGTCCGTCCACTCCCGGCGCCGGCCGGCCTGACCCTGCTGCTGGGCTCCCTGGCCGCGGTGATGCTGCTCGGCCTGTGGGAAGTGGCGCCCTCGGCGAAGGAGTGGCGGCGCCCGTTCTCCCGGTCCGGCGACGGGCCCCGGCTCTCCGGCTCCCTCCCGTACGCCCTGTTCGGCCTCGGCACCGGCGCCCTCGTCCTGTACGCGGCGCTGGGGGACGTACTGGCGGGGGAGGAGCACAGCGCCCTGGCCGCACCCGCCGCCGTTGCGCTCACCCTCAGCATGGGCCCCGCCGAATGGCTGCTGTACCGCTTCCGCAGCGGCAGCCTGGCCGGGCTGCGCTCCACCGGCACCCCGGGCGCCTTCCGGCGGGCCGCGCTGCGCACCGGCGCCGAGTGCCTGTCCGGCTACCTGCTCGTCCTGCTGGCCCTCGGGCTGGCCGCCACGGCCCTGTGGCCGGACGCGCCCGGCCTCACCGGCGTACGCCTCGCGGGCCTGCTCCTGCTGGGCGTGGTCCTGTGGACCGGGCTGCTGCTGCAGTCCTTCGGCGCCGTCCGCGGCACGGCCGCCGTCTGCTGCGCGGCCGCCCTCGCCCAGACCGTCGCCCTGCGCACCCACGCGGCGGACCCGCACCACCTTGCCCTTACGGTGTACGGAACGGCGGCCGCCGTCCAGGCGCTGCTGGTCCGCACACTCCTGGGAAGGGCGACGGCCCACCGATGAACACGCGCACCCTCCTCGCGGCCGCGTCCCTCCTCCTGCTGCTCACGGGCTGCACGCCGCCCCCCGACGACAAGCCGGGGGGCGGCGGGACGCAGACGGCGGAGTCGGCGGAGACGGACCCGGGGACGCGCTGGCGGCCCCGGGCCGGCACCGACTGGCAGTGGCAGCTCAGCGGGAAGCTGGACACCTCCGTCGACGTCCCGGTGTACGACATCGACGGCTTCGACCACGGAGAGGAGACCGTCGACGCTCTGCACGCGGACGGCCGCAAGGTCATCTGCTACCTCTCCACCGGCGCCTGGGAGGACTGGCGCCCGGACGCCGGCGACTTCCCCGAGGCGGTGCGGGGCAAGGGCAACGGCTGGGAGGGCGAGAGCTGGCTCGACATCCGCCGCACCGACGTCCTCGAACCCCTGATGGCGGCCCGTCTCGACATGTGCCGCGACAAGGGCTTCGACGCGGTCGAGCCGGACAACATGGACGGCTACAAGAACACCACCGGCTTCCCGCTGACGGCGGCCGACCAGCTCCGCTACAACCGCCTGATCGCCCGCCTCGCCCACGAGCGGGGCATGTCCGTCGGCCTGAAGAACGACCTCGACCAGATCCCCGCCCTCGTCGACGACTTCGACTTCGCGGTCAACGAGCAGTGCGCCCAGTACGGCGAGTGCGAGGAGCTGACCCCCTTCACCGAGGCGGACAAGGCGGTCTTCCACGTCGAGTACGAACTCCCCACCAGCCGCTTCTGCCCCGAGTCCAGGCGCCTGAAGCTGAGTTCCCTGCTCAAGAAGTACGAACTGGGCGCCTGGCGCAGGGCCTGCTAGGGCGGTCGGTGCGCCGCGGGTGCTGTGCGGGACTTTCGAAACACCCCCTGGGGCTCGTGCGACGGTGGCGCCCGCCGCGGGCGACGGCACCCCTGGCGCGGCACTAGCCGGCCAGGGCCAGCACCACGAGCGCGGTCGTCGCCGCCGTCTCCGCGAGGCCGCCGAACACGTCCCCGGTGACCCCGCCGAAGCGGCGTGTGCAGTGGCGCAGGAGGAGTTCGGCGGCGGCGAGCGCCAGGACGACCGCGACGGCCGTACGGACACCGCCGTACCCGCCGGACAACGCCCCCCAGGCCGCCGGGCCGAGGATGCACACGGCCGTCACCGCGAGCGCGCCCGGCACCGGCACCACCCCGGCGACCGCCGCGCCCAGCCCCTCCGGACGGGCGGCCGGGACGCCGGCGCGGGCGGCCAGGGTGAGCGCCAGCCGGGCCGCCACGGCCGAGGTGACGGCGGCGACGGCACCCCGGGCCCAGGACTCGCCGTAGAGCTGCGCCAGCGCGGCCACCTGCGCCAGCAGCACGAACACGAGCGTGAGCACACCGAACGGACCGATGTCCGACTGCTTCATGATCCGCAGCGCGTCCTCGGCGGGCTTGCCGCTGCCCAGTCCGTCCGCGGTGTCGGCGAGCCCGTCGAGGTGCAGTCCGCGGGTGAGGACCGCGGGTACGGCGGCGGAGGCGACGGCGGCCAGCGGCGGGCTCGCGCCCAGCAGGAGCAGCAGCAGACCGAGTCCGGCCGCGCAGCACCCGACGACCAGCCCGACCACGGGGGCGCTCAGCATGCCGCCGCGCGCCGCCTCCCGGTCCCAGCGGGTCACCCTGACGGGGAGGACGGTGAGGGTGCCGAAGGCGAAGCGGAGACCGTCGACGGCCGAGGTCATGAACACGTCGGCAGACTAGCCCGGACGCCCTTCCCGCGAGGCGGCCCACCCCGCTCCCCGCGAGACTGGGGACATGGGCCACTGGCTGCAGCGCAACATCGTGGAACCGGGAAAACTCCCCCTGCTCCTCGCGCTGACCGCGTTCGTCCTCACCTTCCTGATCACCCGGGCCGTCACCCGGCTCATCCGGGCGGGCAGGGGGCCCTTCGGCAACATCAGCTCCGGCGGGGTGCACATCCACCACGTCGTGCCCGGGGTCGTGCTGACCGTCACGGGCGGCTTCGGGGCGGTGGCCAGCGGCCGGCAGGGGTTCGGCTCCGCCGCCTTCGCGGTGATCTTCGGGATCGGTACGGGCCTCGTGCTCGACGAGTTCGCGCTGATCCTGCACCTCGACGACGTGTACTGGACGGAGGCGGGGCGCAAGAGCGTGGAGGCCGTCGTGCTGACGGCCGCCCTCGTCGGACTGCTGCTGGTGGGGGCCGCGCCGTTCGGCGTCGACGGCCTGAGCGACGACGAGCTCCAGGACCGGGGGAGCGTCCTCGCGACCGTCGCGGTCAACTTCCTCTTCTCGCTGGCCGTGCTGTTCAAGGGCAAGGTCAAGATGGCGGTCTTCAGTGTCTTCATCCCGTTCTTCGGCCTGATCGGCCTGGCACGGGTGGCGCGGCCCGGGTCCCCGTGGGCCCGCCGCTTCTACCGGCGGCGGCCGAAGACCCGGGCGAAGGCGGTTCTGCGGGCCTACCGGCACGACCGGCGATGGGCGGGGCCCCGCCGGGTGGTGGGGGACTGGCTGGGCGGCAAGACGACTGCGGAGCTGGAACGCGGCGCCTAGGGGGACGGGCGGGCCTGCTGCGGGGCGCGCCCGGGGCCGACGCGGCCGGTCGCGCGGACCCCCACGCCCCGCGGACCCGGCGCCCCGGCCCGCGACGGCAGGCGCACAGCACCGCCACCCCAGCGATCGCCGCCAGATGCTCCCTGCCCGCCAGGTTGTCCTTCAGCAGGACCTCCACCACCATCGCCACGATCACCGCCCCCGCCGTCCCGTACGCCCGATGACGCCGGCCCAGGAACACCGCCAGGCCCACCACCGCCGCCGAGGGGCCGGTGTCCACCACCTGGGCGTCGGCGACGGGGAGCGCGCCGAGGGCGATGCCCGCACGGGCGTACAGGGTGCCGGCGAGGGTCGCGGCGTACCCGACGGCCAGGGTGCGCCACCAGCCCAGGCACAGCTCCGCGAGGCCGAACACCAGCAGGATCTGGGCGAGCGCACCCCACACCGGCAGGTCGAGGGCGGGGACGAAGAGCGACAGCGGGGTGCGCAGGAGGGCGAGCCACAAGGGGTCCTCGGCCCGGACCGCGCCCAGGCCCTGCACCGGCCCGTAGCCCCAGGGCTGGTTCTGCGCCACCTGCAGGACCGACGTCAGGCACACCGCGCCCAGGGTCATCGGCGCCGCCCGCCACCGCCGCTCCACTAGGGGCTGGCGCACGGCCTCGTACAGCGGCCCCCACTCGGTGCGGGCCCAGCGGGCGATCGGGTTCACCGGTGGGTCTCCAGGCGCTCGCGGTGCAGCCACTTCGGCAGCCCCGGCGCCGTGGGCGGGGTCGTCAGGAACCCCTCCGCGCGTGCCGACGCGAGTCCGATGCGGGGCAGGTCCGCGCTCTTCTCGAAGAGCAGGAAGCGGGGCTCCCAGATGGGCCGGTACTTGGCGTTGGCGCGGTACAGCGACTCGATCTGCCACCAGCGGGAGAAGAAGCTCAGCAGCGACCGCCACAGCCTCAGCACCGGCCCGGCGCCCAGACGCGCGCCCCGTTCGAAGACCGAGCGGAACATGGCGAAGTTCAGCGACACCTGGGTGATCCGGATCTCGCGGGCGCGCCGGAGGAGCTCGATGACCATGAACTCCATCAGGCCGTTGTCGCAGTCCCGGTCGCGCCGCATCAGGTCCAGGGAGAGCCCGTGCGGGCCCCACGGCACGAAGGAGAGCAGCGCCCTGAGGCGCCCCTGGGCGTCGGCGCACTCCAGCATCACGCAGCGGCCGTCCTCCGGGTCCCCGAGCCGCCCCAGCGCCATGCTGAACCCGCGTTCGGTCGGCCCGTCCCGCCAGTCGTCGGCGCGGCGCAGCAGGTACGCCATCTCGTCGGCCGGGATGTCCTCGTGCCGTCGTACGCGCACGGTGTACCCGGCCCGGCGCACCCGGTTGTACGCCTGCCGGACGGTCCGCATGGCCCGGCCCTCCAGGGTGAACTCGGCGACCTCGACGATCGCCTCGTCCCCCAGTTCCAGGGCGTCCAGTCCGTGCCGCGCGTACACCGTCCCGGCCTCCTCGCTCGCCCCCATCACCGCCGGGATCCACCCGTGC
This sequence comes from Streptomyces sp. NPDC000345, assembly GCF_042898825.1. Lineage (NCBI taxonomy): Bacteria > Bacillati > Actinomycetota > Actinomycetes > Kitasatosporales > Streptomycetaceae > Streptomyces > Streptomyces sp. NPDC000345. The sequence continues at coordinate 31,754 of NZ_JBIAZE010000026.1, forward strand.
GCCCGCGCCTCGGCCAGCCACGGCTCGATCGCCCCCGGCCAGGCCTCCGGGTCCCCGATCGGATCCCCGGACGCCAGCGACACCCCGCCCACCACCCGGTAGGCGACGGCCGCCTTCCCGGTCGGCGACCAGCACACGCTCTTCTCCCGGCGCAGCGCGAAATACCCGAGCGAGTCCCGCTCTCCGTGCCGGTCGAGCAGCTCCCGCAGCCGCTTCTCGTCGTCCTCGGTGAGCGGGTCGACGGCGCGCCGGGAACGGAACGCGGCGTAGAGGACGGCCAGGACGAGGACCGTGCTCAGCACGTTGACGGTGACGTCGACCCAGGTGGGCGGGGCGATGCCGGGGACGCGGTAGTCGTCGGCGGCCACCGAGACCAGCCGCAGCGCGCCGTACCGCCAGCGTTCCAGGAACGTGGAGGGGGCGGGGGCCCGGTCGGTGAGCGTCACCAGCAGCGCGGCGAGCAGCGAGGTGACGAGCAGTCCGCCGAGACCGACGGCCGCGGCGAGCCGCGGATTGGCGCGGTCGCCCTTGGCGTAGAACTCGGTCCGGCCGACGAGCAGCGCGGTCACGAAGGCGGCGGTGAGGACGAGCGACACCCAGTTCTGCGGGTGGCGGCGGATCTCGGGGAACGCCATGGCCAGCGCGAACAGCGCCAGGAAGGCCCCGCTCAGGCCGAGGTTGAGGATCCAGGCGGCCCGTTTGCGCCGCCGCATGGTGACGGCCAGGAACGCGGTGAACACCCCGGACGCGAACCCGGCCGTCAGCAGATACGGCGTGAAGAAGTCCTCCTGGTTGTGCCGCCGCACGTCCTGTCCCAGGGAGACCCACACCGCGCTGAGGAAGTTGACGAAGGCGACGGCACGCAGATACCAGACGGCGAGGACGGCGGCGACCCGGGGGTTTCCCATGAGCGGTGATCATATGGCCGCACTTCACGGAAACCGCTCTTTTGGGTCGCCTGTCCCTTTCGCTAGGTGATGTCCTCGGTGGTCCCGGTGTCCTGCTCCGGCTTCTCGGGGGCCGCCTCGGGCTTCTCGGGCAGTTCCGCCGCCAGAGCCGCCGCGGCCTGCACCAGCGGCAGCGCCAGCAGTGCCCCGGCGCCCTCGCCGACCTTCACACCCTGGTCCAGCAGCGGCTCCAGCGCCATCCGGTCCAGCGCCTTCGCCTGCCCCGGCTCACCGCTCTTGTGCGCGGCCAGCCACCAGTCCGGCGCCCGGAACGCGATCCGCTGCCCGACGAGCGCGCAGGCGGCCGCGACGACACCGTCCAGGACGACCGGCACCTTCCGTACGGCGCACTGCAGCAGAAAGCCCGTCATCGCGGCGAGGTCGGCACCGCCCACCGTCGCCAGCAGTTGCAGCTGCTCCCCGAGCACCGGCCGCGCCCGCCGCAGCGCGTCCCGGATCGCCGCGCACTTGCGCATCCACGCCAGGTCGTCGATGCCCTCGCCGCCCCGCCCGGTCACCACGGAGGCGTCGGTTCCGCACAGCGCGGCGACCAGTACCCCGGCTGCCGTGGTCCCGCCGACGCTCACATCGCCGAGGACGACGAGGTCCGTACCGGAGTCGGCCTCCTCGTCCGCGACCGCCACGCCCGCCCGGAAGGCCGCCTCGGCCTCCTCCGCGGTCAGGGCGTCCTCGATGTCGATGCGGCCGCTGCCGCGCCGCACCCGGTGCCGTTCGACGTCCTCCGGGAAGGTGCCGGGCTCGCAGTCCAGAGCCATGTCCACGATCCGCACCGGCACGTCGAGCCGGCGCGCCAGCACCGCGACCGGGCGGGCGCCCTCCAGGATCTCCCGCACCAACTCCGCGGCGCTGCCCGCCGGCCGGGCCGAGACGTCGAGCCCGGCGACGCCGTGGTCGCCGGCGAACAGCACCACCCTCGGCCGTACGACCGGCCGCACGGGCACCGCGCCCTGCGCCGCCGCCAGCCACTCACCCAGTTCGTCCAGGCGCCCCAACGATCCGGGCGGCACGATCTGGCGTTCCCGGCGGGCCTCCGCGTCGCGGCGCACGCCGCCGTCGGGGCGCTCGATCAGATCGGTGAAGTCGTCGAGATTAAGCGAGCTCATTCGCCGAACAGTACCGGCCCCCGCCAGGCGGTCCGGCGCCACATCGGCACCACACCCCCGCGACGTCTTTGCACCCAAGATCGGTATCCCATACGTTCCGCTTTGCTGCGGAATGTCGTAGCTCCTGTTCTCTGTTCTCCGGAGCCGCTCATGCCCTCCAGGCCCAGAACCGTGCCCAGGCCGGTCCACGATCCGCGCCGCGACGACTGCCCCTGGTGCGGCTCGAAGCGCCTGCGCACCCGGCTGCGCGCACCGGACCTGCGGCATCGCAGACCCGGCACCTTCGTGCTCGACGAGTGCCGGGACTGCGCCCACGCCTTCCAGAACCCGCGCCTGACCCCCGAGGGCCTGGCGCTGTACGACGTCCGGGGCGAGGAGCGGTTCAGCCGCAGGCGCCTGCGGGCGACGGCCCGCGCGATGCTGCCGTTCCCCGAGCCGGAGAGCTGGCTCGACGTCGGCACGGGGAGCGCCGCCTTCCCGGCGACGGCCAGGGAACTCTTCGCCTACACGGCGTTCGACGGGGTGGACCCGACCCCCAGGGTGCGGCGGGCCGCGGCGGCGGGCCGGCTGGACGAAGCCCACCAGGGCCGGCTGACGAGCCCCGAGCTCCTGGCCCGGCTGCGCGGCCGGTACGACGTCGTCAGCATGCTCCACCACCTCGAACACACCCGCGAGCCCCGGGAAGAACTCGCCGCGGCCCTGACGGCCCTGCGCCCGGGCGGCCACCTGCTGCTGGAACTCGCCGACCCCGCCAGCGCGTCCGCGGCCGTCCTGGGCAAGTGGTGGCACGCCTACGACCAGCCCCGCCACCTCCATCTGATCCCCCTGGCCAACCTCCGCACGGAACTGGAGCTGCGGGGCTGCGACATCGTCACCACGGACCGCAGCTCCCCGCACACCCCCCACGACCTCTCCGTGGCCGTCTTCCGCGGACTGACCCGGACCCGCCTGCACCACGCGGCCCTCCCCGCGGCGGCCGTGGCGGCCGTCCTGGACCGCACCCTGGCCCCCGTCCTCAGCCGCACCCGCTTCTCCAACGCCTACCGGGTGATCGCCCGCAGACGTCCCGGCTGACCGAGGGCCCGCCGACGGGTGCTGCGGAGGACTCACCCCCGCAGCACCACCGCCTGCCCCGCCACCACCAGCACGACCTCCTCGCACTCGCCCGCCACCGCCGCGTTCAACCGCCCCAACTCGTCCCGGTAGCGCCGCCCCGACGCCGTGGCCGGCACGATTCCCGACCCCACCTCGTTCGACACCAGCACCACGGTCCGCCGGGCCCCCCGCACCGCCGCCGTCAGTTCGGCCATCCGCGAGCGCAGCGCCCGCTCACCCCCGTCCGCCCACTCCGCGTCGTCCCACGCCCCCACGGAGTCCATCGCGTCCGTCAGCCACAACGACAGACAGTCGATCAGCAACGGCGCCCCGTCCTCCGCCAGCAGGGGCACGAGGTCGCACGTCTCGGCCGTACGCCACGACCCCGGCCGCCGCTCCCGGTGCGTCGCCACCCGCGCCGCCCACTCGGTGTCCCCGCCCCGCGAACCCCCCGTCGCCACGTACAGCACGTCGGGGAACGACTCCAGCCGCCGCTCCGCCTCCACCGACTTGCCCGACCGCGCCCCGCCCAGCACCAGCGTCCGGCGCGGGACGTCCGGCACGTCCTCGTACACCCCGACCACGAGCGTCGCCCCGTCCGGCACCGCCCGCGCCCCCGCCGCCGCGAGCCGCCGCGTCAACTCCGCGCCCGGCGGCACGTCATGGTCGAGGTGGACGGCGACGACGTCCGTCGTCGGCCCCACCGCACCCACCGCCCGCAGCTTCGCCAGCGCGTCCGGCCGCCCCACGAGATCCGCCAGGACCATGTCGTACCGCTCGGCGGGCTCCGCCCCCTCCTCGAGGCCGGCCGGAGCGCCCCCCGGCGGCAGGTACAGCAGCCGCTGCCCGTCGGGACCGGTCACCGCGTACCCGGTCCCCGGCGCGTCCATCGCCACCGCCCGCACCCGATGCCCCGTCAGCAGCGCCAGCTCCCGCCCGTCCGACACCCGGCCGGGCTGCGGCAGCCCGGCCGGCACCTCCACCGGCGGCCCGTCGTGCGGGTGCGACAGCATCACCTGCCGTACGCCGCCCAGCGAATGCCCCACCCGCGCCGCCGCGAACGCCACCCCCGGCGTCAGATCGAGCAGCAGCGCCCCGTCCACGAGCAACGAGGTCGCCGCACGCGCGCGCGGACCCAGCGAGGTCGCGCACACCGCGCAGGGGCAGTCGGGGCGGGGCAGTCCCGCGGGGGCACCGGTACCGAGCAGAGTGACGTCCACGAACCTGATTTTCGCGTGTCTGACCTGGTCTTGCGCATCCGACTAGGCTGCACGGCAGGAGCCGGACCAAGATCCGGCTTCTGCTCTGCACGTGTTCATATCAGGGAGGCGTACATGGCGGCATGGACGTGGCGGTTCGAGAAGGCCGACGGGACGGAGGTCCAGCCCGCGGTGGAGCCGGAGGAGTTCACCACCCAGGGGGACGCCGAGTCCTGGATCGGGGAACAGTGGAAGGCCCTGCTCGAAGGCGGCGCGGACCAGGTGCGGCTCTTCGAGGACTCCACCGAGATCTACGGTCCCATGAGCCTGCACGCGAACGAGGCGTAGCCGCACAGCCGTAGGACGGGGGACGCCGCGCACCGGGGCGGCCCCCGTCTCACTGCTCGCCCAGGGTCACGTCCGCCTTCTTCTCGTCCCCGTCCCGGGTGAACGTCACCGTCGTGCGCGCCCCGGGCTTCTCCTCGGCCAGCGCCTCCGTCAGCGAGGTGACGGTGGTGACGGACCTGCCGCCCAGCGCGGTGACGACGTCCCCGGCCCGCAGGCCCGCCCTGTCGGCCGCGCTCTTCTCGCGCACCTCCACCACCGCGACCCCGGCCGGCCGGAAGCCCGCGTCCACGAAGGTGCGCCCGGTGATCCCGAGCGCCGCCCGGCCCGAGTCGGTGACCCTGCCGTTCCTGACGATCTGTCCGGCGACGGTCCGCACCATCGAGGCGGGGATCGCGAACCCGATGCCGGCCGCGGCCCCGCCGAGGCCCGGGTCGGTCGCGGCGAGCGTCGGAATGCCGATGACCCGCCTGTCCAGGCCGACCAGCGCGCCGCCGCTGTTGCCCGGGTTGATCGGCGCGGACGTCTGCACCATGTTCGCGATGGTCACCCCCGGCCCTCCGTCCCCGTCGCCCGCGCTGACGGTCCGTCCGGTCGCCGAGACGATGCCCTGCGTCACGCTCGACGACAGGCCGAGGGGCGAGCCCATCGCCAGCACGATCTGCCCGACCTCGACCTTCGAGGAGTCACCGAACTCGGCCGCCCTCAGCCCGTCCGGCACCTTGTCCAGCTTGACGACCGCCAGGTCCTGCTCGGGGTAGGAGGAGACGAGGGTGGCGCGCAGCGGCTCCTCGCTGGTGGCGGTCGTGACCCGGAAGGTCCGCCCGCCGCCGACGACGTGCGCGTTGGTGACGACGTGACCCTTGCCGTCGTAGACGACACCCGACCCCAGGCCGTCGGCGGACTGCACCTGCACGACCGACGGCAGGACGTCCTTGATCACCTTCTGGTACGCCCGCTGCAACTCGCTCCCCGGCTGCCGGGGAGCCGTCGTGGCCCGGGGCGCGGCCTGCGTGGTCGTGGTCCTCGCCGGCGGCGGACCGGCCGCGGAACACCCCGCGAGCAGGGCGACGGAGCACGCGAGCGCGGCGAGTCCCCGGACACGAGTGGGGGAAGCGTCCATGCCCCGAGTCTCTCCTCGGGGTGAAGGCCCGGCTTGTCCGGTTCACCCGAACGAGCGGACCGCGCCGGTCAGCCGCGTACCCCGCACAGATGCAGCAGCGCTGCCACGCTCCGGTACGGATCGGTCCGCCCCGCGCGCTCCTCGACGGCCAGCAGCGCCTCGGCGTCCTCCGGGTCCCCGGGGATCCCGGTCCCGTCCGCCGCCGTGTCGGTGAACACCCGCACGCCGTACCAGGCCTGCAGCGGAGCCCCGATCCCGGCCAGTGTGTCGGTCAGCGTCGCCAGCCGGTCCGCGCGCACGTCCAGCCCCAGCCGGTTCGTGTACGCCACGGTGTCGAAGGCGGCCAGCGCCCCCGCCCAGTCGCCGGCCAGTCCCGGCCGCATGGCCAGCGCGTCCGCGTTGCGCACCAGCAGCGACAGCAGCCCGCCCGGGGCCAGCATCCGCGCCAGTCCCGCCAGCAGGGCGTCCGGCTCCTCGACGTACATCAGCACGCCGTGGCAGAGCACCACGTCGAAGCTGCCGGGCAGGAAGTGCACGCCCGTGTCCCGGCCGTCGCCCTCGATGATCCGCATCCGCTCCCGGATGCCCTCCGGCTCCCCGGACAGGGCCTCGCGGGCCGCGGCGACCATCGTCGCGTCCTTCTCCAGGCCGGTCACCTGGTGGCCGAGCCGGGCCAGTCGCAGTGCCTGCGTGCCCTGCCCCATCCCGACGTCGAGCACCCGCAGCCGCTGCCCGACCGGATAGCGTCCCGCGATCTGCTCGTCGAGCTGCCGGGCCACCAGCTCCTGCCGTACGACATCGCGCAGCCCGCCCAGCCTGCTCAGCCAGGCCGCGGCCGCTCCCCCGGAGAAAGCCGTCGTGCTCAGGGCCGCTCTCCGCGCTTGACCTGCGGCTTGGGCAGCCGGAGCCGACGCATCTGCAGGGAGCGCATGAGCGCATAGGCGACCGCGCCACGGCGGTTCTGGTCGGGGAAGCGCTCCGTGAGGCGCTTGCGCAGCCGGAAGCCGGTGACGAGCGAGTCGAGCACGATCAGCACGATCACGACCAGCCACAGCAGCAGCGCGATCGTCTGCAGCGAGGCCACCCGGACCAGGCTCAGCAGGAGGATGACCACGGCCATGGGCAGGAAGAACTCCGCCACGTTGAACCGCGAGTCGATGAAGTCGCGCGCGAACTTGCGGACCGGGCCCTTGTCACGGGCCGGCAGGTACCGCTCGTCGCCGCCCGCCAGCGCCTGGCGCTGACGCTCCAGCTGGGCGCGGCGCTCGTCGCGCTGACGCTTGGACGCCTCCTTGCGCGAGGTCGGCGTGTTGGCGACGCTGCGGCGCTGGGACTGGGCCTCACTGCGCTTGGGGGTCGGCCGGCCCTTGGGGGCCTGCGGGTCACGGGGCTGCTTGGAGTCGGTCACGGCCGCCTTGTCGGCGGGGGCCTTCTCTTCCTTGGCACGGCTACGGAACACAAAACCCAAGGGTAAGCGCTCGCGGGCATGGACCCCAGCCCCGCGGGGAACGATCCGGCAACACCAGTCGTCTGTAGTGAAGACGGACCGGGACGGATGGGGGGAAACCCCGGGAAGAGGGGACGCAGGGGGGTGAGCCACCGCTGACCCTGAGGGCCACCTACTCCTCACGCCGGAGCAGGCCCACGGTCAGTCGTCCTCGGGGAGGAGCGCATCCGTCCCCGAACAGTGCGTCAATGGATGCAGGGCCCGTACTGTGGGTTCTGTCGCAGAGCTGGAGCTGGACGTCAGAAGGGGGCGCGCGAAGCCCATGAGCGGTGTCATGAAGCGTATGGGGATGATCTTCCGCGCGAAGGCGAACAAGGCCCTTGACCGGGCCGAGGACCCGCGCGAGACCCTCGATTACTCCTACCAGAAGCAGCTGGAGCTCCTGCAGAAGGTCCGTCGCGGCGTCGCCGACGTCGCCACCTCGCGCAAGCGCCTCGAGCTGCAGCTCAACCAGTTGCAGTCGCAGTCCTCCAAGCTGGAGGACCAGGGCCGCAAGGCGCTCGCGCTCGGCCGGGAGGACCTCGCCCGCGAGGCGCTCTCCCGCCGCGCCGCCCTCCAGCAGCAGGTCACCGACCTGGAGACGCAGCACGCGACGCTGCAGGGCGAGGAGGAGAAGCTCACTCTCGCGGCCCAGCGCCTGCAGGCCAAGGTCGACGCCTTCCGTACGAAGAAGGAGACCATCAAGGCCACCTACACCGCCGCCCAGGCACAGACCCGCATCGGCGAGGCCTTCTCCGGCATCTCCGAGGAGATGGGCGACGTCGGCCTGGCCATCCAGCGGGCCGAGGACAAGACCGCCCAGCTCCAGGCCCGCGCCGGCGCCCTCGACGAGTTGCTCGCCTCCGGCGCCCTGGACGACCCCACCGGCATCGCGAAGGACGACCTCCAGGCCGAGCTGGACCGGCTCTCCGGTGGTACGGATGTAGAGCTGGAGCTGCAGCGCATGAAGGCGGAGCTCGCCGGAGGCACCTCATCCGGCCAGCAGGCCATCGAAGGCGGCACGAACCAGGCGCAGCCCCAGCAGCAGCCGCAGGACACCCCGCGCCTCGACAAGCAGTGACAGCCCGGCGCCGGGAACCGGAGCCGAGGAGGGCCGACATGATCGTGCGGATCATGGGGGAGGGCCAGTGGGTGCTGGCCGACTCCCACTTCGCCGAGCTGAACAAGCTGGACGACGAACTGCTGGCGGAGATGGAGGGCGGCGACGCGTCCGGCTTCCAGCGCACCCTCGGTGCCCTGCTGGACGCGGTCCGCCGCCTCGGCGAGCCGCTGCCGGACGAATCCCTCGAACCGTCGGAACTGATCCTCCCGTCCCCGGACGCGACACTGGAGGAGGTCCGGTCGATGCTGAGCGACGGCGGGCTGATCCCGGGGTGAGATCACCCGGCCCGTCCGGCGGGTGAGGACGGGGCCCGTTCCGGGCCGAAGCGGGGGTCCGGGGGCGGCAGCCCCCGGCTACGGCAGGGAAAGCGACGGTAACCAGACAAGTGACCCCCCTCGCCCGAGCCCGGCGCCAGCTGCAGGCTCACCCCCTGGCCCTGGACGCGGCTCTCGCGGCGGGCGTCCTCCTGTGCATGCTGGCCGGCTCCTTCGTCGACCCCCACAGCGGCCACTCCGTCAGCTGGAGCGTCCGCACCCCCGACCCCCTCAGCCTTCTGCTGATGACCCTCGGCGCCGTCGCCCTCGTCTTCCGCCGCAGCGCGCCCATGACGGTCCTCGCCGTCACCGGCACCCTCTCCGTCGTCGAGTGCGTCACCGGCGACCCCCGCGCCCCCGTGGCCATGGCCGCCGTCGTCGCCCTCTTCACCGTCGCCGCCACCACCGACCGACCCACCACGGTGCGCGCCGGCCTGCTCACCATGACGGCCCTCACCAGCGCGGCGATGCTCGCGGGCCCGCTGCCCTGGTACGCCCAGGAGAACCTCGGCATCCTCGCCTGGACCGGCATCGGCGCCACCGCCGGGGACGCCGTCCGCAGCCGCCGGGCCGTCGTCCAGGCCATCCGGGACCGCGCCGAGCGGGCCGAACGCACCCGCGAGGAGGAGGCGCGCCGCCGGGTCGCCGAGGAGCGCCTGCGCATCGCCCGCGACCTGCACGACGTGGTCGCGCACCACATCGCCCTGGTCAACGTCCAGGCCGGCGTCGCCGCGCACGTCATGGACAAGCGGCCCGACCAGGCCAAGGAGGCCCTCGCGCACGTCCGCGAGGCCAGCCGCTCCGCGCTCAACGAACTGCGCGCCACCGTCGGCCTGCTGCGGCAGTCCGGCGACCCGGAGGCCCCCACCGAACCGGCCCCGGGCCTGGACCGCCTCGACGAGCTGGCCGGCACCTTCCGCAGCGCCGGCCTCCAGGTCGAGGTGGCCCGCTGCGACCAGGACACGGCGCTCCCCGCCGCCGTCGACCTGGCCGCCTACCGGGTCGTCCAGGAGGCCCTCACCAATGTCCAGAAGCACGCGGGACCGGACGCCAAGGCCGAGGTCAGCGTCGTACGCGTGGGACCCCACATCGAGATCACGGTCCTCGACGACGGCCGCCCCGCGACCGAGGAGACCCCGGTGACCGGGGGCGGACACGGCCTCCTCGGCATGCGGGAACGCGTCACCGCCCTGCGGGGCACCCTCACCACCGGTCCCCGCTACGGGGGCGGCTTCCGCGTGCATGCCATCCTGCCGGTCAAGACCCGCACCCGCACAGCCGAGGACCCCGTATGACCATCCGTGTCCTGCTCGCCGACGACCAGGCGCTGCTGCGCAGCGCGTTCCGGGTGCTCGTCGACTCCGAGTCCGACATGGAGGTGGTCGGCGAGGCGTCCGACGGGGCGGAGGCGGTGCGGCTGGCCCGGCAGGAGGGCCCCGACGTCGTGCTGATGGACATCCGGATGCCCGGCACGGACGGTCTCGCCGCGACCCGGCTGATCAGCGCCGACCCGGATCTCGCCCACGTCCGGGTGGTGATCCTGACGACCTTCGAGGTCGACGACTACGTGGTGCAGTCGCTGCGCGCGGGCGCCTCCGGGTTCCTCGGCAAGGGCAGCGAGCCGGAGGAGCTGCTGAACGCGATCCGGATCGCCGCCGGCGGCGAGGCCCTGCTCTCCCCGGCCGCCACCAAGGGCCTGATCGCCCGCTTCCTCGCCCAGGGCGACGCGCTGGGCGACGACCGCGACCCCGCCCGCGAGGAGCGCCTCGCCGCGCTCACCGTGCGCGAGCGGGAGGTGCTCGTCCAGGTCGCCGGCGGCCACTCCAACGACGAGATCGCCGAACGCCTGGAGGTCAGCCCGCTGACCGTGAAGACGCACGTCAACCGGGCCATGGCCAAGCTGGGCGCCCGCGACCGGGCGCAGCTCGTGGTGATCGCCTACGAGTCCGGGCTGGTACGCCCGAGGGTGGACTGAGCCCCGCCCGCCCGTACTGCGGCCGGAGTATGAGCCGGATAAGGAAATGGACCTGGGGCTTACGGATCGGGGCGCGGCGATGGCTCAGGGTGTAGGGGTCGGCGCTCATCTGTGCCTTCGCACCCGCTTCTGCCGCTCACAGAAGAGAGATCCGTAACCCATGTCCTGGCTGTCCAGGTTCAGCCTCGCCCAACGGGCCCTGATAGGCCTGATGTCCCTCGTCGCGCTGGTCTTCGGCGCGATCGCCATCCCCCAGCTCAAGCAGCAGCTGCTGCCCACCATCGAACTGCCGATGGTCTCCGTGCTCGCGCCCTACCAGGGCGCCTCGCCCGACGTCGTCGAGAAGCAGGTGATCGAGCCGATCGAGGACAACCTCGAGGGCGTCGACGGCATCACCGGCGTCACCTCCACCGCGAGCGAGGGCAACGCCCTCATCGTGGCGTCCTTCGACTACGGCAACGACACCGAGCAGCTGGTCGCCGACGTCCAGCTGGCCGTCAACCGGGCCCGCGTCCAGCTTCCGGACTCCGTGGACCCGCAGGTCGTCGCCGGTTCCACGGACGACATGCCCACCGTGGTCCTCGCGGTCACCTCCGGCCGGGACCAGCAGGCGCTCGCCGACCAGCTCGACACCACCGTGGTGCCCGCCCTGAAGGACATCGACGGCGTCGGCCAGGTCACCGTCACCGGCGTCCGCGACCTTCAGGTCACCGTCACCCCGGCCGACGCGAAGCTCGCGAAGGCCGGCCTGACCACGCAGTCCCTCGCCCAGGCCCTGCAGGCGGGCGGCGCGACCGTCCCGGCCGGCGCCTTCGACGAGGCGGGCAGCAACCGGACCGTACGGGTCGGCGGCGGCTACACCTCCGTCCAGCAGATCGAGGACCTGCGGATCCCCGGCGCCGGCGGCGGCAAGCCGGTCCGTCTCGGTGACGTGGCCGCGGTGAAGCAGGAGGAGGCCCGGGCCGACTCCCTCACCCGCACGAACGGCGAGCCCAGCCTCGCCGTGATGGTCACCATGGACCACGACGGCAGCGCGGTCGCCATCTCCAACGCCGTCGAGGACCTGCTGCCGGACCTGCGCGCGGACCTCGGCTCCGGCGCCACGATCACCGTCGTCAGCGACCAGGGCCCGGCCGTCTCCAAGGCCATCGACGGCCTGACGACCGAGGGCGCGCTCGGCCTGCTCTTCGCGGTCCTCGTCATCCTGGTCTTCCTGGCGTCGGTCCGCTCGACGCTGGTCACGGCGGTCTCCATCCCGCTGTCCGTGGTGCTCGCCCTGATCGTCCTGTGGACCCGCGACCTGTCGCTCAACATGCTGACCCTGGGCGCGCTGACCATCGCGATCGGCCGGGTCGTCGACGACTCGATCGTCGTCCTGGAGAACATCAAGCGCCACCTCGGCTACGGCGAGGAACGCCGCACGGCGATCATCACGGCCGTCCAGGAGGTGGCCGGCGCGGTCACCTCCTCCACCCTCACCACGGTCGCCGTGTTCCTGCCGATCGGCTTGGTCGGCGGCATGGTGGGCGCCCTGTTCGGCGCGTTCAGCCTCACCGTCACGGCGGCCCTGCTGGCGTCCCTGCTGGTCTCGCTGACGGTCGTGCCCGTCCTGTCGTTCTGGTTCCTGCGGGCCCCCAAGGGCACCCCCGAGGACTCCGAGGAAGCCCGCCGCGCGGCCGAGGAGAAGGAGGCGAGGAGCCGTCTGCAGCGCTTCTACGTCCCCGTCCTGCGGTTCGCGACCCGGCGCCGGCTGACCAGCGTGGCCCTCGCGGTCGTCGTGCTGCTCGGCACCTTCGGCATGGCACCCCTGCTGAAGACCAACTTCTTCGACCAGGGCGAGCAGCAGGTCCTGACGGTCAAGCAGGAACTGAAGCCCGGCACCAGCCTCGCCGCGACCGACGCCCGGGCCAGGAAGGTCGAGCGGCTGCTCGCCGGCACCGAGGGCGTGCGGGACTACCAGGTCACGGTCGGTTCCTCCGGCTTCATGGCGGCCTTCGGCGGCGGCACGGACACCAACCAGGCGTCGTACCAGGTGATGCTGGAGGACTCGGCGTCCTACGAGGACGTCCAGGACCGGATCGAGGACGGGCTGCGCAAGCTCGACGGCATCGGCACCACCACCGTCGCCGCCGGTGACGGCTTCGGCAGCCAGGACCTGAGCGTCGTCGTGAAGGCCTCCGACGCGGGTGTCCTGCGCACCGCGTCCGAGCAGGTCCGCAAGGCCGTCGCCGGGCTGGACCACGTCACCGACGTCACCAGCGACCTCTCGCAGAGCGTGCCGCGCATCTCGGTCACGGCCAACTCCAAGGCCGCGGCGGCCGGGTTCGACGAGCAGACGCTGGGCGCGGCGGTCACCCAGGCCGTGCGCGGGACGACGGCGGCGAAGGCGGTCCTCGACGACACCGAGCGTGACGTCGTCATCCGGTCGGCGAAGCCCGCCGAGACCCTCGCCCAGCTCAAGGCGCTGCGCCTCGGCCCGGTGCGGCTCGGTGACATCGCGACCGTCGAACTGGTCGACGGGCCCGTGTCGATGACCCGGATCGACGGGCAGCGCGCGGCGACCGTCACCGCCCGCCCGACCGGCGACAACACGGGCGCGGTGAGCACCGAGCTCCAGTCCGAGATCGATGCCCTGAAGCTGCCGGCCGGTGCCACGGCGGAGATCGGCGGTGTCAGCCAGGACCAGGACGACGCCTTCGCCAACCTCGGCCTGGCGATGCTGGCGGCCATCGCGATCGTCTTCATGCTGCTGGTCGCGACCTTCCGGTCGCTCGCCCAGCCGCTGATCCTGCTGGTCTCCGTCCCGTTCGCGGCGACCGGCGCGATCGGCCTGCTCCTCGCCACCGGCACCCCGATGGGCGTCCCGGCGATGATCGGCATGCTGATGCTCATCGGCATCGTGGTGACCAACGCGATCGTGCTGATCGACCTCATCAACCAGTACCGCAAGCAGGGTTACGGCGTCGTGGAGGCCGTGGTCGAGGGCGGCCGGCACCGTCTGCGCCCCATCCTCATGACCGCGCTCGCCACCATCTTCGCCCTGCTCCCGATGGCACTGGGCGTCACCGGCGAGGGCGGCTTCATCGCCCAGCCGCTGGCGGTGGTCGTGATCGGCGGTCTGATCACCTCGACGCTGCTCACCCTGCTCCTCGTCCCGACGCTCTACGCGATGCTCGAACTGCGCAAGGAACGGCGCGCGAAGAAGCGGGCGGCGAAGCGGGAGAAGAAGGCGGGCGGCTCCGCCGACGTCACCCCGGCCTCGGACGAGCCGGAACCGGCGAACGTCTGACGGACCGTGAGTTCACGGCGGCCGGGTTCTGGGACCTCGAAGGGTCCGGGAGCCCGGCCGTCGTCGTCGTTACGTATCCTGTGGCTCGAACTGCTCGACGGGGGAAGGGGGTTCGGCCGTGCCGCTGCACAGGGACGACCCGAGGTCGGTCGGCGGGTACAAGCTGGTCGACCGGTTGGGAGCCGGGGGCATGGGGGTCGTCTACCGGGGCAGATCGCGGTCGGGACGGGATGTCGCCGTCAAGGTGGTGCACGCCCAGTACGCCGAGGACGCCGTCTTCCGCACCCGGTTCCGCCAGGAGATCGAGGCCGTCCGCCGGGTGAGCGGAGCCTTCACCGCACCCGTCGTCGACGCCGACCCGGAGGCCGCACGGCCCTGGATGGCCACGCAGTACGTGCCCGGACGCTCCCTCGCCCAGCGACTGCGGGACCGGGGCCAGCTGAAGGGCGGCGACCTGCGCCGCCTCGCCCTCGGGCTGGTGGAGGCGCTGCGTGACATCCACCGGGCCGGGGTGGTGCACCGGGACCTGAAACCGGCGAACGTCCTGATGGCCGAGGACGGCCCCCGCGTCATCGACTTCGGCATCTCCCGCGCGGCGGAGAACCACACCCTGACCGAGACCGGCCAGATGATCGGCACCCCGCCCTTCATGTCCCCGGAACAACTCACCGACGCCCGCACCGTCGGCCCGGCCTCGGACGTCTTCTCGCTCGGCGCACTGCTGGTGTACGTCACGACCGGGCGAGGTCCCTTCGACGCCGACAGCCCCTATCTGACGGCCTACCGGGTGGTCCACGACGATCCCGTGCTGGACGGCGTGGGGCAGCCGCTGCGGGAGATCCTGGAGCGCTGCCTGGCCAAGGAGGCGGGGAAGCGACCGGAACTCGACGAACTGGCACGGGACTTCGCGGCCGCCCTGCCCGAAGCGTCCCCGGGCGACCTGCCCACCGTGACACTGGGCCCGGACGCGTCGGACGAGACCGCCGGACGGGCCGGCAGCGCGGCCCGTCCGGCGGTCTCCAGCCGCCCCGGCCGTACCCGTCGCTCCCTGCTGACCGCGACCGGCGCGGTCGGCGCGCTGGCCCTCGCACTGACGGCCTACCTGCTCCTCGGACCGGGGCTGCCGGACAGCCGGAGCGAGCAGACGTCCCGGGCCGGCCGGTGGGGCACCCTTCCCGACGGCTGGCGGCCCTGGCGGACGACCGTGTACGGGACTGCCGAGAGCGGGGTGGCCAAGGCGCTGGAGGGCGGAGGCGGAGGGGCGGCCAACGGCGGTCCGCTGTCCTGCGAGATGGGCGGGGGATCCCTCTACTGCGGGGGAGACGGGACTCTCCCGGTCCGCGTGGACGGCGTGACGGGCAGGATCGCGTGGCGGTCGGACTCCCAGCCGCCGGGGGTGGAGCGTGAGGCCTACAGCAGCGCGATGCTCGGGGTGGTCGACGGGGTGCTGCTGCACACCCAGGGGGTCATGAACGACGAGCGGGACGGCGAGACGATCAGTGTCGTCGCCCTCGACGCCGAGAGCGGCAAGCGGCTGTGGTCACGCCCCGTGCACGGGAACGGCTTCGAGGCGGCCGTCGTCGGCGACCTGGTCCTGACCCCGGACGGCGACCGCATGACCGCCCGGTCGCCGCGGGACGGCAAGGCGCGCTGGACCGCGACCCTCCCGTCCGGCTACGGCTGTGAGTTCCTCGACGTCGACGGCCGCCCGTACGCGGCATGCACCGACCTGGGGCAGGAGGGCGTCGACGACGTGCTCCTCGCCATCGACCCGGACGACGGCACCATGCGGCGGGCGGAGGTCCCGGGCGTCAACGGTGTTCAACTCGGCACCTTGGACGGTGACCTGGTCTTCGCGGAGTACGCCGACCAGGACTCCGTGAGCGCCGCGGAGACGGCATACACCCACGTGCTGCTGATCGACCCGGACACCGGGACCGTGCGGACGAAGAGGACACTGGAGGGCAGCCCGCGCGGGGAGGCGGCCCTGGTGCACGGTGTGCTCCTGTTCGCCTCCTCCAGCGGGCGGACGACCGCCGTCTCGCCCAGGACGGGCGAGCTGCTGTGGCAGACCTCGACGACACTGCAGCAGCCCGGCACGCCGGTCGCCGACGACCAGGGGCGCACGGTGTACGTGTCCAGCGCCAGCGGGCGGGTCGCCGCCCTCGACGCCGGCGAGGGCACCCTGCTGTGGGAGTCCTCCCCGAGGGCCGACCAGGTCGTCGGCGTTCCCTACGCGTCGAAGGTCTTCCCGGACGAGGGCGCCCTGGTGGTGCTGGTCCCCGACGGCACCGTCTTCGGTCTCGACCCCGCCCACCCCGAGCGCAAGCCCGACTCGGGGTGAGGCGGGTGCCGGAGGTTACGGCAGCGCCAGCATCCGCTCCAGGGCCAGCTTGGCGAAGGCCTCGGTCTCCTTGTCGACCTCGATGCGGTTGACCAGCTTGCCCTCGGCGAGGGACTCCAGGGCCCAGACCAGGTGGGGGAGGTCGATGCGGTTCATGGTCGAGCAGAAGCAGACCGTCTTGTCGAGGAAGACGATCTCCTTGCCCTCGGGCGCGAAACGGTTCGCCAGGCGGCGCACCAGGTTCAGCTCGGTGCCGATGGCCCACTTCGAGCCGGCCGGGGCCGCCTCCAGCGCCTTGATGATGTACTCCGTCGAGCCGACGTGGTCCGCCGCCGCCACGACCTCGTGCTTGCACTCGGGGTGCACCAGCACGTTCACGCCGGGGATGCGGGCGCGGACGTCCTCGACCGACTCCAGGCTGAAGCGGCCGTGCACCGAGCAGTGACCGCGCCACAGGATCATCTTCGCGTCGCGCAGCTGCTCGGCGGTCAGCCCGCCGTTCGGCTTGTGCGGGTTGTAGACGACGCAGTCCTCCAGGGACATGCCCATGTCCCGGACGGCCGTGTTGCGGCCCAGGTGCTGGTCCGGCAGGAACAGCACCTTCGTCGTCGAGGGCTCGCCCTGCTGGAACGCCCACTCCAGGGCGCGCCGGGCGTTGGAGGAGGTGCAGATCGTGCCGCCGTGCTTGCCCGTGAACGCCTTGATGTCCGCGGACGAGTTCATGTACGAGACGGGCACGACCTGCTCGGCTATGCCGGCCTCGGTCAGCACGTCCCAGCACTCGGCGACCTGCTCGGCCGTCGCCATGTCGGCCATCGAGCAGCCGGCGGCGAGGTCGGGGAGGACCACCTTCTGGTCGTCCGAGGTCAGGATGTCGGCGGACTCGGCCATGAAGTGCACACCGCAGAACACGATGTACTCGGCCTCCGGGCGGGCGGCCGCGTCCCGGGCCAGCTTGAAGGAGTCGCCCGTGACGTCGGCGAACTGGATGACCTCGTCGCGCTGGTAGTGGTGGCCGAGCACGAAGACCTTGTCACCGAGCTTCTCCTTGGCCGCGCGGGCGCGCTCGACCAGGTCCGGGTCGGAGGGCGAGGGCAGGTCGCCGGGGCACTCGACACCCCGCTCGCTCTTCGGGTCGGCCTCACGGCCGAGCAGCAACAGGGCGAGCGGAGTCGGCTGTACGTCGAGCTCCGTGGTCTGGGCGGTGGTCACGACACGCACCCTTTCTACTTTTCGTCGATCTGACGCTATCTATGATAGCTTGCTTCGTGTCACTTTGACGATGGTCATCGCGTCGATGTGACATGAATCCCGGTCCCGCCACGGAGAGCGGCACGGCCCGCCGGCGGGCGGCCCGGGCGGTCGCTGTTCGCTTCGCCGCCGGTGTGCGAGCATGAAGGAACAGACGAAAGAGAAAGTGCCCGGCCCGGAATGAATCCGCGGCCCCGTCGGTTGCAACCGTCGGCAAGCAGTCTCCGTACAACCCGGGAGAGATGTAGATGTCCGTATCGGACGAGACCAGCACCGTCACCGACGGCATCATCCTGTCCGACGCCGCGGCGGCGAAGGTCAAGGCCCTGCTCGACCAGGAAGGCCGTGACGACCTGGCCCTGCGTGTCGCCGTGCAGCCCGGCGGCTGCTCCGGCCTGCGCTACCAGCTCTTCTTCGACGAGCGCTCCCTCGACGGCGACGTCGTCAAGGACTTCGGTGGCGTCAAGGTCGTCACCGACCGCATGAGCGCCCCGTACCTGGGTGGCGCGTCCATCGACTTCGTGGACACCATCGAGAAGCAGGGCTTCACGATCGACAACCCGAACGCGACCGGTTCCTGCGCCTGCGGTGACTCCTTCAGCTAAGCCATGACGGCGCGTACGAAGGCGGCGGCCCCCTCCCGGGGGGGCCGCCGCCTTCGTCGTGGTCCGGGCGCCTACTGGACGTCGGGCAGCCGCGCCCCGTCCTTCTCCAGCGGCACGGCCCTGCCGTCCGCGTCGACCACCTTCCGGCTGCCGAGCGGCTCGTCGAGCCGTACGGTCCGGTGGTACTCCTTGGCGATCATGATGCAGACCTTGTCCGGCCACGGCGTCTCGGTCACGGTGACGGTCACCTCGTCCCCGCTCTCCTTCGCCGACGCCTCGTAGTCGGCGCACACCCCGCCGGTGAAGCTCACGACCAGCTCACTGCCCTCGGCCGTGTAGCCGTCCACCTGCACGTCACGGGGAGCCGAGCTGGCGCTCGGCGCGGGCGTCGTCGCCGCCTTCAGATACGCCGGGTCGACCGCCGGCTGGGTCACCCGGTACCCGTCCGCGGCCCCCGTCCCCTTCACGTCGAACAGCCACGACGGGACGAGCACCTGCCGTCCGCCCGAGGTGTGCGGGGCGAGCCCGAGCACCGCGTCCCCGACCGTCACGGTCTCCCCCTGGGGAGCGCCCGTGGACGACGAGCCGCACGGGCTCTCCAGCCGGTCCTTCAGCGGCACCGGGCTCGCACACCCGCCGATGCCCATCCGGTGGTCGCTCCCGGGCGCCGCGTTCAACGCCTCCAGGGCCTCCCCGGCGCTCAGCAAGGGGTACGTGTCCCCCTCGGCCGGCGCCTTCAGCTGCCCGTTGCCGCCGATGACCGCCCCGTCGGCGCCGACGCTGATCCCGGTGGTCCAGCCGTAGGTGGGCAGGCCGCCGATCTCCGGGTCCGCGTTCACGACCCGCTGGGCACCCATGACCTGGCTCGCGTCCACCTTGGCGTCGTCCTGCCCCACGGCCTTGAGGATCGGCGCCGCCGCCTTCTTCGCGGCCGCCTCGCTCACCGGGTCGGCGGCCGGGGCCCCGGGATCCTGGGTGCACTTGGCGATGCCGCCCTTGCAGTTGTCGGTGCCGGGCGCGTACCGGCTGAACGTCCACATGCCCGGCGCCTGCCGGTTCACCCGCAGCACCGGACCCGAGCCGTCCTGGCCGGAGCCCACCTTCCAGGCCTCCCCGTCCACCACGGGCGTCCCGTCCACGCCGAGCGCCTTCGCCAGCCGGGTCACCTCGGCCTTGCCGACCTCGCCCCTCGCCCAGTGGACGGGCGCGGAACCGGGGCCCTCGGGGAGCGTGCCCTCGGCCTTGTAGGTGACGCCGTACGGGTTCGGCTCGCCGGGCGCGATGCCGTTCGTACCCCCGTCGGAACCGCCCCCCTGGTAGTCGTCCAGCGCGAGCGGCGCGGGAGTGCCGTCACCGGAGGGCGCCCCGGCACCGGAGCCCCCGGCGGCCTGCGCGCTGAGGTACGCGCCACCGCCCCCGACCAGCAGCACGGCGGCGGCGACGGAGGCGACGAGGAGGGGCGACCGCCGCCGAGGCGCGGAGGAGGAGACGGCGGGCTCCTCGGCACGCTGATCGGCCGGCCCGCCCTCGTCCAGGCCCCGTACCGCCTCGTCGGCCGCGGCGGGCTCGTCGGCCTTGCCGGTCCCCGGGGCGTTCTCGGCCTTCTCGGCCCTGTCGCCCCCCGTGACCCGGTCGGCCTTCCCGGCCGGAGCGACCTTCTCGGCCTGCTCGGCCTTCTCGGCGGGCGCGACCTGCTCGGCCTCCTCCGCCTGCTCGGCCTCCTCCGCCTGCTCGGCCCTCTCCGCCGGCGCGACCTGCTCGGCCGGCGCGGACTCCTCGGTCTGCTCGGCGGAACCCGACTTCTCCGGCTCGCGCGCGGCGTCGTCGTTCTCGGGTCGCTCGGTGTTCACCGCATCGCTCCTTCGGCTGCCCTGCTGTCGTACCTCACATCCCCTCTACGGGGGACAGCGATGGGACGCGCCGGGGGAGCGCACGGTTCCCTTCCGAGCGCCGTACCGAGGAGAAACCCCTAGTTGCCGTAGTCCGGCATGGCCTCCAGCAGTCGCGCGGACCTCGCAGGGACGGTCACGCCATGGATGCGTGACGGGGAGACCGGACGGGAAGAGATCTTCTCCGGGGCCGCCCAGTGCGGAACCATCCGGGCGCAGTCACCCCGCAGCGAGGCGAGGCCGCCGTCGGGGTCGGCCGGAGCGGGGGCGTGGAACTCGAGGTTCGTCATAGCGGAACCGTAAGCACGCACGAGCCCGCGAAGAAAGATCTACTATCGGGTAGTTTCAGCTGCTTCAGTGGCGCCTCGCGACCGGGTAGCGTGAACTGTCAATCCCCCTCCCCTCAGGAGAGTCCACGCCGTGCGCATCGCAGTCACCGGCTCCATCGCAACCGACCACCTCATGACGTTCCCCGGCCGCTTCGCCGACCAGCTCGTCGCGGACCGGCTCCACACGGTCTCGCTCTCCTTCCTGGTCGACAACCTGGACGTGCGCCGGGGCGGAGTGGCCGCGAACATCGCCTTCGGGATGGGACAGCTCGGCACCCGGCCGGTCCTGGTCGGCGCCGCGGGGGCGGACTTCGACGAGTACCGGGCCTGGCTGGACCGGCACGGCGTGGACACCGGGTCGGTCCGCATCTCCGAGACCCTGCACACGGCCCGCTTCGTGTGCACCACGGACGCCGACCACAACCAGATCGGCTCCTTCTACACGGGCGCCATGAGCGAGGCCCGCCTGATCGAGCTGAAGACCGTCGCCGACCGCGTCGGCGGCCTCGACCTGGTCCTGATCGGCGCCGACGACCCGGAGGCGATGCTCCGCCACACGGAGGAGTGCCGCTCCCGCTCGATCCCCTTCGCCGCCGACTTCTCCCAGCAGATCGCCCGCATGGAGGGCGAGGAGATCCGGATACTGCTGGAGGGCGCCACGTACCTGTTCTCCAACGAGTACGAGAAGGGCCTCATCGAGTCCAAGACCGGCTGGACCGACGCCGAGATCCTCGCCAAGGTCGGCCACCGCGTCACCACCCTCGGCGCGCGCGGCGTCCGTATCGAGCGCGACGGCGAGGACCCGATCGAGGTCGGCTGCCCGGACGAGGAGCGCAAGGCCGACCCCACCGGCGTCGGCGACGCCTTCCGTGCCGGCTTCCTCTCCGGCCTGGCGTGGGACGTCTCCCTGGAGCGCGCCGCCCAGATCGGCTGCATGCTCGCCACCCTCGTCATCGAGACGGTCGGCACGCAGGAGTACCAGCTGCGGCGCAACCACTTCATGGACCGCTTCCGCAAGGCGTACGGCGACGAGGCCGCCACCGAGGTCCAGAAGCACCTCGCCTGAGCCCGCTCACCCGGCGCCGGGGCCTGTCCGCCGGGCAGGCCCTCCAGGGGGCCCTTCTGATGGATCTCCGCGGCGTCGCGACGCCCGGCACGCACTCTCGCCGCACCGGACGCCGCTCCTTCTCCCACGGAGATCCATCAGAAGGGCCCTAAGCCACCCGGCGGACCACATAGGCCGCACCGCGGTCCGCCGGTTCCTCACCCACGTACTCCTGCCCGCGCATCTCGCACCACGCCGGAATGTCCAGCCGGGCCGCCTCGTCGTCGGACAGCACCCGCACCGTGCCCCCCACCGGCACCTCCCCGATGACCTTCGCCAGCTCGATGACGGGAATCGGGCACCGCCTGCCGAGGGCGTCCACGACCAGCTCGTCCGCGCGTGGCTCCGCCACCCCGGCGGACGGCGCCCCCAGCTTCTCCCGCACCCCCGCCACGGCCCCCGGCAGCACGGTGAGGAACCGCTCCACCTCCTCCTCGGGCACCCCGGCGGGCAGCGACACCCGCACGTTCCCCTCGCTCAGCACCCCCATCGCCCGGAGCACATGGCTCGGCGTCAGCGTGCTGCTGGTGCAGGACGACCCCGACGACACCGAGAACCCCTCCCGGTCCAGCTCGTGCAGCAGCGCCTCCCCGTCGACGTAGAGACAGGAGAAGGTGACGATCCCCGGCAGCCGCCGCCGCGGATCCCCCACGACCTCGACGTCCGGGACCAGTTCGGGCACCCGGACCCGGATGCGCTGCGTCAGCTCCCGCAGGCGCACGGCCTCCTGGACCGCCTCCGCCCGCACGGCGCGCAGCGACGCGGCGGCCGCCACGATCGCCGGCAGGCTCTGGAACTCCTCCGCCTCCCGCGCCGCGAACCGCACGCCCTTGCGCACCACGAGCAGCCCGACCCCCGACGGCCCGCCCCACTTGTGCGCACTGGCCGTCAGCACCGACCAGTCCCCGGCCACCCGCTCCCACCCGAGCGACTGCGCCGCGTCCACCAGCAACGGCACCCCGGCCGCACGGCACGCCTCGGCCACCGCCGCGACGGGCTGCTCGGTGCCCACCTCGTGGTTGGCGGACTGCAGACACGCGAGCGCGGTGTCCGGCCGCAGGGCCTGCGCGAACGCCCCGGCGTCCACCGCCCCCAGCCGGTCGACGTCCACCCGCGTCACGGTCCCGCCGTCCGCCTCGTGCGCCTCCGCCGAATGGAGCACCGACGAGTGTTCAACGGATGACACGATCAGGTGACGCCCGGCCCGCCGCCGGCCCGCCAACACGCCCGCGACGCCCGTCTGCACCGCCCGTGTCCCGGACGAGGTGAACACCAGCTCGTCCGGCCGGCACCCGACGGCCTCCGCCGCGGCCTCCCGGGCGGCGTCCAGCAGCAGCCGGGCCCGCCGCCCCTCCCGGTACAGCCGCCCGGGATCCGCCCACCCCTCGTCGAGAGCGGCCAACAGCGCCTGACGGGCGACGGGATGGAGGGGAGCGGCGGAAGCAGCGTCGAAGTAGACCACACGGCAACGCTAAGCGCCCGGAAGGGGCGCGGGGAACTGCGCGAGTGACCACGAACCACCCGCACGCGCCGAATCACCCGCACTCGGCGAGCTATTAGGCGCATTCGGCTACCCGGCGGCGCGTAACCCACCCTCCCCGCGAACCCCCGGAGGGCGTCGGCTAGGGTTTGGTCCGCATAAACATCCAAACCCCTGCCCGACGCAGGGCGGCGACCGACCAGCGAGAAGGCCGCAGCCGATCCGCGCGGGCGAGACTCTCGGGAAGGCGCTACGTGAGTCCCAACGGCTCCGACCGCTCGCCGCGGCGCCCGATGCGGCGGAAGCTGCTGCAGGCAATGACCGCGGGCCTGGTCCTGGCGACCGCCACCGGTTGCACATACAAGGACTTCCCCCGCCTTGGCATGCCCACCCCGGTCACAGAAGAGGCTCCGCGGATCCTCTCCCTGTGGCAGGGATCCTGGGCTGCCGCGCTGGCCACCGGCGTGCTGGTGTGGGGCCTGATCCTGTGGAGTGCTTTCTTCCACCGGCGCAGCCGCACAAAGGTCGAAGTTCCTCCGCAGACCCGGTACAACATGCCCATCGAGGCGCTGTACACGGTGGTCCCGATCATCATCGTCTCGGTGCTGTTCTACTTCACGGCCCGTGACGAGTCGAAGCTCCTCAGCCTCGAGAAGAAGCCCGACGTCACGGTCAACGTGGTCGGCTTCCAGTGGAGCTGGTGCTTCAACTACATCGAGAACGTCGACGGCTCCACCGGTGACGCGAAGACCGACGAGAACCTGGCCGCGATCCCGGACCGGTACAAGAAGGACTTCCCGGCCGACGCGGGCGGCGTCTACACCTGCGGTGTCCCCGGTGAGCGGAACCCGCAGACCAACAACCCGGGCCCGACCCTCTGGCTCCCCAAGGGCAAGACGGTCCGCTTCGTCCTCACCTCGCGTGACGTCATCCACTCCTTCTGGGTGGTGCCGTTCCTGATGAAGCAGGACGTCATCCCGGGCCACACCAACGCCTTCCAGGTGGTTCCCAACAAGGAGGGCACCTTCCTGGGCAAGTGCGCCGAGCTCTGCGGCGTCGACCACTCGCGGATGCTGTTCAACGTGAAGGTCGTCTCGCCCGAGCGCTACGAGCAGCACCTCAAGGACCTCGCCAAGAAGGGGCAGACCGGTTACGTTCCCGCGGGCATCGAGCAGACCGCCCATGAGAAGAACCGGGAGACGAACAACCTGTGAGCATCCTCAACGAACCCCAGGGTGCCGCGGCAGCTGAAGACTCCTACGAGAACGAGCTGCCGGTCCGGCGCAAGCAGCCCGGCAATGTCGTGGTCAAGTGGCTCACCACCACCGACCACAAGACCATCGGTACGATGTACCTGGTCACGTCGTTCGCGTTCTTCTGCATCGGCGGCGTCATGGCGCTCCTCATGCGCGCCGAGCTCGCCCGCCCGGGCCTGCAGTTCATGTCGAACGAGCAGTTCAACCAGGCGTTCACGATGCACGGCACGATCATGCTGCTGATGTTCGCGACGCCGCTGTTCGCCGGCTTCGCGAACTGGATCATGCCGCTCCAGATCGGCGCTCCCGACGTCGCGTTCCCGCGGCTGAACATGTTCGCCTACTGGCTGTACCTGTTCGGCTCGCTGATCGCCGTCGGCGGCTTCCTCACCCCGGACGGTGCGGCCGACTTCGGCTGGTTCGCCTACTCCCCGCTGTCGGACGCGGTCCGCAGCCCGGGCATCGGCGCCGACATGTGGATCATGGGTCTGGCCTTCTCCGGCTTCGGCACCATCCTCGGCTCGGTCAACTTCATCACCACGATCATCTGCATGCGCGCGCCGGGCATGACCATGTTCCGCATGCCGATCTTCGTGTGGAACGTCCTGCTGACCGGTGTCCTGGTCCTGCTGGCCTTCCCGGTCCTGGCGGCCGCGCTGTTCGCCCTGGAGGCGGACCGCAAGTTCGGTGCCCATGTCTTCGACGCGGCCAACGGCGGCGCGTTGCTGTGGCAACACCTCTTCTGGTTCTTCGGACACCCAGAGGTGTACATCATCGCCCTGCCGTTCTTCGGCATCATCAGTGAGATCGTCCCGGTCTTCTCCCGCAAGCCGATGTTCGGCTACATGGGCCTGATCGCCGCGACCATCGCCATCGCCGGTCTCTCGGTGACGGTGTGGGCGCACCACATGTACGTCACCGGTGGCGTGCTCCTGCCGTTCTTCTCCTTCATGACGTTCCTCATCGCCGTCCCGACCGGTGTGAAGTTCTTCAACTGGATCGGCACGATGTGGAAGGGCTCGCTGTCCTTCGAGACCCCGATGCTCTGGGCGACGGGCTTCCTCGTCACCTTCACCTTCGGCGGTCTGACCGGCGTCATCCTGGCCTCGCCTCCGATGGACTTCCACATCTCGGACTCGTACTTCGTGGTGGCGCACTTCCACTACGTCGTCTTCGGCACCGTCGTCTTCGCGATGTTCGCCGGCTTCCACTTCTGGTGGCCTAAGTTCACCGGCAAGATGCTCGACGAGCGCCTCGGCAAGATCACCTTCTGGACGCTGTTCATCGGCTTCCACGGCACCTTCCTGGTCCAGCACTGGCTGGGCGCCGAGGGCATGCCGCGCCGCTACGCCGACTACCTGGCGCAGGACGGCTTCACCGCCCTGAACACGATCTCGACGATCAGCTCGTTCATCCTCGGTCTGTCGATCCTGCCGTTCTTCTACAACGTGTGGAAGACGGCCAAGTACGGCAAGCCGGTCAACGTCGACGACCCGTGGGGCTACGGCCGCTCCCTGGAGTGGGCGACCTCCTGCCCGCCGCCGCGGCACAACTTCCTCACCCTGCCGCGGATCCGCAGCGAATCCCCCGCGTTCGACCTGCACCACCCTGAGATCGCCGCGCTCGAGCAGCTCGAGCACGCCGGTCACGGTGCCCCCGCCGTCTCGGGCAGCAAGGAGGCCGGCAAGTGAAGGTCCAAGGCAGGTTGTTCATCTGGCTGAGCGTCTTCCTGCTCGTCATGGCGATCGTCTACGGCGTGTGGTCGAAGGAGCCGGCCGGCACCACGGCCCTCTTCCTGGCCTTCGGCCTGGCCATCATGGTCGGCTTCTACCTGGGCTTCACGGCCCGGCGGGTCGACGCGGGCGCCCAGGACAACAAGGAGGCCGACGTCGCGGACGACGCCGGCGAGCTGGGCTTCTTCAGCCCGCACAGCTGGCAGCCGCTGGCGCTCGGCATCGGCGGCGCCCTCGCCTTCCTCGGCGTGGCGGTCGGCTGGTGGCTGCTGTACTTCTCCGCCCCGCTGATCCTGGTCGGCATCTGGGGCTGGGTCTTCGAGTACTACCGCGGTGAGAACCGCACCCAGTAGCACGCGCTGAGCGCACGGGAGCCCGGACACTCCGTCAAGGAGGGTCCGGGCTCCTTCGTCTGCCGTAATCCCTGTCCTCCATCCGTGGCGCCCAGCGCGCCGCGATTGACGCGGCTCCCTAGCGTGAAGCCATGAGCCACACACCCCGCCCCCGTACCGTCGTCGGCTGCACGCTGCTGGTGATCGCCCTCGGCGCGGGCGCCGTCACCGCCTGCGGCTCGGACGGCAACCCCCTCGCCGAACGCCCCTACGACGCGAGCGACCAGATCTCCTTCAACGGTCCCGACGGGGACGGCAGAAAGAAGGCCGACCCGGACAAGCCCCTGGAGGTCCTCGCGGAGGACGCCGACGAGCCCATCACGGACGTCACCGCCGTGGACGCCTCAGGCCGCTACGTGGCGGGCGAACTCTCCGCCGACGGCAGCCGCTGGCACAGCACCGAGCCGCTGGCCGCGGACGCCCACTACACGGTCCGGGTGAGCACCGAGGACACCGACGGCGCGCCCGGCCGCCGGGTCATCACCTTCGACACCGGCAAGCCCAGCGGAAAGAAGCGCCTGGCGGTCGAGTTCGGCCCGGAACCGGGCACCTACGGCGTCGGCCAGCCCGTCACCGCCAAGCTGAGCGAGCCCGTCAAGGACCCGGCCCAGCGGGCCGTGGTCGAACGCGGCCTCAAGGTCGACTCCACGCCCGCCGTGCAGGGCGCCTGGCACTGGGTGGACGACAAGGAACTCCACTACCGCCCCCAGGAGTACTGGCCCGCCCACGCCACGATCCGCGCCCACAGCAACCTCAGCGGCATCCGGATCGGCGACCGGCTGTGGGGCACCACGTCGAAGGACGTGAAGCTGGCCATCGGCGACCGGGTCATAGCCGTCACCGACGCCTCGGCCCACTCGATGACGTTCTACAAGAACGACGAAGTGATCAACACCATCCCGGTCACCACCGGCAAGCCCGGCTTCGACACCCGCAACGGGGTCAAGGTGGTCCTGGGCAAGGAGCAGTTCGTCCGGATGCGCAGCACCACGGTGGGCATCGCCGAGGGCTCGTCGGAGTCGTACGACCTGCCGGTCTACTGGGCCACCCGGGTGACCTGGAGCGGCGAGTACGTCCACGCCGCCCCCTGGTCGGTGGGGTCGCAGGGCTACGAGAACGTCAGCCACGGCTGCACCGGCATGAGCACGTCCAACGCGGCCTGGTTCTTCGACCACGTCCGCCCCGGCGACGTGGTCAAGGTGATCAACAGCAAGGGCAGCACGATGGAGCCGTTCGGCAACGGCTTCGGCGACTGGAACGTGGACTGGGCGAAGTGGCGCGACGGCAGCGCGCTGACCACGGGCGGCCAGAAGACCCGGCCGGACACCTCCACGCTCCGGCCGGCCGCGGTGTGAACCCCTCAGGCGCTCAGCAGCCGCTTCTGCCGCAGCAGGGACGCCAGGGCGGCGGCGAACTCCACCGGCTCCACCGGGAGCGTCACAGCCGCCTCCGCACGGCTCCACGTGGCCAGCCAGGCGTCCTGGGGCCGGGCGATGAGCAGCAGGACCGGCGGGCAGGCGAACACCTCGTCCTTGATCTGCCGGCACAGTCCCATGCCCCCCATCGGCACGGCCTCGCCGTCCAGGACGCAGACATCGATCCCGCCCTTGTCCAGCTCCCTGACGACGGCCGCGGGCGTCGCACACTCCACGAACTCCACCAGGGGGGCGTCCGGGGCCGGCCTGCGCCCGGTCGCGAGCCGGACCTGCTCCCGGGTGTTGGAGTCGTCGCTGTAGACCAGCACCGTCGCGGTCGCCTGCATGCTTCCTCCGTGACATCAGCGTCGTACGGACAGAACCGTTGCGGCGGATGCTACCCCCCTGAACACCCCGTCAACACCGCTTGGAACATCACTTCGATGGGCCATCCGGGCAGTACACACGCTGGGAACACTCCGAACGGCACCCCCCGGAGTGAGGGCGGGATAAGCGACCGACATAATGTCGGTCGTGGCGACAGCAACGACAGTAGAAACCGGGCACGCGCACCCGTCGGTCAATCGGCCGAACCTCACCAGCGTCGGAACCATCATCTGGCTGAGTTCCGAGCTGATGTTCTTCGCGGCCCTCTTCGCGATGTACTTCACCCTGCGTTCGGTGACGGGTCCCGAGCACTGGAAGGAGATGGCCGAGGCCCTGAACTTCCCGTTCTCGGCCACGAACACCACGATCCTGGTGCTCTCCTCGCTCACCTGCCAGCTCGGCGTCTTCGCCGCCGAGCGCGGTGACGTGAAGAAGCTCCGGGGCTGGTTCATCATCACCTTCATCATGGGCGCGATCTTCATCGGCGGTCAGATCTACGAGTACACGGAGCTGGTGAAGAAGGACGGGCTCTCGCTCTCCTCCGACCCGTACGGCTCGGTGTTCTACCTGACCACCGGCTTCCACGGACTGCACGTGACGGGCGGCCTCATCGCCTTCCTGCTGGTCCTCGGGCGCACCTACGCGGCCAGGAGGTTCACCCACGAGCAGGCGACCGCCGCGATCGTCGTGTCCTACTACTGGCACTTCGTCGATGTCGTCTGGATCGGCCTCTTCGCCACGATCTACATGATCAAGTAGCCGGGCCCGTTCCACGCGCCCAGAAGCGCACATCCCAGAAGCATCGACGCTGAAGATCCTGACACCGGGGTAATCCGTGAAAAAGCTCTCCGCACGACGACGCCATCCGCTGGCGGCGCTCGTCGTCCTACTCCTCGCGCTGGCGTGCACGGGGGGGCTGTACGCCGCGTTCGCGCCCGCGAGCAAGGCGCAGGCAGATGAAACCGCCCAGTCCCTCGCCATCGACGAGGGCAAGAAGCTGTACGCCGTAGGCTGCGCCAGCTGCCACGGCACCGGCGGTCAGGGCAGTTCCGACGGTCCGAGCCTGGTCGGCGTGGGCGCCGCGGCCGTCGATTTCCAGGTCGGCACCGGGCGTATGCCCGCCGCGACCTCCCAGGGCGCGCAGGTGCCCAAGAAGAAGGTCATCTACACGCAGGCCCAGATCGACCAGCTGGCCGCGTACATCTCCTCCCTGGGCGCCGGCCCGAACATCCCGACCGAGGCCGAGTACGGCTCGGAGGGCGCCGACATCGCCAAGGGCGGCGAGCTGTTCCGCACCAACTGCGCGCAGTGCCACAACTTCACCGGCAAGGGCGGTGCCCTCACCAAGGGCAAGTACGCTCCGAGCCTCGAGGACGTGGACCCGAAGCACATCTACGAGGCCATGCAGACCGGCCCGCAGAACATGCCCTCCTTCCCCGACACGACCATGTCGGAGCAGAACAAGAAGGACATCATCGCGTACCTGCACGCGGTCAACGGTGACGAGACGGAGAACCCCGGTGGTCTGGAGCTGGGCGGCCTCGGCCCGGTCAGCGAGGGCCTGTTCGCCTGGATCTTCGGTCTCGGCGCCCTGATCGCGGTCGCCGTCTGGGTCGCCGCTCGGACCGCAAAGGCCAAGAAGTCATGAGTAGCCAAGACACTCCAGAAGAGAACCTGCCCGCTGAGCAGGAGCACGCGCACGGTACGGCCGTAGGCGTCGCGGACGAGAAGAACCCGTTCGCCGACCCCGGGCTGCCGCCCCACGAGCACCGGATCCAGGACATCGACGAGCGGGCCGCCAAGCGGTCCGAGCGTGTGGTCGCCCTGCTGTTCACGGTGTCGATGCTGGCCACGGTCGGCTTCATCGCCTCGTTCGTGGCGATCCCCGCCGACAAGTCGATCTTCGTGTTCCCGATCGGCCACCTCAGCGCGCTGAACTTCGCGCTGGGTCTGACCCTGGGCACGGCGCTGTTCACCATCGGCGCCGGCGCGGTCCACTGGGCCCGCACCCTGATGTCGGACGTCGAGGTCGCCGACGACCGTCACCCGATCGCGGCGTCCCCCGAGGTCCGCGCGAAGGTCCACGCGGACTTCAAGCAGGGCGCCAAGGAATCGGTGATCGGCCGTCGCAAGCTGATCCGCAACACGATGTTCGGTGCCCTCGCCCTGGTGCCGCTCTCCGGTGTCGTGCTGCTGCGCGACCTCGGCCCGCTGCCCGAGGACAAGCTGCGCCACACGCTGTGGGCCAAGGGCAAGCTCCTCGTCAACATGAACACGAACGAGCCGCTGCGTCCCTCGGACGTCGCCGTCGGTTCGCTCACCTTCTGCAAGCCCGAGGGCCTGGAGGAGCACGACGAGGACTTCCAGAACGAGATCGCCAAGGCGGCCCTGATGATCGTCCGGCTGCAGCCGGACAACATCAAGGACAAGCGCGAGCTCGAGTGGTCGCACGAGGGCATCGTGGCGTACTCGAAGATCTGCACCCACGTCGGTTGCCCGATCTCCCTGTACGAGCAGCAGACGCACCACGTGCTGTGCCCCTGCCACCAGTCCACCTTCGACCTCTCCGACGGTGCCCGAGTGATCTTCGGCCCCGCCGGTCACGCCCTGCCGCAGCTGCGCATCGGCGTGAACGACGAGGGCTACCTCGAGGCGCTCGGCGACTTCGAAGAGCCCGTCGGTCCTGCTTTCTGGGAGCGCGGATGAGCACGAACGAGAACCACGAGTCCCGCGAACGCGGGAAGGCGCCGGCCGGCGAGCGGATCGCCGACTGGGCCGACGGCCGGCTGGGGATCTACTCCCTGGCCAAGGCCAACATGCGCAAGATCTTCCCCGACCACTGGTCGTTCATGTTGGGCGAAGTGTGCATGTACAGCTTCATCATCATCATCCTGACGGGTGTGTACCTGACGCTGTTCTTCCACCCGTCGATGAACGAGGTGGAGTACCACGGCAGTTACGTCCCGCTCCAGGGACAGCTGATGTCCGAGGCGTTCAGCTCGACCCTGCACATCTCCTTCGACGTGCGCGGCGGTCTGCTCATCCGGCAGATCCACCACTGGGCGGCGCTGATCTTCCTCGCCGGCATGTTCGTGCACATGATGCGCGTGTTCTTCACCGGCGCGTTCCGCAAGCCGCGTGAGATCAACTGGCTGTTCGGCTTCCTGCTGTTCGTCCTCGGCATGTTCACCGGTTTCACCGGTTACTCGCTCCCGGACGACCTGCTCTCCGGCACCGGCGTCCGCTTCACCCAGGGCGCCATCCTGTCGATGCCGATCGTGGGCACGTACATCTCGATGTTCCTGTTCGGCGGGGAGTTCCCGGGCCACGACTTCGTGGCGCGGTTCTACTCGATCCACATCCTGCTGCTGCCGGGCATCATGCTCGGTCTGATGGTGGCCCACCTGATTCTGGTCTTCTACCACAAGCACACGCAGTTCGCGGGTCCCGGCAAGAGCAACAAGAACGTCGTCGGCATGCCGCTGCTGCCCGTGTACATGGCCAAGGCCGGAGGCTTCTTCTTCCTGGTCTTCGGTGTCATCGCGGTCATCGCCGCGGTCGCGCAGATCAACCCGATCTGGGCCATGGGCCCCTACCGTCCGGACCAGGTGTCCACCGGCGCCCAGCCCGACTGGTACATGGGCTTCGCCGAGGGTCTGATCCGCTTCATGCCGGGCTGGGAGGTCAACCTGTGGGGCCACACCCTGGTCCTCGGCGTGTTCATCCCGCTGGTCCTGTTCGGTGTCGTCCTCGCGGCGCTCGCGCTCTACCCCTTCATCGAGTCGTGGATCACGGGCGACAAGCGCGAGCACCACATCCTGGACCGTCCGCGCAACGCCCCCACGCGCACCGCGCTGGGCGCCGCCTGGGTCACGATGTACATGATCACGCTGGTCGGTGGCGGCAACGACCTGTGGGCCACGCACTTCCACCTGTCGATCAACTCGATCACCTGGTTCGTCCGGATCTTCTTCTTCGTCGGACCGGTCATCGCGTACATCCTCACCAAGCGCATCTGCCTCGGCCTGCAGCGCCGCGACAGGGACAAGGTGCTGCACGGTCGCGAGACCGGCACCATCAAGCGCCTGCCGCACGGTGAGTTCATCGAGGTCCACGAGCCGCTCAGCCAGGAGCAGCTCCACACCCTCACGGCGCACGAGCAGTACGAGCCGGCCGCGATCGGCCCGGCCGTCGACGAGAACGGCGTCGAGCGCAAGATCAAGCGGTCCGAGAAGCTGCGCGCCAAGATCAGCAACGCGTACTTCGGCGAGGACCAGCAGATCCCGAAGCCGACCGTCGAGGAGTACAAGGAGATCACGAGCGGCCACGGCCACCACTGATCGTCCGGCGTCGCCACGCCACGGCCGAAGGGCCCCGTCCGGTGTTCGGACGGGGCCCTTCGCCGTGCTCCCGGCTGGATAGGGTGGGATCACACGCTCCGACGAGAGCGTCCGTTGATCCGTACGAAACCCAGGAGCGGCTGATGAGCGCTGTGACCCCCGCTGGAGGCGACACCGCGGCGGGCCGTTCCTGGCCCGACGTGCTGAACGCCCTGCTGTACGGCCGTGACCAGAGCGCGGACGCCACGGCGTGGGCGATGGACCGGATCATGCGCGGCGAGGCGACGGACGCGCAGATCGCCGGGTTCGTGGTGGCCCTCAGGGCCAAGGGCGAGACCGTCGAGGAGATCAACGGGCTCGTCCGGGCCATGTACGAGCACGCCAACGTGATCGAGGTGCCCGGGCGGACCGTGGACATCGTCGGCACCGGCGGCGACGGCGCCAAGACCGTCAACATCTCCACGATGTCGGCGATCGTCGTCGCCGGAACGGGCGCCACGGTCGTCAAGCACGGCAACCGGGCCGCGTCCTCCGCCTCCGGCGCCTCGGACGTCCTGGAGAAGCTCGGCGTCAACCTGGAGCTGACCCCGCGGCGGGTGGCCGAGGTGGCCCAGGAGGCCGGGATCACGTTCTGCTTCGCGATCAAGTTCCACCCGGCGCTGCGCCACGCCGGTGCCGCCCGCGGTCAGCTGGGCATCCGCACGGTCTTCAACATCCTCGGCCCGCTGACCAACCCCGCCCGGGTGCGGGCCCAGGCGGTCGGGGTCGCGGACCCGCGCATGGCGCCGGTGGTCGCGGGCGTGTTCGCCGAGCGCGGCAACTCGTCCCTGGTCTTCCGCGGCGACGACGGCCTCGACGAGCTGACCACGACGGCCACCTCGCGGGTGTGGGTCGTCCGCGACGGCAAGGTCACCGAGGAGAGCTTCGACCCGCGTGACGTCGGCATCGAGCTGGTGCCGGTGGAGGCCCTGCGGGGCGGGGACCCCTCGTACAACGCGGAGGTCGCCCGCCGCCTGCTGGACGGCGAGCAGGGCCCGGTCCGGGACGCCGTCCTGCTGAACTCGGCGGCCGCGCTGGTCGCCCTGGAGCCGGGCGGCGGAACGCTGGCGGAGCAGATCAGGGCCGGCATGGACCGGGCGGCCGAGTCGGTCGACTCGGGCGCGGCGAAGCGGACTCTGGAGCGCTGGGTGGCCGCCAGCAACGCCTAGGGGCCACCCCGACGTCGTCCCGCCATCCGGACTCGGGTTGCGGGACGACGATCACTTCAC
This sequence comes from Streptomyces sp. NPDC000345, assembly GCF_042898825.1. Lineage (NCBI taxonomy): Bacteria > Bacillati > Actinomycetota > Actinomycetes > Kitasatosporales > Streptomycetaceae > Streptomyces > Streptomyces sp. NPDC000345. Next base: position 65,568 of record NZ_JBIAZE010000026.1, read on the forward strand.
GTACGTTCCTGTACCAGGTCATGAGTGACAGTCATGAGGCCCCGGCCGACTGTCCGGCAACCCTCCGTCCGTGGCGGGGTGCCCCGGGTGAAGACCAGGCCGTGGACAGCAAGGTCCCCGGCAAGCGCGGACCCCTCGCGAAACCAGGGGTCCTGGGTCGTCCGAGGGAGTCTTCCGTGAGCAAGCGAATGCGCTAGGGCGTCGAGCCCCGCCTCCGCATCCCCTTTTCTCCTTCCTCCGTGCCGGAGCCACAGCCGCCCGCACGGTGGTTCTCCTTTGCCTCTCACGGGAGTTCCCCATGTCTGTCTCCACCGCTGCCACCGCCCGTACCGTTTGTGCCCCACTGCCCGTTCTGGGCAGGGATGTCACCGTCCCGCTCGTCACGGGCGGCGAGGTCGCCTACGCGGCACTCGACTACGCGGCCAGCGCCCCCGCCCTGCAGCGCGTCTGGGACGACGTGGCGGCCTACGCCCCGTACTACGGCAGCGTCCACCGCGGCGCCGGCTACCTCTCCCAGCTGTCGACGGACCTCTTCGAGAACGCCCGCGGGACCGTCGCCGGGTTCCTGGACTGCCGGGCCGACGACCAGCTGATCTTCACCCGCTCCACCACCGACTCCCTCAACCTCCTGGCGGCGGCCCTCCCCGCCGACTGCCAGGTCTTCGTCTTCGAGACCGAGCACCACGCCTCGCTGCTGCCCTGGAGGGACGCCCGGGTCACCTGGCTCGACGCCCCGCGCTCCCCGCGGCAGGCCGTCGAGACCCTGGAGAAGGCCCTGGCCGGCCGCGACCCCTACGGCCCGGCCCTGGTCTGCGTCACCGGCGCCTCGAACGTCACCGGCGAGCTGTGGCCGGTGCGCGAGCTCGCGGCGGCCGCGCACGCGCACGGCGCCCGGATCGTGCTGGACGCGGCCCAGCTGGCCCCCCACCACCCGGTCTCGGTGCGCGACCTCGACGTCGACTGGATCGCCTTCTCCGGTCACAAGCTGTACGCCCCGTTCGGCTCCGGCGTCCTGGCCGGCCGTGCCGACTGGCTGCGCACGGCGGAGCCGTATCTCGCGGGCGGTGGCGCCAGCCGCAAGGTCACCCGGCGCGAGGACGGGGGAGTGGACGTGGAGTGGCACGAGAGCGCGGCCCGCCACGAGGCCGGCTCCCCGAACGTGATCGGCGCCTACGCCGTCGCGTCGGCCTGCAAGGCCCTGACGGAGGCCGGCTTCGACACGCTGGTGGCCCGCGAGCAGTACCTGGTCGAGAAGGTGCGGGCGGGCCTGGCCGGGGTCCCGCAGGTCCGCGTGCTCTCCCTCTTCGGCGACGACGCCCCGCGGGTCGGGGTGATCTCCTTCGTCGTCGACGGCTGGAACAGCTCCCACTTCGCCGCCGCCCTCTCCGCGGAGTACGGCATCGGCGTCCGCGACGGCCTCTTCTGCGCCCACCCGCTGGTGCGCACCCTGCTGGGCGGCGACCCGCAGACCCAGGGCGAGTGCGGCGCCCCCGAGGCGGCCCCCGGGGAGAAGTCCCTCAACGCCATCCGGGTGAGCTTCGGCGCCGGCACCCCCGACGAGCACGTGGAGCGCTTCGTCGCGGCGGTGCGGGAACTGGTGACCGAGGGTGCGCGCTGGACGTACCGGACGGAGGACGGCCGCTGCGTCCCCGCGGTGTGACGCGAGAGGCGCGCGCCGGGGGCGCCCACGCCCCCGGACGTCCGGGCGAACGTCTTTACGAGTCGAGCCCGATGGCGAACGCGGCCTCCAGGTCGTGCTGCGAGTACGTACGGAACGCCACGTGGGTGTCCGTCGCCTCCACACCCGGGATCTTGCTGATGCTGCCGGGGATGACCTCCGCGAGGTCCTCGTGCTGCTTCACCCGCACCATGGCGATCAGGTCGTAGGTGCCCGTGACGGAGAAGACCTCGCTGACGGAGTCCAGCGCGGCGATCCGCTCCGCGATCTCGGGGATCCGGTCCACGCTGGTCTTGATGAGGACGATCGCGGTGATCACGGCTGGTTCTCTCCCTCGGGAGCCGTTGCTGGGGCGGCCCTCACTCTAGTCGTACGGCCGAAACGGGCCCACGCGAAGCAGAAGCCGAGCCCGAAGCCCACCAGGTGCGCCAGATACGCCACCCCGGGCCCCTGGTCGGCCTGCCCCGCCGCCACCCACTGCAGCGCCGCCCAGAACGGCAGCACGACCCACGCCGGGAACCGCAGCGGCAGGAAGAACAGGAACGGCAGGAGACTGGTCACCCGGGCCCGGGGGAACAGGTAGAGAAACGCCCCGAGGACCGCCGAGATCGCCCCGGAGGCACCCACCAGAGACTGCGGGGAGCCGGCGTGGGCGGTCGCGTACCCCACCAGGGCCAGATAGCCGCAGCCGACGTAGAACAGCGTGAACTGGACGCGGCCCATCCGGTCCTCGGTCATCGCCCCGAAGACGTAGAGGAAGAGCATGTTGCCCAGGAGGTGCACCCAGCTGCCGTGCACGAAGAGGGCCGTGGCGGGCTCCAGGACGGCGCGTGCGGAGCCCTCGAACAGTTCCGCCGGGACCACGCCCCACCGGCGGAACCAGGCCCGCTGGGCGGCCACCAGCTCGTCCCCGGAGCCGTACGCCGGGCTGAGGCCCGAGGCCGGGCCGATCGCGAAGATCAGACAGCACAGGGTGATCAGTCCGTACGTCACCGGCGCCGAGGGGCTGCGGAGGGCTCTGCGGACGGTCCCGCTCCAGTTGCCGATCATGAATACAGAGCATGACGTAACGGGACGCACCCGCACAGACCGCCTCGCCGCCGGACGGGCCCGTGGGACGGATGGGCGTCGAGTACGCGCCAGGCCGTAGGGTTACGAGCCATGCACAGCGGGGAGCCTCCGGCGCGACCCGACTGGAAGACGGACACTAGAAGGAAGCGGACAGTCACGATGACGGTTCCCCTGCCGACCGCCACGACGCGGTGGCGCTGCACCCTCTGCGGCAACCTCACCCGGTTCGACGTGACGCGCTCGTCGAAGGTCGTCGAGTACGTCCACCTCGACCTCGCCGGTGAACCGAAGGTCGAGGAGCGCGAGGTGGTCAGTGAGACCATCGAGTCGGTGCGGTGCCGCTGGTGCAACGCCGTGGATCAGGTGGAACTCGTGGATCGGCCGGGCGCCGGTTCCTGACGACGGGGGTCCCCCCGCTCGAGCGCGATCGAGAGCGGGGGAGGGCCCCGGACAGTATTGGGGTGTGACGGATGGTGGAGAGCGCAGGCGGGGGGCCGGGCGACGGCGCCGCTGAGGTGCTCGACCGTCCGCTGCCCGACGGCGTGCGCCGCCGGGTCGTGCAGATCGTCTCCGACGGCTTCGGCGGCCTCACCGTCGGCGAACTTCCCGCCCAGTTGCGGCAGTACGCCCGGTTCGCCCCGAACCGGCGGGCGAAGTTCGCGGGCAACGCGATGGCGGCCGCGCTGGAGACCGATCCGCTGTTCCGGCAGCGCATCGCCGAGAAGTACAGAGAGGCCCAGCCGGAGCTCTCCGGCGCTCTCGACTCCGGCTCGCCGACTCCGGCCGCGGACCCGCTCGACGTGGCGGCCGCGGCCTATGTGCTGCGGCCCGCCGGCTGGGTGAAGCTGGTGACCGCGGCCGGCGAGGAGGCCCAGCGGGCGGACGCCGAGCGCGCCGACGACGAGAACCGCGCCGAACTGGAGCGCCTGCGCGCGGATCTCGTGCAGGCACGCGAGCAGACCCGCGCGGACACCGAGCGGCTGCGTGCCGAACTGGACGCGGCGAAGAAGGAAGCGGAATCGCTGCACCGCAAGCTGCGTTCGGCCCACAGCGACGTCAAGCGCGGCGAGGCCGCGCTGCGCAAACTGCAGGGCGAGATCGAGGCCGTACGCGCCGAGGGACAGGCCCAGGTGTCCGCCGCCGAGAGCGAGACCCGGCGGCTGAAGGCGCGCCTGGGGGAGGCCGAGGCCGCCCTGGAGGCCACCCGGCGGGCGGCCCGCGAGGGACGCAGCGTCGAGGACATGCGGGTCCGGCTGCTGCTGGACACGGTGCTCGACGCGGCCCAAGGGCTGCGCCGCGAACTGGCGTTGCCGCCGGTGTCCGTGCGTCCGGCGGAGACGGTCGACGCGGTCGAACCGGGACGAATGACCCCGAAGGACATCGCCGCGCGCGCCCTGTCGGAGCACGATCCGGCCATTCTCGATCAGTTGCTCGCACTGCCCCAGGCGCATCTGGTCGTCGACGGCTACAACGTCACCAAGACCGGCTATCCGCAGATGCCGTTGGAGAAGCAGCGGCTGCGGCTGCTCGGGCAGCTGTCGGCGCTCGCCGCGCAGACCGGCGCCGAGGTCACCTGCGTCTTCGACGGGGCCGAACTCGCGGCTCCGGTGCTGCTCGCGCCGCCGCGCGGGGTGCGGGTGCTGTTCTCGAAGCCGGGTGTCACTGCCGACGAACTGATCCGCCAGCTGGTGCGCGCCGAGCCGCCGGGCCGGCCGGTCATCGTCGCCTCGACCGACCGCGAGGTCGCCGACGGCGTCGCGAAGGCGGGCGCCCGGCCCGTGGCTTCCGCGGTACTTCTGAAGCGGCTGTCCTGAAGGTCGATGTTGCAGGTTTAATGCCCGAATTGGCGGGATCGTCACGCAACGTAGTGTCAAGCCCGCCTCACTCCCCGTGAGTTGCGTGAAAAAACTGCGTTGCGTGATGCGATTTTTGGCCCCGGGGATTTGAACTGATCACAGCGGGGTCACTAAGGTCTGGTGCTCGAACCTCCACACGGGTGATCACTCAAAAGAAGGAGCCCGTCTCCGTGGCGTCCCACCGTCGACCCAAGCAGCCGAGTCGCGCGCGCGTGACCGTGCTGACCACCGCAGCCGCCGCTGCCGTCGCCCTGAGCTCCCAGGCCGCCAACGCGGCGCCCACCGAGAAGCTCGGCAAGGACGAGGTCAAGGCCAAGGTCGACAAGCTCTACGAGCAGGCGGAGCAGGCCACCGAGAAGCTCAACGGGGCCACGGAGAAGCAGGAGAAGCTCCAGAAGGAGATCTCCACCATCCAGGACAACGTCGCCCGCGGCCAGGAGGAGCTCAACGAACTGCGCGACTCCATAGGCCTGGCGGCCGCCGCGCAGTACCGCACCGGCACCATCGACTCCTCCCTCCAGCTCTTCCTGTCGTCCGACCCGGACGACTACCTGGACAAGGCGTCCACCGCCGACCAGCTCAGCGCCCAGCAGGTCGAGGCGCTGAAGAAGATCCAGGAGAAACAGCGCGAACTCGCGCAGGAGCGCGCCGAGGCCTCCGACAAGCTCAAGGACCTCGCCTCCACCCGCACCGAACTGGCCAAGCAGAAGAAGGCGGTCCAGGGCAAGCTCGCCGAGGCGCAGAAGCTCCTCAACTCCCTGACGGCCAAGGAGAAGGCGGCCCTCGCGGCCGAGCAGGACCGCGCCAACCGCTCCTCCTCCGAGCGCGTCGACCTCGGTGACACGGGCACCGCCTCCGGCCGCGCCGCGGCCGCGTTCTCCGCGGCCCAGTCCAAGATCGGCTCGCCGTACGTCTACGGCGCCTCCGGCCCGTCCTCCTTCGACTGCTCGGGTCTGACCTCCTGGGCCTACGCCCAGGCCGGCGTGTCCATCCCGCGCACCTCCGAGGCCCAGTCCGGCTACGGCACGAAGATCTACTCCGTCAGCGACCTCAAGGTCGGCGACCTGGTGTTCTTCTTCAACGACCTGCACCACGTGGGCCTCTACGCCGGCAACGGCCAGATCCTGCACGCCCCGCGTACGGGCACGGTCGTCCGCTACGAGTCGATGAGCACGATCGGCGGCCCGTTCATGTGGGGCGTCCGCGTCTGACCCTTCGGCCGGGACGCCCGGCCGTCACCCCCACGGGGCCGTTCCAAGATCAGGACACGGCACCGCCCGAACGGGGGAATTACGACTACCCGAAGTGACCCCGCGCCCCGCCGGTGACCTGCGTCAGCGGCGGGGCGTCACTGTGTGTGCCCGCGGAGGTCTTTGGTCACCCCCCGGACACAGGGCTACTGTCTGCCGCGTTTCCCCGGGGTCCGCCCACGGGGGACGGTCTCTGTCCGCCAGTGGAAGGAGCGCGGCTTCCCGTGGGGTCCCATCGCCGCCTTGCACCGTCCGGGTCCGACCGGGGCGCCGCCCGCCCCCTGAGCGTGCTGTCCGCGGCGGCCGCCGCACTCGGCGCCCTGACCGCCGTACCGGCCTCGGCCGCCCCGCACGACGACACCCGCGCCGAGGTGGACCGGCTCTACGAGGAGGCCGAGCACGCCACCGAGGCGTACAACAAGGCCGACGAGCGCGTCGGCGCCCTGCGCCGTGCGGTGGGTGACGCGCAGGACCGGGTAGCCCGGCAGCAGGGGCGCATCAACGACCTGCGCGAGAGGCTCGGTTCGCTGGCCGGCGCCCAGTACCGGTCCGGCGGCCTCGACCCCTCTCTGGCCCTGCTGTTCTCCGACGACCCGGAGGAGTACCTCTCCAAGGCGTCCGTCCTCGACCGGATCACCGCCCACCAGGCCGGCGAACTCACCGAACTCCAGGACGCGATGCGCGCGCTCGCCCAGGAGCGCACCGAGACCGCCCACACGCTCGCCGAGCTGGAGAAGAGCCGCAAGGCCGTCGCCGGCCACAAGAGGACCGTCGAGCGCAAGCTCGCCCGGGCGAGGCGGATGCTGAACGCCCTGCCGTTCGCCGAGCGCGCCGCCTTCGACCGGGCGTCCCGCTCCGGCCGCTTCCCCATGCCCGACCTCGCGGGCGCCGTCCCCGCCTCGGGCCGTGCGGCCGCCGCCCTCGCCGCCGCCCGTTCCGCGCTCGGCAAGCCGTACGTCTGGGGCGCCAACGGCCCCTCCGGGTTCGACTGTTCGGGCCTGATGCAGTGGTCCTACGCGCAGGCCGGGGTCGCCCTGCCGCGCACCTCGCAGGCCCAGGCGCACGCCGGACGCAGCGTCCCGCTCTCCCAGGCCCGGCCCGGCGACATCGTCACCTACCGCTCCGACGCCAGTCACGTCGGCATGTACGCCGGCAACGGCCAGGTCATCCACGCCCCCTACCCGGGCGCCGCGGTGCGCTACGACCCGGTCGGGATGATGCCGGTCTCCTCGGTCACCAGGCCCTGACCGGAGCCCGCCCCCGCGGGGCGCCGTACGATCGGGAGGATGGCTGGTCGTGGGCGGGTGCGCGGATCCGGGGTCCCGGGGCGCGGGGTGCTGCTCGTCTCCCTGGCCGGCCTCGTCCTGGTCGGCTGCGGCGGGCGGCCCACGCCCGACACCGCGACGGCCGATGTGCAGCGGGTGCTGGACCGGCGGGCGGCGGCCGTCCTGCGCCACGACGCCCGTGCCTACGCCGCCACCGGCACCCGCGCGGGCTGGGCCGGTCTCGAGGCGGTGCCGCTGGCGGCCTGGTCCTACGAGGTGAAGGCGGTGCGCCGGGACGGGGACTCCGCGACCGCCGACGCCGAGCTGAGCTACCGCATCCGGGGCTACGACGGGGCCCCGGTGACCGTGGGCCGCACCCTGCGGCTGACCCGGGACGCCGCCGGGCGGTGGGCGGTGGCCTCCGAGAAGCCCGCGAGGAAGGCGGGGGAACAGCTGTGGGACCAGGGCGTGGTGACCGTCGTACGCGGCGAGCACAGCCTGGTGCTCGGCGCCGGACAGCCCGTCGCGCGGCTCCGCTCCTTCGCCGGTCTCGCCGACGACGCCGTCCCGGCGGTGTCGGCGGCCTGGGGCACGGACTGGGCGGGGCGGGTGGTCGTCCTCGTACCGAAGTCGCTGGACGGCATGGCGGGGCTGCTCGGCTCGCCCGCCTCCTCCTACCGGGGCATCGCCGGCGTCACCACCGGTGAGACCGGTGGCCGGGCCGGCGGCGGAGATCCGGCGCCGGCCGACCGGGTGGTCGTCAACCCCGAGGCGTACGCCATGCTCGGCTCGGTCGGGCGCCAGGTCGTGCTCACCCATGAGACCACCCATGTCGCCACCCGGGCCCACACCAACGCCGCCACCCCGCTGTGGCTGTCCGAGGGGTACGCCGACTGGGTCGGCTACCGGGACACCGGACGCACCCCGCGCCAGGTCGCGCCCGAACTCCGGAGCGCCGTCACCGAGGACCGCGGGCCGGCCGGACTGCCCACCGACGCCGACTTCGGCTTCTCCGGCGACCCGGCCCGGCTGGCCCGGGCGTACGAGGGCGGCTGGCTGGCCTGCCGGATGATCGCCGAGCGCTGGGGCGAGGTGAAGCTGGACGCCTTCTACCGGGCCGTCGGCGCCCACCAGGAGCGGGCCGGAGCGGTCGAGGGGGCGCTGGAGAGCGTGCTGGACGTCTCCCTGGAGCGGTTCACAGGGGACTGGCGGGCGTATCTGCGGACTCAGCTCGGCTGATCGAGCACCTCGATCGCCTCCGTCAGCCACGCCCGCTCCGCCTGCCCCGTCGCCCGTGCCACCCGGAGCATGCCCTGCCGGAACAGGTCTCCGGCCTCCTCGGCGCTCACGGGGCCGTCCGCGGCGTAGAAGAAGCTCGTGGGCAACTCCAGGAAGTCCAGCCGCCGGCGCAGCACGGCCGCCTGTTCCCGGCGGTCGGGCAGGAGGCGCAGGAACGCCAGGAGCGTGTTGAAGCGGACCTGGTCGGTGATCTCGACCTGCTTGGGGCGGCGGAGGCGTTCCAGGAGGTCCTCCCGGCCCTTCGCGGTGAGCGACAGCACCCGGCGCGGGGCCGCGCCCGCCCCGTCCTCGGTGCGCTGGTCGAGCTTGCCGGCGGTGACCAGCCGGGTGATCGCCGGGTAGAGCGCGCCGTCGCTGACCGGGCGGACATGGCCGCTCAGAGCGGTGATCCGCTCCTTCAACTCGTAGCCGTGCAGCGGCTCTTCGGCCAGGAAGCCCAGGATCGACAGCTCCAGCATGGTTCTCCCTTGCGGTGGGTGACACGGCCATGCTAACTCTTTTCGAGCTATCTCGAATCGAGGTAGCTCGAAAAGAGGGGACCCAGTGAACGCCCATCGCAAGCAGCTCGTCTCGCTCGCCCACCCCGTCTACTTCTCGCTCCTCGCCTCCGTCGCCGCCGGGATCATCAACACCGTCTGGGTCTCCCGGCTGGGTGGGCCGGCGGTCGCCGCCGTCGCGGTCGCCACCAACACCGAGAACGTGCTGCTCGGCATCGCCCTGGTCTTCGCCTCCGGGACGACCGTGCTGGTCGCGCACGCCAGGGGCGCCCGGGACCCCGGGGCCGTGCGGGCGGCCGTACGCGGGGGCTGGGCGCTGTGCGCGGTCGTCACCCCGCTCGTCGCGGCCGGCGGGTTCCTGCTCCGCGAGCCGCTCGCCCGCTTCGTCCTGGGCGGCCACGGCGGCCCGGCGCTGCCCCTCGCCGTCGCCTACTTCGCGATCTCGATGCCGGGCACGGCCGTCTTCTTCGCCCAGAACCTCGTCGACGGCATCCTCAAGGGCGCCGGGGACACCAGGACACCGATGCGGCTGGCCCTGCTCGCCAACGGTCTGATCCTCGTCTGCGACCCGTTCCTCATCCACCTCCACGGCGTCCGGGGCGCCGCCGCCTCCACCGTGCTGTGCCGGTGCCTGGCCCTCGTCGCCGGGCTCGTCGCACTGCGCCGGAACGCCCTGCTGCGGGCGGCCGCCCGGAAGTCCGGTCCCGTCGTCTCCGCCGGCACCGCGCTGCGGCGGACCCTGGCCGCGGGGCTGCCCATGTCCGCCGACTTCACCGTCCGGCAGGCCGGGGCGCTCGGCCTGGTGGCCGTGGTGGCACGCCTCGGGGTGACGGCGGTGGCCGCCTACGCGATCGCCTACAAGGTCATGTACGTGGCGACCATGGCCTTCTACGCCGTGCGCCAGGCCGCCTCCATCCACACCGCCCACACCCGGGGCGGGGGAAGGGACGAGCGGCGGGAGATCGGGCGCCAGACCCTGGTGGTGTCCGGGAGCGCCGGGCTCGCGGCGGCCGTCCTGCTGTGCGCCGCCGCCCCCTGGATCATGGCGGCCTTCGGCGCCGGGCCCGCCGTGGCCCACGAGGGCGTGTCGTTCCTGCGCTGCGTGGGGCCTTACTTGCTGCTGATGGCCGGCTTCATCGCGCTCGGCGGGGTCTTCGAGGGCAGCGGGGGAGCACCCGTGCTGCTGCGGGTGACCCTGCTCGGCACAGCGGTCCAGCTGCCGCTCGCGTACGCGCTGTCGGGGCTCGGGCTGCCGGGGGTGTGCCTGGCGCTGGCGCTCGCCATGGGGGTGCAGTGCGCGGTCCTGGGGACGGTGTCGCGGCGTTCCTGGCGTCAGGACGAGGCGGGGGCGCCCGCGTTCGTGCGGGTGGTCTGATCGCGGGAGCGGTCTCGGGTGCGTGGTCGGGCGCCGCAGGTGGCGGCGCCGGGGTGGGTGGGGGGGCGGTGGGCCGGGGGCGGTGGTGCGGCGCGCGTGGCGTCAGGAGAAGGTGCGGGCGGTCTCGCCGGTGCGGGTGGGGTGACCGGGGGCGGGAGCCGGGGTGGACTTCGGCACCGTCGAGCGCCACAGGCGCACGGCCGCGCTGAGGGCGGCGGTGAGCAGCAGGCCGTTGCGCAGGAAGAGGAGCCCCACACCCAGGGGGGTGCTGTTGACGACGTCCGCGAAGAAGACCGGGAACTCCAGCACCGTCACGAAGGCCGCGGCCAGGACCAGCACGGCCGGGCCGGTCATCCGGCTCGCGCGGGAGCAGAGGCAGACCGCGGCCAGGCCGACCAGCCACACCAGGTACTGCGGGCTGATCACCCGGCTGGTGACCGTGAACAGCAGCGCCGCCGTGAGCGCCGCCTCGGCGAGGGTGTGCGCGGCGAGGCGCTTCGCCGACAGCCGCCACAGCAGCAGCCAGCCGAGGGCGAGCGCGGTCAGGCCCAGGGCCAGGTCGCTCACCACCGGGACGTACGGGCCGAGGAACTCCACCGAGCCGTAGTTCAGCAGCACCTGCCCCTGCCAGCCGAACTGCCGCGCGACATGGAAGACGAGGGCGCCCAGCGACTCCACCTCGGTGCCCCGGTCGCGCTGGAAGGTGAGGAAGGCGAACGCGCCGGGCATGGCCAGGGCGAAGACCGCGGCCACGGCGGCGGCCGTCGCCGCCGCGGCGGCCCACGCCCGGCGCCGCACCGCGCCCGCCAGCAGCAGCACGGGCCAGACCTTCAGCAGCGCGGCGAAGCCGGTGAGCGCGCCCATCAGCCGGGGATGCCGGGCGCCCGCGAGCAGGGCGGCCACGGCGACGGCGGTGACCATCACGTCGTAGCGGGCGTAGACCGTGGGGCCGAGCAGCGGCACGCCCGCCACCCACACCCCGGCGCCGCGCAGCGAGCGGCCGGGGCGCCGGCCGGCGTTCAGGAGCAGCAGGAGGACGGCCAGGTCGGCCAGGAAGGCCAGGACGAAGAAGGCCTGCGCGTAGCCGAGGAAGGGCAGCAGAGCGGGGGAGAGGATCGCGAGCGCGGCGGCGGGCGGGTACTGCCAGGTGACGTCGGTCCGCGGGAAGCTCCCGGTGCGCAGCACGTCGTACCAGCCCTGGTAGATGGACGACACGTCGGTCGTCACGTCCGGGCCGGGGAAGACGAGCACCTTGAAGACGAAGAGCAGCAGGACGAGCCGTGTCACGCCCCAGGTCGCCGACAGCCAGGTGAGCGGCCGTCCCGCCTCCGTGATCTCCACCGGTGTCCGTCCTGTCAGTCTCTGTGGTCGTCTGTCCGGAACTGTCCGTCCGTGCGGCCCATGATCCTCCGGTCGTCTGTGAAGCGCGGCCCCGCGCGGCTGTGAAGGGCGTTTGGATAAGGTCGGCCTCGATGCACAAGACCCTGATCGTGACGAACGACTTTCCGCCCCGCCCCGGCGGTATCCAGGCGTTCCTGCACAACATGGCGCTCCGGCTCGACCCCGACCGCCTCGTCGTGTACGCCTCCACCTGGAAGCGCGGCCGGGAGGGCGCCGAGGCGACGGCCGCCTTCGACGCCGAGCAGCCCTTCACCGTCGTACGGGACCGCACGACGATGCTGCTGCCGACGCCCGGGGCGACCCGGCGGGCCGTCGGGCTGCTGCGGGAGCACGGGTGCACGTCCGTGTGGTTCGGGGCGGCCGCGCCGCTCGGGCTGATGGCCCCCGCGCTGCGCAGGGCGGGCGCCGAGCGGCTCGTGGCGACGACCCACGGGCACGAGGCGGGATGGGCGCAGCTGCCCGCGGCCCGCCGGCTGCTGGGCCGGATCGGGGACACCACGGACACGATGACCTACCTGGGCGAGTACACGCGTTCGCGGATAGCGACCGCGCTCGGCGCCGAGGCGGCCGCGCGGATGGTGCAGCTGCCGCCGGGCGTCGACGAGAAGACCTTCCACCCGGGCTCGGGCGGCGAGGAGGTGCGGGCCCGGCTCGGACTGACCGAGCGGCCGGTGGTGGTGTGCGTCTCGCGGCTCGTGCCGCGCAAGGGCCAGGACACGCTGATCCTCGCCATGCCCCGGATCCTGGCCGCGGAGCCGGACGCGGTGCTGCTGATCGTCGGCGGCGGGCCCTACGAGCGGGATCTGCGGCGGCTGGCGCGCGAGACCGGTGTCGCGGACTCCGTGCGGTTCACCGGGGCGGTGCCCTGGGGCGAGCTGCCCGCGCACTACGGCGCCGGTGACGTGTTCGCGATGCCGTGCCGGACCCGGCGGGGCGGGCTGGACGTCGAGGGGCTCGGGATCGTCTACCTGGAGGCGTCCGCCACCGGGCTGCCCGTCGTCGCCGGCGACTCCGGCGGGGCGCCCGACGCCGTGCTCGACGGGGAGACCGGCTGGGTCGTGCGGGGCGGTTCCCCGGCCGAGGCCGCCGAGCGCATCGTCGTGCTTCTCGGGGACGCCGGGCTGCGCCGCCGGATGGGAGAGCGGGGGCGGCAGTGGGTGGAGGAGAAGTGGCGCTGGGACCTGCTGGCGGAGAAGCTCAAGACGCTGCTGTAGCGGCCCGCTTCAAAGGTCTGGGCAAACCCTGCCGCGGGCTCTAGCCGGACGGCCGGAATCCGCTGATGCTGCGCACATGACAGCCAAACTGATGCAGCGTCAGCTGACGAGACGTCACATTCTTGGTATGGCCGCCCTCCAGACGGCGGCCGCCCTCGGCTTCACCCGCGTCGGCCTCCAGTCGGCCCGCGCGGACCAGCCCGCCGCGGTCGAGTCCGCGCCCGCGATCGTCATCGGCTCCGGCTACGGAGCCGCCGTCGCCGCCCTGCGCCTCGGCCAGGCCGGCATCCGCACGCTCGTCCTCGAGATGGGCCGGCTCTGGAACACCGCCGGCGCCGACGGCAAGATCTTCTGCAACACCGCCAGCCCCGACCAGCGCTCCATGTGGTTCAAGACCCGCACCGAGGCGCCGCTGGCCACCTTCCTCTGGCTGGACGTCGTCAACAAGGACATCAGCCCCTACCCCGGCGTCCTGGACCGGGTCCACTTCGACAACATGTCCGTCTTCGTGGGCCGCGGGGTCGGCGGCGGCTCCCTGGTCAACGGCTCGATGGCGGTCACCCCGCTCCAGTCCTACTTCGCCGAGCAGTTCCCGACCGTCGACGTCACCGAGATGTACGCCACGTACTACCCGCGCGCCCGCGCCATGCTCGGCGTCAACACGATCGACCCCGCCTGGTTCGAGTCGACCGAGTGGTACCGGTTCAGCCGCACCTCCCGGAAGGCCGCCGCCAACACCGGTCTGAAGACCACCTTCGTGCCCAGCGTCTACGACTTCGGCCACATGCAGCGCGAGGCAGCCGGCACCGCCACGAAGTCCGCCCTCGGACAGGAGGTCATCTACGGCAACAACCACGGCAAGAAGAGCCTCGACAAGACCTATCTGGCGTCCGCGCTCGGCACCGGGAACGTCACCCTCCACACCATGGAGAAGGTGACCGCGATCAGCCGGGCGAGCGACGGCACCTGGCTGCTGACCGCCCAGCGCATCGACGACACCGGCGCCGTCGTCGAGACCAAACAGTACGGCTGCACCTATCTGTTCCTCGGCGCGGGCAGCCTCGGCACCAGCGAACTCCTGGTCCGGGCACGGCAGACCGGCGCGCTCCCGGCGCTGGACGCGAGCGTGGGCACCGGCTGGGGCACCAACGGCAATGTGATGCTCGGCCGGGCCAACCACCTGTGGGACACGGTCGGCGCCAACCAGTCGACCATGCCGGTCCTGGGCATCGACGACTGGGCCAACGCCGACAACCCCGTCTTCGCCGAGATCGCCCCGCTGCCGACCGGCCTGGAGCACTGGGTCAGCCTCTATCTGGCGATCACGAAGAACCCCGAGCGGGCCGCCTTCTCCTGGACCGACGGCGCGCTCAGGCTGAACTGGAGCGCCGCCCAGAGCGCGGTCTCCGTGAGCATGGCGAAGAAACTCTTCGACCGGATCAACTCCGCCAACGCGACGATCTACCGGTACGACCTCTTCGGCTCGTCCGGCAAGATCTTCGCCGACGATTTCACGTACCACCCGCTCGGCGGCTGTGTGCTGGGCAGGTCCACCGACAACTACGGACGCGTGAAGGGGTATTCCAAGCTCTACGTCACCGACGGCTCGCTGGTGCCGGGCAACATCGGCGTCAACCCGTTCGTCACGATCACCGCGCTCGCCGAACGCACGATGGCGCGGGTCCTCGCCGAGGACACCGCACCATGATCGTGCCGCTCGCGTGACTACTTCGCGTAGATCGCCTCGATCTCCGGCGCGAAGTCCTTCGCCACGACGTTGCGCTTGAGCTTCAGCGACGGCGTGAGATGGCCCGAGTCCTCCGTGAACTGGGAGGAGAGAATGCGGAACTTCCGCACCGATTCCGCCTTCGACACCGCGGCGTTGCCGTCGTCGACCGCCGACTGGATCGCGGCCAGCAGGTCCGGGTCCTCGAGCAGCGACGCCGCGGTGGAGCCCGCCGGCTTGCCGTGATCGGCGGCCCAACGGCCCAGGAACTCCTCGTCGATGGTGACCAGCGCGCCCACGAACGGCCGCCCGTCGCCCACCACCATGCACTCCGCGACCAGCGCGTGCGCGCGGATCCGGTCCTCGATCACGGCCGGGGCGACGTTCTTGCCCCCCGCGGTGACGATGATCTCCTTCTTGCGGCCGGTGATCCTCAGGTAGCCGTCCTCGTCGAGGGTGCCGATGTCACCGGTGTGGAACCAGCCGTGGGCCAGCGCCTCGGCGGTCGCGCCGGGGTTGTTCCAGTACTCCTTGAACAGGTGCTCGCCGTGCAGCAGCACCTCGCCGTCGTCCGCGATCCGCACCACCGAACCCGGCAGCGGCTGCCCGACCGTGCCGATCTTCTGCCGGTCCCAGGGGTTGAAGGCGGTGGCCGCGCAGGACTCGGTCAGGCCGTAACCCTCCAGCACGGTGAAGCCGATGCCGCGGAAGAAGTGGCCGAGGCGCTCGCCCAGCGGCGCGCCGCCGGAGATCGCGTACTCGCCCCTGCCGCCGAGCACCGCGCGCAACTTGCTGTAGACCAGCCGGTCGAAGACCTTGTGCTTGATCCTCAGACCGATCGACGGGCCGGACGGGGTGTCCAGCGCCTTGCTGTACGCGATCGCGGTGTCCGCCGCCTTGTCGAAGATCGCGCCCTTGCCGTCCGCCTGCGCCTTGGCCCGGGCCGAGTTGTAGACCTTCTCGAAGACGCGCGGCACGCCGAGGATCAGCGTCGGCCGGAAGGCCGCCAGCTCGTCGGTGAGGTTCTTGATGTCCGGGACCGTGCCCAGCTTGATCGGCGCCATCATCGGAGCGATCTGCACCAGCCGGCCGAAGACGTGCGCGAGGGGCAGGAAGAGCAGCACGCTGCACTCGCCCGTACGGAACAGCGGACGCAGGCGCTCGACGACGTTCCCGCACTCGGCGAAGAAGCTGCGGTGGGTGAGCACACAGCCCTTGGGCCGGCCGGTCGTGCCGGAGGTGTAGACGATGGTCGCCGGGTCGTCGGCCTTGGCGAGCGAGCTGCGCTCCTCCACCGTCTGGTCCGCGACGTCCTGGCCGAGCCGCCCGAGCTCCTCGACACCGCCCGCCTCGATCTGCCACACGTGCTTCAGGGCGGGCAGCGTCTCGCGCACCGACTCGACGGCGGCCGCGTGGCCGTCCAGCTCGACGACGATCGCGGTCGCGCCCGAGTCGGAGAGGATCCACTGCACCTGCTCCGGCGAGCTGGTCTCGTACACCGGCACGGTGACCGCGCCCGCGCTCCAGATCGCGAAGTCGAGCAGCGTCCACTCGTAGCGGGTGCGAGACATCAGGCCGACCCGGTCGCCCGGCTGGACACCGGAGGCGATGAGCCCCTTGGCGGCGGCGTGCACCTCGGCCAGGAAGGCCGTGGCGGTCACGTCCTGCCAGACGCCGCCCACCTTGCGGGCGATGACGGCGACGTCAGGGTGCTGCGCGGCGTTTCTGCGGACGATGTCGGTCAGATTGCCGTCCGCAGGGACCTCGTACAAAGCCGGAAGGCTGAACTCGCGCAAGACTGCTGCTCCTCATAGGGCGCCGGCGCCACGACGTTGTGTGATGCGACGGTGCGGTCCAAGGCTCGGGCTGGCGCTCAGGGTTTCAACCGTTGAAATCCTGAGCACGACTGGACTGCCCGGACGTTACCCGCCGGTATGGCTTCTTTGACAGGGGGTCCCGACGAGATGTTCGCTGCGTCACACAGATTGGTGCTTTCCCGCGCACAGTAGTCCACCCCTTTACTGACTGGCCAGTAACCGCTATTCCCGTCGCCACTGTTCACGTATGCCGCACACGCCTACTCTTGATCGACATGGCATCCACACCCTCCGGTAACCGCAGGACACGCATCCACGTGGTCAGCGACGTGCACGGCAACGCCCGTGACCTGGCCCGGGCCGGAGAGGGCGCGGACGCCTTGATCTGTCTGGGCGATCTCGTCCTCTTCCTGGACTACGCCGACCACTCCCGCGGGATCTTCCCCGACCTCTTCGGCGTGGAGAACGCGGACCTGATCGTCGAGCTGCGCACCGCCCGCCGCTTCGAGGAGGCCCGCGAGCTCGGGCGCCGTCTGTGGGGCGGCATCGACGGCGACCGGGCCACGCTCATCGAACAGGCCGTGCGCAGACAGTACGCCGAACTGTTCCCGGCGTTCCCCACCCCGACCTACGCCACCTACGGCAACGTCGACATGCCGCAGCTGTGGCGGGAGTTCGCCGGACCGGGCACCACGGTCCTGGACGGCGAGCGGGTGGAGATCGGCGGCCGGGTCTTCGGCTTCGTCGGCGGCGGGCTGCGCACGCCGATGCGCACCCCCTACGAGATCAGCGACGAGGAGTACGCGGCGAAGATCGAGGCCGTCGGCGAGGTCGACGTGCTGTGCACCCACATCCCGCCCGAGGTGCCCGAACTCGTCTACGACACGGTGGCGCGCCGCTTCGAACGGGGCAGCCGCGCCCTGCTGGAGGCGATCCGCCGGACCCGCCCCCGTTACTCCCTCTTCGGACACGTCCACCAGCCACTGGCCCGGCGGATGCGGATCGGCGCGACCGAGTGCGTGAACGTCGGGCACTTCGCGGGGAGCGGAGAGCCGTGGGCGCTGGAGTGGTGACCCGGCCGGGACCCGACGGCGACCTGACGCCGGGTGAACTCGGCAGGTCGGCCGCGCGGTAGCCTTCACGCTGCACACACGTACCTTTACGGGCCCGTATCCGGAGGAGTCACGGCGATGGCGGAACACACCAGCTCGAGCATCACGATCGAGGCGGCCCCGGCCGACGTCATGGCCGTGATCGCGGACTTCGCCCGCTACCCGGACTGGACGGGCGAGGTGAAGCAGGCGGAGGTCCTCAAGAAGGACGAGCAGGGCCGCGCCGAACAGGTCCGCCTGGTCATGGACGCCGGTGCCATCAAGGACGACCAGGTCCTGGGCTACACCTGGACCGGCGAACACGAGGTGTCCTGGACGCTGGTGAAGTCCCAGATGCTGCGCCAGCTCGACGGCTCCTACCTCCTCAGGCCGGCCGGCGCGGGCGCCACCGAGGTCACCTACCAGCTGACGGTGGACGTCAAGATCCCCATGCTCGGCATGATCAAGCGCAAGGCGGAGAAGGTCATCATCGACCGGGCCCTGGCCGGGCTCAAGAAGCGCGTCGAGTCGGCGTAACCCGCGGGCAGACATGCCGCCGGGGCGAGGGGGGTCCCCCGCCCGGGCGACGCCGGGAGCGGGGGAGGGCGGGCCCGGGTGGCACCCCGCGCGCGCCGGGCCGCGCAGCCCACCCCCGGCACCGGGCCACGGCCCGACCCGCCCGCACTCCTGCGACGGTACGGTTCACCCCCATGCGCACGATCCTGATCACCGGCCCCGGCGGCAGCGGCCGGACGACCGTCGCGGCCGCCACCGCCCTCCACGCGGCCGCCGCGGGCACCCGCACCCTCGTCCTCAGCGCCGACCGCACCGACACCCTCGGCGCCGCGCTGGGGGTGCGGACAGGGGCGAAGCCGCTGCACACGGCGCCGAACCTCACCGCCTGGCGGCCCGACGCCACCGCCGGCTTCCGGGACGACCTCGCCGGCTTCCAGGAGCGCGCCTCCACCGTCCTCGACCTGCTCGGAGCCGCCCGGCTCGACCCCGAGGAGGTCACTCCGCTCCCCGGCGCCGAGGAACTGACCCTGCTGCGCGCGCTGCGGGACGTCGCCCTCGCCGAGGCGCACGACCTGCTCGTCGTCGACCTGCCGCCCACCGCCCAGGCCCTCGCCCTGCTCGCCCTCCCCGAGGAACTGCGCCGCTACCTGCGCCGCCTGCTCCCGCCGGAACGCCAGGCCGCCCGCGCCCTGCGCCCCGTCCTCGGCCGCCTCGCCGGGGTGCCGATGCCCGCCGAGTGGCTGTACGAGACCACCGCCCGCTGGGACGTGGAACTGGCCGCCGTGGAGGCGGTCCTCGCCGACCGCGACACCGCCGTACGGCTGGTCGCCGAACCCGGCCCGGCCGGGGCCGAAGCCGTCCGGGACGCCCGCCTCGGCCTCGCCCTGCGCGCGCTGCCCGTCGAATCGCTCATCGCCAACCGCGTCCTGCCGGAGGCGGCGGCCGACGACGGATGGCTCGGCCGGCTGGTCACCCAGCAGCGCAAGGCCCTCGGGGAGTGGGGCGGCCCGGCGCGGACCGTCGCCCACCTGGGCCACGACCCCCGGGGCGCCGACGACCTCACGGCCCTCGCCGTGCCCCCGGTCGACCAGGACACCGCCCCGGTCGAGTGGCCCGTCGCCGACCGGCTCGCCGAGGACGGCGTGCTCGTCTGGCACATCCCGCTGCCCGGCGCCCTGCGGGACGAGCTGGACCTCGTCCGGCGCGGCGACGAACTCGTCCTCGCCGCCGGACCCTTCCGCCGAATCGTCCCGCTCCCCTCGGCCCTGCGCCGCTGCGCCGTCGGCGGCGCCTCCCTGCGCGACGGCGAGCTGCGCATCCGGTTCACGCCGGATCCCGGTCTCTGGCCGCGGGGACGGTGAACGGCATACCCCCGTTCGGGTAACGTCGGAGGGGACGACCCGTGATGAGGCGTCGTCCACCAGGAGCCATCAGGAGTCCGTCATGAGCGAAGAGCGCCCCACGCCCGACGCCGCCCGGGACGAGGCCGTCGCCGAGGAGCCCCGCGCGACCGACACCGACGCCTGGGCCACCGCCTGCGCCGAGGACCTGGCCCGGGAGAAGGCCCGCCACCGCGCCGAGCAGGGCCGGCCGGAGGGCTCGGCCGCCGAGGAACTGCGCAAGCTCGTCGACGCCGTCGCCGACAAGCTCTCCGGCATCCAGTCCCCGCTGCTCGGCGCGGTCGCGGGCGGCGCCGCCCAGCAGATGCTCCGGCAGGCCGTTCAGCAGGCCAAGGCCGCCGTCGAACCCGTCATCGAGCGCAACCCCGACGTCTTCGACCATCTCGCGGCGGCCGGCGGTGAACTGCTCGCCGCCTACCGCTCCGCGGTCCAGCACCAGGAACAGCGCTGGACGAGCCGTACGCAGGACACGCGTGACGAGCACGACCCCCGCGACGGCGGCGAGGGAACCGGCCCCGGACAGCGCATCGACCTGGACTGACCCTCGAAGGCGAGCCCCCCGTGCCGTGCGCCCTGTCCGCCGGGCGGACGACGCGAATCCGACGGCAGTGGCTCGGGTACCGTTGGCCGTAGCGGGGCTCGACCGAAACTGAGGGATTCATGGGACTCACCATCGGCGTCGACATCGGCGGCACGAAGATCGCGGCCGGCGTGGTCGACGAGGAAGGCAACATCCTCTCGACCTTCAAGGTGCCGACCCCCACCACGCCCGAGGCCATCGTGGACGCCATCGCCTCGGCGGTGGAGGGCGCCCGCGCGGGCCACGAGATCGTCGGCGTGGGCATCGGAGCGGCCGGTTACGTCAACCGGCAGCGCTCCACCGTCTACTTCGCACCCAACATCGACTGGCGCCAGGAACCGCTGAAGGACAAGGTCGAGGCCCGCGTGGGCCTTCCGGTCGTCGTCGAGAACGACGCCAACGCCGCCGCGTGGGGCGAGTACAAGTTCGGTGCCGGCAAGGGCCACCGCAACGTCATCTGCATCACGCTCGGCACCGGCCTCGGCGGCGGCATCATCATCGGCAACAAGCTGCGCCGCGGCCACTTCGGCGTCGCCGCCGAGTTCGGCCACATCCGCATGGTCCCGGACGGCCTGCTGTGCGGCTGCGGCAGCCAGGGCTGCTGGGAGCAGTACGCGTCGGGCCGGGCGCTGGTGCGCTACGCCAAGCAGCGCGCCAACGCCACCCCGGAGCACGCCGAGGTCCTCCTCGGCCTGGGCGACGGCACCCCCGACGGCATCGAGGGCAAGCACATCTCCATGGCCGCCCGCCAGGGCGACCCGGTCGCGGTCGACTCCTACCGCGAACTGGCCCGCTGGGCCGGCGCCGGCCTCGCCGACCTCGCCTCCCTCTTCGACCCCTCCGCCTTCATCGTCGGCGGCGGTCTCTCCGACGAGGGCGAACTGGTCCTCGACCCGATCCGCAAGTCCTACAAGCGCTGGCTGGTCGGCGGCAACTGGCGTCCGGTGGCCGATGTCATCGCGGCCCAGCTGGGCAACAAGGCGGGCCTGGTGGGCGCGGCGGACCTGGCGAGAGAGCCGGATCCCATCATGTGAGGCCCGGGGGGCCGACCTCTGAGGGGCGCGGGGCTGTGTCACCGTGCGGCTCCGCCGCGTGTACGCGACTGACGGACAACCGGCAGTCGCGTACAAACCTCGCGCCCCGCCGCATCGGGCGTAAATTGATCCACATGCCGCAGCTCCCCAACTCCCGCACCGAGTCCGACGGTTCGGCCGTCATCCGGGTCATGAGCTACAACATCCGCTCGATGCGCGACGACACCGACGCGCTCGCCCGTGTCATCACCGCCTGCGCCCCCGACCTGGTCCTCGTCCAGGAAGCCCCTCGTTTCTTCCGCTGGCGCAAGAAACTCGCCCGCCTCGCGGCCGCCTCCGGCCAGGTGATCCTCACCGGCGGCGGCACGGCGGCCGGGCCGGCCGTCCTGTGCTCCCTGCGGGCCACGGTCGAACGCACCGAGGACGTCCTGCTCCCGCTCACCCCCGGTGAGCACCGCCGTGGCCTCGCCACCGCCGTCGTCCGCTTCGGGGGCGCCCGCCTCGGCGTGATCAGCTGTCACCTCGGCCTCCGCCAGGACGAGCGGTACGACCAGGGCGGCATGCTGCTCGACCGCCTCGCCGGCCTGGGTGCGGAACACGCCGTCGCCGGCGGCGACCTCAACGAGAGGCCCGAGGGCCGCACCTTCGGCCTGCTGTCGAGCACCCTGCGGGACTGCCGCACCACCGCCCCCTGGGGCGCCGAGCACACGTTCCCCTCCACCGCGCCGGACCGCCGTATCGACGCGGTCTTCGCCACGAAGGGCGTGGAGGTACTGGGCTGCGGCGTGCCTCTCGGCCTCCCCGGCGTCACCGAGAACGACCTGAGGGCGGCCACGGACCACCTCCCGGTCCTCGCCGCCCTCAAAATCCCCGCCGCTTAGACGACCGCTCCCCGCCCCGGGTCCCCGTCGTCCTCGTCGTCCGGCCGCATCCGCACCACCAGGGTGGCGAAGCCGCCGAGGAAGCCGCCGATGGAGACCGTCGTCAGCCACCACGTCATGTCCCAGCCGAGCAGCACCGCCAGCAACAGCAGCAGCGGCCCGCCGATCACCCCGAGCCAGGCGAACTTGGCCGTGGTGTCGGCGGCCGGCAGCGGCGGCGGCTCCGGCGGCACGAAGTGACCCTCGTCGTCCTCGTCGAAGTCCTCCTCGGCCGGTTCCGGTGCGGAGTGGTCGCGGGGACCCACGCCGGGCGCGAAGGAGACGGAACTGCCCAGCGGCTTGGCCGGTTTCGGCTCCTGTTCCTCACCCGGGTCACGGGGTTCGTCCTCGTTCGTCCTGGACTCCAGGAGTGCCAGGTCCTCGACCGACTTGAACGGCTTGGCCCCCGGCGGGTCCGGCGGCTCGTCGCCGTACCCCGCGACGATCGCCGCCCACGCGGCGTCCTCGTCGAAGGGCACGCTCTGCTCCTCCGGCTCCCGGCCCCGGCGGGCGTCCGGGCCGTCCCGCTCCTCCCGGTTCTCCCGGTCCTCGCGGTCGGAGTCGTGCTCAGCCACCTACGGCCGTCCCTTCCTTGCCGACACTGGGCGCGAGCCGGGCGATGAACGCGTAGCTCTCCTCGAAGATCCGGTCCGCATCGTGGTCCAACGTTGCCACGTGGTAGCTCTGTTCCAGGAGGATCTCGGTCACGTCCACGGACGACACCCGGCTCAGGACCCGGGCCGGGTCGGCGGCCGGAACGACATGGTCCTGGACGCTGCGCAGCAGCAGCAACGGCTGCGTGACCTGCGGAAGCTCTCCGTCGACCTGCCGCAGAAAGCCCCGCAGGGAGTGCGCCGACCGCAGCGGCACCCGCTCGTAGCCCGTCTCCACGACACCCTCCTTCGCGATGTCGCTCACGATCCCCTTCGTCGACCTCACGAAGTGGTGGGCCACCGGCAGCGCGTACGCGGACAGCCCGTGCACCCGGTTCGCCGGATTCACCACGACGACGCCCCCGACGTCCTCGCCGTGCTTGGCGGCCAGCCGCAGCGCCAGGGCACCGCCCATGGACAGCCCGGCCACGAACACCCGGGAGCACCGTTCGCGCAGGGCGCGCAGCTCGCGGTCCACCTCCGCGTACCAGTCGGGCCAGCCGGTGAGTGTCATGTCCTCCCAGCGCGTGCCGTGACCCGGCAGCAGGGGCAGCGAGACGGTCAGACCCCGGTCGGCCAGAAACCGGGCCCAGGGGCGCAGCGACTGCGGGGAACCGGTGAAGCCGTGGCAGAGGAGGACCCCGACCTCCCCGCCCTCGTGGCGGTACGGCTCGGCTCCAGGAAGGACCGGCACCTTCGGTCTCCTGTCTTCGTCTGTTCATGGTGGGAGGGACGTGTGCTTCACGGTACGCGACCGCACCGACACCGACCAGGGCCGTCGGAGCCTTTGGCGCCGCTCCGGGTTAAGGTCTGAGGACACATACAGGAGGCACTCGGGTGTTGTACGGCGCGATGAAGGTCGCTATCGGGGGACCGCTGAAGGTCACCTTCAGGCCCTGGGTGGAAGGCCTCGAGAACATTCCCGCCGAGGGGCCCGCGATCCTGGCGAGCAATCACCTGTCGTTCTCGGACTCGTTCTTCCTGCCCGCGGTCCTGGACCGCAAGGTCACGTTCATCGCGAAGGCCGAGTACTTCACCACGCCCGGCGTGAAGGGCCGGCTGACGGCCGCCTTCTTCAAGGGCGTCGGCCAGCTCCCGGTGGACCGCTCCGGCGCGCGCGGCGCCGGCGAGGCCGCGATCAGGAGCGGCATAGAGGTGCTGGAGCAGGGCGAGCTGTTCGGGATCTACCCGGAGGGCACCCGCTCGCCCGACGGCCGCCTCTACCGGGGCAAGCCGGGCGGCCTCGCCCGGGTGGCGCTCGCCAGCGGCGCGCCCGTCATCCCGGTCGCGATGATCGACACGGAGAAGATCCAGCCGCCCGGCAAGGTGATGCCCAAGCTGATGCGGCCCGGCATCCGGATCGGCAGGCCGCTGGACTTCAGCCGGTACGAGGGCATGGACCACGACCGTTTCGTGCTCCGCGCGCTGACGGACGAGGTCATGTACGAGATCATGAAGCTCTCCGGCCAGGAGTACGTCGACATGTACGCGACCGCAGCCAAGCGGCAGATCGCGGAGGCGGCGAAGGCCGGCAGGGAAGCGGAGAAGGCCGCGAAGGCGGCGCTCGCGCAGGCCGAGAAGGATCAGGCCAAGAAGGAAAAAGAGCAGTAGGCGGCGCTCCGGGGGCGGGGGGACGGGTCGGATGGCCAGGCGCGAGAAAGTCATGAGGATGTCGGTCGAGCTGCCGCTGTGGCGTGCGCTCACCGGCTACCGGGTGCTGACGATGCTGTACGCGGTCGGCCTGTTCGCCGCCGCCTACGACGACTACGACCGGCCCGGCATCGCCATCACCTACTTCGCCGTCCTGTTCGTCTGGACGCTGGCCACCGTGCCCCGGGTGCAGAACGCGGCGGCCTGCACCAAGCGCTTCCTCGCCGTCGACCTGGCCGTCGCGCTCACCGGCATCGTCCTCACCCCGCTCGTCGTCACCGACCGGCACATCCTGGCGGGCGGACCCACCCTGCCCTCGATCTGGACGGCGGGTTCGGTCCTCGCGTTCGCCATCAAGGGCGGCTGGCGCTGGGCCGCGTTCGCCTCCACGCCCGTCGCCGCCGCGAACCTGATCGAGCGGGGCCATCCGGCCCGCGACACCGTTCACAACGTGATCCTCGTCTGGGTCGCCTCCATCGCCATCGGCTACGTCGTCGAGGTCGCCCGCGCCTCCGAGCGCACCCTCGCCCGCGCCCTGGAGATCGAGGCCGCCACCCGGGAGCGGGAGCGGCTGGCCCGGGACATCCACGACGGTGTGCTCCAGGTGCTGGCGATGGTGCAGCGGCGCGGCGCGGTCATCGGCGGCGAGGCGGCCGAGCTGGGCCGGCTGGCCGGGGAGCAGGAGGTCGCGCTGCGCACCCTGGTCTCCGGGGGGCTGGTACCGGTTTCCCGGGTGTCGGAGGACGCCGCCGAGGGGGCCGTCGTCCGCCTGGTCGACGAGCCCGAGGAGAGCGACGGTCCGCTCGACCTGCGCACGCTGCTCGCCCCGTACGCCGCCGCGCGGGTCAGCCTCGCCGAGCCGGGCGCGCCGGTGCTGCTGGAGCAGGCCGCGGCCCGGGAGCTGGCCGCGGCCGTGGGCGCGGCCCTGGACAATGTGCGCAGGCACGCCGGGGCGGACGCCCGGGCCTGGATCCTGGTCGAGGACGAGCCCGACGAGGTGATCGTCTCGGTAAGGGACGACGGGCCCGGGATCCCGGAGGGGCGGCTGGCGCAGGCCGAGGGCGAGGGGCGGCTCGGGGTCGCCCAGTCGATCCGGGGCCGGCTGCGCGACCTCGGCGGCCGCGCCGAGCTGATCTCGACTCCGGGGCAGGGCACGGAGGTCGAGCTGACGGTACCGAAGGAACACGCGAAGCGGGGGAAGGCAGGACTGCGATGAGCCAGGACCAGGGCGGGGCGGGAACCGGCGACGGGCGGGCGGGGGCCGGCGGGCCGATCAAGGTCATGGTGGTCGACGACCACCCCATGTGGCGCGACGCGGTCGCCCGCGACCTGGCCGCGTCCGGCTTCGACGTGGTCGCCACCGCGGGCGACGGCGAGCAGGCGGTGCGCCGCGCCCGGGCCACCACGCCCGACGTGCTCGTCCTCGACCTCAACCTGCCCGCCAAGCCCGGGGCGCAGGTGTGCAAGGAGGTCGTCGCCGCCAACCCGGCGCTGCGCGTCCTCGTGCTCTCCGCGAGCGGTGAGCACGCCGATGTGCTGGAGGCGGTCAAGTCCGGTGCCACGGGCTACCTGCTGAAGTCGGCGTCCACGGAGGAGCTGCTGGACGCGGTGCGCCGCACGGCGGCCGGCGACCCGGTGTTCACCCCCGGCCTCGCCGGACTGGTCCTCGGCGAGTACCGCCGTCTGGCCTCCGACCCCGGCCCCGCGTCCGGCGGCGACGAGCCGGACGCGCCCCGACTCACCGACCGGGAGACCGAGGTGCTGCGGCTGGTCGCCAAGGGGCTGAGCTACAAGCAGATCGCCGAGCGCCTGGTCATCTCCCACCGCACGGTCCAGAACCATGTGCAGAACACCCTCGGCAAGCTCCAGCTGCACAACCGGGTGGAGCTGGTGCGGTACGCGATAGAACGGGGACTGGACGACGCGTAACCGCCCGGCGGGGCCTTCCGCGCCGCTAGCGTGGGGCCGGGAAGCGGAGGACCGGCGGAGGGGACCTGCATGCGCGTCGGAGTACTGACCGGAGGCCGCGACTGCCCGGGGCTCAACGCCGTGGTGCGGGCCGTCGTCCGCAAGGGTGTACAGGAGTACGGCCTCGAGTTCGTCGGCTTCGTCGACGGCTGGCGCGGCCCCCTGGAGGGGGAGACCGTCCCGCTCGACATCCCGGCGGTGCGCGGCACCCTGCCGCGGGGCGGCACGATCCTCGGGTCCTCGCGCACGGACCCGCTGCGGCAGCCGGACGGTGTCCGCCGGATCCGGGACAACCTCGCCAAGCACGAGGTCGGGGCGCTGATCACGATCGGCGGGCGGGACACGCTCGGCACGGCCGCGCGCCTGGCGGCCGACCACGGGCTGCCCTGTGTCGCCGTACCCAAGACCATCGACAACGACGTGCCCGGCACCGACTGCACCCTCGGCTTCGACACCGCCGTCGGTGTCGCCACCGAGGCGATCGACCGGCTGCACACCACCGCCGAGTCCCACAAGCGGGTGCTCGTCGTCGAGGTGATGGGTGGTGAGACGGGCTGGATCGCCCTGCGCTCCGGCCTGGCCGGCGGCGCGAACGTCGTCCTCATCCCCGAGCAGCCCTTCGACGTGGACCAGGTGTGCGCCTGGGTCACCTCCCGCTTCCGGGCGTCGTACGCGCCGATCGTCGTGGTCGCCGACGGGGCCGTCCCCCGGGACGGCTCGGTGGCGCCCGGGCCGTGGCCGGGCTACGCGGCCGGCGGGGCCCGGCTGTCCGGGGTGGGGGATTGGCTGGCCGGGGAGATCGAGCGGCGGACCGGGAAGGAGGCCCGCACCACGGTCCTCGGGCACGTCCAGCGCGGCGGCAGCCCCAGCGCCTTCGACCGCTGGCTCGCCACCCGCTTCGGCCTGCACGCCGTCGACGCCGTGCACGAGGGCGACTTCGGCACGATGGTCGCCCTGCGCGGCACGGACATCGTGCGCGTACCGCTGGCGGAGGCGACGGGGCCGCTGAAGACCGTGGACCCGTGGCTGTACGCCGAGGCGGGCGTGTTCTTCGGCTGACGTCCGGGCGGCTCCGGCAGGCGCCCCGCACCGCACGGGCCCCGTCCCCGTATAGTCGCCAGAGCCGGACAAATGCGCTCAAATGCTGCGGAGGGCCTTGTGGAGATCCTCGTCTTCGGTGTGCAGGCCGACGAGAAACCCCTGATCGAGCGGGCTTTCGCCGGTCACCACGAGGTCCGCTGCGTGGACGTCTTCCTGAACGAGGACACCGCCCCCATCGCGGCCGGCTACGAGGCCGTCTCCACCAGCGTCAACGCCGTCCTCGACCGCCATGTCCTGAACATCCTGGCGGCCGGCGGCACCCGGATGATCGCCCAGCGCTCCACCGGCTTCAACAACATCGACCTCGCCGTCGCCGAGCGCCTCGGCATGACGGTCGCGCGGGTGTCGTCCTACTCGCCGTACGCGGTGGCCGAGTTCGCCTGGACCCTCGCCCTGGCCGTCAACCGCCGGATCGTGCGGGCCTCCGTCCGCACCCGCGACTTCGACTTCCGTCTGGACGGACTGATGGGCCGGGACCTGCACGGCCGCACCGTGGGTGTGCTGGGCACCGGAAAGATCGGTGAGGCGTTCACCCGGATCGCCCACGGCTTCGGCATGCGCCTGCTCGGCTGGGACGTCGCCGAGAACCCCGCCTGCATGGAACTCGGCATGAAGTACGTCGCCAAGGAGCGGCTCCTCGCCGAGTCCGACCTGGTCACCCTGCACGTCCCCCTGATGCCCGAGACCCGGCACCTCGTCGACGCCGACGCCCTGAAGGCCATGAAGGACGACGCGATCCTGGTGAACTCCAGCCGCGGTGGACTGATCGACACCGCGGCCCTCGTCGCCGAGCTGCGCGAGGGCCGCTTCACGGGCATCGGCCTGGACGTCTACGAGGCGGAGGCGGGCCTGTTCTTCCAGGACAGGTCCCTGGAGGCCGTCGACGACGACACCCTGGCCCGCCTCGTCACCTTCCCGAACGTCCTGGTCACCTCCCACCAGGCGTACTACACCGAGGACGCCGTCGGCCAGATCGTCGACGCCACGGTGAGGAACGTCCTGGACTACAAGGCGGGCCGCCGCTCGGAGAACGTGCTCGTCCCGCGCACCTGAGCCACCAGCTCCCGTACGACCGAGGCCCCGTCCAGCGTCAGCACGGACTCCGGGTGGAACTGCACACCGGCGAACCCGGCGCCCCGTACCGCGTGCACCTCCCCGTTCTCCGCCCGGCTCACCTCGACGCCGTGCGCGGCGAGCTCCACCAGCGCCTCGTCGTCGCAGCGGGCCACGAAGCTGTTGTAGAAGCCGACCGTCTCGGGCCGCCCGAACAGGTCGATCTCCGTCTGCGCCCCCTGGTACGGCACCTCCTTGCGCACGATGTCCAGCCCCAGCTCCGCCGCGATCAGCTCGTGGCCGAGGCAGACGCCGAGCACACCGTGCCGGTGCCCGCGGAGCACCACGGAGGTCAGCTCCCGCAGGAAGCGCATCTTCGGGTCGGTCAGGTCGCACGGGTCACCGGGGCCGGGGCCCAGCACGAGCGGCCCCTCGTGCGCGAGCACCGCCTCCCGCAGCCCGGCCTCGTCGTAGCGCCGGACGGACACCTCGAGGCCGCTGGAGCGCAGCACGTGCGCGAGCATCGCGGTGAACGTGTCCTCGCCGTCGACGACGAGCGCGTGCCCGCGAAGGTCGTGCGTCCGCTCCTGCATCCGCAGCCAGAACGGCGCCAGCGCGGCCCGCCGACCGTCCAGCGCGGCCCGCACCCGGGGATCGTCGGCCAGCCGGGGACGGGTGTGCTCCGACCGGGGCCTGCCCGGCCGTACGCCGAGGGCCGCCAGCACCCCGGCCGCCTTCGCGTGCGTCTCCGCGACCTCGCCCGCCGGGTCCGAACCCCGTACGAGCGTGGCGCCGACCGGCACCCGCAGCCGCCCGGCCGCGTCGATGTCGGCGGTCCGGATGAGGATGGGGGAGTCGAGGGTCTGGGCACCGCCGGAGTCCCTGCCCAGCAGCGCGAGGGCGCCCGCGTAGTAGCCGCGCCCGCCGACCTCGTGGCGCTCGATGACCCGGCAGGCGTTCTGCACCGGCGAGCCGGTCACGGTCGCCGCGAACATCGTCTCCCGCAGGACCTCCCGGGCGTCCAGCGAGGACTTCCCGCGCAGTTCGTACTCGGTGTGCGCGAGGTGCGCCATCTCCTTCAGCCGGGGCCCGATCACCACCCCGCCCATGTCGCCGACCGTGCACATCATCTTGAGCTCCTCGTCGACCACCATCGACAGCTCCTCGATCTCCTTGCCGTCCGCGAGGAAGCCGAGCAGCTGCTCCGGCGAGGGTCCCCCGGCCGGATAGCGGTACGTTCCGCTGATCGGGTTCATGACGACCGTGCCGCCGGACATCCGCACGTGCACCTCGGGGCTGGCCCCGACGAGCGTCCGTTCCCCGGTGTGCACGACGAACGTCCAGTAGGCGCCGCGCTCGCCTTCGAGGAGCCGCCGGAAGAGGGCGAGGGCGTCTCCGCGGGAGAACCCCGGGATCTCACCCTCGTACGTCCGGCGGATCACGAAGTTCGCGCCCTCGCCCTGCCCGATCTCGTCCCGCAGCACCCGTCCGACGATCTCGGCGTACTCCTCGTCGGCGACGTCGAAGCCCCCGCCCTCGACCCGCACGTCATGGGCGGGGAGCCGGTCCAGCGCCT
Source organism: Streptomyces sp. NPDC000345 (assembly GCF_042898825.1). Classification (NCBI taxonomy): domain Bacteria; kingdom Bacillati; phylum Actinomycetota; class Actinomycetes; order Kitasatosporales; family Streptomycetaceae; genus Streptomyces; species Streptomyces sp. NPDC000345. The sequence continues at coordinate 95,559 of NZ_JBIAZE010000026.1, forward strand.
CGGCGAGCGGGACGGCGTGGCGCTCCTCGGGGACGAGGACGGACAGCGGCGTGCCGTCGTCCCGGACGTCGAAGCCGCGCTCGCGGATCTGGCGGAACGGCACGAGGGCCAGACCCTCGTCGGGGAGGTCGGCGAGACGGTCGTACGTGGCGACCGGACCGATCAGCAGCTCGACCGTGTGCTCGTCGTGGCCGGGCGTGCGGCGGCGCAGGAGGGCGAAGGGGCGGGTGTCGTGCGGCAGGTCCTGAAGGTTCATCGGTCGGGGTCTCTCTCGCTGGGAGGTGGAGAGGAACGACCCCGGAAACACCGAAGGCCGCCCCTCGGGCGGCCTTCGCGAAGTCTTGCGTACGCGCAGTCAGTGGGCCGCCGGATGAGCGGTCCACCACCAGTTCTGGGTCGAAAGCGCGAACATGCGCCGCACCCTACCCCATGGGCGGCGGGTCGCGTCCACAGGTGAGCGGGACACCGTCTCACCTGTCGAGCCGGGAGAAAACGACGCGACACGACCCCGTAATGTTGAGGGCGTGACCGTGAACGCTAAGACCAGCCCCGGCGCTGGCAACACCTGGCGAGACCTGCCCGCGGCGCAGCAGCCCGAGTACCCCGACCCCGAGGCTCTGCGCGCAGTCGTTGCGGAGCTGGAGTCGTATCCGCCGCTCGTCTTCGCGGGCGAGTGCGACCAGCTGCGCGCCCGGATGGCGGCCGTCGCCAAGGGAGAGGCGTTCCTCCTCCAGGGCGGCGACTGCGCCGAGGCCTTCGACGCGGTGTCCGCCGACCACATCCGCAACAAGCTCAAGACGCTGCTCCAGATGGGCGCCGTGCTGACGTACGCCGCCTCGGTGCCGGTCGTGAAGGTCGGCCGGATCGCCGGCCAGTACTCCAAGCCGCGTTCCAAGCCGACCGAGACCCGCGACGGCGTCACCCTGCCGACCTACCGCGGCGACTCCGTCAACGGTTTCGACTTCACCGAGGCCGCCCGGGTCCCGGACCCCGAGCGCCTGAAGCGCATGTACCACGCCTCGGCGTCCACGCTGAACCTGGTGCGTGCCTTCACCACCGGCGGCTACGCCGACCTGCGCCAGGTCCACGCCTGGAACCAGGACTTCGTGAAGTCGTCCCCCTCCGGCCAGCGCTACGAGCAGCTCGCCCGGGAGATCGACAACGCGCTGAACTTCATGCGGGCCTGCGGGACCGACCCGGAGGAGTTCAAGACCGTCGAGTTCTACTCCTCGCACGAGGCGCTGCTGCTGGACTACGAGTCGGCGCTCACCCGCGTCGACTCCCGCACCGGGCAGCTGTACGACGTCTCCGCGCACATGGTGTGGATCGGCGAGCGCACCCGCCAGCTGGACCACGCGCACATCGAGTTCGCCTCGAAGATCCGCAACCCGATCGGGATCAAGCTCGGCCCGGCCACCACGGCCGAGGACGCGCTGCAGTACATCGAGCGCCTCGACCCCGACCGCGAGCCCGGCCGGCTGACCTTCATCGTCCGCATGGGCGCCGACAAGGTCCGCGACAAGCTGCCCGAGCTGGTCGAGAAGGTCACCGCCTCCGGCGCGGTCGTGGCCTGGGTGACCGACCCGATGCACGGCAACACCTTCGAGGCGGCCTCGGGTCACAAGACCCGCCGCTTCGACGACGTGCTCGACGAGGTCAAGGGCTTCTTCGAGGTCCACAAGGCCCTCGGCACCCACCCGGGCGGCATCCACGTCGAGCTCACCGGTGACGACGTCACCGAGTGCGTCGGCGGCGGCGACGAGATCTTCGTCGACGATCTCCACCAGCGCTACGAGACGGCCTGCGACCCGCGGCTGAACCGCAGCCAGTCCCTCGACCTGGCGTTCCTCGTCGCGGAGATGTACAGGGACCAGTGACGGTCGCGTCCGTCACCGGGACATGAAGTGGGGGGGGGGGGGGCAAACAAAACACGCCCCCCCCCCCCAAGTAAAAAAAGCCGGCCCCGGGGGGGGTTGGTTTTTGGAAACCAAAAAACAGAGCGCCGGAAAAAAACAAAAACCCGGGGGGGGGGGCGGTTTGGGGGGGGGGGGGCCCCGCGGGGGGGGGGGGGGCCCGGGGGGGGGGGCGCGGGGGTGGACTTCGGCACCGTCGAGCGCCACCGGCCCACGGCCGCGCTGAGGGCGGCGGTGAGCAGCAGGCCGTTGCGCAGGAAGAGGAGCCCCACACCCAGGGGGGTG
>NZ_JBIAZE010000027.1:0-91128 GCF_042898825.1 Streptomyces sp. NPDC000345
AGAGCGACCAGGGACGACGAACACGCCGTGTCCACCGTCACCGCGGGACCTTCCAGCCCCAGCACGTACGACACCCGCCCCGACAGCACCGACGCGGTGATGCCGGTCGTCAGATGGCCGTCGGACTCCTCGGGCCGGTCGAGCATGAGCGCGAGGTAGTCCTGGCCGTTGGTACCGGTGAACACGCCGGTACGGCTGCCGCGCAGCGCGCCCGGGTCGATGCCCGCACGTTCCAGTGCCTCCCAGGAGGTCTCCAGCAGCAGCCGCTGCTGGGGGTCCATGGTCGTGGCCTCGCGGGGCGATATGTCGAAGAACGTGGAGTCGAACAGCGGTGCGTCGTAGAGGAACGCTCCCTGGCGGGCGTACGTGGTGCCGACGCCGCCCGCCGCGTCGAGGACACCGTCGAGGTCCCAGCCGCGGTCGGCGGGGAAGTCGGCGACGGTGTCGCGGCCCTCGGTGAGCAGCCGCCAGAACTCCTCGGGCGTGTCCGCACCGCCGGGAAAGCGGCAGCCGAGACCGACGATCGCGACGGGCTCCTGGCGGCTCGTCTCGACGTCATGAAGACGCTTGCGGGTCTGGCGGAGGTCCGCCGTCACCCTTTTCAGGTAGTCCCGCAGCTTCTCTTCATTGCTCGCCATCGTGCTCCACTTCCTCGCGAAAACGCCGTGAACGGTCCCGTCGCCCGAGCCGGGTGGTCAGATCCCGAATTCCTTGTCGATCAGGTCGAACATCTCGTCGTCCGTAGCCCCGTCCAGTTCCGCGATCGCGTCGTCCGTCTCGTCGGCGGCGTCGGCGCCGGTCCACATCGCCAGCAGTCCGCGCAGCTTCGCCGTGATCTCCGGGTGGGTCTCGCCGCCGGCTCCGGCCTCGGCCGCGAGGACCTCCGCAAGCCGGTCGATCTCGGCGACGACCCCGGACTTCGCGGTCAGGCCGTCGTCGGAGCCGACCAGTTCGGCGCCCAGATGGCGTGCGATGTCCACCGGTGCCGGATAGTCGAACACCAGGGTCGCCGGCAGCCGGAGCCCGGTGGCCGAGCCGAGCCGGTTGCGCAGTTCCACAGCCGTCAGCGAGTCGAACCCGGCCTCGCGGAACGCGCGGACCGGATCCACCGCGTCGGACCTGGCGTGGCCCAGGACCACGGCCGCCTGCTCCCGCACCAACTGGACCAGCGCCGCGGAACGTTCGTCGGCGCCCAGTCCGGCCAGCCGCTGCCGCAGCGCGTCGGCGTCCGCCCCGGACGCGGCGTCCCGCAGCGCGACCTCGGCCTGCGGGATCTCCCCCAGCAGGGCGGTGGTCCGCCCGGCGGTGAACGCCGGGGCGAACCGCGTCCAGTCGACCCGTGCCACGACGGCGACCGGATCGCCGGCGCCCACCAGCCGCTCCATCGCCAGCAGGGCCGGCTCGGCGTCGAGACCGGTCAGGCCACGGCGGCGCAGATACTCCTCGACACCGCCGTCGGCCGCCATGCCGTCCTGCGCCCACGGCCCCCAGGCCACGGACATGGCCGGAAGCCCGGCCGCCCTGCGCTGCTCGGCGAGGGTGTCCAGGAAGGCGTTGGCGGCGGCGTAGTTGCCCTGGCCCGGCGAGCCGACCGAACCCGCGAAGGAGGAGAACAGCACGAACGCCGACAGTTCCCGGTCCCTCGTCAGCACGTCGAGGTGGTGCGCGGCGACGGCCTTGGCACGCAGGACGGCCGCGAAGCGCTCCGGGGTGAGCGCCTCCACGAGCCCGTCGTCGAGGACGCCCGCCGTGTGCACCACCGCGTCCACGGGATGTTCGGCCAGCAGCGCCGCGAGAGCGTCCCGGTCCGCCGCGTCACAGGCGGCCACGGTCACCCGTACGCCCGAGGCGGCGAGTTCGTCGCGCAGATCCGGCGCACCGGGCGCGTCGAGGCCGCGCCGGCTGATCAGGACGAGGTGGTCGGCGCCCTGCGCGGCGGCCCAGCGGGCCACCCGGGCGCCCAGAGCGCCCGTCCCGCCGGTGATCAGCACGGTGCCCGAGGGACGCCATCCCGCGCCGAGGTCGCCGGGGGCCGTCCGGGCGAGCCGCCGCCCGAAGACACCGGTCGCCCGGATCGCCACCTGGTCCTCTCCCGAACGGCCCGTGAGGACGCCGACGAGACGGCCGGCCGTTCGCCGGTCCACGGCCCGGGGCAGGTCGACCAGACCGCCCCAGCCCTCGGGGTGCTCCAGCGCCGCGACCCGGCCCAGCCCCCATACCGCGCCCTGCGCCGGGTCGGGCGCCCCGTCGGACCGGTTCACCGAGACCGCTCCCCTGGTCAGCGCCCACAGCGGAGCCGCGAGGCGGGCATCACCCAACGCCTGCAGGAGTACGGCGGTGGCGGCGGGGCCGGCCGGAACACCGTCACCGGCGTCGGAGCGCCCGGCGTCCGCTCCCTCACCCGCGGTGCGCCCGCCGTGCGGCTCGGACAGGGCCAGGAAGGACAGGACACCGGCGACCGGCTCCTCCCCCGCCGCCGCGGCCAGCAGCGCGGCGAGCGCGGCCCGGTCGGCGCCGGGCTCGTGCTCCACCGGCACCGCCTCGGCCCCGTAGGCCGCGAGGCCTTCCAGGACGGCGCCGCTCCAGGCGTCTTCCCGCGACCCGGCGGGCAGCACGGCCAGCCAGCGGCCCGGCAGCGCGGCGCCGGACACCGCGCCGAGCGGCTTCCAGGTGATGCCGTAGAGCCAGTCGTCGACCCTGGACTGCTCCTGCTGTCCGCGCCACCACGACGACAGCGCGGGCAGCAGCCCGTCGAGGGCGTCCTGTGCCACGCCGAGCGAGTCGGCCAGCGTACGGCCGTCGCCCCGCTCGACCGCGGTCCAGAACCCGGCGTCCGCGCGGTCGGCGGAGCCCGCCGCGGACCGGCCGCCCGGACGCGCGCCCTCGGGCCAGAACCGCTCGCGCTCGAAGGCGTAGGTCGGCAGGTCCACCACGGTCGCCCCGGCCGGAGCGAAGACGGCGCGCCAGTCCACCTGGCCGCCATACAGCCGCAGGCCCGCGACCGCGGAGAGGATCGAGTGGGTCTCGGAGCGGTCCTTGCGCAGGGTCGGGGTCAGCAGACGGCCGTCCGCGTCACCTTCGAGACTTCCCTGCGCCAGCGCGGTCAGCGTGCCGTCCGCACCCACCTCCACGAACCGCGACACACCCTGCCCGTCCAGACACCGCACCGCATCGGCGAACCGCACCGGCCGACGCACATGCTCCACCCAGTACTCCGGCGAGGCCAACTCCTCAGCCGACGCGGCCGCCCCGGTGACGGTCGAGACGACCGGTATCCGCGGCTGCCCGTACGACAGAGTCCCGGCCACCGCCCGGAAGTCCTCCAGCACCGGATCCATCAACGGGGAATGGAACGCGTGACTGACCCGCAGGGCTGTGACCTTGCGGCCCTGAGCACGGATGCCGTCCGCGATCTCCTCGACCGCTTCCGCCGAACCCGAGATCACCACAGCTTGGGGTCCGTTGACCGCCGCGATACCCACCTCGTCACCGAGGAGGGGCAGCACCTCGTCCTCGGTGGCCTGGAGCGCCACCATCGCACCCCCGGCCGGCAGGGCCTGCATCAGCCTGCCCCGCACCACCACCAGACGACACGCGTCCGGCAGCGACCACACCCCGGCCACGTGCGCGGCCGCGATCTCACCGATCGAATGACCGACCACCACGTCCGGACGCACACCCCACGACTCCAGCAGCCGGAACAGCGCCACTTCCAGCGCGAACAGGGCCGGTTGGGCGAACTCCGTCCGGTTCAGCCGGTCGGCATCCTCACCGAACACCACCTCCCGCAGATCGAAGGGGAGTTCCGCGTCCACGGCGTCGAAGGCCTCGGCGAAGACGGGATAGATGTCGTACAACTCCCGGCCCATCCGCAGGCGTTGCGAGCCCTGCCCCGCGAACAGGAAGGCGAGCCGTCGGCCCGAGCGGCCGGGCGTGCCGGTGAGGACGGCGGTGTCCTGCTCGCCGATCGCCAGTGCGCGCAGTCCACGCAGCACTTCGGCGCGGTCGGCGCCCAGGACGACGGCACGGTGCTCCAGCCAGGGCCGCAGGGACGACGAGAGGCCCAGGTCGCTCAGGCGCAGTCCGGGGTCGGCGTCGAGGTGAGCCCACAGCCGTTCGGCCTGGCCGCGCAGGGCGCCCTCGGAAGCGGCGGACAGCGCGATCGGTGTGAGGGGCAACTCATCCGGGGCCGCGGCCGGTTCGGGGGTGTCCGGGTCGGGGGACGTGGCGGCGGTGTCGGGTGACTGCTCGATGATGACGTGGGCGTTGGTGCCACTGATGCCGAAGGACGACACGCCTGCGCGCCGGGGACGGTTCTGCGGCGCCGGCCACTGCCTGTTCTCCGTGAGCAGGGTGATGTCGCCGGCCGACCAGTCGACGAAGGGCGACGGCTCCTCGGCGTGCAGGGTGCGGGGCAGAACACCGTGCCGCATCGCCATCACCATCTTGATGACGCCGCCGACACCGGCCGCGGCCTGCGTGTGACCGATGTTGGACTTCAACGAGCCCATCCACAGGGTCTGTTCGCGGTCCTGGCCGTAGGTGGCCAGCAGTGCCTGGGCCTCGATCGGGTCGCCGAGCGGTGTGCCCGTACCGTGCGCCTCGACCGCGTCCACATCGGACGGCCGCAGACCGGCTCCCGCCAGCGCCTGCCGGATCACGCGCTCCTGCGAGGGACCGTTGGGTGCGGTCAGGCCGTTGGAGGCGCCGTCCTGGTTGACGGCCGAACCCGCCACCACCGCCAGCACGCGGTGACCGTTGCGCCGCGCGTCCGACAGGCGCTCCAGCGCCAGCATGCCGATGCCCTCGGACCAGGCCGTACCGTCGGCTCCGGCCCCGAAGGACTTGCAGCGGCCGTCGGAGGCCAGACCGCGCTGCTGGCTGAAGTCGACGAAGGTGTCCGGGGTGGACATCACCATGACACCGCCCGTGAGGGCGAGGTCGCATTCGCCGGCCCGCAGCGACTGTGCGGCCAGATGCAGGGTGACCAGGGAGGAGGAGCAGGCGGTGTCGACCGTCATCGCCGGGCCCTCCAGGCCGAAGGTGTAGGCGATACGGCCGGAGTGGACACTGCTGGTGTTGCCGGTGAGCAGGTAGCCGTCGGAGTCGTGCTCCCCCTCGCGCAGGCAGGAGTTGTAGTCCTGGCCCATGACGCCGGCGAACACCCCGGTGCGGCTGCCGCGCAGCGCGGTCGGGTCGATGCCGGCCCGCTCCAGGACCTCCCAGGACACCTCCAGCAGCAACCGCTGCTGCGGGTCCATCGCCAGCGCCTCGCGCGGCGAGATCCCGAAGAGTCCGGCGTCGAAGGACGCCGCGTCGTAGAGGAAACCGCCCCGGCGGACGTAGGTCCTGCCGAGCCGACCGGGCTCGGGGTCGTACAGCTCCTCCAGGTCCCAGCCGCGGTCGGCCGGGAAGTCACCGATCGCGTCCCCGCCCTCGCTGACCAGTCGCCAGAGGTCCTCGGGTGACTCGACGCCGCCGGGGAACCGGCAGGCCATGCCCACGATGACCACGGGGTCGTCGTCCGTGCCCTTCCAGGCGGGCAGCGCCGCGCCATGGGCCTCGGCGGTGTCGCCGGCGAGCGCGGTCAGCAGGTGCCGGGCGAGCGCGAGGGGCGACGGGTGGTCGAAGACCAGGGTGGCGGGCAGGCGCAGCCCGGTCGTCGCGTTGACGCGGTTGCGCAGCTCGACCGAGGTCAGTGAGTCGAAACCGAGTGTCTTGAACGCCTGGCCGGGTTCCACGTCGGCGGCGGAGGCGTGGCCGAGCACCTGGGCCACCAGGCCGGAGACCAGTTCCAGCAGGTACGGTTCGCGTTCGGCGGGGGCCAGGGCCAGCAGCCAGCCACGCAGCGGGTCGCCGCCGGTGGCGTGAGCACCGATGTCCGCGGCGCGCCGGGCCGGGCCGCGCACCAGCCCCCGCAACAGCGCGGGCGGGTCGGGGAGTTCGCGCAGCACCCGGAGGTCGAGGTTGACGGGGAGGAGGAAGGCGGGCTCGCGGTCCCGGAGCACGGCGTCGAGCACCGCGAGACCCTGCTCGACGGCGAGCGGTCGTACGCCGCCGCGCGCCATGCGCCTGAGGTCCGCTTCGGTCAGCCCGGCGGTCATGCCCGCGCCGGGTGCCCAGGGGCCCCAGGCGAGCGAGACCGCGGGCAGGCCGAGGTTGCGGCGGCACCGGGCGATGGCGTCCAAGTACGCGTTGGCCGCCGCGTAGTTGGCCTGTCCGGCGCCGCCGAAGGTGGCCGACACCGAGGAGAACAGCACGAACGCGGCCAGGTCCAGGTCGCGGGTGAGCGCGTCGAGGTGTGCGGCCGCGTCCGCCTTGGGCCGCAGCACCGTGAGCAGTCGTTCCTCGGTCAGCGACGCCAGTACGCCGTCGTCGACGACACCGGCGGTGTGGATCACTCCGCTCAGCGGGCGGTCGGCCGGGACGGACGCCAGCAGGCTCTCGAGGGCCTGCCGGTCGGCCACGTCGCAGGCCGCGACGGTGACGTGGGCGCCCAGGTCGGTGAGGGCGGCGGTGAGTTCGGCCGCGCCCGGCGCCCCGGGTCCGCGCCGGCCCGCCAGCAGCAGGTGACGTACACCGTGCTCGGTGACCAGGTGACGCGCGACCAGGGCGCCCAGCCCGCCGGTGCCGCCGGTGACGAGGACGGTGCCGTCCGCGAGACGCACCGTGTCGCTCTCGCTGCCGGCGCCGGTGGTGGCGGAGGGAGCGGGGGGCAAGGTCGCGGAGGCCAGCCGCGGAACGCGTACCTCGTCCCCTCGGACGACCAGTTCGGCCTCGGCGGCGGGGAGTTCCGGTCCGGTGAGAAGCGTGACCAGTGTGTTCCATGATTCCGGCGTGCCGTCCAGGTCGGCCAGTGCGAAACGGCCGGGGTTCTCCGTGCGGGCCGAGCGCATCAGACCCCACAGAGCGGCCAGCGCCGGATCCGACTCCTCGTCCGGCCGCACTGCCACCGCACCGCGGGTGACGACGACGAGCCGGGCCTGTGCGAGCTCGTCGGCCGCCAGCCAGTCCTGTACGAAGGTGAGCGCGGCGGCGGTGACGGCGTGGGCCGCGGCGGAGGAGCCGCACAGCGAGGCGTCGGCGGGGCTGCTCCAGGGCAGCAGCACGGCCTCGGGGACGGGGTCGCCGTCGTGCACGGCCCGGGTCAGCTCCGACCAGGTGCGGGCGGGGACGGCCGGGTCTACGGCCGTGGGGTGGTCGTCCGGGCCCGCGTGGTCCGTCAGCAGGACCGTACGGCCGTCGGCGGGCGGTGCCGTCGCCGCGGGGGCCGGCGCCGGGGACGGGGATGCCGACGGCAACGGCGTCCAGTCGATCACGTACGTCCCGGTGGCGGCGCCCGCGCCCGCAGAGGAAGCACCGGCCACCCCCTCGGCGGGCACCTCGCGCAGCACCAGCGACTCGACGGTGGCGACCGCGCCGCCCGACGGGTCGGCCACGTGCAGGGACACCGCGTCGGGGCCCGCCGGAACCACCCGCACCCGCAGGGCGCGGGCCCCGGACGCGTGCAGAGACAGCCCGCGCCAGCAGAACGGCAGACGTCCGGCGCCCGCGTCACCGAGGGGACCGAGGAGGACGGCGTGCAGGGCCGAGTCGAGCAGCGCGGGATGCACGCCGAAGCGGCCCGCGAGCGCCTCGTGCTCCTCCGGCAGGACGACCTCGGCGAACACCTCGTCGCCCCGCCGCCATACGGTGCGCAGCCCCTGGAACACCGGCCCGTACGCGAGCCCGGCAGCGGCGAACCGGTCGTACACGTCGGCCACGGGGCGGGGCTCGGCACCCTGCGGGGGCCATACGGTGAAGTCGCACCCGGCGTCGGAGCGTGCCGCCGTCTCCGGAGCCAGCAGACCTCCGGCGTGCAGCACCCACGGTGTGTCGTCCGAGGCGTCCTCGGGGCGTGAGTGCACCTCCACCGTGCGGCGTCCCGAGTCGTCGGACTCGCCGACGGTGACCCGCAGGCGGACCATGCCCTGCTCCGGCACCAGCAGCGGGACCGCGATCGTCAGCTCTTCGACCCGGGTGCAGCCCACCTGGTCGCCGGCGCGCAACGCCAGCTCGGCCCAGCCCGTCCCCGGGAAGACCACCGCGCCCAGGACGTCGTGGTCCCGCAGCCACGGATGGGAGTTCAGCGCCAGGCGCCCGGTCAACACCACTCCCCCGTCCGCGAGTTCGACGGCGGCGCCGAGCAGCGGGTGCCCCGCCGCGTCGAGCCCGGCGGCGGCCAGGTCGCCGGGACGGCTGTGCGACGCCTGCGGCCAGAACCGCTTCCGCTGGAAGGCGTACGTCGGCAGCTCCACGGCGCCTGCACCGCCGGCGGGCAGGGCGGCGCTCCAGTCCACGTCGGCGCCCGCGGTGAACAGGGTGGCGAGGGCGGCGAGGAGCGTGGTGGCCTCGGGCCTGTCCTTGCGCAGCACCGGTACGAGGACCGCGGCCCCGGTGTCGTCGAGGGACGCCTGGGCCAGGGCGGTGAGGGTGCCGTCCGGACCGAGTTCGACACAGCGGCCGACACCCTGCCCGGCGAGCGTCCGCACGGCGTCGGCGAAACGCACCGGCCGACGCACATGACTGACCCAGTAGTCCGCCGACATCAGCTCATCGGCCGTGGCCGCCTCGCCGGTCACCGTGGAGACGAGCGGCAGCCGCGGCCGCTCGTACGACAGACTCTCCGCGACCTTGCGGAAGTCGGCCAGCATCGGCTCCATCAGCGGGGAGTGGAAGGCGTGGCTGACCCGCAGCGGCGTGACCTTGCGGTCCCGGTCGCGGAAGTGGGCGGCGATCGCCTCGACGGCCTCCGCCGCACCCGAGATCACCACAGCTTGGGCTCCGTTGACCGCCGCGATACCCACCTCGTCACCGAGCAGGGGCAGGATCTCGTCCTCGGTGGCCTGGAGCGCCACCATCGCACCCCCGGCCGGCAGGGCCTGCATCAGCCGGCCCCGCGCCACCACCAGACGACACGCGTCCGCCAACGACCACACCCCGGCCACGTGCGCGGCCGCGATCTCACCGATCGAATGACCGACCACCACGTCCGGACGCACACCCCACGACTCCAGCAGCCGGAACAGCGCCACTTCCAGCGCGAACAGGGCGGGCTGCGTGCACTCCGTCCGGTTCAGGCGCTCGGCGTCCTCGCCGAACACCACCTTCCGCAGATCGAAGGGGAGTTCCGCGTCCACGGCGTCGAAGGCCTCGGCGAAGACCGGATACGTGTCGTACAACTCCCGCCCCATTGCGAGGCGCTGGGAACCCTGGCCCGCGAAGAGCAGAGCCGTCTTTCCTGCCCGCGTCTGCGCACCCCGGATCAGCCCTGGGGCATCGGCACCTTCTACCAGCGCACGCAGCCCCCTCAGCAAGTCGTCCCGGTCGGCGGCCAGTACGACTGCGCGGTGCTCCAAGGCGGTCCGTGTGGTGGCCAGCGCGAGGGCGGCGTGAGGGAGCGAGAGGTCGGGCTGTGCCTCGACGAAGGCCGCCAGCCTCTCGGCCTGGGCCGGCAGTCCACCGCCGGCCGCGGACAGCACCCACGGCAGGACACGCGGGATCGCGTGCGCCTCGTCCGTTGCGACGGCCTCCGTGGGAGGAGCCTGTTCGAGGATGACGTGGGCGTTGGTGCCGCTGATGCCGAAGGACGAGACACCGGCACGGCGGGGCCGGTCGGCCGGCTGGGGCCACTCGGTGTTGTCGGTCAGCAGGGTGATCTCCCCGGCCGTCCAGTCGACGTGGGAGGAGGGCTCGTCCACGTGCAGGGTGCGCGGGAGTACTCCGTGCCGCATCGCCATCACCATCTTGATGACCCCGCCGACACCGGCCGCCGCCTGCGTGTGACCGATGTTCGACTTCAACGAGCCCAGCAGGAGCGGCTGTTCGCGGTCCTGGCCGTAGGTGGCCAGGAGTGCCTGGGCCTCGATCGGGTCGCCGAGCGGTGTGCCCGTACCGTGCGCCTCCACCGCATCCACATCGGCGGGGCGCAGACCGGCACCGGCCAGGGCCTGCCGGATCACCCGTTGCTGCGAGGGACCGTTGGGCGCGGTCAGGCCGTTGGAGGCGCCGTCCTGGTTGACGGCCGACCCCGCCACCACCGCCAGCACGCGATGCCCGTTGCGCCGCGCGTCCGACAACCGCTCCACCAGCAGCAGCCCCACACCCTCCGACCACGCCGTACCGTCCGCGCCCTCCGAGAACGCCTTGCACCGGCCGTCCACCGCAAGCCCCCGCTGCCGCGAGAACTCCACGAACATCTCCGGCCCCGCCATCACCGTCACACCACCGGCCAGCGCCAGGTCACACTCGCCGGAGCGCAGCGCCTGCGCCGCCAGATGCAACGCCACCAGCGACGACGAACACGCCGTATCGACCGTCACCGCGGGACCCTCGAAACCGAAGGTGTACGCGATACGCCCCGAGGCGACACTCCCCGTCGAACCGGTCAGCAGATAGCCATCGGAGTCGTGCTCCCCGGCGCGCATGCAGGAGCCGTAGTCCTGGGTGATCGCGCCGGCGAAGACACCGGTACGGCTGCCACGCAGCGCCGCCGGGTCGATCCCCGCCCGCTCCAGCACCTCCCACGACGTCTCCAGCAGCAACCGCTGCTGCGGATCCATCGCCAACGCCTCACGCGGCGAGATACCGAAGAGCGTGGAATCGAACAGGGCGGCGTCGTAGAGGAATCCGCCTTCGCGGACGTAGGTACGACCGACCAGGCCCGGCTCGGGGTCGTAGAGGCCGTCGAGATCCCACCCGCGATCCGTCGGGAACCCTCCGATCGCGTCGCCGCCCTCGCTCACCAGTCGCCACAGGTCCTCGGGCGAGCCGACCCCGCCGGGGAACCTGCACGCCATGCCGACGATCACCACCGGATCGTCGGTCACACTCGTCGGCACGGGCAGGATGGACGCCGTGTCGGCGGTCTCGTCTCCGTCCGACAACTCGGACAGGAGGTAGCGGGCCAGGGCTGCCGGGGTCGGGTAGTCGAAGACCAGGGTGGCGGGGAGCCTCATGCCGGTGGCGGCGCTCACGCGGTTGCGGAGCTCCACCGAGGTCAACGAGTCGAAACCGAGGGCCTTGAACGCCTGATCAGCCTCCAGGTCGGCGGCGGACGCGTGGCCCAGGACGGAGGCGGCCTGTCCGCACACGAGGTCCAGCAGGAATTTTTCGCGCTCGGCCTCGGGAAGTCCTCTGACACGTCGGCCGAGGTCAGCCGCCCCTCCGACGGCCGCCCGTGCCTCCGCGGCGCGGCGCCCGGGCGCGCGCACGAGAGAGCGCAGCAGATCGGGGAGCCGGCCACGCCTGCTGAGCGCTGCGAGGTCGAGGCTGATCGGCAGCACCGCCGCTCGTTCGAGTGCCGGGCCGATCTCCAGGGCGGCATCGAACAGCCCGAGGCCCTGCTCGGGGTCGAGGGGCTGCATGCCCTCGCGGGCCATGCGGCCCAGGTCCGCCTCGGTCAGCTCGGCGGTCATGCCCGCGCCCGTTGCCCACGGGCCCCACGCCAGGGACACAACGGGCAGGCCGGCGGAGCGGCGGGTGGTGGCGAAGGCGTCCAGGAAGGCGTTGGCGGCGGCGTAGTTCGCCTGGCCCGCTCCGCCGAACGTACCGGCCACCGAGGAGAAGACCACGAACGCGGACAGGTCGGCGTCACGGGTCAGCTCGTCCAAGTGCGCCACCGCGTCCACCTTCGGCCGCAGCACCCTCGCGAGCCGCTCCCCGGTGAGGGACGACACCACCCCGTCGTCCAGGATGCCAGCCGTGTGGATCACCGCGGTCAGCGGATGCGCGGCGGGGACACCTGCGAGGGCGGCGGCGAGCTGGTCACGGTCGGCCACGTCCAGCGCTGCGACCTTGACCTCGGCACCCAAGTCTTGTAGCTCAGCCACGAGTTCGGGTGCGCCTGGCGCTTCGAGGCCACGCCGGCTGGCCAGCAGCAGATGCCGCACGCCGTGCCCGGTCACCAGACGGCGCGCCACCAAGGTGCCCAGGCCACCCGTACCGCCGGTCACCAGGACGGTCCCCTCCGGGTCCAGCGGCGCCGGGACCGTGAGGACCACCTTGCCCACATGCCGCGCCTGCGACAGGTACCGGAACGCCTCCGGAGCACGCCGCACATCCCAGCACGTGACCGGCAGCGGCTCGAGCACCCCCGCCTCGAACAGCACCACCAGCTCGGCCAGCATCCGGCCGATCCGCTCCGGCTCCACATCCATCAGATCGAACGCCTGATAGACCACCCCCGCGTGCTCGGCAGCCACCGCGTCCGGGTCCCGGACATCGGTCTTGCCCATCTCCAGGAACCGGCCCCCACGCGGCAGCAGACGCAGCGACGCGTCCACGAACTCACCGGCCAGCGAGTCCAGTACGACGTCCATGCCCCGGCCACCGGTCGCCGCGAGGAACGCCGCCTCGAAGTCCGTGTCCCGCGAGGAGGCGATGTGCACCTCGTCCAGGCCGAGAGTCCGCAGGGCGTCCCACTTGCCGGCACTCGCCGTGCCGAACACCTCCGCACCCAGGTGCCGCGCCAACTGCACCGCGGCCATACCCACACCACCGGCCGCGGCATGCACCAGCACCGACTCCCCCGGCTTCACAGCGCCCAGCTCGGTCAGCGCGTAGTACGCCGTCAGGAACACCACCGGCGCCGACGCCGCCTGCGCGAACGACCAGCCCTCCGGAATCCGGGCCACCTTCCGCGCGTCCGCCACCGCCACCGGCCCGAACGAGCCGGAGAACAGACCCATCACCCGGTCCCCCACGGCCAGCCCCGACACACCCGGGCCGACCTCGGTCACCACACCGGCGCCCTCCAGACCGAAATCCCCCGCATCCCCCGGATACATGCCGAGCGCGTTCAGCACGTCACGGAAATTGACGCCCGCCGCACGCACCGCGACACGAATGTGCTGTGCCGCAAGATCCTCCGAAGGAACGGCACGCAACGCCAGGCCCTCCAGCGTGCCCTTCTCCACGACGTCCAGCCGCCATTCCGGCTGCCCCTCGGGCACGGTCAGAGCCGAACCCGACACCGCACGCGCCAGACGCGGAACGAAGACACCCCCCGCGCGTACCGCGAACTCGGACTCACCGGAGGCCAGCGCACCACCCACCACGGCCCACGACTCGTCCGTTCCGTCCACGTCGACCAGCACGAACCGCCCCGGATTCTCCGCCCGGGCCGACCGCACCAGACCACACACCGCCGCCAGCACCGGATCCGCCGTCCCGCCGTCCCACGCCACCGCCCCCTCGGTGACGACCACCAGACGGCCACCCTCGAACCGCTCCTCCGCCAGCCACTCGGTGAGGAGGCCGAGTACCCGCCCGGTCGTCGCGTGGACGGACTCGGCGGTGTCGTCGGCCGGGCGCTCGACCCGGACGAGCACATCGGCGGGCACGGTCTCGTCGGGTCCCGGCAGAGCGGTACGGGCAGCCGCCGGAACGGGGGCCGGGCTCGCGGGGATCTTCACCCAGTCGGTCTGGAAGAGGTGGTCGACGTGGCCGCTGTCCGCCGTCAGCAGGTCGCCGGACGGCTCCCGCAACACCAGCGACTCCACCGAGGCCACCAACCCGCCCGCCGGATCCGCCAGCTCCAACGCCACCGCGTCCGACCCCAGCACCACCATCCGCACCCGCAACGCACGCGCACCCGACGCCCACCACGACACCCCGGACCACGAGAACGGCAACCGCGCCCGCCCGTCCCCGAACACCGACGTGAACATCACCGCATGCAACGCCGCATCCACCAACGCCGGATGCGCCCCGAACCGCTCCGCAACCGACTCCTGCTCCTCCGGCAGCGCGACCTCGGCGAAAACCTCCTCCCCGCGCCGCCACACCCCACGCAGCCCCCGGAACACCGGACCGTACGACAACCCCAGCCCGGCGAACCGCTCGTACACCCCCTCGACCGACTCCGCCACCGCACCCCGCGGCGGCCACACACCGAAATCGAAACCTTCGGCGGACGGGGAGTCTGACGCGTCGGTCAGCGCCCCGGTCACATGGAGGGTCCACGGATCGGAGTCGAGGGCGTCGTCGGCACGGGAGTGGATCTCCAGTGTGCGCCGGCCGGCATCGTCCGCCGCACCCACCCGCACCTGAACCCGGACCCCACCCCGCTCAGGCACCACCAACGGCGCCGCGATCGTCAGATCCTCCACCCCGTCACAACCAGCCTGCTCACCGGCCCGCAACGCCAACTCCAGGAAGCCCGTCCCCGGAAACACCACCACACCCGCCACCACATGATCACGCAACCACTCCTGCGCCACCAACGACAACCGGCCCGTCAACAACAGACCGTCCCCACCGGCCAACTCCACCGCGGCACCCAACAACGGATGCCCCGCCGCACCCAACCCCACCGCACCCAGATCCCCGTGCGTCGAGCCCGCGTCCCGGGACCAGAAGCGACGCCGCTGGAACGCGTAGGTCGGCAGGGGGACCTGCTCGTGCGCCGGGCCTGTCCGCTCGTCGTGGGGGTACGCCGTCTCCCAGCGGACCGGAAGACCGCTGACATGGAGCTGGGCGAGGGCGGCGAGGAAGCTCTCCGGCTCGGGCCGGTCCTTGCGCAGGGCGGTCGCGAAGACGGGGGAAACGCCGTCCAGGCAGTTCTGGGCGAGGGCGGTCAGCTGGCCGTCGGGGCCCAGTTCCAGCAGCCGGCCGACCTTGCGTTCCGCCAGGGCGCGTACACCGTCGGCGAAGCGGACCGGCCGGCGGACGTGCCGCACCCAGTAGTCGGGGGAGGTGAGTTCGTCCGGGGCGGCCGGGTGGCCGGTGACATTGGAGACGACGGCGATGCGCGGGGCGCTGTAGGTGAGGGACTCGGCCACGGCCCGGAAGTCGTCGAGCATCGGGTCCATCAGCGGGGAGTGGAAGGCGTGGCTGACCCGCAATGCCGTGACCTTGCGTTCCTGGGCGCGGAAACCGTCCGCGATCTCCTCGACCGCCTCCGCCGAACCCGAGATCACCACAGCTTGGGGTCCGTTGACCGCCGCGATACCCACCTCGTCACCGAGGAGGGGCAGGACCTCGTCCTCGGTGGCCTGGAGCGCCACCATCGCCCCGCCCGACGGCAGGGCCTGCATCAGCCGGCCCCGCGCCACCACCAGACGGCACGCATCCGACAACGACCACACCCCCGCCACGTAGGCCGCCGCGATCTCACCGATCGAATGCCCGACCACCACGTCCGGGCGTACGCCCCACGACTCCAGCAGCCGGAACAGGGCCACTTCCAGCGCGAACAAGGCCGGTTGGGCGAACTCCGTCCGGTTCAGCCGGTCGGCATCCTCACCGAACACCACCTCCCGCAGCCCGAAGGGCAGTTCCGCGTCCACGGCATCGAAGGCCTCGGCGAAGACCGGATACGTCTCGTACAACTCCCGCCCCATGCCGAGGCGTTGCGAACCCTGGCCGGTGAACAGGACGGCCAGTCGGCCGCCGGGCCGGGCGCTTCCCGTGACGGTGTGCGGGTGGGACTCGTCGGTGGCGAGGGCGGTGAGGCCGCCGCGCAGGTCGGCGAGGGTGCGGCCGGTGATCACGGCCCGGTGTTCGAAGGTGGAGCGGGTCGTGACGAGGGCGCGGCCGATGCCGGCCGGGTGCGGGTGGGGCTCGTCGTCGAGGTGCGCGAGCAGGCGTGCGGCCTGTGCGTGCAGTGCGGCGCGGCTGCGCGCGGACAGCACCCAGGGCAGGGGGTGTGCACCGGTCGGCCGGTCGGGGCCGGCCGTGGGAGCGGTGATGACGGGTGCCTGGTCCGTCTCGCTGTGCGGGTCGAGCGGTTCCGGCGTGGGCGCCTCCTCGACGATCAGGTGGGCGTTGGTGCCGCTGATGCCGAAGGAGGAGACGGCCGCCCGGCGGGGCCGGTCGCCGGGGCGGGGCCAGGGCTGCTCATGGGTGAGCAGGCGGAGGTCGGCGGCGGTCCAGTCGATGTGCAGGGACGGCTCGTCGGCGTGCAGGGTGCGGGGCAGCAGGCCGTGGCGCATGGCCAGGACGAGTTTGATGACGCCTGCGACGCCGGCGGCCGCCTGGGTGTGACCGATGTTGGACTTCACGGAGCCGAGCCACAGGGGGCGGTTCTCGGGGCGTGCGGCGCCGTAGGTGGACAGCAGCGCCTCCGCCTCGATGGGATCGCCGAGCGGGGTGCCGGTGCCGTGGGCCTCAATGGCGTCGATGTCCTCGGCGGACAGGCCGGCGTCGGCCAGGGCCGAGCGGATGACCCGTTCCTGGGCGGGGCCGTTGGGGGCGGTCAGGCCGTTGGACGCGCCGTCCTGGTTGACCGCACTGCCGCGGATCACGGCGAGGACGGGGTGGCCGTTGCGGCGGGCGTCGGAGAGGCGTTCCAGGAGCAGCATGCCGGCGCCCTCGGCGGGGCCGAAGCCGTTGGCGGCGGCGGAGAACGCCTTGCACCGGCCGTCGGAGGCGAGCGCGCGCTGCCGTCCGAAGTCGACGAACATCTCGGGTCCGGACATGACGGTCACGCCACCGCCGAGCGCCAGATCGCACTCGCCGGAGCGCAGGGACCGTACGGCGAGATGGAGCGCCACCAGCGAGGAGGAGCACGCCGTGTCGACCGTGACGGCGGGACCCTCCAGACCGAAGGAGTAGGCGATGCGGCCGGAGGCGACGCTGATGGTGCTGCCGGTGAGCAGATGGCCGCCGAGGTCGGCCTGGGAGTCGTGGGAGCGCGGCAGGTAGTCCTGGGCGATGGCGCCGACGAACACGCCGGTGGACGAGCCGCGCAGGGAGGCGGGCAGGATGCCCGCGCGCTCGACGGTCTCCCAGGAGGTCTCCAGCAGCAGCCGTTGCTGCGGGTCCATGGCCTGGGCCTCGCGGGGCGAGATCTCGAAGAACTCGGCGTCGAACAGCGGCGCCTCGTGCAGGAAGCCGCCTTCGCGGACGTACGAGGTTCCGGGCCGGTCGGGGTCGGGGTCGTACAGCGCGTCCAGGTCCCAGCCGCGGTCGGCCGGGAACGGGGTGACGGCGTCGGTTCCCGAGGCCAGGAGCCGCCACAGTGCCTCGGGGGTGTCGGCCCCGTCGGGGAAGCGGCAGCCCATCGCGACGATCGCGACGGGTTCCTGCCGCTGTTCCTCGAGGTCCTGCAGACGTTTGCGTGTCTGACGAAGGTCGGCCGTGACCAGCTTGAGGTAGTCCCGCAGCTTCTCTTCGTTGCTCGCCATTCGATGCCACTTCCTAGGAGGAGCCCCGAGGGGGTCCGGAGACGTCGGGTCCTGAGCGGTCCGGGGTCGGTCGGGGTCAGGAAATGCCCAGCTCTTTGTTGATGAGGTCGAACATCTCGTCGTCCGTCGCGGATTCGAGTCCGGTGGCGGCCGTCGTGGTGCCGTTCGTGCCGTCCGTGCCGCCCGTCCACCGGGTCAGCAGGTCCCGCAGCCGGGCGGTCACCTTGTCGTCGAGCGCGCCGTCGCTCTCCGCTCCGCCGGCCGCGCGGTGCGCCTCGGCCATGACGGACTCGAGCCTGTCGAGTTCCGCGAGGAGGACGTCGGCGGGTCGTTCGTCCTGTGGTGCGCACTGGTCCAGCAGGTGGCGGGCGAGGACCGCGGGCGTCGGGTAGCTGAAGATCAGCGTGGCCCGCAGGGTGAGTCCGGTGGCCGTACCGAGCCGGTTGCGCATCTCGACCGCGGTGAGCGAGTCGAAGCCCAGCGACTTGAACGGCCGGTCGGCGTCGACCGCTTCGGGGTCGGAGTGCCCGAGGACCGCCGCGGTGTGGGCGCGGACCAGGTCCAGAGCGGCCCGCTCCCGTTCCTCGGCGGGGAGCGGGCGCAGCTGCTCGGTGAACGACAGCCGCGTTTCGCTTCCGCCGTCCTGGGTGCCGCTCGCCGGGCCGGCGGTGTCCGCCGCGGCCCGCCGGACCGGGGTCCGGGCCAGCGCCTTGAGCAGGGCGGGGGGTTCGGCGCGGCGGCGTTCCAGCCCGGCCAGGTCGAGGCGGGTGGGCAGCAGCAGCGCCTGGTCGGCGGCGAGGGCCGCGTCGAACAGGGCGAGGCCCTCCTCCGCCGGGAGCGGGGCGAGGCCCATGCGGCCGATGCGCCGCAGGTCGGCGGCGCCGAGGGTGCCCGCCATGCCGGCGTCGGTCTCCCACAGGCCCCACGCCAGGGAGAGCGCGGGCAGCCCCTGGGCCCTGCGGTGCTGGGCCAGGGTGTCGAGGAAGGCGTTGGCGGCGGCGTAGTTGGCCTGTCCCTGGCTGCCGAAGGTGGCGGCCACGGAGGAGAAGAGGACGAACGCCGACAGGGGCAGGTCACGGGTCAGTTCGTGCAGGTTCCACGCGGCCTGTGCCTTCGGGCGCAGGACACGGTCGACGCGGTCGGGCGTCATGGCGTCGAGGATGCCGTCGTCGAGGATGCCGGCCGCGTGGACGACCGCGGTCAGCGGGCGCTCGGCGGGGATCGCCGCGAGCACGCCGGCCAGGGCGTTCCGGTCGGCGATGTCGCAGGCGGTGACGGTGACGGTGGCCCCCAGCCCGGTGAGTTCCGCGGTGAGCTCGGCGGCGCCCAGGGCGTCGGGGCCGCTGCGGCTGGTCAGCAGCAGATGGCGGACGCCGTGGCGGGTCACCAGGTGCCGGGCGAACAGACCGCCGAGTGTGCCGGTGCCGCCGGTGATCAGGACGGTGCCGTGGGGGCGGGGGTGCGCCGCGGGGCGACCGTGGTGGGCGGCCTCTCCGGTGTGTCCGGCGGTGACCGGGCCTTCGGCGTACTCGGTGTGTCCGGCGGTGAACAGGTGTCCGGCCGTGGCCGAGGCTCCGGTGCGTCCGGCGTCGGCCGGGGTGCGGGTGCGGGCGAGGTCGACGGGCAGCTCAGGGACGGTGAGGACGATCTTGCCGGTGTGCCGCGCCTGGCTGAGGTGGCGGAAGGCCTCGGGGGCCCGCCGTACGTCCCAGGTGGTGACCGGGAGCGGACGCAGTGCCCGCTGTTCGAACAGCGCGAGCACGGCCGTCAGCATCTCGGCGGTGTGGTCGGGGTCGACGTCCCTGAGGTCGAAGGCCTGGTAGGCCACGCCCTCGTGCTCGGCGGCGACGGTCTGCGCGTCGCGCAGGTCGGTCTTGCCCATCTCGATGAAGCGTCCGCCGCGGGGCAGCAGCCGGAACGACGCGTCGATGAGTTCCCGGGCCAGGGAGTTGAGGACGACGTCCATGCCCCGGCCGGAGGTCACCCGCAGGAACTTCGCCTCGAAGTCGGTGTCACGGGAGGACGCGATGTGGTCGTCGTCCAGCCCCATCGCCCGCAGCGTCCCCCACTTGGCGGGGGCCGCGGTGGCGAAGACCTCTGCGCCCAGGTGCCGGGCGAGCTGGACGGCGGCCATGCCGACGCCGCCGGTGCCCGCGTGGACCAGGACGGCCTCGCCGGGGCGCAGATCCGCGAGGTCCACCAGGCCGTGGTAGGCGCTGAGGAAGACGATGGGCGCCGCAGCGGCCTCGGTGAAGGACCAGTCGTCCGGCTGCCGTGTGAGCAGCCGGTGGTCGGTCACGGCGAGCGGGCCGTACGCCCCGGAGAAGAGTCCGAGCACCCGGTCGCCGGGGGTGAGGCCGGTGACGCCCGGGCCGGTCTCCAGGACCACGCCGGCCCCCTCGCGGCCGGGCACCTCGCGGTCGAGCATGCCCAGGCAGACGAGTACGTCGCGGAAGTTGACGCCGGTGGCCCGCATCGCCACCCGGACCTCGCCGGGGGCGAGCGGTCCGGTGACCTCGGGGCAGCCGACGAGGGCCAGGCTGTCGAGGGTGCCGGGCGTGGTGACGTCCAGCCGCCACACCGGCTCACCGGGCGGCGGGAGCAGTGCGCCGCCGGTGCCGGCCGGAGCCAGCCGGGGTACGAGAACGACATCGCCGCGCAGGGCGAGCTGCGGTTCACCGGAGGCGAGCGCGGGGGCCGGGTCGGTCCGGCCGTCGGCACCGCTGGTGCCTGCGGCGCCGGCAATGGCCTCGGTGGCGCCGGGGGCGTCGGGGGCGTCGGGGGCGTCGGGGGCCAGGTCGAGCAGGACCAGGCGTCCGGGGTGCTCCGACTGCGCGGAGCGGACGAGCCCCCAGACGGAGGCGGCCACCGGGTCGGTGAGCGCCCGGTCGCCGTCGGCGGGCACCGCGCCCCGGGTCACCAGCACCAGCCTGGCGGCACCGAAACGGTCGTCCGACAGCCAGTCCTGCACGAGGGAGAGGACGTGGTGCAGCAGCGTCCTGGTGGCGTCCACGGCCTCGGAGGCGAGGGTGCCGTCCGCGCCCAGCGGCGGGGCCGCTCCCCCGGTCCCGGAAGGGCCGCAGGCGACGAGCACCGCGCCCGGCAGTGGCGTTCCCGCGGCGACCGCCTCGGCCAGCGCCGTGACGTCCGGGTAGTGTCCGGCCGGCGCTTCGCCGAGCCCGGCGATCCCGGGTCCGACGACGGCCCACCGCGCGTCCCGGTCGGACAGGGGACCGGACGGTGCGGGCAGCGCGCTCCAGTCCACCCGGAACAGCGCGTCACGCGGCGCCGCCGCGCCGTCCGCGGCCGGAGCCGGCACGTCCCCGCTCAGCTCGCGCAGCGTCAGGGCGTCGACGCGGGCCACGTCACGGCCCTCGAAGTCGGCGACGGTGAGGGTGATCGTGTCCTCGTCCACGGGCGACAGCCGCACGCGTACGGCGGACGCGCCGACCGCGGTCAGCGAGGCGCCGCTCCAGGAGAACGGCAGCCGCACGCCGCCGCGGGCGCCTGCGTCGCCGGAGCCGTCCGCCGTGGCCCGGCCCGCGGCGAGCCAGGCGTGCAGCGCGGCGTCCAGCAGGGCCGGGTGCAGGCCGTGGCGCCCCGCCTCCTCCTGCTGGCCGGCGGGCAGCCCGACCTCGGCGTAGACGTCCTCGCCCTGGCGCCAGACGGCACGCAGGCCCTGGAACACGGGGCCGTAGGTGTATCCCTCGTCCGCGAGACGGTCGTAGAAGCCGTGCAGCGGGACGGAGTCGGCTTCCATGGGCGGCCAGGTCGCGAAGTGACCGGCGCCGTCGAGACCGTCCGCCTCGGCGGCGGGGTCCGGGTCTAGGATTCCGCCCGCGTGACGCACCCAGCCCCCGGCCCCGGTCCCGGCATGGACCTCGCCGTCGGTGGAGTCGGCCCGCGAGTGGACGGACACGGTCCGCCGTCCCGACTCGTCCGGGCCGCCGACGGCGACCTGGATCCGTACGGCGCCGTGTTCGGTGAGGACCAGCGGCGTCTCGAGGGTCAGGTCCGCCAGCCGGGTGCGGCCGGCGCGGAGGCCGGCCTGGAGCGCCAGTTCCAGGAAGCCGGTGCCCGGGAAGAGGACCGTGCCCGCCACGGCGTGGTCCCGCAGCCAGGGGTGGGTCCTGAGGGAGAGCCTGCCGGTGAGCAGGGCTCCGCCGCCTTCCGCCAGCGTGACCTCGGCGCCGAGCAGCGGGTGTCCGGCGGCGGTGAGCCCGAGCCCGGCCGCGTCACCGGCCGTGGCGCTCGGGGCACCCGGCCAGTAGCGCTGCCGCTGGAACGCGTACGTCGGCAGGTCGGCTCGGCATGCGCCGCTGCCCGCGAACACGGCCGGCCAGCGCGGTTCGGTGCCCCGGACGTACAGCTCGGCCACGGCGGTCAGGAGCGTCGCGAGTTCGTCGCGGTCCCTGCGCAGCGTGGGCACGAGGAGCGCCTGCTCGGCGGGGCCGGTGTGCGCCTCGGCCCGCGCCAGCGCGGTGAGCGTGCCGTCCGGCCCCAACTCCAGCCAGGTTGTGGCTCCTTCGGCCTCCACTCGGCGAACGGCGTCTGCGAACCGCACGGCGTGGCGGACGTGCCGAACCCAGTGGTCGGCCGTCATGAGGTCGTCGGCGTCGGCGAGGTCGCCGGTGAGCGCCGAGACGACGGTCAGCCGCGGACGACCGTAGGCGAGGCTCTCCGCGACCGTGCGGAACTCGGCGAGCATGGGCTCCATCAACGGGGAGTGGAAGGCGTGGCTGACCCGCAGCCGGGTGACCTTCCGGTCGAGGCCGCGGAAGTGCGCGGCGATCTCCTCGACGGCCGCCTCGGTGCCCGCGACCACGGTCGCCTCCGCACCGTTGACGGCGGCGATGCCGGCCTCGGTCTCGCGGCCCGCCAGCAGCGGCAGTACCTCGTCCTCGGACGCCTGGAGCGACACCATCGCCCCACCGGCCGGAAGCGCCTGCATCAGCCGGCCCCGCGCCGCCACCAGCCGGCACGCGTCCGCGAGGGACCACACGCCGGCGACATGGGCGGCGGCCAGCTCACCGACGGAGTGACCGAGCAGCACGTCCGGACGCACACCCCACGACTCCAGCAGCCGGAACAGGGCCACTTCCAGCGCGAACAGCGCGGGCTGGGCGTACTCCGTGCGGTCCAGCAGGCCGGCGTCGTCACCGAACACCACCTCCCGCAGCCCGAAGGGCAGTTCCGCGTCCACGGCGTCGAACGCCTCGGCGAAGACGGCATACGCCTCGTACAACTGCCTTCCCATGCCCAGCCGTTGTGAGCCCTGGCCCGCGAAGAGGAAGGCCGTACGGCTGCCACCGGCAACCGCCGTGCCGCTGATCACCTGTCCGACGCTCTGCTGCTCGGCCACGGCACGGAGCCCGGCCAGGGCCTGCTGCCGGTCGGCGGCCACCACTGCTGCCCGGTGCTCCAGCGCGGAACGCGTCGTCGCGAGGGACAGGGCGACGTCGTGGTGCGACAGCTCGGTGTCCGAGGCCAGGAGACTCCCCAGGCTTTCGGCCTGGGCCCGCAGGGCCGCGGGTTCGGCGGCGGAGAGGGGGATGAGGACGGCACGGCTGTTGGACTCGTCGATGTGGCTGTTGTCCTCGTCGGTCTCGTCGGCCGGGGCCTGTTCGAGGATGACGTGGGCGTTGGTGCCGCTGATGCCGAAGGACGAGACACCGGCACGGCGGGGCCGGTCGGCCGGCTGGGGCCACTCGGTGTTGTCGGTCAGCAGGGTGATCTCCCCCGCCGCCCAGTCGACGTGGGAGGAGGGCTCGTCCACGTGCAGGGTGCGCGGGAGTACTCCGTGCCGCATCGCCATCACCATCTTGATGACCCCGCCGACACCGGCCGCCGCCTGCGTGTGACCGATGTTCGACTTCAACGAGCCCAGCAGAAGCGGCTGTTCGCGGTCCTGGCCGTAGGTGGCCAGGAGTGCCTGGGCCTCGATCGGGTCGCCGAGCGGTGTGCCCGTACCGTGCGCCTCCACCGCATCCACATCGGCGGGCCGCAGACCGGCCCCCGCCAACGCCTGCCGGATCACCCGTTGCTGCGAGGGACCGTTGGGCGCGGTCAGACCGTTGGAGGCACCGTCCTGGTTGACGGCCGACCCCGCCACCACCGCCAGCACGCGATGCCCGTTGCGCCGCGCGTCCGACAACCGCTCCACCAGCAGCAGCCCCACACCCTCCGACCACGCCGTACCGTCCGCGCCCTTCGAGAACGCCTTGCACCGGCCGTCCACCGCAAGCCCCCGCTGCCGCGAGAACTCCACGAACGTGTCCGGCGTGGACATCACCGTCACACCACCGGCCAGCGCGAGATCGCACTCGCCGGAGCGCAGAGCCTGCGCCGCCAGATGCAACGCCACCAGCGACGACGAACACGCCGTATCGACCGTCACCGCAGGACCCTCGAAACCGAAGGTGTACGCGATACGCCCCGAAGCCACACTGCCGGTGTTCCCGGTCATGAGGTAACCGCCGGAGTCGAGCTCGCCCGAGCGGAGGACGGAGCCATAGTCCTGGGCCATGGCGCCGGCGAAGACACCGGTACGGCTGCCACGCAGCGCCGCCGGGTCGATCCCCGCCCGCTCCAGCACCTCCCACGACGTCTCCAGCAGCAGCCGCTGCTGCGGATCCATCGCCAACGCCTCACGCGGCGAGATACCGAAGAGCGTGGAATCGAACAGGGCGGCGTCGTAGAGGAATCCGCCCTCGCGGACGTAGGTGCGCCCAGGCGTGCCGGGCTCGGGGTCGTAGAGCCCGTCGAGGTCCCAGCCACGGTCGCCCGGGAACCCGCCGATCGCGTCGCCACCCTCGCTGACCAGTCGCCACAGGTCCTCGGGCGAGCCGACCCCGCCGGGGAACCTGCACGCCATGCCGACGATCACCACCGGATCGTCGGTCACACTCGTCGGCACGGGCAGTGTCGCGTCGACGGTGCCGGGGCCGCTGTCCTCCACCAGCTCCGTGAGCACGAAGCGGGCCACGTCGGCCGGGGTCGGGTAGTCGAAGACCAGGGTGGCGGGGAGCCTCATGCCGGTGGCCGCGTTCAGACGGTTGCGCAGCTCGACGGAGGTGAGCGAGTCGAAACCGAGGTCCTTGAACGTGTGTTCCGCCTCGACCTCCCGCGTCGAACCGTGCCCGAGCACGGAGGCGGCCTGCGCCGAGACGAAGCCCCGCAGGAAGCGCTCACGCTCGACCGCCGGAAGGCCGAGCAACTGCTGCCGCAGGCTCGTGGCCTCGCCGCCCGCACCGGTCCCGGCCCTGCGGCGGCCATGGCTGCGAACCAGGGCACGCAGCAGCGGGGACACGTCTTCCGGTGCCCGTCGGCGCAACGCCGTGATGTCCATGGCGACCGGCAGCACGGCGGCTCGTGCCAGGCCGGCGCCCAGCTCCAGCACCGTGTCCAGCAGTCCCAGGCCCCGCTCGGGAGAGAGCGGAAGCATCCCGCTCCGTGCCAAGCGCCGCAGGTCCGCCTCGGTCAGCTCGGCGGTCATGCCCGCGCCCGGTGCCCACGGGCCCCACGCCAGGGACACAACGGGCAGGCCGGCGGAGCGGCGGGTGGTGGCGAAGGCGTCCAGGAAGGCGTTGGCGGCGGCGTAGTTCGCCTGGCCCGCTCCGCCGAACGTACCGGCCACCGAGGAGAAGACCACGAACGCGGACAGGTCGGCGTCGCGCGTCAGCTCGTCCAAGTGTGCGACGGCATCGCTCTTGGGCCGCATGACGTGCGCGAGCCGGTCGGGGGTGAGGGAGGCGACCACACCGTCGTCGAGGACGCCAGCCGTGTGGATCACCGCGGTCAGCGGATGCGCGGCAGGGACACCTGCGAGGGCGGCGGCGAGCTGGTCACGGTCAGCCACGTCCAGCGCTGCGACCTCGACCTCGGCACCCAAGTCTTGTAGCCCAGCCACGAGTTCGGGTGCGCCTGGCGCTTCGAGGCCACGCCGGCTGGCCAGCAGCAGATGCCGCACGCCGTGCCCGGTCACCAGACGGCGCGCCACGAGCGCGCCCAGGCCACCCGTACCGCCGGTCACCAGGACGGTCCCCTCCGGGTCCAGCGGCGCCGGGACCGTCAGGACCACCTTGCCCACATGCCGCGCCTGCGACAGGTACCGGAACGCCTCCGGAGCACGCCGCACATCCCAGCACGTGACCGGCAGCGGCTCGAGCACCCCCGCCTCGAACAACACCACCAGCTCGGCCAGCATCCGGCCGATCCGCTCCGGCTCCACATCCATCAGATCGAACGCCTGATAAACCACCCCCGCGTGCTCGGCAGCCACCGCGTCCGGGTCCCGGATGTCGGTCTTGCCCATCTCCAGGAACCGGCCACCACGCGGCAGCAGACGCAGCGACGCATCCACGAACTCACCGGCCAACGAGTCCAGTACGACGTCCATGCCCCGGCCGGCCGTCGCCGCGAGGAACGCCGCCTCGAAGTCCGTGTCCCGCGAGGAGGCGATGTGCACCTCGTCCAGGCCGAGAGTCCGCAGGGTGTCCCACTTGCCGGCACTCGCCGTGCCGAACACCTCCGCACCCAGGTGCCGCGCCAACTGCACCGCGGCCATACCCACACCACCGGCCGCCGCATGCACCAGCACCGACTCCCCCGGCCGCACCCCACCCAGCTCCGTCAGCGCGTAATACGCCGTCAGGAACACCACCGGCGCCGACGCCGCCTGCGCGAACGACCAGCCCTCCGGAATCCGGGCCACCTTCCGCGCGTCCGCCACCGCCACCGGCCCGAACGAACCCGAGAACATGCCGAACACCCGGTCCCCCACGGCCAGCCCCGACACACCCGGGCCGACCTCGGTCACCACACCGGCTCCCTCGAGACCGAAGTCCCTCGCATCCCCCGGATACATGCCGAGCGCGTTCAGCACGTCACGGAAATTGACGCCCGCCGCCCGCACCGTGACACGAATGTGCTGTGCCGCAAGATCCTCCGAAGGAACGGCACGCAGCGCCAGGCCCTCCAGCGTGCCCTTCTCCACGACGTCCAGCCGCCATTCCGGCTGCCCCTCGGGCACGGTCAGAGCGGGAGCGGTCGCGGCGCGCACCAGCCGGGGCGCGTAGGCGGCACCGACACGCATTGCCAGCTCCGGCTCGCCCGCGGCGAGCGCCGCCGGCACCTGGGACCAGGACTCGTCCGTGCCGTCCAGGTCGAGCAGCGCGAACCGGTCCGCGGCCTCGGCACGTGCCGCGCGGACCAGGCCCCACACCGCCGCCAGGGCCGGATCGGGGGACGATTCGTCGACCGCCACGGCCCCTTCGGTCACGAACACGAGACGAGCGCCGTCGAACCGCTCCTCCTCCAGCCAGGCCTGGACGTGGGCCAGTACGGCGGCCGTGCTCTCGCGCGCGGCGTCGGCCGGGCCACCGGTCGGCCGCTGCACCCGCACCAGGACATCCGTCCCGGGCTCAACAGCCTTGTCGGGCAGTTCGGAGGGGAGGTCGGAGGGGTGCGCCGGGTCTTCCTTGGACGGCTCCAGCAGGACAGGAGTCCAGTCGGTCTGGAACAGGTGGTCGACGTGGCCGCTGTCCGCCGTCAGCAGGTCGCCGGACGGCGCCCGCAACACCAGCGACTCCACCGAGGCCACCAACCCGCCCGCCGGATCCGCCAGCTCCAACGCCACCGCGTCCGACCCCAGCACCTCCATCCGCACCCGCAACGCACGCGCACCCGACGCCCACCACGACACCCCGGACCACGAGAACGGCAACCGCGCCCGCCCGTCCCCGAACACCGACGTGAACATCACCGCGTGCAACGCCGCATCCACCAACGCCGGATGCGCCCCGAACCGCTCCGCAACCGACTCCTGCTCCTCCGGCAGCGCGACCTCGGCGAAAACCTCCTCCCCGCGCCGCCACACCCCACGCAGCCCCCGGAACACCGGACCGTACGACAACCCCAGCCCGGCGAACCGCTCGTACACACCCTCGACCGACTCCGCCACCGCACCCCGCGGCGGCCACACACCGAAATCGAAACCTTCGGCGGACGGGACGTCCGGAAGGACGGTCAGTGTCCCCGTCGCATGCAAGGTCCACGGGACGTCCTCGGGCAGGTCCTCCGGACGGGAGTGGATCTCCAGTGTGCGCCGGCCGGCATCGTCCGCCGCACCCACCCGCACCTGAACCCGGACCCCACCCCGCTCAGGCACCACCAACGGCGCCGCGATCGTCAGATCCTCCACCCCGTCACAACCAGCCTGCTCACCGGCCCGCAACGCCAACTCCAGGAAACCCGTCCCCGGAAACACCACCACACCCGCCACCACATGATCACGCAACCACTCCTGCGCCACCAACGACAACCGGCCCGTCAACAACAGACCGTCCCCACCGGCCAACTCCACCGCGGCACCCAACAACGGATGCCCGGCCGCGCCCAACCCCACCGCACCCAGATCCCTGGTGAAGAGCGCCGAGGCACCGGGCCAGAAGCGGCGTCGCTGGAAGGCGTAGGTCGGCAGGTCGACGAGCGTCGCGGCAGCGGTCGGACGGGCGAAGACAGCGGTCCAGTTGAGCGTGGCGCCTCGTACGAAGAGCTCCACTGCCGCGGAGAGGATCGAGTGGGTCTCGGAGCGGTCCTTGCGCAGGGTCGGGGTCAGCAGACGGCCGTCCGCGTCACCTTCGAGACTTCCCTGCGCCAGCGCGGTCAGCGTGCCGTCCGCACCCACCTCCACGAACCGCGACACACCCTGCCCGACCAGACACCGCACCGCATCGGCGAACCGCACCGGCCGACGCACATGCTCCACCCAGTACTCCGGCGAGGCCAACTCCTCAGCCGACGCGGCCGCCCCGGTGACGGTCGAGACGACCGGTATCCGCGGCTGCCCGTACGACAGACTCCCGGCCACCGCCCGGAAGTCCTCCAGCACCGGATCCATCAACGGGGAATGGAACGCGTGACTGACCCGCAGGGCTGTGACCTTGCGGCCCTGAGCACGGAAGCCGTCCGCGATCTCCTCGACGGCCTCCGCCGAACCCGAGATCACCACAGCTTGGGGTCCGTTGACCGCCGCGATACCCACCTCGTCACCGAGGAGGGGCAGCACCTCGTCCTCGGACGCCTGCACCGCCACCATCGCACCGCCCGACGGCAGGGCCTGCATCAGCCGGCCCCGCGCCACCACCAGACGACACGCGTCCGCCAGCGACCACACCCCGGCGACATGCGCGGCCGCGATCTCACCGATCGAATGACCGGCGAGCACGTCCGGGCGTACGCCCCACGACTCCAGCAGCCGGAACAGGGCCACTTCCAGCGCGAACAGGGCCGGTTGGGCGAACTCCGTCCGGTTCAGCCGGTCGGCGTCCTCACCGAACACCACCTCCCGCAGATCGAAGGGGAGTTCCGCATCCACGGCGTCGAAGGCCTCGGCGAAGACGGAATACGTGTCGTACAACTCCCGGCCCATCCGCAGGCGTTGCGAGCCCTGCCCCGCGAACAGGAACGCTGTGCGACCGCCGGTCTGCGCGGAGTTCCGGATGACATGGGGCTCGGTCCGGCCCTCCGCCACTGCGCGCAGAGCGTTGAGCAGCTCGTCCCGGTCGGCGGCCAGGACGACCGCGCGGTGCTCCAGGACAGTGCGTGTAGTGGCCAGCGCGACGGCGGCCTCGCTGAGGGAAAGGTCGGGTTGTGCCTCGACGAAGGCCGCCAGCCTCTCGGCCTGGGCCGGCAGTCCACCGCCGGCCGCGGACAGCACCCACGGCAGGACACGCGGGATCGCGTGCGCCTCGTCCGTTGCGACGGCCTCCGTGGGAGGAGCCTGTTCGAGGATGACGTGGGCGTTGGTGCCGCTGATGCCGAAGGACGAGACACCGGCTCGCCGCGAGCGACCCGTCTCGGGCCAGGCACGCTCCTCGGCGAGCAACTCGATCTCCCCGGCCGTCCAGTCGACGTGGGAGGAGGGCTCGTCCACGTGCAGGGTGCGCGGGAGTACTCCGTGCCGCATCGCCATCACCATCTTGATGACCCCGCCGACACCGGCCGCCGCCTGCGTGTGACCGATGTTCGACTTCAACGAGCCCAGCAGGAGCGGCTGTTCGCGGTCCTGGCCGTAGGTGGCCAGGAGTGCCTGGGCTTCGATCGGGTCGCCGAGCGGTGTGCCCGTACCGTGCGCCTCCACCGCATCCACATCGGCGGGGCGCAGACCGGCACCGGCCAGGGCCTGCCGGATCACCCGTTGCTGCGAGGGACCGTTGGGCGCGGTCAGGCCGTTGGAGGCGCCGTCCTGGTTGACGGCCGACCCCGCCACCACCGCCAGCACGCGATGCCCGTTGCGCCGCGCGTCCGACAACCGCTCCACCAGCAGCAGCCCCACACCCTCCGACCACGCCGTACCGTCCGCGCCGTCCGAGAACGCCTTGCACCGGCCGTCCACCGCAAGCCCCCGCTGCCGCGAGAACTCCACGAACGTGTCCGGCGTGGACATCACCGTCACACCACCGGCCAGCGCGAGATCGCACTCGCCGGAGCGCAGAGCCTGCGCCGCCAGATGCAACGCCACCAGCGACGACGAACACGCCGTATCGACCGTCACCGCAGGACCCTCGAAACCGAAGGTGTACGCGATACGCCCCGAAGCCACACTGCCGGTGTTCCCGGTCAGCAGGTAGCCGTCAGCGCCTTCGGAGGTGCCGCGCAGCGATGAGCCGTAGTCCTGGGCCATGGCGCCGGCGAAGACACCGGTACGGCTGCCACGCAAGGTCGCCGGGTCGATTCCCGCCCGCTCCAGCACCTCCCACGACGTCTCCAGCAGCAACCGCTGCTGCGGATCCATCGCCAACGCCTCACGCGGCGAGATACCGAACAACCCGGCATCGAACTCCGGCGCGCCGTAAAGGAAACCGCCCTCGCGGACGTAGGTACGACCGACCGTGCCGGGCTCGGGGTCGTAGAGCCCGTCGAGGTCCCAGCCACGGTCGCCCGGGAACGCGCCGATCGCGTCACCGCCCTCGCTCACCAGTCGCCACAGATCCTCGGGCGAGCCGACCCCGCCGGGGAACCTGCACGCCATGCCGACGATCACCACCGGATCGTCGGTCACACTCGCCGGCGCAGGCAGTACGTCGACGACCGCCTGCTCCTCTCCTCCCAGAAGCTCTGATCCGATGTGCCGGATCAGGGCGGTGGGCGTGGGGTAGTCGAAGATCAGGGTGGCGGGGAGCCTCATGCCGGTGGCGGCGTTCACACGGTTGCGGAGCTCCACCGAGGTCAACGAGTCGAAGCCCAGTTCCTTGAAAGTGTGGTCCACCTCGATGTCAGCGGCGGAGGCGTGGCCGAGCACGGCGGCCGCAGCGCCCTGGACCAGTTGGGACACGAGTCGCTCGCGGTCTGCCGGCGAAGCCGCCGTGAGCTGTGCCTTGAGATCCTGGCGCTGCGCTCCGTTGCCGATACCGGCCTCGGCCCTGCGACGGGCACGGATCCGCACCAGAGCACGCAGCACGGCGGGAACCTCCTCCGCCGCCCGGCGACGCAGCCCCGCGAGATCAAGGTCGACGGGCAGAACCGCTGCCCGCTCCAGCCCAGCGCCCTGCTGAAGGACCGCGTCCAGGAGGCCGAGGCCCCGGTCGGGGGCAAGCGGCACCATGCCACCGCGCGCCATGCGGCGCAGATCCCCCTCACCCAGGTCAGCGGTCATACCGGCTCCGGGAGCCCACGGACCCCAGCCGAGGGACATCGCGGGCAGTCCCGCAGTCCGACGGAACGACGCGAAAGCGTCCAGGAAGGCGTTGGCAGCCGAGTAGTTGGCCTGCCCCGCACCACCGAAGGTGCCCATGACCGAGGAGAAGACGACGAACGCGGAGAGGTCGGCGTCGCGGGTCAGCTCGTCCAAGTGCGCCACCGCGTCGACCTTCGGCCGCAGCACCTTCGCGAGCCGCTCCCCGGTGAGGGACGACACCACCCCGTCGTCGACGATGCCCGCCGTGTGCACCACGGCGGTCAGCGGATGCCCGTCGGGAACCGTGGCCAGCACGGCCGCCAACTGGTCACGCTCGGCGACATCAACCGCTGCCACCTCGACCTCGGCACCCAAGTCTTGTAGCTCAGCCACGAGTTCGGGTGCGCCTGGCGCTTCGAGGCCACGCCGGCTGGCCAGCAGCAGATGCCGCACGCCGTGCCCGGTCACCAGACGGCGCGCCACGAGCGCGCCCAGGCCACCCGTGCCACCGGTCACCAGGACGGTCCCCTCCGGGTCCAGCGGCGCCGGGACGGTCAGGACCACCTTGCCCACATGCCGCGCCTGCGACAGGTACCGGAACGCCTCCGGAGCCCTGCGTACGTCCCAGCAGGTGACCGGCAAGGGCTCGAGCACCCCCGCCTCGAACAACACCACCAGCTCGGCCAGCATCCGGCCGATCCGCTCCGGCTCCACATCCATCAGATCGAACGCCTGATAAACCACCCCCGCGTGCTCGGCAGCCACCGCGTCCGGGTCCCGGACATCGGTCTTGCCCATCTCCAGGAACCGGCCCCCACGCGGCAGCAGACGCAGCGACGCGTCCACGAACTCACCGGCCAGCGAGTCCAGTACGACGTCCATGCCCCGGCCACCGGTCGCCGCGAGGAACGCCGCCTCGAAGTCCGTGTCCCGCGAGGAGGCGATGTGCGCCTCGTCCAGGCCCAGAGTCCGCAGGGTGTCCCACTTGCCGGCACTCGCCGTGCCGAACACCTCCGCACCCAGATGCCGCGCCAACTGCACCGCGGCCATACCCACACCACCGGCCGCCGCATGCACCAGCACCGACTCCCCCGGCCGCACCCCACCCAGCTCCGTCAGCGCGTAATACGCCGTCAGGAACACCACCGGCGCCGACGCCGCCTGCGCGAACGACCAGCCCTCCGGAATCCGGGCCACCTTCCGCGCGTCCGCCACCGCCACCGGCCCGAACGAACCCGAGAACATGCCGAACACCCGGTCCCCCACGGCCAGCCCCGACACACCCGGGCCGACCTCGGTCACCACACCCGCACCCTCCAGACCGAAATCCCTCGCATCCCCCGGATACATGCCGAGCGCGTTCAACACATCACGGAAGTTCACACCCGCCGCACGCACCGCGATACGAACCTGCTGATCAGCCAGTTCGACCGAAGGAACGGCACGCAGCGCCAGCCCCTCCAGCGTCCCCTTCTCCACGACGTCCAGCCGCCACGCGGACTCGCCCGCCGGCGCCGCCAGCCCCGCACCGGACACCGCACGCACCAGACGCGGAACGAAGACCGTCCCTCCACGCACCGCCGCTTCCGGCTCACCGGAGGCCAGCGCACCACCCACCACGGCCCACGACTCGTCCGCACCGTCCACGTCGACCAGCACGAACCGCCCCGGATTCTCAGCCCGGGCCGACCTCAGCAGACCCCACACCGCCGACAGCACGGGATCGGCCGCCCCGCCGTCCCACGCCACCGCCCCCTCGGTGACAACCACCAGACGGCCACCCTCGAACCGTCGCTCCTCCGCCAGCCAGGCCCGTACCAGGTCGAGCGCGGCACGGGTGACGGCATGCGCGGCTGCCGGCTGACTGCCGTCGGGGCGCTCGATCCGCACCAGCACGTCACCGGCCGCGGCCCCGGTCGGTTCGGGGAGCCCGGTGTGGACCTCAGGGACCGATCCCGGGGCCGCCGGGATCCGCATCCAGTCGAGCTGGAACAGTCCGTCCCGGCCGGCGTCGGCCGGTGCGACCCCACTGGTCGCCTCGCGCAACACGAGTGAGTCCACCAAGGCCACCGCTGCGCCGGTCGGGTCCGCGAGTTCGAGCGTCACGGCGTCCGGTCCCGCCGGAGCCACGCGTACCCTCAGCGCACGCGCGCCCGAGGCCCGCAGCGACACACCGCGCCAGGAGAACGGCAGCCTGAGCGCGTTCTCGGCGCCGAACGTGCCCCGCAGGACGGCGTGCAGGACGGAGTCCAGCAGCGCGGGGTGCATCCCGAACCGGTCCGCAAGCTCCTCATGCGCCTCGGGGAGCGCGACCTCGGCGAAGATCTCCTCGCCGCGCCGCCACATGGCGCGCAGGCCTCGGAACACCGGGCCGTACGACAGACCCAGCCCGGCGAGACCCGCGTACGCGCCCTCGACCGGCTCCGCCACCGCGCCCCGGGGCGGCCACACACCCAGATCGGGATCGAACGCGCGATCCGGGCCTTCAGCCGCGGTCCCGCCGCTCACCACACCGGTGGCGTTGAGGGTCCACGGCTCGTCCTCCGTCGCCTCGCCCGGCCGGGAGAAGACACTGACGCCCCGGCGGCCCGACTCGTCCGGACCGTTGACCAGCAGCTGGACCCGCACACCACCGTGCTCGGGGAGCGCCAGCGGTACGGCGATCGTCAGTTCCTCCACCCGGTCGCACCCCACCTGGTCGGCCCCGCGAAGGACCATTTCCAGGAAGCCGGTGCCGGGGAACAGAACTGCGCCCGAGACCACATGGTCGCGCAGCCACGGGTGGCTCCGCAGCGACAGAAGCCCCGTGAAGACCACGCCTTCGGAGTCGGCCGGTGCCAGCGCCGCTCCGAGGAGGGGGTGGCCGGCGGCCGAGAGGCCGAGTCCTGAGAGGTCACCGTCGAACCTTTCCCCGGCCTTGGTGGGCCAGTAGCTCTTGCGCTGGAAGGCGTACGTCGGCAGGTCGACCGGGCGGGCCCCCGTACCGGCGAAGACCTCGGCCCACTCCGCATCACCGCCACGGGTGAACAGGCCGGCGACCGCGGCCAGCACCGCCTCGGCCTCCGGCCGGTCCTTGCGCAGGGAGGGAACGAGCAGCGGTCCGTCGGCGTCCACGTCCAGGCAGGCCTGTGCGAGCGCGGTCAGTGTGCCGTCCGGACCGAGTTCCACGAACCGCGAGACACCTTGGCCGGCGAGGGTGCGCACGGCGTCGCCGTAGCGGACCGCCTGGCGCACGTGGCGCACCCAGTAGTCGGGGGTCATGAGCCGCGCGGGCTCCGCGGTGGTCCCGGTGAGGGTGGAGACGAGGGCCAGGTGGGGTTCGCGGTAGGTCAGCGTCTCGGCCACGGCCCGGAAGTCGTCGAGCATCGGGTCCATCAGCGGGGAGTGGAAGGCGTGGCTGACCCGCAGCGGCGTGACCTTGCGGTCCCGGTCGCGGAAGTGGCCCGCGATCTCCTCGACGGCCTCCGCAGAACCCGAGATCACCACCGCCTGCGGTCCGTTGACCGCCGCGATACCCACCTCGTCACCGAGCAGAGGCAGCACCTCGTCCTCGGACGCCTGCACCGCCACCATCGCACCGCCCGACGGCAGGGCCTGCATCAGCCGACCCCGCGCCACCACCAGACGACACGCGTCCGCCAACGACCACACCCCGGCGACATGCGCGGCCGCGATCTCACCGATCGAATGACCGGCGAGCACGTCCGGACGCACGCCCCACGACTCCAGCAGCCGGAACAGGGCCACTTCCAGCGCGAACAGGGCCGGTTGGGCGAACTCCGTCCGGTTCAGCCGGTCGGCGTCCTCGCCGAACACCACCTCCCGCAGATCGAAGGGGAGTTCCGCGTCCACGGCATCGAAGGCCTCGGCGAAGACGGAATACGTGTCGTACAACTCCTGTCCCATTGCGAGGCGCTGGGAACCCTGGCCCGCGAAGAGCAGAGCCGTCTTCCCGGCCCGCGTCTGCCCACCCCGGATCAATCCCGGGACATCGGCACCTTCTGCCAGCGCACGCAGCCCCCTCAGCAAGTCGTCCCGGTCGGCGGCCAGTACGACCGCGCGGTGCTCCAGGACGGTGCGTGTGGTGGCCAGCGCGAGGGCGGCGTGAGGGAGCGAGAGGTCGGGCTGTGCCTCGACGAAGGCCGCCAGCCTCTCGGCCTGGGCCGGCAGTCCACCGCCGGCCGCCGACAGCACCCACGGCAGGACCCCCGGGACCGCCTGCGCCTCGTCCGTTGCGACGGCCTCCGTGGGAGGAGCCTGTTCGAGGATGACATGGGCGTTGGTGCCGCTGATGCCGAAGGACGAGACGCCCGCTCGCCGCGAGCGACCCGTCTCGGGCCACGCGCACTCCTCCGTCAGCAGTTCCACCGAACCCGCTGTCCAGTCGACGTGGGAGGAGGGCTCGTCCACGTGCAGGGTGCGCGGCAGTACTCCGTGCCGCATCGCCATCACCATCTTGATGACCCCGCCGACACCGGCCGCGGCCTGCGTGTGACCGATGTTCGACTTCAACGAGCCCAGCAGAAGCGGCTGTTCACGGTCCTGGCCGTAGGTGGCCAGGAGTGCCTGCGCCTCGATCGGGTCGCCGAGCGGTGTGCCCGTACCATGCGCCTCCACCGCATCCACATCGGCGGTCCGCAGACCTGCTCCCGCCAACGCCTGCCGGATCACCCGCTGCTGCGAGGGACCGTTGGGTGCGGTCAGACCGTTGGAGGCACCGTCCTGGTTGACCGCGCTGCCACGGACCACCGCCAGCACCCGGTGACCATTGCGCCGCGCGTCCGACAACCGCTCCACCAGCAGCAGCCCCACACCCTCCGACCACGCGGTGCCGTCCGCGCCGTCCGAGAACGCCTTGCACCGGCCGTCCACCGCAAGCCCCCGCTGCCGCGAGAACTCCACGAACATCTCCGGCCCCGCCATCACCGTCACACCACCGGCCAGCGCCAGATCGCACTCACCCGAACGCAGCGACTGCACCGCCAGGTGCAGGGCCACCAGCGACGACGAACATGCCGTATCGACCGTCACCGCGGGACCCTCGAAACCGAACGTGTACGCGATACGGCCCGAAGCCACGCTCAGGGTCGTGCCGGTGAGGACATAGCCGTCCGACTCCTCGGCGGCATCGCGCAGGCGTGCTCCGTAGCCCTGTTCCACAAGTCCGGCGAAGACACCGGTACGGCTGCCACGCAGCGCCGCCGGGTCGATCCCCGCCCGCTCCAGCACCTCCCACGACGTCTCCAGCAACAACCGCTGCTGCGGATCCATCGCCAACGCCTCACGCGGCGAGATACCGAACAACCCCGCGTCGAACTCGGAGGCATCATGGAGAAAGCCGCCCTCACGCACGTACACGCGGCCCGGAGTGCCGGGCTCCGCGTCGTAGAGGCCGTCGAGGTCCCAGCCGCGGTCGGACGGGAAGTCTCCGATCGCGTCCCCGCCCTCGCTCACCAGTCGCCACAGGTCGTCCGGCGAGCCCACCCCGCCAGGGAACCGGCAGGCCATACCGACGATCACCACCGGATCGTCGGTCACACGCGTGGGCGCGAGCGGAGCGGCTTCGGAAGCGACGGCGCCGGACAACTGCCCGTCCAGATAGCCGGCCACGGCTTCGGGGGTCGGGAAGTCGAACAGGAGGGAGGCGGGCAGGGGGAGGTCGGTCGCGGTCTTGAGGCGGTTGCGGAGGTCGACGGAGGTGAGGGAGTCGAAGCCCAGATCCTTGAAGGTGCGGCGGGGTTCGACCTGGTCCGCCGAGTCGTGGTCGAGGATGCTCGCGGCGTGCGTCCGGACCAGTTCCAGCAGGGCGCCCTGCCGGTCGCGTGGGGGCAGGCCGGCCAGGCCGTCGTGCAGCGGCGAGGTCGCTTCGGCGTCGTCCTCGGCTTCGGCGACGGTCCCGTCCTCGATGCCCGGAGCCGCCACGGACGCCACCGCGCCGTCCGAGGTCACCGGCTTGGCGGCGGCGTCCGGCAGCCAGTAGCGGCGACGCTGGAAGGCATAGGTCGGCAGTGGGGTACGGCGGGGGTGGTGTGCGGCGAAGAGGGGGGTCCAGTCGACGGGGAGGCCCCGGGTGTGCAGGGCCGCGAGGGCGGTGAAAAAGGCCGTCGCCTCGGAGCGGTCCTTGCGGACGGCGGGGACCGCGAACGCCTCTTCGTCGTCCAGGCTCTGCTCGGCCAGGGCCGTCAGGGTGCCGTCCGGGCCGAGTTCCAGGAAGCGTCGGGCGCCCTGTGCCTCCAGTGTCCGGATGCCGTCGGCGAACCGGACGGTACGGCGGACGTGCTGCGTCCAGTGGTCGGGGGACGCCAGTTCGTCGGCCGTCGCGAGACGGCCGGTGACGTCGGACACGAGGGGGAGGGTGGGCTGTCCGTACGAGACGCCGGCGAGTACGGCGCGGAACTCGTCGAGCATCGGCTCCATGAGCGGCGAGTGGAAGGCGTGACTGACGCGCAGGGCCGTCACCTTGCGGTCTCGGGCCCGGAAGTGGGCGCTCACCTCCTCCACGGCTTCGGCCGTGCCGGACACCACGACCGCGCGGGGGCCGTTGACCGCGGCGATGCCGACCTGGTCGTTCAGCAGCGGCAGCACCTCGTCCTCGGCCGCCTCCACGGCGGCCATCGCGCCGCCCGCGGGCAGGGCCTGCATCAGCCGTCCTCGGGCGACGACGACCCGGCACGCGTCGGCCAGGGACCAGACGCCGGCCACATGGGCCGCGGCGATCTCGCCCACGGAGTGGCCGAGGACGACGTCGGGGCGTACGCCGAAGGACTCGGCGAGACGGAAGAGGGCGACTTCGAGGGCGAAGAGCGCGGGCTGGGTGTACTCCGTCCGGTTCAGCCGCTCCGCGGTCGCGGTGTCGTCCTGCCCGCGGCCGAACACCACGTCCCGCAGACTGAACGGCAGTTCCCGGTCCACGGCGTCGAAGGCCTCGGCGAAGACGGGATACGTCTCGTACAACTCCCGACCCATGCCGAGGCGTTGGGAGCCCTGTCCCGCGAAGAGGAAGGCGGTGCGAGGGAGTTCAGCCACCCGGCCGGTGTCGGCGGCCCGGACCGTGTCGGCCGCCCTGCCGGTGACGACGTCGTTGGACGGGGTGCCGGCCGCGAGGGCGGTCAGGCCGCGCAGCAGTTCCTCGCGGTGCCTGCCGAGGACGACGGCGCGGTGTTCGAAGCGGGTCCTGGTCTCGGCCAGGGAGTAGGCCACGTCGGCCGGGTCCGCGGCGGGGTCGGTCTCCAGGCGGGTGAGCAGCCGGCGGGCCTGGCCGCGCAGCGCCTTGCGGGTCCGGGCGGAGATGATCCAGGGCAGCGGCAGGCGGGAGGCCTCGGGGGTGGCCGCGCCCGGCTCGGTGTGGGCCGTCGGTGTCCCGGCGTCGGGCGTCCCGGCGGACGCGGGGGTGGGCCATTCCTCCAGCACGACGTGGCAGTTGGTGCCGCCCATCCCGAAGGAGCTGACGCCCGCCCGCCGCGGGCCGTCCCGGCCGGGCCAGGGCTGGGGCGCGGTGACGACCCGCAGGTTGAGGGCGTCGAGCGGGATGGCGGGGTTCGGCTTCTCGAAGTTGAGGCTGGCGGGGATCCGCCCGTGGCTGAGGGAGAGGACGGTCTTGACGAGCCCGGCGACACCGGCCGCGCCCTCCAGGTGACCGATGTTGGTCTTGACGGAGCCGACGAGCAGGGGGGTGCCGTCGGTCCGGGCGCCGCCGACGACCGTGCCGAGCGCGGCGGCCTCGATCGGGTCGCCGAGCCGGGTGCCGGTGCCGTGCAGCTCGACGTACTGGACGTCGGCGGGGTGCACGGCGGCCTGGCGGTAGGCGAGGCGCAGCACTTCCTCCTGGGCCTCGCGCAGGGGTGCGGTCAGGCCGTCGCCGCCGCCGTCGTTGTTCGTGGCGCTGCCGCGGATGACGCAGTGGATGCGATCGCCGTCGGCGAGGGCCCGGGCGAGGGGCTTGAGGAGGACCAGGGCGCCGCCCTCACCGCGTACGTAGCCGTTGGCGCGTGCGTCGAAGGTGTAGCAGTGGCCGTCCGGGGAGAGGGCGCCGAAGCCGGCGGAGGCGAGGGCGCTGTCGGGGGCGAGGGTGAGGTTGACGCCGCCGGCCAGGGCGAGTTCGGACTCGCCGCGCCGCAGGCTCTCGCAGGCCAGGTGGACGGCGACGAGGGAGGAGGACTGGCCGGCGTCCACCGTCAGGCTGGGGCCGCGCAGGCCGAGGACGTAGGAGAGACGGTTGGCGATGATGCCTCGGTTGAGGCCGCTGAGGGTGTACCGGCCGACGGTCTCGGGGCCGAGGCGGCGGGCGAGGGAGGCGTAGTCGTCCCAGATGGCGCCGACGAAGACTCCGGTGCGGCTGCCGCGCAGCCGTGCGGGGACGACGGCTGCTTCTTCCAGGGCCTCCCAGCCGAGTTCGAGGACCAGGCGCTGCTGGGGGTCCATGGCCGTGGCCTCGCGCGGCGAGATGGCGAAGAAGCCGGG
The DNA here is from genome assembly GCF_042898825.1 of Streptomyces sp. NPDC000345. NCBI lineage: Bacteria > Bacillati > Actinomycetota > Actinomycetes > Kitasatosporales > Streptomycetaceae > Streptomyces > Streptomyces sp. NPDC000345. The sequence continues at coordinate 39,307 of NZ_JBIAZE010000027.1, forward strand.
GTCGAAGCGGTCGACGCGGTCGAGGTAGGCGCCGCGCCGGACGGTCCCGGGGGCGGCCGGGTCGGGTGCGGCGAGCGCGTCCCGGCGGTCCTCGGGGGTCTCGGTGACGGCGCTTTCGCCCTCGGTCAGGAGGCGCCAGAAAGCGGCGGGGTCGGGTGCCTGGGGAAAGCGGCAGGACATTCCCACGACGGCTATGGCGTTCTCGAGTGCCTTCGCGTTCTCGGCTTCCGACGAGATACGGGCCGTTTCCCCCGGCAGGCGTTCAGGCCTCCGAATCGCGTCCCCTTCCCGGGTGTTCTCGGGTCCCTGAAGAAACTCCGACGCGTTTTCCCGTACGTGTGCGTCTTCTGGCAACACGGCCACTGCCTCCGCCCTACGGATCCGGCTCTGCTTCCGGCCGCGGATTCCGGCCGGATCCGACTCCCGCGCGACCTGCGAGACGATCGATGAGTGCGATGCGATCGATGGTTCCGGTGTTCGTCATACTGGCGGCTGCCGGGGGATCAGTCCCGTGGGCAGCTCTCGATCTAGGGAGACTTCTACTTCTTCGGCCCTGGTCAGCGGCCTTCAACGCCTGCGGTGGGCGATCATCTCGAGGCCGCCGCGGGGCTGCAGGGTGATGTCGCTCGCGACCCGGACGGGGCCCTTGTCGACCGGCTCGAACTCCCAGTGGCGGCTGAGGGTCGCCAGTGCCATGACGCCTTCCATCTGAGCGAAGACGTTGCCGATGCACTGCCGGGGTCCGGCGCCGAAGGGGAGGTACGCCAGCCGGGGGCGGCCCGCGGCCTTGGCGTGGCCCGCCAGCGGGTCCGACGGGTCGGCCTCGGCCAGGAACCGCTGGGGGGCGAACCGCTCCGGCTCGGGCCACCAGGCGGGATCGCGGTGCAGGACATAGGGGCTGCAGATGACCACGCTGTTGCGGGGGATGTGGAACCCGTTGGCCGTGTAGTCCTCCAGGGAACGCCGGACGAGGTTCCAGGCCGGCGGGTACAGGCGCAGTGCCTCGGAGTACACGGCGTCCGCGTACTTCAGGTCGGGGAGGTCCTCGACGGTGGGCAGGCGGTCGCCGAGGACCTCGTCGACTTCGGCGTGCAGTCGCTCGCGGGTCTCGGGGTTGGTGCCGAGCAGGTGGTACGCCCAGGTCAGGGCTCCCGAGGAGGTCTCGTGGCCGGCCATCAGCAGGGTGACGGCCTCGTCGCGCACCTCCAGGTCGGTGAGGTGCTCGCCGGTGTCGGCGTCGGTGACGGTCAGGAGCACGGACAGCAGGTCCGCGCCGTCCCCGGGCCCCTGGCGCCGTTCCTCGATCATGGCGTAGACGATGTCGTCGATGTTCTTCAGGCCGCGCTTCAGCTGGCGGTTCGCGGGCAGCGGGAGCCGCAGCAGGATCTTGCCGAAGGGGCTCAACTCCCAGCGCAGTGGGCCGCCTTCGCGGGGGAAGGCGGTGCGGATGCTCTCGGCGGCCTCGCTTTCGAGGGAGACGTCGAAGAGGGTGCGGGTGACCATGCCGAGCGCGAGTTCGTACATGGACTCGTGGAAGTTGGACTTCTCGCCGTCGGTGAACCCGGCGGAGGCCTCGTCCGCGATGGCGGCGAAGGCGGAGCCGTATCCGGCGATGCGCTTGCGGTGGAAGACGGGCTGGATGAGCCGTCGCTGCCTGCGGTGGTAGGTGCCGACGCTGGTCACCAGGCCCTTGCCCAGGACATTGCGGCCCAGGATGGTCTCCAGGTTGGCCCCCCAGTCGTCGGGACCGGGGCCGGTCTTCTTGGTGTCCTTGTCGAAGCGGCGGCTGGAGGCGACGATGACGTCCTGGACGACGTCGAAGTCACTGAGGAGGAAGACCTCGTCCTTTCCCATCGGAATGCGGACGACCGGGCCGTGTTTGTCGCGCAGTCGGGACATGTAGCCCGGGATGTTGCGGATGACCTCGCGCATCTCCTTCAGTCCCAAGGAGTCCGGGGTGGGTATGGACTCGGTCGGCGCAGCCGACTCGGGAGTCGTTCGAACGTCGGTCACGGATGTCTCCTGGTCTGCGGAGGCTGACAGGGCTCGGTGCGCCGGGGCGACGGTGCGCGGATCGGATTCCTGCGGCCGCGGCGAAAAGGGACATATGCCCGGGTGGACCTGGCGCCCGACGCTAGCACCGAGGAGGCGGGGGGCCGCGAAGTGCCGCCGAGTTCTAGGGAATTCCAAAGGGTTGACGCGATGCGGTCGTCGGCGGCGGGCCCCTGACCGGGGCCGCCCGTACGCTGTGCGTGTGCCGGACGGCCTCGGCATGAGGGCGGCCCGGTACGCGTTCCGTACCGCCCCCATCGGACGGAGAACTTATGACCAGCGGCGGAAGCACCCTTCCGGAACACTCCCCGAACGGCGCCGCCTCCGGGCCGGCCGGCGGCGGGGACGCCGCCCACGGCTCGTCCCGCACCGGTTCCGGGCCTCCCCTGCTGCTGACGGTCCTGGTGGACCTCGGTGTCCCGATCGGCCTGTACTACGGGCTGACGGCGGCGGGGGTGAGCGATGTGCTCGCGCTGACCGCCGGGGCCGTGGTGCCCGGGGCGGCGACGCTGGTGCGTTTCGCCAGGACGCGACGCGTGGATGTGCTCGGTGTGTTCGTGACGACGATGCTGGTGCTCGGCATCGTCGTGTCGCTGGCCGGGGGGAGCGCGCGGCTGCTGCTGGTGCGTGACGGCTGGCTGACGGCGGTGGCCGGGCTCGGCTTCCTGGTGTCCCTGCGCGGCAGGCGCCCGCTCGCGTTCGGTTTCTCCCGCAGACTGCTGGAGCGGCGTGCCTCGGGGGGCCGGGACTGGGACGAACTGTGGGACGAGGAGCCCGACTTCCGGCGGATCTGGCGGGTCACCACGGTGATCTGGGGCATCGGCCTGCTGGTGGACTCCATGATCCGGACGCTGATGGCGTACACGCTGCCGGTGCATGTGGTGCCCGCGCTCAACGGCGCCCAGTACGGCGTCTTCACACTGCTGATGCTGGTGATCGTCAACGTCTACCACGCACGCGCCGGTCTGTGGTCCATTCTGTCGCCGCAGTCCGGCACCCCCACGGCCGGCGGCCAGGACACCGGCTCCGGCCGTCGCTCCGGCCACGAGAGCCGTTGACCCGATTCCCCTGCCGGCGGCCCACCGCGGCGTGATGCCGTGTCGTGCGGCCTTCCACCCACTGTCACGAGGATGTCCACGTGTTGCACACTCAGCTGGGCCGGACCGGTCTGCGCGTCAGCAGACTGGCCCTCGGCACCGTGAACTTCGGTGGCCGGGTGGAGGAGCCCGAGGCGCACCGTCTGATGGATCACGCCCTTGCCGAGGGCATCAACTTCGTCGACACGGCCAACACCTACGGCTGGCGCGTGTACAAGGGCCACACGGAGGAGGTCATCGGCAGATGGCTGGCCAAGAGCCCCTCCCGGCGTGACGAGGTGGTCGTCGCCACCAAGGTCGGCGACCCGATGGGCGACGGTCTCAACGCCCATGGACTGTCCGCGCGCAACATCGTCTCCGCCTGCGAGGCGTCGCTGAGGCGGCTCGGCACGGACTGGATCGACCTCTACCAGATGCACCACATCGACCGGTCCGTGGGCTGGGACGAGGTGTGGCAGGCGATGGACCTCCTGGTCGCCCAGGGCAAGGTGCGCTACGTCGGCTCGTCCAACTTCGCGGGCTGGGACATCGCGTCCGCCCAGGAGGCGGCCGGGCGGCGGAACACCCTCGGCCTGGTGTCCGAGCAGTGCGTCTACAACCTCGTCACCCGGCACGCCGAGCTGGAGGTCATCCCCGCGGCGCGGGCGTACGGCCTGGGCGTGCTGGTGTGGTCCCCGCTGCACGGCGGTCTGCTCAGCGGTGTCCTGCGCAAGCTGCGGGCGAACGACGCCGTGAAGTCGGCGCAGGGCCGGGCCGCGGACGCCCTCGACCGGTACCGCGACACCATCGAGGCCTACGAGAAGCTCTGCGCCGAGCACGGTCTCGATCCCGCGGAGGCGGGACTCGCCTGGACGCTGTCGCGCCCCGGGGTGACGGCCGCGGTGATCGGTCCGCGGACGGAGCAACACGTCACGAGTGCCCTCGCCGCGCTGCGTTCCCCGCTGCCGGAGCCCTTCGTGGCGCGGCTGGAGGAGCTCTTCCCGCCCATCGGTCACGGCGGCCCCGCCCCCGACGCGTGGCTCTCCTGACCGGCCCGACCGGCTGCCGGCGGCGAACGGCCCGGCCCCTCAACGCTGTCGAGGGGCCGGGCCGTGGTGCGTCGCGGGCCCGAGGGCGGGTCCCACCCGGGGGCCGTCAGCCCGCCGGGGCCGTTGCGGGCAGGCCCGTCCACCGGGCTCGGCTCTCCACCAGGGGACGCAGCTGCTGGACGGAGCGCGGCAGGTTGACGGCGACCGCGCCGCGGACGTGGTCCCCGACGCAGTAGACGGCGGTGAACTTCCGTTCGGCGGGGCTGCCTTCGACGATGTGGCACCGGTCGGTCCCGGCCGTCTCCCCGAACACCTGGATCTTCAGGTCGTGCTGATCGGTCCAGAAGTACGGCAGCGGTGACGCGGGCCGGGCACCGCTGCCGGCGAGCAGGTTGCGGGCGACGGCGACCGCCTGTTCGGTGGCCTGTGTACGGTGCTCCCATCGCCTGCGCCGCCCCGTACGGGCGTCGGGCCGGCTGGCGATGTCGCCCGCGGCCCACACACCGGGTCCGGCCGCGCCCAGGCCGTCGCAGAGGACGCCGTCCCCGGTGGGGATCCCGCTGCCCGCCAGCCACTCGGTGTTGGTGAGCGAGCCCGCCGCGACCAGCACCACGTCCGCCGGCAGGCGTGTGCCGTCGGCCAGCAGGACTCCGGTGGCCGCTCCGGCCGTGCCCAGCACCTCGGTCACCCGCCCCCGTCGGAAGCGCAGCCCGAGATCGCGGTGGACGGCCGCGACCAGTCCGGCCGCCTGCGGCCCGAGCAGGTCGAGCAGGGGTACGGGTTCGGTGCCGACCAGGGTGACCTCGGCGCCCAGGCCGCGGGCGGCGACGGCCGCCTCCGTGCCGAGCAGTCCGGCCCCGGCCACCACGAGCCGCCGTCCTTGGCCGAGGGCCTCCCGCAGGGCGAGGGCGTCGTCGAGGGTGCGCAGGACGTGGACGCCGGTGAGGGCGTCGGCGCCGGGCAGGGTCCGGGGCCGTACGCCGGTCGCGACGACGACGGCGTCGGCGTGCAGGCGGCTGCCGTCGGCGAGTTCGACCGCGCGGCCGGCCCTGTCCAGCCGGGTGGCGGCGGTGCCCGGGCGCAGGTCGATGCCGGCGCGGTCGTAGGCCTCGGGCCCGCGCAGGCGGATGCGGTCCGGTTCCCACCGGCCGGAGAGGATCTGCTTGGACAGGGGCGGCCGGTCGTACGGCGGATGGGGTTCGGCGCCGACGACGGTGAGGCGGCCCTCGTAGCCCTGCCGTCTGAGGGTCTCGGCGGTGGTGGCGCCGGCGGCGCCCGCGCCGACGACGACGATCGCGTCCAGGCCGGTCAACGGGTGCCCCCCGCACTCTGCTTCAGCGGCTCCCACCAGGCCCGGTTCTCCCGGTACCAGGCGACGGTCTCGGCCAGGCCGGCGGCGAAGTCCTTGCGCGGCCGGTAGCCGAGTTCGTCGCGGATCTTGGACCAGTCGACGCAGTAGCGGCGGTCGTGGCCCTTGCGGTCCGTGACGTACTCGACGCGGTCGGGTCCGGCGCCGCACGCGTCGAGGAGGAGGTCGGTCAGGCGGCGGTTGGTCAGCTCGGTCCCGCCGCCGATGTTGTAGACCTCGCCGGGGCGGCCGCCGGTGCGGACCAGTTCGATGCCCTGCACATGGTCGTCGATGTGCAGCCAGTCGCGTACGTTGCCGCCGTCTCCGTACAGCGGCACCCTGTGGCCGTCGAGGAGGCGGGTGACGAACAGCGGGATCACCTTCTCCGGGTACTGGTGGTGGCCGTAGTTGTTGGAGCAGCGGGTCACCCGCACGTCCAGGCCGTGGGTGCGGTGGTGGGCCAGGGCCAGCAGGTCGGAGGATGCCTTGGAGGCGGAGTAGGGGGAGTTGGGCAGCAGCGGGCTGCGCTCCGTCCAGGCTCCGGTGTCGATGGAGCCGTACACCTCGTCGGTGGAGACGTGCACGAAGGTGGAGATGCCGTGGCGCAGGGCCGCGTCGAGCAGGGTCTGGGTGCCCAGGACGTTGGTGCGGACGAACTCGGCGGGGCTGAGGATCGAGCGGTCCACATGGGACTCGGCGGCGAAGTGCACCACCTGGTCGTGGCGGGCCATGAGGTCGTCGACGAGTTCCGGGTCGCAGATGTCGCCCTTGACGAACGAGAACGCGGGGTGGTCGTGCACCGGGTCCAGGTTGGCCGGGTTGCCGGCGTAGGTGAGCTTGTCCAGGACGGTGACGCTGACGCCGGCCGGACCGCCGGGCCCGAGCAGCGTCCGGACGTGGTGGGAGCCGATGAAGCCGGCGCCGCCGGTCACCAGGATGCGGGCGGCGGGCCGGGTGGGGTGCGCGGGGGTCATGAGGAGATCTGCACCCGCCCGTGGTCGCCTATCACCAGACGGTGGGTGGCGGGCACGCGCGGGCCCAGGGAGACCCGTACGTTGCGCCCGACCAGGGAACCCTCGACCCGGCGGATGCTGTCGAACCGGGACTCCCGCAGGATGATCGAGAACTCGATCTCGCTGTCGCGGATGACGCAGTCCTCCGCGATGGACGTCGACGGGCCGATGTAGGAGTTCTCGACCACCGTGCCGGGGCCGATGATCGCGGGTCCCACGATGCGGGAGCCGCGGACGACGGCTCCGGCGTCGATGCGCACCCGGCCGACGATCTCGCTGGTCTCGTCGACGTCACCGTCGACGCGGTACTCCAGCAGATCCAGCAGTCTGCGGTTGACGTCGAGGATGTCCGCGGCGTTTCCGGTGTCCTTCCAGTAGCCGGTGATCACGGTGGTGCGCACGTCGTGGTCGCGTTCCAGCAGCCACTGGATGGCGTCGGTGATCTCCAGCTCGCCGCGCGGGGAGGGCGGGATGGCGCGCACCGCCTCGTGGATGGCGGGGCCGAAGAGGTACACGCCGACCAGCGCGAGGTCGCTGCGGGGCTGCTCCGGTTTCTCCTCCAGGCGCACCAGGCGCCCGACGTCGTCGAGTTCGGCGACGCCGAAGGCGGACGGGTCGGGCACCCGGGTGAGCAGGAGCTGGGCGTCCGGGCGCTCCTTGCGGAACTCGTCCACGGAGTCGGTGATGCCGCCGAAGACGAAGTTGTCGCCGAGGAACATCACGAAGTCGTCGTCGCCGAGGAAGTCCCGGGCGATGAGCACGGCGTGGGACAGGCCCAGCGGGGCTTCCTGCCGCAGGTAGGTGACGTCGAGTCCGAAGTCGGAGCCGTCGCCGACGGCTTGCCGGATCTCGTTCTCGGTGTCGCCGACGACGATCGCGACCTCGGTGATCCCGGCGTCCGCGATCGCCTCCAGGCCGTAGAAGAGGATGGGCTTGTTGGCGACCGGCACCAACTGCTTGGCGGAGGTGTGGGTGATCGGCCGCAGCCGGGTGCCCGCACCGCCCGAGAGCACGAGAGCCTTCACGGTTCCATCCCGTCTGACTGGTGTCGTGGGTGAGGGGTGGCCGTCAGGACTGCAGCTCGATCGCGCCCGAGGGGCAGATCAGCTCCGCCTCGGTCACGGCGGCGTGCAGGTCCTCGGACGGTTCGGGCTGGAGCAGTTCCACCAGGCCGTCCTCACGGTTCTGCTCGAAGACGGCGGGGGCGGCCAGCACGCACTGACCGGCTCCGACGCAGCGCTCGCGGTCCACGTTGATCTTCACAGTGTTGTTCCTGTTCCTGTGGTCGGGATGGTTCTCGGTGCGGTGGCCGGGGCCGCCGGCCAGGTGCTCAGCGCACTTCCGCCAGGCGCTCCAGATCGGCCACGAGGTCGTGCGGGCTCGGCATCGCCTCGGACTCGGCGCGCAGGCGCCGGGCCGCCTCACGGGCCTCCGGCTCGCCGACGAGCCGCCGCACCCCGTCGCGGACCTTCTCCACGGTGGCGTCGCCGTGGCGCAGGTAGACGCCCGCTCCCACGCGCTCGAGCGCCCCGCCGCGCTGCTCGTGGTCGGCGATCAGGGTGGAGAGCATCATCTGGGGCACTCCGGCGACCATGGCGGTGGCGAAGGTGCCGTAGCCGCCGTGGTGGATGAGGGCCGAGCAGCTCGGCAGGAGCGTGCTCAGGGCGACCGAGTGGACGGCCCGGGCGTTGTCGGGAAGGGTGCCGAGCTCCTCCAGCTGGGCGGGCAGCAGGGCGGCCACCACCTCGACGTCCTCGTCGGCGAGGGCGTCGAGGATCCGCGGTATGGAGACGTAGTCGCCGCCGTAGTCCTCGGTGTTGGAGGTGCCGAGGCTGAGGCAGACCCGAGGCCGTTTGGGCGCCTCCCGCAGCCAGTCCCACACCACCGCGGGTCCGTTGTACGGGACGTACCGCATGGGCAGGTCGGGGGACGCGGACGGGATCGACAGGGACGGGGGCAGGGTGGTGATGGTGGCCTGGCCGTGCAGCAGTTCCTCGTCGCAGGAGAACCCGAAGGGCTCCGACCTCGCGGCCATCCAGTCGGCGAGCGGGTCGGCCCGTTCCGCCTCGGGCTGCTCCCGCATCAGCTCCAGGTACGTCTGCCGGGTACGGCCCCACACGTCGGAGCACCACATCAGGCGGGCGTGGGCGGCTCCGCTGATCCGGGCGGCGAGGGCACCGGCGTACGCCAGCGGGTCCCGGATCACCAGGTCCGGCCGCCAGCCCTGGGCGAACGCGGCCAGGTCGTCGATCATGGGGTCGTTGTAGGGGGCGAACGCGTACGGGACGCTGAGCGCGAAGCGCTCCTTCAGTTCCGCCCAGTCGACCTGGTCGCGTTCGCAGCGGCTCCAGTTCGCGGTCGCGTAGTCCTGCGACTCCCGGTAGGCGGACATGTCCCGGTGGACGCCGTGGTCGGTGCCGACGGGAACGGCGGTGAGCCCGGCGCGGGTGATGGTCTCGACCGCCAGGGGATAGCTGGCCACCCGGACGTCGTGGCCGGCGGCGCTGAGCGCCCACGCCAGCGGAACCATCAGATACACATGGGATTTCTCGGACAGGCTGACGAACAGGACCCGCATCATGCTCCCTCGGTCGGTCGGGCCGGTGCGCGGCCCGCGGTGTGCGATGGCAGTGCCGTGGCGATCCAGCCGGCGAGGGCGCCCGCCGTGGTGGCGGCGTGGGACTCCATCATCGTGAAGTGGTTGCCGGGCACCTCCACGACGCTGTCCGCGCCGTCCCAGGAGCTCTGCCACTCCCCCGGCGCGAGCGGCGCCTGTCCGGCCACGGTGACGGGCGGCTCGCCGGGCCGCACCAGCAGCACGGGCGCGGACAGGTCACCCGGGTCCCATTCGCCGATCATCCGGATGTACCAGCTCATGGCCGACAGCCGGTCGGTGTCCATGTGGGCGAACATCGACTCCCGGTCGAACATCCCGCCCAGCATCTCGGCCGAGAACCGGGTGAACGGCGAGTCGGCGCGCGGCATGTAGGTGTCGAGCAGGGCCACGCCCAGCGGCGGGTGCCCCGACCGTTCCAGACGGCGGGCGGCGGCGAGGGCCAGGATGCCCCCGGACGACGACCCGGTCAGCACGAACGGCCGGCCGTCCGCGCACCGCAGCACCCACTCGGCCTGTGTCGCGGCCACCACGTCGAGTGTGGCGGGCAGCGGCTCGCCGCGCCCGAAGCCGGGTGTGGGGAGCGCCCACACGTCCTGCCGGCCGCGGAACGCGGAGGCGAACCGCGCGTACTGGTGGACGCCGGCCAGCGCCACGTACGAGCTGAAGCAGATGAGCGCGGGGCCGTCGTCGCCGGCGGCCAGCCGCAGCCCTGCGGCCGGTCCGGTCAGGTCGGAGGGGGACGCGAACACCGGCCGCAGTTCGGCGACCGCCTGCAGCAACGCGAAGCCGTCGTCGATACGGCCCTGTTCGCAGGCGGTGCGGAACAGCGCGCCCACGGTGTCCTCCGGGCGGGCGGTGTGCCGGCCCGTCTCGTCGCCGGGCGGGGCCGCTGCCTGGTCGTCCGGCCCGGCGAAGGCCGCGCCCGCGAACCGTCCGGCCAGTTCGGCGGCGAGCGCGTGCGGGGTGTCGAGATCGAAGACGAGGGTCGCGGGCAGCCGGAAGCCGGTCAGGGACCCGAGCCGGTTGCGCAGTTCGACGGCGGTCAGCGAGTCGAAACCGAGTTCCGCGAAGTGGCGGTCGGGCAGCACCTCCTCCGTCGAGTCGTGCCCGAGGACGGCGGCGACCTGGTCGCGGACCGTGTCCAGCAGCACGGCGAGCCGCTCGGGGCCGGAGAGGCCCGCGAGCCGTGCGGACAGCGACCGTCCGCCGTCGGCCGGCGCTCCCGAGGCCGCCGTGCGGCGCACGGCGCCACGGGACGCGGTGGCCGGGGACTGCCCGGCGACCGCGACCACGGCCGCGTCGGGAGCGGTGACGGCGGCGTCGAAGAGGGCGAGGCCGGCTTCGGCGGTCAGCGGCAGCATGCCGGTCCTGGCCATCCGTTCCCGGTCGGCGGCGCCGAGCCCCGCGGTCATGCCGCTCTCGGCCGCCCACAGTCCCCAGGCGATCGAAGTGGCGGGCAGTCCGTGCGCCCGCCGGTGCAGGGCGAGTCCGTCGAGGAAGGCGTTGGCCGCGGCGTAGGCGCCCTGTCCCGCGGCGCCGAAGGTGCCCGCCGCCGAGGAGAACACCACGAACGCGGACAGGTCCCGGCCCTGCGTCAACCGGTGCAGATGCCAGGCCGCGTCGGCCTTGGGCCGCAGGACCGCGTCGGTCTGAGCGTCGGTCAGCGAGGTCAGGGTCGCGTCCTCGACGACACCGGCGACGTGCACGACGGCGGTCAGCGGGTGCTCGTCGGGTACACGGTCCAGCAACTCCTCAAGCCGGTCGGGGTCGGCGGCGTCGCAGGCGACGAGGGTGGCCTCGGCGCCGTGCGCGGCCAGTTCGGCGAGCAGGGCGTCGGCGCCCGGGGCGTCCGCGCCGCGCCGGGACGCCAGCAGCAGCCGGCGCGCTCCGTGCGCGGTGACCAGGTGCCGTGCCACCAGGGTGCCGAGGGCTCCGGTGGCACCGGTGACGAGGACCGTGCCCGCGGACGCGAAGGGGGCCACGGGCGCGGTGTCGTCGTCGGGGGCCGGAGCCGGTGCGGTGAGGTGGGGCACCAGCAGTGCGCCGTCCCGTACGGCCGACTCCGGGAGGGCGGCGGCGATCGCGGCCGCGACGGTGCCGGGTGAGCCGTCGCCGTCCGCCGCGGTGGGCCCTGCCAGGTCGAGCAGCCGCACCCGGTCGGGGTGCTCCAGCTGGGCGGACCGGACGAGCCCCCACAGCGCGGCGGCGGCGAGGTCGCCGACGTCCTCCGCCTCGGTGGTGGCGAGGGCCCCGCGGGTGACCAGGACCAGACGGGAGTCGGCGAACCGGTCGTCGCCGACCCACTGCCGGACGAGGCCGACGGCCGAGGCCAGCAGTGCGCGCGTGGCCTCGGGGGCGGGCCCGGCGGCGGTGCAGGCGGTGAGGACGACCTTGGGCGCGGCGGTGCCGGTGTCGACGGCGGCCGCGAGCGAGGCGAGGTCGGCGTAGCACTCCAGGTGCACGCCGGCCGCGTCCAGTGTCTCGGCGAGACCGCCGTCGCCCTGCCCGAGCAGCGCCCAGCGCACGGTCTCGGGGGCCGGGGCGGCGGGCTGCGGGTCGGCGTACCGCCAGCGCCGCACCTGGAGCGGTCCGGGGGGAGGTGGCGCGCCCTCGGCGGCGTCCTGGAGCTGACCGGCGGCGATCCTGCGCAGCAGCAGTCCGTCCGCCGTGGCCACCGGCCGGCCGTCGGGGTCGGCGACGGTGACCGTGTACTCGTCCGGGCGGCCGGTGGGCGCCAGCCGGACGCGCAGCGCGCTCGCGCCGGTCGCGTGGAGGGAGAAGCCGCTCCAGGTGAACGGCAGGGTCGCCCCGGCCTCTTCGTCGCCGGGGGCGTCCAGCGCCCTGACGAGCAGGGTCTGCACGGCTGCGTCGAGCAGGGCCGGGTGCAGCCCGTAGCGAGCCGCTTCGGCCCGGTGGGACTCCGGCAGCGCCACCTCGGCGAACAGCTCCTGGCCTCGCCGCCACACGCGGCCGAGCCCCTGGAACGCCGGCCCGTAGTCGAAGCCTGCGGCGGCGAACGGCTCGTACCAGTCGGTCTCCCCCGCCGGGTCCGGTAGGACCGGGACGGCGTCCGGCGGCGGCCAGGAACCGGCGTCCTGCGGCACCGGCCCGGGGTCCCCGGCGAGCAGGCCCTGAGCGTGACGGGTCCACGGCTGGTCGCCGGTCGCGTCGGCGGCCCTGGAGTGCACGCTGAACGGGCGTCGGCCGTCCGAGTCCTCCCCGCCGAGGGCGAGTTGGAGCTGTACGGCGCCGCGTTCGGGCAGCACCAGCGGGGTCTCCAGGGTCAGCTCGGCGACCTGGCCGAGACCGACCTGGTCACCGGCGTGCACGGCCAGTTCGAGGTAGGCGGTGGCGGGCAGGATGGTACGGCCCAGCACACCGTGGTCGGCGAGCCATGTGGGGGTGCGGGCCGACAGCCGCCCGCTGAGGACGAGCCCGCCGGTGTCGGCGACCCTGACGGCGGCCGACAGCAGCGGGTGCCCGGCGCGCTCCAGCCCGGCGGCGGTGACATCACCGGTGTGGCCGGCGGCGTCCAGCCAGTAGCGGCGCCGCTGAAAGGCGTAGGTCGGAAGCACCACCGGTGCTGTGAGCGGAAGTTGACTCGCCCAGTCGACGTGAGCTCCGTCGGTGGACACGGTGGCGAGGGCGGCGAGGAGCGAGGTGGCCTCGGGCCGGTCCTTGCGCAGCACCGGCACGAGCACCGTGGCCCCGGCGTCGTCGAGCGACGCCTGGGCGAGAGCGGTGAGGGTGCCGTCCGGGCCGAGCTCGACACAACGGCCCACGCCCTGCTCGGAGAGCGCGCGGACGGCGTCCGCGAAACGCACCGGCCGACGCACATGACTGACCCAGTGGTCCGCCGACATCAGCTCATCGGCCGTGGCCGCCTTGCCCGTCACCGTCGAGACCAGGAGCAGCCTCGGCCGCTCGTAGGTCAGGCTCTCCGCGACCTTGCGGAAGTCGGCCAGCATCGGCTCCATCAGCGGCGAGTGGAAGGCGTGGCTCACCCGCAGCGCCGTGACCTTGCGGTCCTGGGCGCGGAAACGGCCCGCGATCTCCTCGGCGGCCTCCGCCGCACCCGAGATCACCACCGACTGGGGGCCGTTGACCGCCGCGACGCCCACCTCTTCACCGAGGAACGGCAGGACCTCGTCCTCGGTGGCCTGGAGCGCCACCATCGCGCCACCGGCCGGAAGCGCCTGCATCAGCCGGCCCCGCGCCACCACCAGACGACACGCGTCCGCCAGCGACCACACCCCGGCCACATGCGCGGCCGCGATCTCACCGATGGAGTGACCGGCGAGCACGTCGGGGCGCAGGCCCCAGGACTCCAACAGGCGGAACAGGGCCACTTCGAGGGCGAAGAGGGCGGGCTGGGTGAACTCCGTCCGGTTCAGCAGGTCGGCGTCCTCGCCGAACACCACCTCCCCGAGACCGAAGGGGAGTTCCGCATCCACGGCGTCGAAGGCCTCGGCGAAGACGGAATAGGTGTCGTACAACTCCCTGCCCATGCCCAGGCGCTGGGAGCCCTGCCCGGCGAACAGGAACGCCGTGCGCGCGTCTCGTCGTGCCGTGCCCGTCGCCGCGTTCACCGCCTCCTCACCGGAAGCGACCGCCTCCAGTCCCCGCAGCAACTCGGCGCGCCCGGAGCCCCAGACGACAGCGCGGTGCTCGAACAGCGACCGCGACCGCGCCAGAGCACCGGCGACCTCGGCGGCACCCAGCCCCTCGTCACCCGCCACGAACTCCGCCAGCCGCCCGGCCTGGGCCCGCAACGCCGGGCCCGTACGGCCCGACACCACCCACGGCACCACACCACCACCGAGCGGCGCACTCACCGGCTCGGGCTCCGCCGTGACGGGCGGCTCCTCCAGCACCACGTGCGCGTTCGTGCCGCTGAGCCCGAACGACGACACACCGGCGCGGCGCGGCCTTCCCTCCACACCCGGCCACTCGGCAGGCTCCGTGAGCAGGTGCACCGCACCCGCCGACCAGTCCACGTGCGACGACGGCTCGTCCACGTGCAACGTCCGCGGCAGCACACCGTGCCGAAGAGCCAGCACCATCTTGATCACACCCGCCACACCCGCGGCGGCCTGCGTATGACCGATGTTCGACTTCACCGACCCCAGCCACAACGGCCGTTCACGATCCTGACCATACGTGGCCAGCAGTGCCTGCGCCTCGATCGGATCACCCAGCGCCGTACCCGTACCGTGCGCCTCCACCACGTCCACATCCGACGGCCGCAGACCGGCACCCGCCAGCGCCTGCCGGATCACCCGCTGCTGCGAAGGACCGTTCGGCGCCGTCAGACCATTGGACGCACCGTCCTGGTTCACCGCCGAACCGGCCACCACCGCCAGCACATCCCGCCCCGCCGCCCGCGCGCCCGACAACCGCTCCACCAGCACCAGACCCGCACCCTCGGAGAACCCGGCCCCGTCCGCGGCGTCCGAGAACGCCTTGCACCGGCCGTCCCCCGCCAGCCCCCGCTGCCGGCTGAAATCCAGGAACAGACCCGGCGTCGACATCACCGTCACCCCACCGGCCAGCGCCAGATCACACTCCCCCGCCCGCAACGCCTGCACCGCCAGATGCAACGCCACCAGCGCCGAGGAACACGCCGTGTCCACCGTCACCGCGGGGCCCTCCAGACCGAGGGTGTAGGACACCCGGCCGGACATCACGCTGGCGGTGTTGCCGGTGCCGAGGTGGCCCGCGACCTCCTCGGCCGTGGCGGGGTCGAGGGGGCGGGATGCGTAGTCCTGGTAGTTGGTGCCGGCGAAGACACCCGTGCGCGACCCGCGCAGCGTGGTCGGGTCGATGCCGGCCCGCTCGAGCGCCTCCCACGCCAGCTCCAGCAGCAACCGCTGCTGCGGATCCATCGCCAGCGCCTCACGCGGCGAGATCCCGAAGAAACCGGGGTCGAAGTCGGCGACGTGGTGGAGGAATCCGCCGCCGCGGGTGCTGGCGCGGCCGGGGACGCCGGGCTCGGGGTCGTAGAGGGCGTCGACGTCCCAGCCGCGGTCGTCGGGCCATGCGGTGATGGCGTCGGTGCCGTCGGCGAGCAGGCGCCAGTAGTCCTCGGGGGTGTCGGCCCCGCCGGGGAAGCGGCAGCTCATCGCGGTGATGACGATGGGGTCGTCGGCGGAGGCGCGCGGGGGCGCAAGCACGGCGTCCGGAGTGTGCCGGGCGGCCGGGGCGAGGGCGGTGCGGAGGTGTTCGGCGAGGGCGGTCGGGGTGGGGTGGTCGAAGACGAGGGTGGCGGGCAGGGGACGGCCGACGGCGGCGCTGAGGGCGTTGCGGAGTTCCACCGCCGTGAGCGAGTCGAAGCCGAGTTCGCGGAAGGAGCGGGTGGGCTCGACGTCCTGGGGGCCGGCGTGGTTGAGGACGACGGCCGCGTGGGCGCGGACGAGTTCCTCGAAGGCGGCCCGCTGTTCCGGTTCGGCGAGTGCGGCGAGTCGCCGGGTGAGGTCGCCGGTGCCGGCGGTGTCGCCGTCGGCTGCGTCCCGGGGGTCGTGGTCGGGGCCACGGCGGGCGGTGAGGGCGCGCCGGGCGTCGGGCAGGTCGTCGAGGAAGGGCCGGGGCCGGGCGGTGGTGTAGGCGTGGGCGAACAGGTCCCAGTCGATGTCGGTCACGGCGAGGGTGGTGTCGTCGTGGTCGAGGGCCTGTTGCAGGGCTCCGAGGGCGAGGTCGGGGTTCATGGGGCGTACGCCGTGCCGCTGGAGACGTTCGCCGACGGAGCCCTCGGCCATGCCGCCGTCGGCCCAGGGTCCCCAGGCGATGGCGGTGGCGGGCAGGCCGCGGGAGCGGCGCTGTTGGGCGAGGGCGTCGAGGAGGGCGTTGCCGGGGGCGTAGTTGGCGTGGCCGGGGGCGCCGATCGTCCCGGCCGTCGACGAGAAGAGGACGAACGCGGAGAGGTCGAGCCCGGTGGTGAGGGCGTCGAGGGTGCGGGCGCCGCCGACCTTGACCCGCAGGACCTCGGCGAGCTGTTCGGGGGTGAGGGTGGTGATGACGCCGTCGCGCAGGACGGCGGCGGTGTGGAAGACCGCGGTGAGGGGTCGTTCGGCGGGGACGGTGGCCAGCAGGGCGGCGAGCTGGTCGCGGTCGGCGATGTCGCAGGCGGCGATGTCGACGTGTCCGGCGCCGAGTCCGGTGAGTTCGGTGCGCAGTGCGGCGGCGCCGGGGGCGTCCGGGCCGGTGCGGCTGACCAGGAGGAGACCGGGGGCTCCCTGGCGGGCGAGTCTGCGGGCGACCTGGCGGCCGAGGGCGCCGGTGCCGCCGGTGACGAGGACGGTTCCGGTGGGGGTCCAGTCCCGGGTGCCGCCCAGGCCGCCTGTCGCCGCGCGGTGGAGGCGGCGGGCGAGGAGGCCGGTGTCGCGGACGGCGAGCTGGTCCTCCTGTCCGACGCCGGCGAGGGCGGCGGTGAGGCGGTCCGCGGCGACGGAGTCGAGGGTGGCGGGCAGGTCGAGGAGGCCGCCCCAGCGCTGTGGCTGTTCGAGGGCGACGACGCGGCCGAAGCCCCAGACGAGGGCCTGCTCCGGGGCGGTGACGGTCTCGGTCGGGCCGGTGGCGACGGCGCCTCGGGTGGCGAACCAGACGGGTGCGTCCTGGCCGAGGTCGTCGAGGGCCTGGACGAGGGAGACGGTGGCGGCGAAGCCGCGGGGCAGGCCGGGCAGGCCGTCGTACTCCTCCTCGTCGAGGGCGAGCAGGGACAGGACGGCCTGCGGCCGGTCGGGTCCGGTGGCGCGCAGGGCGTGCGCGACGCGGTCGCGGTCGTCGTGCGGGGCGACCGGGACGGTGACCGGTTCGGCGCCCGCGCGGGCGAGGGCGTCGAGGACGGCGGCGCCGAGGGCGTGGCGGGGGTGGTCCGGGTCCTGGTGGTCGGCGGGCAGGGCGACGAGCCAGCGTCCGCTCAGGACGGGGGCGGGGGCGGCGGGCAGGGGCTTCCAGGTGACGCGGTACCGCCAGGCGTCGACGGTGGCGTTCTCCCGGCTGCGTCTGCGGTAGTCGCTCAGGGCGGGCAGGACGGTGGAGAGGGTGTCCTGGTCGAGGTGGAGGGCGGCGGCCAGCGGGGCGGTCTCGCCGTTCTCGACGGACTCCCAGAAGCGGGCGTCGAGGTCCGTGCCGGTCGCTGTGGCGGGCGGGGTGAGCTGGGCGGGCGTGGGCCAGTAGGTGCGGCGCCGGAAGGCGTAGGTGGGCAGGTCGACGCGGGTGGCGGGGCCGGCGAGGGCCGTGCAGTCGGCGGGGGCGGCGCCGCGGACGCTCAGCTCGGCGAGGGAGGTGAGGAAGCGGCGTGGGCCGCCTTCGCCGCGGCGGAGTGTGCCGGTGACGACGGTGCCGGTGCGGCCCTCCTCGTCGAGGGTGTCGCGGACGGCGGCGGTGAGCACGGGGTGCGGGCTGGACTCGACGAAGGCGCGGAAGTCCTGTGCGGCGAGGGCCCGTACGGCGTCGGCGAAGCGGACGGTGTGCCGCAGGTTGTCGTACCAGTAGGGGGCGCCGAGGTGCTCGGTGTCGAGCCAGTCGCAGGTGACGGTGGAGAAGAACGGCACGTCGGCGGCGCGGGGGCGGACGGCGGCGAGGTCGGTGAGGAGCCGGTCGTGGATCTCCTCGACCTGGGCGGAGTGGGAGGCGTAGTCGACGGGGATCCGCCGTGCCTGGGCGCCGGCGGCGGTGAGTTCGGCGACCAGGTCGCGTACGGCGTCGGCGTCGCCCGAGACGACCACGGAGGCCGGTCCGTTGACGGCGGCGACCGACACCCGGCCGGCCCAGGGTGCCAGCCGTTCCCGGACGTCGGCGACCGGCAGCAGCACCGAGGCCATGCCGCCGTGTCCGGCGAGGGCGGTGATGGCCCTGCTGCGCAGGACGACCACGCGGGCGGCGTCGTCCAGGGTGAGGGCCCCGGCGACGCAGGCGGCGGCGATCTCGCCCTGGCTGTGTCCGACGACGGCGTCGGGGCGGACCCCGCGGGACTGCCAGAGGCGGGCCAGCGACACCATGGTCACGAACAGCAGGGGCTGGACGACGTCCACGCGGTCGAGGGTGGGGGCGTCGTCGGCGCCGCGCAGCACGGCTTCGACGGACCAGTCCACCCAGCGCTCGACGGCGGTCGCGCAGGCGGTGAAGTGGGCGCGGAACTCCGGTTCGGTGTCGAGGAGTTCGGTGGCCATGCCGGGCCACTGGGGGCCCTGACCGGGGAACACGAAGACGGTACGGCCGTCCACGTCGGCCACGCCCTGGACGAGACCGGCCGCCGGGGAGCCCGCCGCCAGGGACTCCAGGCCGCGCAGCAGTTCGGGGCGGTCGTCGGCGAGGAGCACCGCGCGGTGTTCGAACGCGGAACGGGTGGCCGCGAGCGACCAGGCGAGGTCGTGCGGGGCCACCGTCTCGTCGGCGCGCAGCCGGGCGTGCAGGGCGGCGGCCTGGGCCCGCAGTGCGGTGGCGCTGCGTCCGGAGACGACGTACGGCAGTGTGGTGCGCGACGGGGCGGGGGGTTCCCCGGGGGGCGCGGCCGGTTCGGGGGTGGGCTGTTCGAGGATGACGTGGGCGTTGGTGCCGCTGACGCCGAAGGAGGAGACGCCGGCCAGGCGGGGCCGGTCGGCGGCGGGCCAGGGGCGGGGCTCGGTGAGGAGTTCGACGCGGCCCGCCGTCCAGTCGACGTGGGTGGTGGGCCGGTCGACGTGGAGGGTGCGGGGCAGCAGGCCGTGCCGCATGGCCAGGACCATCTTCATGACGCCGGCGACCCCGGCGGCGGCCTGGGTGTGGCCGATGTTGGACTTGACCGACCCGAGCCACAGGGGCTGTTCGCGGTCCTGGCCGTAGGTGGCGAGCAGGGCCTGCGCCTCGATCGGGTCGCCGAGCGTCGTGCCGGTGCCGTGTGCCTCGACCGCGTCGACGTCGGCGGTGGACAGCTGCGCGTCGGCGAGTGCCTGCCAGATGACGCGCTGCTGGGCGGGGCCGTTGGGGGCGGTCAGGCCGTTGGAGGCGCCGTCCTGGTTGACGGCGCTGCCCCGGACCACGGCGAGCACCGGGTGCCCGAGGCGGCGGGCGTCGGCCAGCCGCTCCACCAGCAGCATGCCGGCGCCCTCGGCCCAGCCGGTGCCGTCGGCGGCCTCGGCGAACGCCTTGCAGCGGCCGTCGGGGGCGAGGCCCCGTTGCCGGCTGAACTCCAGGAAGAGGCCGGGTGTCGACAGCACGGTGACACCGCCGGCGAGCGCCAGGTCGCACTCCCTGGACCGCAGCGCCCGTACGGCGAGGTGCAGGGCGACCAGGGAGGAGGAGCAGGCGGTGTCGACGGTGACGGCGGGGCCCTCCAGGCCGAGGGTGTAGGAGATGCGGCCGGAGACCACGCTGGCGGCGTTGCCGGTGCCGACGTGTCCTTCCAGGCTCTCCCGGGAGGCCAGCAGCAGCGCGGGGTAGTCCTGGCCGTTGGTGCCGGCGAAGACGCCGGTGCGGGAGCCGCGCAGGGTCGTGGGGTCGATGCCGGCCCGTTCGAACGCCTCCCAGGAGATCTCCAGGAGCAGCCGCTGCTGGGGGTCCATCGCCATGGCCTCGCGCGGCGAGATGCCGAAGAAGGAGGCGTCGAAGTCGCCTGCCGCGGCGAGGGCGCCGCCGGAGGTGCTGTACGTCTTTCCGGGGCGGCCGGGTTCGGGGTCGTAGTGGTCGGCGAGGTTCCAGCCGCGGTCGGTGGGCCACTCGGTCACGGCGTCGCCGTCGGAGGCGAGCAGCCGCCACAGGTCCTCGGGCGAGTCGGCGCCGCCGGGGAAGCGGCAGCTCATCGCGACGATGGCGACCGGTTCGCGGGAGGCGGACTCCGCCTCCCGCAGTCGCCTGCGGGTCTCGTGCAGGTCTCCGGTGACCTTCTTGAGGTAGCTGAGGAGCTTCTCCTGCTCGTTCACGCGTACTCCCCCACCTGGAAGGTCGTGTCGGTCGTGGCGGTGGCCACGGTCGTGGTGCCGGTCATGAGATGCCCAGGTCGTTGTCGATGAGGGCGAAGATCTCCTCGGCGCCGGCGGACTCGATCCGGTCCTGGAGGTCGCCGCCGCCGTCGTCCGTCCGCTCGGCCGACGGTTCGCCCTGGCCGTTCCAGCGGGAGGCGAGCGCCAGCAGGCGGGAGGCGATCCGGCCGCGCCGGGTGTCGTCCTCGGCGAGCCCGGCGAGGGCGGCCTCGAGCTGGTCGAGGGCGTCCAGCGCGGGTGCTTCGCCGCCTTCGGCCACGGTCAGCGACCGCAGATGGCGGGCGAGGACGCGGGGTGTGGGCTGGTCGAACAGGAGGGTGGCGGGCAGCTGGAGCCCGGCCGCGGTGCCGAGCCGGTTGCGCAGTTCCACCGCCATCAGCGAGTCGAACCCGAGTTCGCTGAAGGCGCGGTCGGCGTCGACGGCCTCGGCGGAGGTGTGCCCGAGGACGGTGGCCACGTGGCCGCGGACCAGCTGGATCAGCAGCCGCTCCTGTTCGGCCTCGGCGAGCCCGGCGAGTCGGGAGCGCAGCGCGCCGCTGTCCGTCGCGGTCGCGCCGTCCCTCTCCCGTGCCCGGCGGATCAGGGCCTGGGCTTCGGGCAGTTCGGCGAGGAGCGGGGCGGGCCGCACCGCGGTGAAGCCGGGTACGAAGCGGTCCCAGACGAGTTCGGCGACGGTCGGCGCGGCGTCCTCGCCGGCCACGGCCCGGTCGAGGGCGGCGAGCGCGGTGTCCGGGTCGAGCGGGACGACACCGCCGCCCCGCAGCCGTGCCTCCGCCTCGGGGCCGCCGGCGGCCATTCCGCCACCGGCCCACGGTCCCCAGGCCACGGAGGTGGCGGGCAGGCCGTCGGCGCGGCGCCGGGCGGCGAGCGCGTCGAGGTAGGCGTTCGCGGCGGCGTAGTTGCCCTGCCCCGCCGAGCCGACCGTGCCGGCGAAGGAGGAGAACAGGACGAACGCCGACAGGTCGCGGTCGCGGGTGAGCCGGTCGAGGTTGCGGGCGGCGGCCAGCTTGGGCCGCAGCACCGCCTCCAGCCGCTCGGGGGTGAGCGACTGGAGGAGTCCGTCGTCCAGGACCCCGGCCGCGTGCACCACGGCGTCGACCGGGTGCTCGGCCAGCAGGGCGGCCAGGGCGTCGGGGTCGGCGGTGTCGCAGGCGGCCAGTGTCACGGTCGCGCCCCGCGCGGCCAGTTCGGCGCGCAGCGCTTGGGCGCCGTCCGCTTCCTGGCCGCGGCGGCCCACCAGCACCAGGTGGCGGGCGCCGCGTTCGGCGAGCCGCCGGGCGACCCGGGCGCCGAGCGCTCCGGTGCCGCCGGTGATCAGGACGGTCTCGCCCGCGCAGCTCCACTCGGGGGTGGGGGCGTCGGACGGCCGGGCGTGCACGAGGCGGCGGGCGAGGACGCCGGCGGCCCGGATGGCGGTCTGGTCCTCTCCCGTGGTGCCGGAGAGCAGGGCGGCGAGCCGTTCGGCGGTCCGCCCGTCGAGGCGGGCGGGGAGGTCGACGAGACCGCCCCAGCGTTGCGGGTGTTCCAGCGCGGCGACCCGGCCCAGGCCCCAGGTGGCGGCCTGGGTGGGCGCGGTGACGCTCTCCCGGTCGGTGGCGGCGACGGCGCCGGCGGTGGCGGCCCACAGCGGGGCGCCGATCTCCAGGTCGCCGAGCGCCTGGGTCAGGGCGAGCAGCGCGGCCAGGCCGGCGGGGGTGGCCGCGCGGTCCGTGGTGGCCGCGGGCTCCTCGTCGAGGGCCAGCAGCGACAGCACGCCTTGTACGGCGTCCGGTTCGGGGAGCTCGCGCAGTTCCTCGACGAGCGCGGCCCGGTCGGTGCGGGCGCAGTCCACGGGGAGCCGCACGAGCTGTGCGCCGTGCGCGGTCAGGCCGTCGGCGAGGCCGGCCGTCCAGGGGTCCTCGGCCCGGGAGGCGGGCACGGCCAGCAGCCAGGTGCCCGACAGCACCGGCGGGGGGCCGTCCGGCACCGGACGCCAGACCACCGTGTAGGCCGAGGAGTCGAGCGCGGAGCGCTCCTGGCGGCGGCGCCGCCAGGACGACAGCGCGGGCAGCAGTTCGCTGAGCGGGGTGTCGTCGCCGAGGTCGGGGCGCTCGGTCAGCTCGCCGAGGTCGCCGCGCTCGACGGCGGCCCAGAACTCGTCGTCGAGGCGGCCGCCGTCGCCCGGCAGGTCGGGGCCGATGGGCTCGGGGCCGGTGGACCCCGCCGCCTCCAGCCAGTAGCGGTCGCGCTGGAAGGCGTACGTCGGCAGCTCCACCGTGCGGGCCGGGCCGGTCAGTCCGGTCGGCGCGGCGGCGAGGCCGTGCACGTGCAGCGTCCCGGCGGCCAGCAGGGCGGTGACCGGCTCGGGCCGGCCCCGGCGCAGCACGGGGACGGCGACGGCGGCCTCGGCCGGCTCCTGCGGGCCGTGGTGCGCCGCCTCCTGGAGGGTGTCGAGGGTCATCGCGGTCAGCGAGCCGTCCGGGCCGAGTTCGACGAACGTGCCGACGCCGTCCTGGCGCAGCCGTCGTACGCCGTCCGCGAAGCGCACGGTCTGCCGCACGTGCCGCACCCAGTGTCCGGGCGAGGTCAGTTCGGCCTCGGTGGCCCGGTCGCCCGTCACGTTGGAGACGATCGGGATCGCGGGCGCGTCGTAGCGCACGCCGCGCGCGACCTCTTCGAACTCCGCAAGCATCGCGTCCATATGCGCTGAGTGAAACGCATGGCTGACCCGCAAACGCCTAGTCTTTCGGCCCAGCGCGGCGAAATGCCCGTCGATGTCGGACACGGCGTCCTCGTCGCCGGAGACCACGACGGCCATGGGCCCGTTGACGGCGGCGACCGCGATGTGCCGGTCGCGTCCGGCGAGCAGCGGCGCCACCTCGTCCTCGGACGCCTGTACGGCGGCCATCGCGCCGCCTTCGGGAAGCGCGTCCATGAGCCGGCCTCGGGCCGCGACCAGGGCGCACGCGTCGGCCAGTGACAGCACTCCGGACACGTGCGCGGCGGACAGTTCGCCGATGGAGTGCCCCATCAGGGCGTCCGGCGCGACGCCCCACGAGCGCACCAGTTCGTACAGCGCCACATGGACGGCGAACAGCGCGGGCTGGGTGTAGGCGGTGCGGTCCAGCAGCGCGGCCCGCTCCGTGCCCTCGGCTGCGAGGACGACGTCGGCCAGCGGCACGTCGAGGTGCGGGGCGAAGGCGTCGCAGACGCGGTGGAAGGCCTCGGCGTACACCGGGAACCGGTCGAGGAGTGCCCGGCCCATGCCGGGCCGCTGCGAGCCCTGCCCGCTGAACAGGAACGCCGTGCGTCCCCGGGGGCCGGTGCGTCCGCGCACCACCGCGGCGGTGTCCTCGCCGCGGCCGAGCGCTCCCAGCGCGGTCAGGAGCTGGGTGCGGTCCTCGGCGACGACCACGGCCCGGTGCTCGAAGACCGCGCGGCCGGTGGCCAGGGAGTGCGCCACGTCGGCGGGGGACGGCTCCGGGTCGTTGGCCAGCCGGGCGCGCAGCCGCTCGGCCTGGGCTCGCAGGGCGGCGGCCGATCGTGCGCTCAGTGGCCAGGCGACCGGTCCCTCGGGGTGCGGCTCGGCGGCGTCCTGCCGCCCCGCGCCCTCCTCCAGGACGACGTGGGCGTTGGTGCCGCTGATGCCGAACGACGAGACCGCGGCGCGCCGTGGGCGTCCCGAACGCGGCCAGGGCACGGGTTCGGCGAGCAGTTCGACCCGTCCGGCCGTCCAGTCGACGTGGCTGGTGGGCCGGGTCAGGTGCAGGGTGCGGGGCAGTGTCCCGTGCCGCATGGCCAGGACCGTCTTGATGACGCCGGCGACCCCGGCGGCGGCCTGGGTGTGGCCGATGTTGGACTTGACCGACCCGAGCCACAGGGGCCGTTCGCGGTCCTGGCCGTAGGTGGCGAGCAGGGCCTGCGCCTCGATCGGGTCGCCGAGCGTCGTGCCGGTGCCGTGTGCCTCGACCGCGTCGACGTCGGCGGGGGTGAGCCCGCCGGCCGCCAGCGCGGCGCGGATGACGCGCTGCTGGGCGGGGCCGTTGGGCGCGGTGAGCCCGTTGCTGGCGCCGTCCGAGTTGACGGCGCTGCCCCGGACCACCGCGAGCACCGGGTGGCCGTTGCGGCGGGCGTCGCCCAGCCGCTCCAGCAGCAGGATGCCGGCGCCCTCGCCCCAGCCGGTGCCGTCGGCGTCGTCCGAGAAGGCCTTGCAGCGGTGGTCGCCGGCGAGCCCGCCCTGCCGGTCGAACTCGGCGAACGCGCCCGGTGTCGCCATCACCGTCACACCGCCCGCGAGCGCCAGATCGCACTCGCCGGACCGCAGCGACTGGGCCGCCCAGTGCAGGGCCACCAGTGAGGACGAGCAGGCGGTGTCCACGGTGACCGCGGGGCCCTCCAGGCCCAGCGCGTAGGCGACGCGGCCGGAGGCCACGCTCGCGGCGTGGCCGGTCAGGAGCTGTCCCTGCGCGTCCTCGGGGACGTGGTGCGCGGCCGAACCGTAGCCCTGGTAGTTCGTGCCGACGAACACGCCGGTACGGGAGCCGTGCAGCCCGCGCGGGTCGATCGCGGCCCGTTCCAGCGCCTCCCAGGAGATCTCCAGCAGGAGTCGCTGCTGCGGGTCCATCGCGAGGGCCTCGCGCGGCGAGATACCGAAGAAGTCCGCGTCGAACTCGGCGGCGTCGTACAGGAATCCGCCCTCGACGCCTTCCGCGTGCCAGCCGCGGTCCGCGGGCGGTGCCCCGATCGCGTCGACGCCGTCGGCGAGCAGCCGCCAGAAGTCCTCCGGTCCGCGCACCCCGCCGGGGAACCGGCAGCCGATGCCCACGATCGCGATCCGCGCGTCGTCCGTCCCGTCGGCCGCGCGGACGGACGTGCCGGTGGCACCGGTCGCGGCGGCGGCTGCGCCCGTGGGCCGGGTGTCGAGGAGTTCGGTGCTGATGTGGCGCGCGAGCGCCTGCGGCGACGGATAGTCGAACACCAGGGTCGCCGGCAGCCGCAGTCCGGTCGCCGCGTTCAGGCGGTTGCGCAGTTCCACGGCGGTCAGCGAGTCGATGCCGAGGCCCCGGAAGTCCCGCGTGGCCTCGACGGTGTCCGGGCCGGAGTGCCCCAGCACCAGGGCGGTCCGGGTGCGTACCAGGTCCAGGACCGCCGACTCGCGCTCGGGCTGTGCGAGGGTCGCCAGCCGGGTCCGGAAGCTGTCCCCGGCGGCGTCCGCCGTGGCCGCCGTGCGCCGTGCCGGGGCGACGGCCAGGCCGCGGAGCATGGCGGGCAGCGCCGCGACCGCCTGCCGGTCGCGCAGCACGCGCCGGTCGAGCGCGATCGGCACGAGGACGGACTCGGTCCGCCGCAGGGCCGCGTCGAGGGCGCCGAGGCCCTGCTCGGGGGTGAGCGGCCGCATGCCGCCGCGGGCCATGCGGCGCAGGTCCGCCTCGGTCAGCTCGGCGGTCATGCCCGCACCGGGCGCCCACGGGCCCCAGGCGAGGGCGGTCGCGGGCAGGCCGGCGCGGCGGCGGGTGGCGGCGAAGGCGTCCAGGAAGGCGTTGGCGGCCGCGTAGTTGGCCTGGCCCGCGCCGCCGAACGTACCGGCCACCGAGGAGAAGACCACGAACGCCGACAGGTCGGCGTCGCGCGTCAGCTCGTCCAAGTGCGCCACCGCGTCCGCCTTGGGCCGCATGACCTGCGCCAGCCGGCCGGGGGTGAGGGAGGCGACCACACCGTCGTCCAGGACACCGGCCGCGTGCACCACGCCGGTCAGCGGATGCGCGGCGGGGACGCCCGCGAGGACGGCGGCGAGCCGGCCCCGGTCGGCGACGTCCAGGGCCGCCACCTCGACCTCGGCCCCCAAGTCCGTCAGTTCCGCGACGAGTTCGCGAGCGCCCGGGGCCTCGGGGCCTCGGCGGCCGGCCAGCAGCAGGTGCCTGATGCCGTGCTCGGTGACCAGGTGGCGGGCCACCAGGGCGCCCAGGCCGCCGGTGCCACCGGTGACCAGCACGGTCCCCTCCGGGTCCAGCGGCGCCGGGACGGTCAGCACCACCTTGCCCACGTGCCGCGCCTGCGACAGATGGCGGAACGCCTCCGGGGCCTGTCGTACGTCCCAGCACGTGACCGGAAGGGGCTTGAGCACGCCCGACTCGAACAGGGCGACCAGGTCGGACAGCATCCGCCCGATCCGCTCCGGACCGGCGTCCCACAGATCGAAGGCGCGGTACGTCACACCCGGGTGCCCGGCGGCCACCGCGTCGGCGTCCCGGACGTCGGTCTTGCCCATCTCCAGGAAGCGGCCGCCACGCGGCAGCAGCCGCAGGGAGGCATCGACGAACTCGCCGGCCAGCGAGTCCAGTACGACGTCCACGCCCCGGCCACCGGTGGCCGCGAGGAAGGCCGTCTCGAACGCGGTGTCGCGGGACGAGGCGATGTGCGTCTCGTCCAGGCCGAGAGTCCGCAGGGCGTCCCACTTGCCGGCGCTCGCCGTGCCGAACACCTCGGCGCCCCGGTGCCGCGCCAGCTGCAGGGCGGCCATGCCCACGCCGCCGGCCGCCGCGTGCACCAGCACCGACTCGCCGGCCCGCAGGCCTGCGAGGTCGTCGAGGGCGTAGTACGCGGTCAGGAACACGAGGGGCGCGGACGCCGCCTGCGCGAACGTCCAGCCGGCCGGCATCCGGGCCACCGTCCGGGCGTCCGCCACCGCCACCGGCCCGAACGCGCCGGAGAACAGACCCATCACGCGGTCGCCGACGGCCAGCCCGGTCACCCCGGGACCGACCTCGGTCACCACACCGGCGCCCTCCAGACCGAAGTCCTCCGCGTCGCCGGGGTACATGCCGAGCGCGTTGAGCACATCACGGAAGTTCACGCCCGCGGCCCGCACCGCGATACGGACGTGACCGGGCGTCAGTTCCGCTCGCGCCTGCGGGACCGGCCGCAGCGCCAGTCCCTCCAGGGTGCCCTGCTCCACGATGTCCAGCCGCCAGGCCGACTCCCCCGCGGGAGGCGCGAGTTCGCGGCCGGCCGTGGCCCGGCCCAGGCGCGGGGTGAACGGGGTGCCGCCGCGTACGGCGACCTCGGCCTCACCGGAGGTGAGCGCGGCCGGGACGATCGCCCATGACGCGTCGGTGCCGTCCACGTCGATCAGCGCGAACCGCCCCGGGTTCTCCGCCCGGGCCGCCCGCACCAGACCCCACACCGCGGCCAGGGCGGGATCGGGGGCCGTCGCGTCGAGCGTGACCGCCCCTTCGGTGACCAGCACGAGCCGGGCGCCCTCGAAGCGCTCCTCCGTCAGCCAGACACGTACCAGTTCCAGCGCGTGAGCGGTGGCCGTGTGCGCTGCCTCCGCGCCGTGGCCGGCCGGGGAGGCCACGCTCACCAGCGTGTCCGTTCCCGCGTCGGCACCGGTCGTCGAAAGAGTGGTCGGGAGGGGCGACGGCAGTGGTGCGGCGGGCGCGTCCAGCGGGAGCGGCGTCCAGTCGACCCGGTGCAGCAGCTCGGCGTGCGGGGTGTGCGCGGTCGCGGCTGCCGGTGCCGTGAGGGCGCGCAGCGTGAGGGACCCGATGGTGGCGACGGGCGCGCCGGACGGGTCGGCCAGGTCGAGGGCGACCGAGCCGCTCCCAATGGCCCGCAGACGGGCGTGGAGCCGTGACGCACCGGTGGCGTGCAGGGTGACGCCGCTCCACGAGAAGGGCAGGCCCGGAGTCCGATCCTCTCCTGCCGTGCCGCCGGTGACTGTCGGGGCGGCTCCGAGGGCGTGCAGCACCGAGTCCAGCAGGGCGGGGTGGACGCCGTACCGGCGGGCGTCGGAGGCGGCCTCGTCGGGGAGGCACGCCTCGGCGAACAGGTCGTCGCCGCTCTGCCGCACGGACGTCAGTGCGCGGAAGAGCGGGCCGTAGGACAGGCCGGTCTGTGCCAGCCGCTCGTAGAGGGTGTCGGTGGGGATCTCGGCGGCGTCGGCGGGCGGTCGCCCGTCCGCCTCCGGGTCCGGCACGGCGGCCTCGGGCAGCAGGGTGCCGCTCGCGTGCTGGATCCACGGCTCGTCGTCGGGCCCGTCGGCGTCGGAGCCGGCCGCCGGGCGGGAGTACACGCCGATCTCGCGGCGCCCGTCGGACTCCGGGGCACCGACGGTGACCTGGAGCTGGGCGGCGCCGTGGGCGGGCAGCACCAGCGGTGTCCGCAGGGTGAGTTCCTCGACCTGACCGCAGCCGACTCGGTCGGCCGCGTGCAGGGCGAGTTCCAGGAAGGCGGTGCCGGGCAGCAGGACGGAACCGGAGACGACGTGTTCGGCCAGCCACGGCTGGAGCTGGGTGGAGAGCCGGCCGGTGAAGACCGCGGCCCCGCTGTCCGCGAGGGTGACGGCGGCGCCGAGCAGCGGGTGACCGGCGGCGGACAGACCCGCCGAGCGGAGGTCGCCGAGGTGGCCGCCGGCCGGGCGCGGCCAGTAGCGGCCGTGCTGGAAGGCGTAGGTGGGCAGTTCGACGGGACGCCCGGCGGGGAAGAACGCGGACCAGTCGACGTCGGCACCGTGTGCGAAGAGTGTCGCGGCCGCCGCGAGCAGCGTCGCGGTCTCGGGGCGGTCGGGGCGCAGGGCGGGGACCGCGACCGGTTCGCCGTCGGTGAGCGAGGCGTGGGCCAGGGCGGTGAGGGTGCCGTCCGGTCCCAGTTCCAGGAACCGGGTGACGCCCTCGGTCTCCAGGACGGTGACGGCGTCGGCGAAGCGGACCGGCCGGCGGACATGGCGGACCCAGTACTCCGGGGAGCACAGGTCCTCGGCCGTGGCGGCCGCACCGGTGACCGTCGAGACGACGGGGAGGTGGGGCGGCTCGTAGGTCAGGCTCTCGGCGGTCTTGCGGAAGTCGGCCAGCATCGGCTCCATCAGCGGCGAGTGGAAGGCGTGGCTCACCCGCAGCGCCGTGACCTTGCGGTCCCGGTCACGGAAGTGGGCGGCGATCTCCTCGACGGCCTCCGCGGCTCCCGCGACGACCACGGCCCGGGGACCGTTGACCGCCGCGACGCCCGTCTCGTCACCGAGCAGCGGCAGGATCTCGTCCTCGGTGGCCTGGAGCGCCGCCATCGCACCGCCCGACGGCAGGGCCTGCATCAGCCGGCCCCGCGCCACCACCAGACGACACGCGTCCGCCAGCGACCACACCCCGGCCACATGCGCGGCGGCGATCTCGCCGATGGAGTGCCCGGCGAGCACGTCGGGGCGCAGGCCCCAGGACTCCAGCAGCCGGAACAGGGCCACTTCGAGGGCGAAGAGGGCGGGCTGGGTGAACTCCGTCCGGTTCAGCAGGTCGGGGTCGTCCCCGAAGACGATCTCCCGCAGAGGGCGCGGCAGTTCCCCGTCGACCTGCGCGCACACGGCGTCGAAGGCGTCCGCGAAGACGGGGTGGGCCTCGTACGTCTCGCGTCCCATGCCGGGCCGTTGCGCGCCCTGCCCCGCGAAGAGGAACGCGGTACGGCCGTCGGCCCGCGCGCGGCCGGTGACCACGCCGGAGGCGGGCTCGCCCTGGGCCAGGGAGGTGAGCGCGGAGACGAGTTCCGCGCGGTCCGCGCCCAGGATCACGGCACGGTGGTCGAGCGCGGTACGGGTGGTGGCGAGGGAGAGGCCGAGGCTCGCGGCGGTGAGGCCGGGCCGGGCGTCGGCGTGCGCGAGGAGTCGTCCGGCCTGTGCGCGCAGGGCGTTCCCGGACGCGCCGGAGACCACCCAGGGCAGGGGGCCGCCGGTCCCGGTTCCCTTCGGCGCGGTCTCGCGGGGCTGTTCGACGGTCCCGGACCGCTCCTCGTCCCAGGGCTGTTCGACGATGACGTGGGCGTTGGTGCCGGAGACGCCGAACGCGGAGACTCCGGCGCGGCGCGGCCGGTCGCCGCCGGGCCAGCGCGTGGTCTCGGTGAGCAGTTCCACGGCGCCCGCCGACCAGTCGACGTGGGTGCTCGGGGTGTCGGCGTGCAGGGTGGCCGGGAGCAGACCGTGCCGCATGGCCAGCACCATCTTGATGACACCGGCGACACCTGCGGCGGCCTGGGTGTGGCCGAGGTTGGACTTCAACGAGCCGAGCATCAGCGGGCGTTCGCGGTCCTGGCCGTAGGCGGCGAGCAGGGCCTGGGCTTCGATGGGGTCGCCCAGTGCCGTACCGGTGCCGTGCGCCTCCACCGCGTCCACCTCGGCCGGGGCGAGCCCGGCGTCGGCCAGGGCGGCGCGGATGACCCGCTGCTGGGCGGGGCCGTTGGGGGCGGTCAGGCCGTTGCTGGCGCCGTCCTGGTTGACGGCGGAACCGGCGACCACGGCGAGGACCGGATGCCCGTTGCGGCGGGCGTCGGAGAGCCGCTCGACGACGAGCACGCCCACGCCCTCGGCCCAGCCGGTGCCGTCGGCGTCGTCGGAGAACGCCTTGCACCGGCCGTCCGCCGCGAGGCCGCGCTGGCGGCTGAACTCCAGGAAGGCGCCCGGGGTGGACATGACCGTGACGCCGCCCGCGAGGGCGAGGTCGCACTCGCCGGCCCGCAGCGCCCGCACCGCGAGGTGCAGGGCGACGAGGGAGGACGAGCAGGCGGTGTCGACGGTGAGGGTCGGTCCTTCGAGGCCGAGGACGTAGGCGATACGGCCGGAGACCACGGCGGCGGCGTTGCCGGTGCCGAGGTACCCGTCCCCGGCGTCGGGTGTGCTGAGCAGCAGGGCGGGATAGTCCTGGCCGTTGGAGCCCATGAACACGCCGGTGCGGCTGCCGCGCAGGGCGCCCGGGGCGATGGCGGCGCGCTCCAGCGCCTCCCACGACGTCTCCAGCAGCAGCCGCTGCTGCGGGTCCATGGCGACGGCCTCGCGCGGCGAGATGCCGAAGAAGGCGGGGTCGAAGGCGCCGACGCCGGTGAGGAATCCGCCGTGCCGGGTGTAGCTGGTGCCGGGGCGGCCCGGTTCGGGGTGGTAGAGCGCGTCGAGGTCCCAGCCGCGGTCGGTGGGGAACTCGGAGATCGCGTCCCGTCCGGCGGCGACCAGTTCCCACAGCTCGTCGGGGCCGGACACGTCGCCGGGCAGGCGGCAGCCCATGCCGACGATGACGATCGGGTCGTCGGCCGTGCGCTCCCCGCGTGCCGCGCCACCGGTCCCGTCCAGGTGTGCGGGCCGGGACTCGTCGAACAGCTCGCCGTGCACGAAGGCGGCGAGGTCGACGGGGGTGGGGTGGTCGAAGACGAGGGTGGCGGGCAGGGCCAGGCCGGTCTCGGCGGCGAGGCGGTTGCGCAGTTCGACGGCGGTGAGGGAGTCGAAGCCCGAGTCACGGAAGGCGCGCCGGGTCTCCAGCAGTGCCGCGTCGGCGTGGCCGAGGACGGCGGCGGCGTGGGTGCGGACCAGCTCCAGGAGTGCGCGGAGGCGTTCGGCGGCCGGGCGGCCCGCGAGGCGTGCGCGCAGTGCCGCGCCCGCTCCGTCGTCGTCCGTGGGGGCCTGTCCGGTGCGCAGCGCGTCGCGTGCCTCGGGCAGGTCGCCGAGCAGGGGGCTGGGACGGGTGCTGGTGAAGTTGGGGGCGAACCGGGACCAGTCGACGTCGGCGACGACCTGACCGGTGACGTCCTGCTGCAGGACGCGGCGCAGCGCGGCGAGCGCGGTGTCGGGGTCGAGGGCGGTGAGACCGCGTCGGCGCAGGTACTCCTCGGCGCCGCCCTCGGTGGCCATGCCGCCCTCGGCCCAGGGGCCCCAGGCGACGGAGGTGGCGGTGGCGCCGCGGGCGCGCCGCTGTTCGGCCAGGCCGTCGAGGTAGGCGTTGGCGGCGGCGTAGGCGCTCTGGCCTCCGCTGCCCCATACGCCGGCGATGGAGGAGAACAGCACGAACGCGTCGAGCGGGCGGTCTCCCTGGGCGCGCAGCACCGCGTCGAGGTGGGCGGCGCCGTGTGCCTTGGCGGCGAGGACCGCACGGAAGCGGTCCGCGTCGAGGTCGGCCAGCGGGAGGGTGTCGGTGACGCCGGCCGCGTGGACGACGGCGTCCACGGGGTGCCGGGTGAGCAGTTCCTCGACGGCGGCACGGTCGGCGAGGTCGCAGGCCTCGACGGTGACCCGGGCGCCGAGCGCGGTGAGCGTGTCCGTCAGCTCGGCGGCACCGGGGGCGTCGGGGCCGCGGCGGCCGGTCAGGACGAGGTGCTCCGCGCCCTGCTCGGCGGCCCAGCGGGCGACCCGGGCGCCCAGTGCGCCGGTGCCGCCGGTGATCAGGACGGTGCCGCGGGGCTGCCAGCCGCTCGCACCGTCGTGCGGGGCGGCCGGGTCGTCGGCGTGCAGGAGCCGTCGTACGAAGACTCCGGAGGCACGGACCGCGATCTGGTCCTCGTCGCCGGGCTGGGCCAGCACCGCGGCGAGGCGGGCGGCGGCCCGCCGGTCGACGGTCTGCGGCAGGTCGACGAGGCCGCCCCACCGGCCGGCCGACTCCAGGGCGGCCACCCGGCCCAGGCCCCACAGCGCGGCCTGCGCCGGCTCGGGGGCGGCGTCGGAGCGTGCGGTGGCCACCGCGCCGCGGGTGGCGAGCCACAGCGGTGCGGTCACCTCGGCGTCGCCGAGCGCCTGCACGAGCCGTACGGTGCGCAGGAGGGCGTCCGCCAGGGGCTGTTGTCCGTCGTCGTCGGGGCGTTCCTCGGCCGGCAGGGCGAGGACGCCGGTGAGGGTGCCGAGGCCGGTGAGCCGTGCGGCCAGCGCGGCGCGTTCCTCGTCGGGGGCGTACGTCCACGGCACGGGTTCGGCTCCGCCCGCGCGCAGCGCCTCGGTCACGGCGGCTGCCAGGGGGCCGTCGGCCGCCGTGGCGGTGGTGAGGACGAGCCAGCGGCCGGTGAGCGGGCCGCCGGCGGCCGGGTCGAGGGGCTGCCAGGCGACGCGGTGGCGCAGCCGGTCCACCCGGCCGAGCTCACGCCGCCCCCGCCACCACGACGACAGGGCGGGCACGAGGGGACGCACGAGCCCTTCGTCCACGTCCAGGGTGTCGGCGAGGGCGGCGATGTCCTCGTCCTCGACGGCCGTCCAGAAGCCCGCGTCCCCGCCGCCGGTGTCGCGGGCGGTCGCCGTGCCGGGCGGGGTGGGCTCCAGCCAGTACCGTTCACGGCGGAAGGCGTACGTCGGCAGTTCCACGTTCCGGGCGCCGGTACCGGCGAAGACGGCCGGCCAGTCGACCGGTGCGCCGTGGGCGAAGGCGCCGGCGACCGCGGCCATCAGGGCGGCCGGCTCGGGCCGGTCCCTGCGCAGGGTGGGCACGGCGGGCGGCGCGTCGCCCTCGAAGCAGTCCTGGGCGAGGGCGGTGAGGGTGCCGTCGGGGCCCAGCTCGACGTAGCGGGCCACCCGGCGCTCGGCCAACAGCCGTATGCCGTCGGCGAACCGGACCGGCTCGCGGACGTGCCGGACCCAGTGGTCCGGCGAGCACAGGTCGGCCGGGCGGGCGATCTCGCCGGTCATGCCGGAGACGAGCGTCAGCCGGGGCGTGTGGTACGTGAGGGTCTCGGCGACCGCGCGGAACTCCTGGAGCATGGGCTCCATCAGCGGGGAGTGGAAGGCGTGGCTGACCCGCAGGGCCGTCACCTTGCGGTCCTGTGCGCGGAAGTGCGCGGCCGCCTCCGCCACGGCGTCGGCGGCGCCGGAGATCACCACCGCGCGGGGGCCGTTGACGGCGGCGATGCCGACCCGGTCGTTCAGCAGGGGCAGCACCTCCTCCTCGGTCGCCTGGAGCGCGGCCATCGCGCCGCCCTCCGGCAGGGCCTGCATCAGCCGGCCGCGCGCCACGACCAGCCGGCAGGCGTCCGCGAGGGACCACACGCCGGCGACATGGGCGGCCGCCAGTTCGCCGACGGAGTGGCCCAGCAGGAACTTCGCGGTGACGCCCCACGACTCCAGCAGCCGGTGGAGGGCGACTTCGAGCGCGAACAGGGCGGGCTGCGCGTACTCGGTGCGGTGGAGCAGGTCCGCGTCCCCGCCGAAGACGATCTCCCGCAGGCCGAAGGGCAGTTCGGCGTCCACCGCGTCGAAGGCGGCGGCGAAGGCGGGGTGGGTCTCGTACAGTTCGCGGCCCATGCCGAGCCGTTGGGAGCCCTGACCGGCGAACAGGAAGGCGGTGGCGCCCCGCGCGGTGCGGCCCCGGACGGTCCCGGGGCCCGCGGTGCCCTCGGCGAGGGCGGCCAGTTCCCGTACGGCGGTCTCGTGGTCGGTGGCGAGGACGACCGCCCGGTGCTCCAGGGCGGCCCGGGTGGTGGCGAGCGCGTGGCCCACGTCCAGGGGGCGCGGCGGCTCGGTCCCGTCCCGCAGCCGGGCCAGGAGCCGGGCGGCCTGCGCGCGTACCGCCTCCTCGCTGCGCGCGGACACCGGCCACGGCACGACGGGCAGGGTGCGGGGCTCGGCGGCGGGGGCGGTCGGCTGCGCGGCGGCGTCCGCGGGCTCCGCCGGTCCGGCGGCGGGGGCCTGCTCGATGACGGCGTGCGCGTTGGTGCCGCTGATGCCGAACGACGACACCCCGGCGCGGCGCGGGCGGCCCGTCTCCGGCCAGTCGACCGGCTCGGTGAGCAGGCGTACGGCCCCGGCCGACCAGTCGACGTGTCGGGACGGCTCGGAGACGTGCAGGGTGCGCGGTAGCACGCCGTGCCGCATCGCCTCGACCATCTTGATGATGCTGCCGACGCCCGCGGCCGACTGGCTGTGCCCGATGTTCGACTTCAAGGAGCCCAGCCACAGCGGCTGTTCGCGGTCCTGGCCGTAGGTGGCGAGCAGGGCCTGCGCCTCGATGGGGTCGCCGAGCGAGGTGCCGGTGCCGTGCGCGTCGACGGCGTCCACTTCGGCGGGGGCGAGTCCCGCGTTGGCGAGGGCGGCGCGGATGACCCGCTGCTGGGCGGGGCCGTTGGGGGCGGTGAGGCCGTTGGAGGCGCCGTCGGAGTTGATCGCCGTGCCGCGGACGACGGCCAGCACCGGGTGGCCCAGCCGCCGGGCGTCGGAGAGCCGCTCCACGAGCAGCATGCCGGCGCCCTCGGCCCAGCCGGTGCCGTCGGCGTCGTCGGAGAACGCCTTGCAGCGCCCGTCGGCGGCCAGCCCGCGCTGCCGGCTGAACTCGTAAAACATGGCGGGGGTGGCCATCACGGCCACGCCGCCCGCGAGCGCCAGGTCGCATTCGCCGCGGCGCAGCGCCTGGCACGCCCAGTGCAGGGCGACCAGCGAGGAGGAGCAGGCCGTGTCGACGGTGACGGTCGGCCCCTCCAGCCCCAGGGTGTAGGCGATGCGGCCGGAGGCGACCGAGGTGGCGTTGCCCGCCAGCAGCAGGCCCTGCACGCCCTCGGGGAACTCGCTCACGCCGGCGCCGTATCCGGAGGTGGCGGCGCCGACGAAGACGCCGGTGCTGCTGCCGCGCACCGAGCCGGGGGCGATCCCGGCCCGCTCGAACGCCTCCCAGGAGATCTCCAGCAGCAGCCGCTGCTGCGGGTCCATCGCCAGTGCCTCGCGCGGCGAGATCCCGAAGAAGTCCGCGTCGAAACGGGACGCCTCGTGCAGGAATCCGCCGCCGAGCGCGTAGAACGTGCCCGGGTGGTCGGGGTCGGGGTCGTAACCCGCCTCGACGTCCCAGCCGCGGTCGGCGGGGAATCCGGAGACGGCGTCCCCGCCCTCGTCGACGAGCCGCCACAGTTCCTCCGGGCTGTCCACCCCACCCGGGTAGCGGCAGCTCATCGCGACGATCGCGACCGGCTCCCGGTCGCGTGCCTCCACGTCGCGCAACTGCCGCCGCGTCTGCCGCAGTTCGGCGGTCAACCGCTTGAGGTACTCGACGTACTTGTCGTCCATCTTGCCGTCTTCAGCCACCAACGCCACATCCCTGAGCCGATGCCGACGGTTTCCCGCGGCTGATCACGACATCCCGAGTTCTTTGTCGATCAGGTCGAACAGCTCGTCCGCCGTCTCGACGGAGTCCAGTGCCCCGTCGTCGTCGGCGAGAGCCGCTCCGGAACCCCCGGAGCCGGTGCCGTTGTCGTGTCCGGCACCGCCGTCCTTCGTTGCCCTCTCCTGCCACATCGCCGTCAGCCTCTGCAGCCGGGAAGTGATCGTCGCGTGGTCGTCCCCGCCGGCCGCGGCGGCGCCGAGCGCGGCCTCCAGCCGGTCCAGTTCGACCAGGAGCGGCGCCGCCGAAGCGGCCGCGCCCGAGCTCTCGCCCGCCCCGGTGCCGGACGCCTCCGGCAGGGTGATCTCCTGAAGCAGATGTCCCGCCAGCGCCGTCGGCGTCGGGTGGTCGAACACCAGCGTGGCCGGGAGCCGCAGCCGGGTGGCGGCGTTGAGCCGGTTGCGCAGTTCGACGGCGGTGAGCGAGTCGAAGCCCAGTTCCTTGAACGCCTGGTCCGGTTCGATCTCGTCCGCCGAGGCGTGCCCGAGGGTCGCCGCCGCCTGGGCGCAGACCAGGTCGACGAGATGCTGCTCCCGGTCGGCCGGTGCGAGCGCCGCCAGCCGGGCGCCGAGATCCTGCCGCTGCGCGCCGGTCCCGGCCGCCGTGTCCGCCGCCCGCCGCGCCGGTGCCCGCACCAGGCCGCGCAGCAGCGGCGGTACGGCCTCGGCGTGCGCCCGCAGCGCCTGGAGATCCAGGTTCACCGGCAGCAGGAGCGCCCGGTGCGCGGGGGCCGTGACGGACACGAGCCCGGCCGCGTCGAGGAGTTCGAGTCCCTGCTCGGCGGTGAGCGGCCGCATGCCGCCGCGTGCCATGCGCCGCAGGTCCGCCTCGGTCAGCTCGGCGGTCATGCCCGTGCCGGGCGCCCACGGGCCCCACGCGAGGGACACCGCGGGCAGCCCCGAGGCGCGCCGGTGAGCGGCGAAGGCGTCCAGGAAGGCGTTGGCGGCGGCGTAGTTGGCCTGGCCCGCGCTGCCGAAGGTAGCGGCCACCGAGGAGAAGACCACGAACGCCGACAGGTCCGCGTCACGGGTCAGCTCGTGCAGGTGCGCGACCGCGTCCGCCTTCGGCCGCATGACCCCGGCCAGACGCTCCGGGGTGAGTGCGGCCACGACACCGTCGTCGACGACGCCCGCGGTGTGGACGACGGCGGTCAACGGGTGCTCGGCGGGGAGGGCGTCCAGCGCGGCGGCGAGCTGGTCCCGGTCGGCCACGTCCAGGGCGGCGACCTCGACCTCGGCACCCAAGTCCGCCAGTTCCGCGACGAGTTCGGATGCGCCGGGCGCTTCGAGGCCGCGCCGGCTGGCGAGCAGCAGACGCCGTACGCCGTGCCCGGTCACGAGCTGGCGCGCCACGAGCGCGCCCAGACCACCCGTGCCACCGGTCACCAGCACCGTGCCGTCCCGGTCCAGGGGCGCCGGGACCGTGAGGACCACCTTCCCCACGTGCCGGGCCTGCGACAGGTACCGGAACGCCTCCGGGGCCTGCCGTACGTCCCAGCAGGTGACCGGAAGGGGCCGCAGGACGTCGGCTTCGAAGAGTGCCACCAGCTCGGCCAGCATCCGCCCGATCCGCTCCGGACCGGCGTCCCACAGATCGAACGCCCGGTACGCCACACCGGGGTGCTCGGCAGCCACCGCGTCGGCGTCCCGGATGTCGGTCTTGCCCATCTCCAGGAACCGGCCACCACGCGGCAGCAGACGCAACGACGCGTCCACGAACTCACCGGCCAGCGAGTCCAGTACGACGTCCATGCCCCGGCCGCCGGTCGCGGCGAGGAACACCGTCTCGAAGTCCGTGTCACGGGACGAGGCGATGTGCGTGGCGTCCAGGCCCAGCTCCCGCAGCGTGTCCCACTTGCCGGCACTCGCGGTGCCGAACACCTCGGCTCCCAGGTGCCGCGCCAGCTGCACGGCCGCCATACCCACACCACCGGCCGCCGCATGCACCAGCACCGACTCCCCCGGCCGCACGTCGCCCAGTTCGGTGAGCGCGTAGTACGCCGTCAGGAACACGATCGGCGTGGACGCCGCCTGCGCGAACGTCCAGCCCCGCGGAACGCGCGCCACCGTCCGCGCGTCGGCCACCGCCACCGGTCCGAAGGAACCGGGGAACATGCCGAACACCCGGTCACCCACCGCCAGCCCCGGCACACCCGGGCCGACCTCGGTCACCACACCCGCGCCCTCACCGCCGAGCAGGCCCGCCTCACCCGGATACATGCCGAGGGCGTTGAGCACGTCGCGGAAGTTGACTCCCGCCGCCCGTACGGCGATACGGACCTGGCCCTCCGTCAACTCGGCGGTGGCCTCGGGGAAGGGGGTCAGGGCCAGGGTGTCCAGGGTGCCCTTCTCCAGGCTGTCCAGGTGCCAGGCAGCCGGTCCGCCCGCCGGGAGCGGGAGCGCACCGGCGGCGGGGACACGGCCGAGGCGCGGCGCGTGGGCGACGCCGTCGCGCAGCGCGAGCTCCGGCTCCCCGGCGGCCAGGGCCCGGGCGAGCGCGGCGCGGGAGGCTTCGGTGCCGTCCGTGTCGACCAGGGCGAACCGGTCGGGTGCCTCGGCGCGCGCGGCCCGGACCAGGCCCCACACGGCGGCCAGGGCGGGATCGGGAGCCGTTCCGTCGAGCGTGACCGCCCCTTCGGTGAGGATCACCAGACGGGACTCCTCGAACCGCTCGTCGGCGAGCCAGGCCCGTACGGCGTCCAGGACGCGGCCGGTGGCGGCCCGGGCCGCGTCCGCCGCACCCCCGTCCGCGCCGCTCAGGTCGCACTGGCCGCTCAGGCCGCGACCCGCTGCGAACAGTACGGTCGCGGGGACGGTGGCGGGCAGCTCGGCCAGGCTCGGGTACGACTCCACGCCGGGCGCGAGGCCGGCGGTGCCGACCGCCGCGAGGGCGCCGGCCGAGGACGCGTCCCGCTCGGGCGGCGACACCTTCGTCCAGTCCACCTGGAAGAGGCCGTCGCGGTGGCCGCCGGCGTCGGCGCGAGCGGCGAGGTCTCCGGAGACCTGGCGCAGACGCAGCGACTCGACGGAGGCGACCGCGCCGCCCTCCGGGTCCGCCAGTTGCAGGGCGACGGCTTCCGGACCGGCCTGCACCATCCGTACGCGCAGGGCCCGCGCGCCGGACGCCCGCAGCGACACGCCGCTCCAGGAGAACGGCAGCCGTCCCTGGCCGGCATCGGCCAGCGACACGAACATCATCGCGTGCAGGGCGGAGTCCAGGAGCGCCGGGTGGACGCCGAACCCACCCGCGAGCCGGTCGTGCTCGTCGGGC
Organism: Streptomyces sp. NPDC000345; assembly: GCF_042898825.1. NCBI lineage: Bacteria > Bacillati > Actinomycetota > Actinomycetes > Kitasatosporales > Streptomycetaceae > Streptomyces > Streptomyces sp. NPDC000345. The sequence goes on from NZ_JBIAZE010000027.1 coordinate 78,535, forward strand.
AGTCCGACCTCGGCGAAGACCTCCTCGCCGCGCCGCCAGACCGCGCGCAGCCCCTGGAAGACCGGCCCGTAGGCGAAGCCCGCCTCGGCGAAGCGGTCGTAGAAGCCCTCCATGGGGACGGCCTCGGCGTCCGGCGGCGGCCACGCGGTCAGGTCGGGGGCGGGTGTGCCGGCCGGCGCCGGGCCGGCGGTGAGCGAGCCGCTGGCGTTCAGCGTCCACGGGTCGGTGTCGAGCGCGTCCTCGGCCCGGGAGTAGACCTCGACGGTGCGCGTGTGCGACTCGTCGGGTGCGCCCACGCGGACCTGGACCAGTCGTCCGGTGCGCTCGGGCACGATCAGGGGGGCGGCGATGGTCAGTTCCTCGACGCGTTCGCAGCCGAGCTGTCCGGCGGCGCACAGGGCGAGTTCGAGGAACCCGGTGCCCGGGAAGAGGACCGTGCCGGTCACGGCGTGGTCGCGCAGCCACGGGTGCGTCGTGAGCGAGAGCCGCCCGGTGAACAGCACCTCCTCGCTGCCGGCCACGCGCACCGCGGCGCCGAGCAGCGGATGTTCCGCCGAGCCGACGCCCGCCGAGCCGAGGTCGCCGAGCGTGACTCCGGTGAAGTCCGGCCAGTAGCGGCGGCGTTGGAAGGCGTAGGTCGGCAGGTGCGGGTTCGGGGCCCGGTCGCCGCCGGTGAGGGCGCGCCAGTCGGCGTCGGCACCGTGGACGAACAGGGTGGCGAGGGCGGCGAGGAGCGAGGTGGCCTCGGGCCGGTCCTTGCGCAGCACCGGCACGAGCACCGTGGCCCCGGCGTCGTCGAGCGACGCCTGGGCGAGGGCGGTGAGGGTGCCGTCCGGGCCGAGCTCGACACAACGGCCCACGCCCTGCTCGGAGAGCGCGCGGACGGCGTCCGCGAAACGCACCGGCCGACGCACGTGCCGCACCCAGTAGTCCGGCGACATCAGTTCCTCGGCGGTGGCGGCCGTCCCGGTCACCGTGGAGACGAACGGCACCTTCGGCCGCTCGTACGTCAGACTCTCCGCGACCTTGCGGAAGTCGGCCAGCATCGGCTCCATCAGCGGCGAGTGGAAGGCGTGGCTCACCCGCAGCGCCGTGACCTTGCGGTCCCGGTCACGGAAGTGGGCGGCGATCTCCTCGACGGCCTCCGCGGCCCCCGCGACGACCACGGCCCGGGGACCGTTGACCGCCGCCACGCCCACCTCGTCACCGAGGAACGGCAGGACCTCGTCCTCGGTGGCCTGGAGCGCCACCATCGCGCCACCGGCCGGAAGCGCCTGCATCAGCCGGCCCCGCGCCACCACCAGACGACACGCGTCCGCCAGCGACCACACCCCGGCCACATGCGCGGCCGCGATCTCACCGATGGAGTGACCGGCGAGCACGTCCGGGCGTACGCCCCAGGACTCCAACAGGCGGAACAGGGCCACTTCGAGGGCGAAGAGGGCGGGCTGGGTGAACTCCGTCCGGTTCAGCAGATCGGGGTCCTCGCCGAACACCACTTCCCGGAGCGGGCGCGGCAGTTCGGTGTCGAGGTGGGCGCAGGCCGCGTCGAAGGCGTCCGCGAACACCGGATACGTGTCGTACAGCTCGCTGCCCATGCCCAGGCGCTGGGACCCCTGCCCCGCGAACAGGAACGCCGTGCGCGCGTCTCGCCGTGCCGTGCCCGTCACCGCGTTCACCGCCTCCTCACCGGACGCGACCGCCCCCAGCGCACGCACCAGCTCGTCGCGCTCCGATCCCCAGACCACGGCCCGGTGCTCGAACAGCGACCGCGACCGCACCAGGGCACCACCGATCCCGGCGACACTCAGGTCCTGATCACCCGTGACGAACTCGGCCAGCCGCCCGGCCTGGGCGCGCAAGGCCGCGCCCGTACGGCCCGACACCACCCACGGCACCACACCACCGGCAACCGGCTCCGGTTGCGGTCGCGGCTCCGCCCCGGGCGGGGCCTCCTCCAGCACCACATGCGCGTTCGTGCCGCTCAGCCCGAACGACGACACACCCGCACGACGCGCCCGCCCTTCCCGGCGCGGCCAGTCGGCGCTGTCGGCGAGCAGTTCCACCGCACCCGCCGACCAGTCCACGTGCGACGACGGCTCGTCCACGTGCAACGTCCGCGGCAGCACACCGTGCCGCAACGCCAGCACCATCTTGATCACACCCGCCACACCCGCGGCGGCCTGCGTATGACCGATGTTCGACTTCACCGACCCCAGCAACAGCGGCCGATCACGATCCTGACCATAAGCGGCCAGAACCGCCTGCGCCTCGATCGGATCACCCAACGCCGTACCCGTACCGTGCGCCTCCACCACGTCCACATCCGACGGCCGCAACCCGGCCCCCGCCAACGCCTGACGGATCACCCGCTGCTGCGAAGGACCGTTCGGCGCCGTCAGACCATTGGACGCACCGTCCTGGTTCACCGCACTGCCCGCCACCACCGCCAGCACATCCCGCCCCGCCGCCCGCGCGTCCGACAACCGCTCCACCAGCACCAGACCCGCACCCTCGGAGAACCCGGCACCGTCCGCGGCATCCGAGAACGCCTTGCACCGGCCGTCCCCCGCCAACCCCCGCTGCCGACTGAAATCCAGGAACAGACCCGGCGTCGACATCACCGTCACCCCACCGGCCAACGCCAGATCACACTCCCCCGCCCGCAACGCCTGCACCGCCAGATGCAAGGCGACCAAGGCCGAGGAACACGCCGTGTCCACCGTCACCGCGGGGCCCTCCAGGCCGAGGGTGTAGGACACCCGGCCGGAGACGATGCTCGCCGCGTTGCCGGTGCCGAGGTGGCCGCCGACGTCCTCGCCGGAGGCGACGAGCAGCGGGGTGTAGTCGTTGCCGTTGGTGCCGGCGAAGACACCCGTGCGCGAGCCGCGCAGAGTCGTCGGGTCGATGCCGGCCCGCTCGAACGCCTCCCACGCCAGCTCCAGCAGCAACCGCTGCTGCGGATCCATCGCCAGCGCCTCACGCGGCGAGATCCCGAAGAAGCCGGGGTCGAACTCGGCCATGTCCCGCAGGAATCCGCCTTCGCGGGCGGTGCAGGTGCCGGGGTGGTCCGGGTCGGGGTGGTAGAGGCCGTCGATGTCCCAGCCGCGGTCGGCCGGGAAGGGCGCGATGGCGTCGGTGCCGTCGGCGAGCAGGCGCCAGTACTCCTCGGGGGTGTCGGCCCCGCCGGGGAAGCGGCAGCTCATCGCGGTGATGACGACCGGGTCGTCGGCGAGGGAGGCGGAGTCGGCCGCGGGCCGCGCGGTGGCGGGCAGGCGGTCGTCCTCGGAGGCTGTGCCGAGTTCGCCGAGCAGCATCCGGGCCAGTTCGGCGCAGTTGGGGAAGTCGAAGACGAGGGTGGCCGGCAGCCGCATCCCGGTGATCTTGTTCATGCCGTTGCGCAGTTCGACGGCGCTGAGCGAGTCGAAGCCGAGGTCGCTGAAGGCGCGGGTCGGCTCGACCGCCTCGGGCCCGGGGTAGCCGAGCACGGTGGCCACATAGCCGCGGACGACGTCGAGGACGGCGTCCGCCCGTTCGTCGGCGGCGAGACCGGCCAGGTGGCGGCGGAGGGCGGACCGGTCGCCGTCGGAGCCGTCACCGAAGGAGTCGCCGGCCGCCGGGCCGGAGGCGGCGTCGCGGACCGGCGCGAGAACGCGCTGGGCGTCGGCCAGTTCCCGCAGGAGGGCGCTGGGCCGGGAGCCGGTGAAGGCGGGCGCGAACCGTTCCCAGCCGATGTCGGTCACCGCGAGGTAGGTCTCGCCGTGGTCGAGCGCCTGCTGGAGTGCCTGGCAGGCCAGTTCGGGCTGCATGTCGTACACGCCGTAGCGGCGCAGGCGGTCGCCGACCGCGCCGTCTCCCATGCCGCCGTCGGCCCAGTGGCCCCAGGCGACGGCCGTGGCGGGCAGGCCGAGGGCGCGGCGCTGCTGGGCGAGGGCGTCCAGGAAGGCGTTGCCGGGGGCGTAGTTGCCGAGGCCGGGGCCGCTGATGGTGCCGGACGTCGAGGAGAACAGGACGAAGACGGACAGGTCGAGACCGGCGGTCAGTTCGTGCAGGTTGACCGCGGCCGTGGCCTTGGTGCGCAGCACGGGGTGCATCCGTCCGGGGTCGAGAGCGTCGATGACGCCGTCGTCGAGGGAGCCGGCGATGTGCAGTACGGCGTCGAGCGGGTGTTCCTCGGGGATCGCGTCGATCAGCTCGCGCAGTGCGTCGCGGTCGGCGACGTCGCAGGCGGCGAGGGTGACACGGCCGGCGCCGAGGGCGGTCAGTTCTGCCGACAGTTCGGCCGCGCCGGGCGCGTCGGCACCCCGGCGGCTGGTGAGCAGCAGGTGTTCGGCGCCGAGGGAGGCGAGCCAGCGGGAGATGTGTCCGCCGACCGCGCCGGTGCCGCCGGTGATCAGGACGGTGCCGCGGGGGCGCCAGCTCTCGCCGGGCGCAGTGGCGCCGTCGAGCGGGGCGCGCAGCAGGCGGCGGCCGTAGGTGCCGGAGGCGCGGACGGCGGTCTGGTCCTCGCCGTCGGGCCGGGCGAGCAGGGCGCACAGCCGGTCGCCCGCCCTGCGGTCGAGGGCGGCGGGCAGGTCGATCAGGCCGCCCCAGCGGTCGGAGTGTTCGAGGGCGGCGACCCGGCCGAAGCCCCAGACGAGGGCCTGCGGCGCGCCGGTCACGGTCTCGGCGGCGGTGACGGCTACGGCACCGCTGGTGGCGCACCACAGGGGCGCGCTGACGCCGAGGTCGCCGAGGGCCTGAAGGAGCGTGAGCGTGCCGGCGAGTCCGGCGGGCACCGACGGGTGGTCGGGGTGCGGGGTCTCGTCCAGGGCGAGCAGCGACAGCACTCCGCCGAGGCCGGCCGGTTCCAGGGCGGGCTCGCCGTCCGTGGCGGCGAGCGCGGCGGCCAGCAGACCGCTCAGTCCCTCGCGGTCGGCGTCGGGGCCTGCGCCGTCGACGGACGTGACGCGGACGGTGACGCCGTGGTCGGCCAGGGTGCGCCGGGTGGCGTCCGCCAGGGCGTGGCCGCTGGCGGGCACGACCAGCAGCCAGGTACCGGACGGGGGCGCGGCCGCGGTGTCCTGGGTGAGCGGGGTCCAGCCGACGGTGTAGCGCCAGCTGTCGACGGTGGACTGCTCCTTGCTGCTGCGCCGCCAGGCGGACAGCGCGGGCAGCACCTCGCGCAGCGGGGTGTCCCCGCCGAGGTCGAGGGTGGCGGTGAGGGAGGCGAGGTCCTCCTCCTCCACCGTCCGCCAGAAGCGGCTCTCCACCGCGTCGGAGACCTGCGTGCCGTCCTCGGCGCCGGCGTCCGCGTCCCGCAGTTCGGGCCAGAACCGCAGCCGCTGGAAGGCGTACGTCGGCAGGTCGACGCGGCGGGCGCCGGTCCCGGCGAAGACGCTGGGCCAGTCGACGGTGACGCCGTGGACGTGGGCCTCGGCGAGGGAGGTCAGGAAGCGGTCCAGGCCGCCCTGGTCCCGGCGGAGCGTGCCGAGCACGACGGCATCGGCGCCGGTGTCCTCGGCGGTCTCCCGGAGGCCGAACGCGACGACGGGGTGCGGTCCGACCTCGATGAAGGCGCGGTGCCCGGCGGCGAGCAGGCCGCGGACCGCGTCCTCGAAGCGGACGGTCTCCCGCAGGTTGGTGTACCAGTAGGCGGCGTCCAGGACGGTGTCGTCGTCCAGCCAGTCGCCGGTCACCGAGGAGCGGAAGGGGATCTCGGCGGGCGTCGGCCGCAGTCCGGCGAGCGTGTCGAGGACCTGCTCGCGGACGGGTTCGACGTGCGCGGAGTGGCTGCCGTAGTCCACGGCGACCTTGCGGGCCTGGACGCCGTCGCCGGTCAGTGCGGTGAACAGCTCGTCGAGGGCGTCGGCGGCGCCGGAGACGACGACCGAGCCGGGGCCGTTGACGGCGGCCACGGAGAGCCGGTCGCCGTACGGCTGCAGCCGGGTGCGCACCTCGTCGGCGGGGAGCGGGACGGACATCATGCCGCCGTCGCCCGCGATGGCGGTGATGGCCCTGCTGCGCAGGGCGGCGACGCGGGCGCCGTCCTCCAGGGACAGGGCGCCGGCGACGACGGCCGCGGCGATCTCGCCCTGGCTGTGGCCGACGACGGCGGCGGGCTCGACGCCGTAGGAGCGCCACAGGTGGGCGAGGGAGACCATGACGGCCCACAGGACGGGCTGGACGACGTCCACCCGGTCGAGGTCGGGGGCGTCCGGGCCGCCGCGCAGGGCGGCGGTCAGCGACCAGTCGACGTACGGCGCGAGCGCCTGTTCGCACTCGGCGATGCGCTGGGCGAACGCGGGTGCGGCGTCGAGGAGTTCACGGCCCATGCCGGCCCACTGGGCGCCTTGGCCGGGGAAGACCAGCACGGGTCCGGTGCCGCGCCGGTCGAGGCCGCGGACGACGTCGCTGACCATGCCGTCCTCGACGAGGTCGCGCAGTCCGCGTTCCAGGCCCTCGGCGTCGGAGGCGAGCACGACCGCCCGCTGTTCGAAGGCGGTGCGGGTGGTGGCCAGGGACAGGCCCAGGTCGGCGAGGCCGAGTCCGGGGTGGTCGCGCAGGTGGGCGAGGAGCCGTCCGGCCTGGGCGCGCAGACCGTCGTCGGTACGGGCGGAGAGGGGGACGAGGACGGGCGTCGGCAGGGGGCCGGCCGTGCTCTGCCCGGCCGTGGCCTGACCGGCGCCGGTCCGCCCGGCCGGGTCGTGCGGGGGTGTGTCGTTGAGCGGGGTGTCGTCGGGGGCCTGTTCGATGATGACGTGCGCGTTGGTGCCGCTCATGCCGAACGAGGAGACGCCCGCGCGGCGCGGACGGTCGGTCCGCGGCCAGGGCACCGGCTCGTCGAGCAGCCGTACGGTCCCCGCGGACCAGTCGACCTCGGGGGTCGGGGTCTCGGCGTACAGGGTCGCCGGGAGCAGGCCGTTGCGGAGGGCCATGACCATCTTGATCACGCCGCCGACACCGGCGGCGGCCTGGGAGTGCCCGATGTTGGACTTCAGCGAGCCCAGCCAGAGGGGGCGGTCCTCGGTACGGTCCTGGCCGTAGACGGCGATCAGCGCCTGGGCCTCGATCGGGTCGCCCAGCGTCGTACCGGTGCCGTGCGCCTCCACGGCGTCGATGTCGGCCGGGGTGAGCCCGCCCCCGGCCAGCGCGGCGCGGATGACCCGCTGCTGCGAGGGCCCGTTGGGGGCGGTCAGGCCGTTGGAGGCGCCGTCCTGGTTGAGGGCGCTGCCCTGGACGACGGCGAGGACGGGGTGTCCGCTCCGCCGGGCGTCGGACAGCCGCTCCAGTACGACCATGCCGACGCCTTCGGCCCAGCTCGCCCCGTCGGCGTCCGCGGAGAACGGCTTGCAGCGGCCGTCCTCGGCGAGCGCCCGCTGCCGGCTGAACTCGATGAGGGAGCCCGGCGTCGACATGACGGTGACACCGCCGGCCAGCGCGAGATCGCATTCGCCCTGCCGCAGTGACTGCGCCGCGAGGTGCAGGGCCACCAGGGACGAGGAGCAGGCGGTGTCGACGGACAGCGCCGGGCCCTCCAGTCCCAGGGCGTAGGCGATACGGCCGGACAGGACACTCGGCGAGTTGCCGGTGCCGATGTAGCCCTCGAAGCTCTCCTTGGCGGCGCCGAGGATGCCGATGTAGTCCTGGTAGGTGACGCCGGCGAAGACACCGGTGAGGGTGCCGCGCCGGGACGCCGGGTCGATGCCCGCCCGCTCCAGTGCCTCCCACGACGTCTCCAGCAGCAGCCGCTGCTGGGGGTCCATCGCCAGTGCCTCGCGCGGGGAGATGCCGAAGAAGCCGGGGTCGAAGTGGCTGGCGTTGTGCAGGAAGCCGCCCTCGCGGGCGTAGCAGGTGCCCGGGTGGTCCGGGTCCGGGTGGTAGAGCGCCGCGAGGTCCCAGCCGCGGTCGGCCGGGAGCGGGGAGATGCCGTCGCCGCGGTGCGCGACGAGGTCCCACAGCTCCTCGGGGCTGGTGATGCCGCCCGGATAGCGGCAGGCCATGCCGACGACCACGATCGGGTCGTCGTCGAGCCGGGCGCGGGAGGCCGCGGGCGCCGCCGCGTCCGGCCGGGCGCCGAACAGTTCCCCGTCGAGGTGCGCGGCGAGCGCGAGCGGTGTCGGGTGGTCGAAGACCAGGGTGGCCGGCAGCAGGACGCCCAGTTCGGTGCTGAGCTGGTTGCGCAGTTCGACGGCGGTGACGGAGGCGAAGCCGAGGTCCTTGAAGACGCGGGAGGGCTCGACCTCGTCGAGGTCGACGTAGTCCAGCACGGCGGCCACCTTGCGGCGCACCCGGTCGAGCAGGACCCGCCGGCGCTCGGCGGCGGACCGCCCGGCGAGCCGGTCCAGCAGGGTCGCTTCCCCGGCCGCGGCAGCGGTGTCGGCGGCGCGACGGCGCACGGCCCGGGCCGCGACGGCGGGACGGGCGGGCTCGGCGGCGTCGCCGAGCCCGGCCGCCGCGGCCTCGCGGGCGCCGTCCACGGCATCGGTGTCCGTACGGTCCTCGGCAGGGCCGGTGTCGCCGGGATCCCTCGGGGCGGGCGCGGCGGGGGCGGGCCGCAGGCGCAGCGACTCGATGGCGAGCACCGGCTGCCCGGAGGCGTCGGCGGCGTGCAGCGTCACCGCGTCCTCGGCGCGTCGGGTCAGCCGGACGCGCAGCGTGGTGGCGCCGTCGGCGAGGAGAGCGGCGCGCTGCCACGCGAAGAGCAGCAGCCCCTCCTCCAGTCCCTCCGGCAGGCCGAGGCCCAGCGGGTGCAGTGCCGCGTCCAGCAGGGCCGGGTGCAGTCCGAAGTGCCGTGCCTGTTCGCGTGCGTCCGCGTCGAGGGCGACCTCGGCGTACACGTCGTCACCGTGCCGCCATACGGCGGTGAGGGCGCGGAACGCCGGGCCGTACTCCAGACCGGCGTCGGCCGCCAGCCGTTCGTACAGGTCGCCGACGGCGACCGGTTCCGCTCCGGCCGGGGGCCAGACGGCGAAGCCGGCGAAGTCGGCCGCCCGGTCCTCCGCCGGGCCGGCGGGTGCGAGCAGGCCGCCCGCGTGGCGGGTCCACGCGGCGCCGTCGGATTGCGGGTCGTCGGGGCGCGAGTGGACGGAGAGGGCACGGGTGCCCCGGGCGTCCGGCGCGTCGACACGGACCTGGAGCCGGACCGCGCCGTGCTCGGGCACCGTGAGGGGCGCCTCCAGGGTGAGTTCGCGTACCTCGTCGCAGCCGGCCTCGTCGCCCGCGCGGACGGCGAGTTCCAGGAAGGCGGTGCTGGGCACCACGGCCGCGCCGCCGAGCCGGTGGTCGGCCAGCCAGGGGTGGGAGCGCAGCGACAGCCGTCCGGTGAGCACGACAGCGTCGCTGCCCGCGACCGGCACCGCGGCGGCGAGCAGCGGATGGCCGGTGGCGGCGAGGCCGAGCGCGGAGGCGTCGCCCGTCGCGGCGGGCACCTCGAGCCAGTAGCGCCTGCGCTGGAAGGCGTAGGTGGGCAGGGAGACGTGCGGCGCCCGGGACAGCGACGGCAGGGCTGCCGTCCAGTCCACGTCGACGCCCCGGGTGAACAGGGCGGAGACGGCCGTCAGCAGGGTCTGCCGCTCGGGACGGTCGTCCCGCAGCGCGGACACCTGCAGACCGTCCGCCGTGGGCAGGCACGACCGGGTGAGCGTGGTGAGCGTGCCGTCGGGGCCGAGTTCGAGGAAACGGGTGACGTTCCGGTCGGCGAGCGTGGCCACGCCGTCGGCGAAGCGGACCGCGTCCCGCACGTGCCGCACCCAGTACTCCGGGGAGGCGAGTTCCTCGGCGGTGGCGGGGGCGCCGGTGACGTCGGAGACGACGGGGATGCCCGGCGCCTCGTAGGTGACGCTCTCGGCGACGGCACGGAAGCCGGCGAGCATCGGTTCCATCAACGGGGAGTGGAAGGCGTGGCTGACCCGGAGCCGCCGGGTGCGCCTGCCCAGCGCCTCGACGGCGGCGGCGATCTCGCGCACCGCGTCCTCGGTGCCGGAGACCACCACGGACAGCGGTCCGTTGACGGCGGCGATGCCGGCCTCGGTCTCCCGGCCCGCCAGCAGCGGCAGTACCTCGTCCTCGGACGCCTGGAGCGACACCATCGCCCCACCGGCCGGAAGCGCCTGCATCAGCCGGCCCCGCGCCGCCACCAGCCGGCACGCGTCCGCGAGGGACCACACGCCGGCGACATGGGCGGCGGCCAGCTCACCGACGGAGTGACCGAGCAGCACGTCCGGACGCACACCCCACGACTCCAGCAGCCGGAACAGGGCCACTTCCAGCGCGAACAGCGCGGGCTGGGCGTACTCCGTGCGGTCCAGCAGGCCGGCGTCGTCACCGAACACCACCTCCCGCAACGGGCGCGGCAGTTCGGTGTCGAGGTGGGCGCACACACTGTCGAAGGCATCGGCGAAGACGGCGTACTCCTCGTACAACTCCCTTCCCATGCCGAGGCGTTGCGCACCCTGGCCGGCGAACAGGAATGCCGTACGGCCGTCCTGGTGCACGGAGCCGACGACGGCGCCGTCGGCCGGCTCGCCGTCCGCGACCGTCCGGAGATCGCGCAGCAGTGCCTCGCGGTCCGCGCCCCACACCACGGCCCGGTGCTCGAACGCCGAGCGGGTGCGGACGAGGGAGGCGGCCACCTCGACCGCCGCCGCCTCGGGACGGCCGGCGAGGTGGTCGGCCAGCCGGGCGGCCTGGGCGCGCAGCGCGCCTCGGCTGCGCCCGGAGACCACCCAGGGCAGCACGGGGGTGGGCTCGGCGGGGTCATCGCCGGGGACGGCACCGTCGCGGGGCTCTTCGGCGGAGGGCTGCCCGAGAGCCGGCCCCTCAAGGGCGGGCTGCCCGAGGGCGGGCGTCTGAGGGGCGGCCATCGGCGGAGCCGACTGTTCCAGGATGACGTGGGCGTTGGTGCCGGACACCCCGAAGGCCGACACACCGGCCCGCCGCGGACGTCCCTCGGCCTGCGGCCACGCGGTGTTCTCGGTCAGCAGCCGCACCTCGCCGGCCGACCAGTCGACATGGCTCGACGGCTGTTCGGCGTGCAGGGTGCGCGGCAGCAGGCCGTGGTTCATGGCCAGCACCGTCTTGATGACTCCCGCGACCCCGGCGGCGGCCTGGGTGTGGCCGATGTTGGACTTCAACGAGCCGAGCCACAGGGGCTGTTCGCGGTCCTGCCCGTAGGCGGCGAGCAGGGCCTGGGCCTCGATCGGGTCACCGAGTCTGGTGCCCGTGCCGTGCGCCTCCACCGCGTCGACGTCGGCGGGGTTCAGCCCGGCCCCGGCCAACGCCTGACGGATGACCCGCTGCTGGGCGGGGCCGTTGGGGGCGGTCAGACCGTTGCTCGCGCCGTCCTGGTTGACGGCGGAACCGGCGACCACGGCCAGCACCTGGTGCCCGTTGCGCCGGGCGTCGGAGAGCCGTTCCACGACGAGCACACCGACGCCCTCGGCCCAGCCGGTGCCGTCGGCCTCCTCGGAGAACGCCTTGCACCGGCCGTCCGCAGCGAGACCGCCCTGGGAGCTGAACTCGACGAACGCCCCGGGGTCGGCCAGCACGGTCACCCCGCCGACCAGCGCCAGGTCGCACTCGGCGGACCGCAGCGACTGCGCCGCCAGGTGGAGCGCCACGAGGGAGGACGAGCAGGCCGTGTCGACGGTCACGGCGGGGCCCTCGAAGCCGAAGGTGTACGCGACGCGGCCGGAGACCACGCTGCCGGCGACACCCGTCAGCAGCTGGCCGCCGAGCCCCTCGGGCACCTCACGGAGTCCCGCGCCGTATCCGGAACTGCCGGCGCCGACGAACACACCCGTACGGCTGCCGTGCAGTGCGTCGGGCCTGATCGCCGCGTGTTCCAGGGCTTCCCAGGACGTCTCCAGCAACAGTCGCTGCTGCGGGTCCACGGCGAGGGCCTCGCGGGGCGAGATGCCGAAGAAGGCGGGGTCGAACTGCCCGGCGTCGTAGAGGAATCCGCCCGCGCGGGTGTGGCTGCGGCTCCGGCCGTCATCACCTGTGCCGTGCAGGGCGTCGAGGTCCCAGCCCCGGTCGGTGGGGAAGTCGGAGATCGCGTCGGTGCCTTCGGTGACCAGCCGCCACAGGTCGTCCGGGCTCTCGACCCGGCCCGGCAGCCGGCAGGCCATCCCGACGATGACGACCGGGTCGTCCGTCGTGGCGGTCAGGACCGGAACCGGCGGCGGCGCGTCCGCCCCCGGGTCGCCGTCCGCGAACAGCTCCTGCCGCAGCAGTCGTACGAGAGCCGTCGGCGTCGGATGGTCGAAGACGAGGGTGCTGGGCAGCTTCAGGCCGGTCTCGGCGGCGAGCCGGTTGCGCAGCTCGACGGCGGTGAGGGAGTCGAAGCCGAGATCCCGGAAGGACCGTGTGGCCTCCACCGCCGAGGTGTCGGCGTGACCGAGCACCGCCGCGACCCCGGCGAGGACCGACTCCAGCAGGGCGCGGTCGCGGTCGGCCGCGGGCAGTCCGGCGAGCCGGTCGCGCAGCGCCGAGCCGGCCGGTGCACCGGCGGGGGTGTCCGCCGTGGTGGTGAGGGCGGTGCGGGCTTCGGGAAGACCGGCCAGCAACGCGCTGGGCCGCACGCTCGTGTACGCCGGAGCGAACCGCTCCCAC
>NZ_JBIAZE010000028.1:0-56798 GCF_042898825.1 Streptomyces sp. NPDC000345
GGGGGGGGGGGGGGGGGGGGGGGGGGGGGGGGGGGGGGGGGGGGGGGGGGCGCCCCCCCCCCCCGGGGGCGGCCCCCCCCCCCCCACCCCCCCCCCCCCCCCCCCGCTCCAGGTTCACACGTACGAGGGCACGTGCGAGGGGTTGTACGTCGCTCAGACCTCCACCACGACCGGGAGGATCATCGGCCTGCGGCGATAGGTGTCGGAGACCCACTTGCCCAGGGTGCGGCGGATGAGTTGCTGCAGCTGGTGGGGTTCGACCACACCGTCCTGGGCGGAGCGCTCCAGGACCTCGGCGATCTTCGGGGTGACGGCCCCGAAGGCCGAGTCCTCGATGCCCGAGCCGCGGGCCTGGATGTGCGGTCCACCGGTGATCTTGCCGGTGGAGGAGTCCACGACCACGAAGACCGAGATGATGCCCTCGTCGCCGAGGATCTTCCGGTCCTTCAGCGCCGGCTCACCGACGTCGCCGACCGAGAGGCCGTCGACGTAGACGTAGCCCGCCTGGACCTTGCCGGAGATCTTCGCCTTGCCCTCGACGAGGTCGACGGCGACGCCGTCCTCGGCGATGACGATGCGGTCGTGCGGGACACCCGTCAGGGCGCCCAGCTCGGCGTTGGCGCGCAGATGGCGCCATTCGCCGTGCACCGGCATCAGGTTCTTCGGGCGGCAGATGTTGTAGAAGTACAGCAGCTCACCCGCCGAGGCGTGGCCGGAGACATGGACCTTGGCGTTGCCCTTGTGGACGACGTTCGCGCCCCAGCGGGTCAGGCCGTTGATCACGCGGTAGACCGCGTTCTCGTTGCCGGGGATCAGGGACGACGCCAGGATGACCGTGTCGCCGGGGACGATACGGATCTGGTGGTCGCGGTTGGCCATGCGGGACAGGGCGGCCATCGGTTCGCCCTGGGAGCCCGTGCAGACCAGGACGACCTCGTGGTCCGGGAGGTCGTCGAGGGTCTTGACGTCCACGACGAGACCCGGCGGGACCTTGAGGTAGCCCAGGTCTCGGGCGATGCCCATGTTGCGGACCATCGAGCGGCCGACGAAGGCCACCCGGCGTCCGTACTCGTGGGCGGCGTCCAGAATCTGCTGGATGCGGTGCACGTGGCTGGCGAAGCTCGCCACGATGATCCGCTTGCGGGCGCTCCCGAAGACCGTGCGCAGGACGTTGGAGATGTCCCGCTCCGGCGGAACGAAGCCGGGGACCTCGGCGTTCGTCGAGTCGGAGAGAAGAAGGTCGATCCCTTCCTCGCTCAGACGTGCGAACGCGTGCAGGTCCGTGAGGCGGCCGTCCAGCGGGAGCTGGTCCATCTTGAAGTCACCCGTGTGCACCACCATGCCGGCGGGGGTGCGGATCGCCACCGCGAGGGCGTCCGGGATGGAGTGGTTGACGGCGACGAACTCGCAGTCGAAGGGGCCGATGCGCTCGCGGTTCCCCTCCGCCACCTCGAGGGTGTACGGGCGGATGCGGTGCTCCTGGAGCTTCGCCTCGATGAGGGCGAGGGTCAGCTTGGAGCCGATCAGCGGGATGTCCGGCTTCTCGCGCAGGAGGTAGGGGACGGCGCCGATGTGGTCCTCGTGGCCGTGGGTCAGGACGATGCCCTCGACGGCGTCCAGACGGTCACGGATGGACGAGAAGTCGGGCAGGATCAGGTCGATTCCGGGCTGCTCCTCCTCGGGGAAGAGCACTCCGCAGTCGACGACCAGCAGACGGCCGCCGTACTCGAAGACCGTCATGTTGCGGCCGATCTCGCCGAGGCCGCCGAGCGGGGTGACCCGCAGGCCGCCCTCGGGGAGCGGCGGGGGCGGGCCCAGTTCGGGATGCGGATGACTCAAAAGACTCTCCTCAAACACGCGCGCCACGTACCGGTAGGGCACGTGGCGCGCGTGACGTTCGTGCAGAAGCAGTTGTCGTTGTGGTCGCAGGCACCGGTGGCCTGCCTATTCAGTTGTGAAGTCTGTTGTCAGAGCTGTACCCCGCCTGCGGCAAGATCGATCTTGAGCTGGCCGATCTCTTCGGGCGAGCACTCGACCATGGGCGAGCGCAGCGGTCCGGCGGGCAGGCCCAGCAGGGTGAGCGCGGCCTTGGTGGTCATGACGCCCTGGGTGCGGAACATACCCGTGTAGACGGGGAGCAGCTTCTGGTGGATCTCGGTGGCCTTCTGGACGTCGCCGGATACGTACGCGTCGACGAGGGCGCGCAGGTCGGGGGTGACGACGTGGCCGACGACCGAGACGAAGCCGACCGCGCCCACGGAGAGCAGCGGCAGGTTCAGCATGTCGTCGCCGGAGTACCAGGCGAGGCCGGAACGCGCGATGGCCCAGCTCGCGCGGCCGAGGTCTCCCTTGGCGTCCTTGTTCGCGACGATCCGCGGGTGCTCCGCGAGGCGGACGAGTGTCTCGGTGTTGATCGGGACGCCGCTGCGGCCGGGGATGTCGTAGAGCATGACGGGCAGCTCGGTGGCATCGGCGATCGACGTGAAGTGGCGGTGGAGGCCCTCTTGCGGGGGCTTGTTGTAGTAGGGGGTGACGACCAGGAGGCCGTGTGCGCCCGTCCGCTCGGCGGCCTTGGCCAGCTCGATGCTGTGGTGGGTGTCGTTGGTGCCGACGCCGGCCACGATGTGGGCCCGGTCGCCGACGGCCTCCAGGACGGCTCGTACCAGGTCCGATTTCTCCGCGTCGCCGGTGGTCGGGGACTCGCCGGTGGTGCCGTTGATGATCAGGCCGTCGTTGCCTGCATCCACCAGGTGGGTGGCGAGCCGCTGAGCGCCGTCGAGGTCGAGTGCGCCGTCCGCCGTGAAGGGCGTGACCATGGCGGTGAGGACCCGCCCGAAGGGGGTCTGCGGAGTGGAGGTCGGAGCCATGGGGAACACGCTACTCGTTGCTCACCCCGTGGTCTGCCCTCGGGGGGTTACGAAACGTCACGACAAATGCGGATCCCGGTACTGCCTGCTCGGGGGTTCAAGCAGTACCGGGTCCGTTTGATCAGGCTAGATGAACTTCTCCAAATGCCGCAATACGGACACTTCGCGCGAGCGGCCCGTACATGTGTGCCGGACGGGAGAACAGGCCTTCGTCACGGGGCGACACGACCGTTGGCGTTGAAGGCGGCGTAGGTGAGGGGCATGAGCTTCGCCCACTCGGCCTCCATCCTCTCGCCGACCATCTCGATCTCCCGCTGCGGGAAGGAGGGGACCTTGGCCAGCTCGTGCTGGGTGCGCAGGCCGAGGAAGTGCATCAGCGAGCGGGCGTTGCAGGTGGCGTACATCGAGGAGAACAGGCCGACGGGCAGGACCGAGCGGGCGACCTCGCGGGCGACGCCCTGCGCGAGCATCTCCTGGTAGGTCCGGTAGGACTGGCGGTACGAGTCCTCCATGGCCCGGCTGACAAGGTCGTGCTGCTCCGGGGTGCCCTCGACGAACACATACTTGCCGGGGCGGCCCTGCTGGACGAGCTTGCGCGAGGCGTCCGGCACGTAGAACACCGGCTGCAGCTCCCGGTAGCGACCCGACTCCTCGTTGTACGACCAGCCGACCCGGTGCCGCATGAACTCGCGGAAGACGAAGATCGGGGCGCTGACGAAGAACGTCATCGAGTTGTGCTCGAACGGGCTGCCGTGCCGGTCGCGCATGAGGTAGTTGATCAGCCCCTTCGAACGCTCCGGGTCCTTGTTCAACTCGTCCAGGGACTGCTCCCCGACGGTCGACACACGGGCCGCGAAGAGGACGTCGGAGTCCGCCGCGCTGTGCTTGACCAGCTCGACGCTGACGTCGCTGCGGAGGTCGATCTTGAAGTCGTCGTCCGGGGTGGGGGTCACGATTCGGAGGGTCCTTCCCATCTCGTCATTCGGCGACGCCACTCTACGGCCCGCCAAACGGGGTCTTCACCACCCGGGTCCTATGAAACCGGGGTGAAAGCGGGCACCTTTTGCGCTCCTCGCGCGTCTGTACTCATGGAAACCTCTTGTACGACCCTCCGAAGGACGCGGTAACCCTGTTCACCAGCGATGTCACTCCCCCTCCCCGTGAGCGGTCCTCCGCGGGGCAGACAGCCGGGCGCTGGCTCCTGGGGCTGACGATCGTGGCCGCGCTCGTCGGCTCCGTGGTCATCGGAAGACCGGCACTCACCGTGGACCACTCATCTCCGGCACAGCAGTCACACCAGTCACACCAGTCACAGCAGTCACAGGCCGCCCGGGGGCACTGACGCGATAGCCTCACCGGGCACAGCCCACGCATGGACGAGTGAGGACCAGCCGTGCCCCTGCCCTTCCTGACGGCCGACCGCGCCTTCGAGCCTGCGGACGATGTCCCGTTGCCCTTCGAGGACCGTGAGCGCTGGCGGCGCCCCTACCGGCCCGGGCCCTGGCGGGTCGCGGTGGCCGCCCTGGCACTGCTGCTCGCCTCGTACGTGCTGCTCGCGGCGGTCGTGATCGCGCTGACCGGGTCGGTCTCCGAGGCCGGCGTGATCCTCGGGATCTCGGTGCTGGTGATCGCCAGTGCGCTGCGCCTGCTCCGCATGGGCGTCTGGGTGAGCTCGCGCGGACTGCGGCAGGTCCGTTTCCTCGTCACGCGGACGGTTCCCTGGGGCCGGGTCGCGGCGGTGCGGACGGCGCAGCAGCCCGTGCGCTGGCTGGGGCTGCCGCGGACCGTCCAGGGTGAGGCGCTGACGCTCGTCCGACGGGACCGCCCGACGGAGGAGGCCGCCATACTGCTGACCACGCACGGAGCGGACTTCCTGGGGCGGACCGAGGCGTTCGACCGGGCCGCGGACGCCGTCGAGGCGTGGGCCTCGGAGAACCGGCTCGTCTGATACGCCGTATGCCGAAGGGGCCGGTCCGCGCGAGATGCGGGCCGGCCCCTTCGGCATACGGCGGTGCGGTCGTCGCGAGGCCTCTCAGGCGGCCTCGGTCCGCCTGCCGTCGTGGAGGGTGATCGCGCGCTGCATCGCCTTGCGGGCGCGCGGGGTGTCACGGGCGTCGTGGTAGGCGACGGCCAGGCGGAACCAGGTGCGCCAGTCGTCCGGGGCCGCCTCGGTCTCGGCCTTGCGCCGGGCGAAGACCTCGTCGGCCGAGTCCCGGTCGATCCGGCCGGCCGGGGTGCGCTCGAGCTCGTCGACGGGCAGGCCGCCCTCGGCGTCGAGCTCGGCGGCGAGTGCGTTGGCCCGGCGCACGAACTGGGTGTTCTTCCACAGGAACCACACCCCGATGACCGGCAGGATCAGCACCGCCACCCCGAAGGTGACGGTCAGCAGCGTGCCGGACTGGATGAGCATGACGCCACGGCTGCCGACCAGGACGAAGTAGAAGACCAGGACGGCGGCCGTGACGGCGTAGGAGAGCTTGGCGCGCATGACGGGGCTCAGCCGAGGTCCATGAAGTTCTCCAGCCCGAAGGTGAGGCCCGGAGTCGTCACCACCTTGCGGGCGCCCAGCAGGATGCCCGGCATGAAGCTGGAGTGGTGCAGGGAGTCGTGGCGGACGGTGAGGGTCTCGCCCTCGCCGCCCAGCAGCACCTCCTGGTGGGCGAGCAGGCCGCGCAGACGGACGGCGTGCACGGGGACGCCGTCGACGCTGGCTCCGCGAGCACCGTCCAGGGCCGTCTCCGTGGCGTCCGGGGCCGGGGCGCAGCCGGCCGCGCGGCGGGCCTCGGCGATGAGCTGGGCGG
Source organism: Streptomyces sp. NPDC000345 (assembly GCF_042898825.1). Classification (NCBI taxonomy): domain Bacteria; kingdom Bacillati; phylum Actinomycetota; class Actinomycetes; order Kitasatosporales; family Streptomycetaceae; genus Streptomyces; species Streptomyces sp. NPDC000345. The sequence continues at coordinate 5,669 of NZ_JBIAZE010000028.1, forward strand.
TGCGGGTGGCGGTTCCGGAAGGGGCGTCCACCTTGTTGGGGTGGTGCAGCTCGACGACCTCGACGGACTCGAACCAGGGCGCCGCGAGCTGCGCGAACTTCATGGTGAGGACGGCGCCGATGGAGAAGTTCGGCGCGATGAGCACACCCGTCCGGGGAGAGGCGGCCAGCCAGCCCTTCAGCTGCGTGAGGCGCTCGTCGGTCCAGCCGGTCGTCCCGACGACGGCGTGGATGCCGTGCCGGACGCAGTACTCGAGGTTCTCCATGACGGAGGAGGGCGTGGTGAGTTCCACCGCGACCTGGGCGCCGGTCTCCGCCAGCGTCTCCAGCTTGTCGCCGCGGCTCAGGGCGGCCACCAGCTCCATGTCCTCGGCGGCCTCGACCGCCCGGACCGCCTCGGAACCGATCCGGCCCCGGGCGCCGAGGACCGCCACACGCAGCTTGCTCATCTGTTGTGCTTCCTTACGGGAGTGGATTAGGCGACGGCGTCGTGCAGACGGGAGGCCTGCTTGTCCTTGAGCGGGCCGATGACCGACAGCGACGGGCGCCGTCCCAGGATGTCGCGGGCCACCGAACGGACCTCGTCCGGGGTCACCGCCGCTATCCGGGCCAGCATGTCGTCGACGGACATCTGTTCGCCCCAGCACAGCTCACTCTTGCCGATGCGGTTCATGAGCGCACCGGTGTCCTCCAGGCCGAGGACCGTGGAGCCCCGGAGCTGGCCGATGGCGCGCTCGATCTCGTCGTCGGACAGACCGTGCCCGGCGACGTGGTCGAGCTCGTCGCGGCAGATCTTCAGCACGTCGTGGACCTGCGACGGCCGGCAGCCGGCGTACACGCCGAACAGGCCGCAGTCGGCGAAGCCGGAGGTGTACGAGTACACGCTGTAGGCCAGGCCGCGCTTCTCCCGGACCTCCTGGAAGAGCCGGGAGGACATCCCGCCGCCGAGGGCCGTGTTCAGCACGCCGAGCGCCCAGCGGCGGTCGTCCGTGCGGGCCAGGCCGGGCATGCCGAGGACGACGTGGGCCTGCTCGGTCTTGCGGCCGAGCAGTTCGACCCGGCCCGCGGCGCGGATCGTGCGCCTGCCGTCGCGCGGGGCGATCGGGGCGGCGTCGGGGTTCTTGAGGGCGCCCGCCTTCTCGAAGGCGGCGCGGACCTGGCGTACGACCTTGGTGTGGTCGATGTTGCCGGCGGCCGCCACCACGAGGTGCGTCGGGTCGTAGTGCTTCTTGTAGAAGCGGCGGATGCGGTCGGCGGTGAGGGCGTTGACCGTGTCGACGGTGCCGAGGACCGGGCGGCCGAGGGCGCTGTCGCCGAACATGGTGTGCGCGAACAGGTCGTGCACACAGTCGCCCGGGTCGTCCTCGGTCATGGCGATCTCTTCGAGGATCGCGCCGCGCTCGACGTTGACGTCCTCTTCGAGGATGAGCGAGCCGGTCAGCATGTCGCAGACGACGTCGATGGCGAGCGGCAGGTCGGCGTCGAGCACGCGCGCGTAGTAGCACGTGTACTCCTTGGCCGTGAACGCGTTCATCTCGCCGCCGACGGCGTCGAGGGCCGAGGAGATGTCCAGCGCGCTACGCCGGGAGGTGCCCTTGAAGAGCAGGTGCTCCAGGTAGTGCGTGGCGCCGTTGAGCGCGGGGGTCTCGTCGCGGGAACCGACGTGGGCCCAGATGCCGAAGGTCGCGGAGCGGACCGAGGGCAGGGTCTCGGTGACGATCCGCAGGCCGCCCGGGAGGGTGGTCTTGCGGACCGTACCGATGCCGTTCTCGCCCTTGATCAGGGTTTGGGTACGGGCGACGGCCCGCGCCTCCGAAGAGGTGCGGGCCGTCGCCTCGGAGCCACGGGACGTCACTGGTCGGCGTCGTCCTTCTTGTCGTCCGAAGAGCCTTCCTCGCCCTCGATCACGGGGATCAGGGAGAGCTTGCCGCGGGAGTCGATCTCGGCGATCTCGACCTGGACCTTCTGGCCCACGCCGACGACGTCCTCGACGTTCTCCACGCGCTTGCCGCCGGCCAGCTTGCGGATCTGCGAGATGTGCAGCAGACCGTCCTTGCCGGGGAGCAGCGACACGAACGCGCCGAAGGTGGTCGTCTTGACGACCGTCCCCAGGTAGCGCTCGCCGACCTCGGGCATCGTCGGGTTGGCGATGCCGTTGATCGTCGTACGGGCGGCCTCGGCGGAGGGGCCGTCGGCGGCACCGATGTAGATGGTGCCGTCGTCCTCGATCGTGATCTCGGCGCCCGTGTCCTCCTGGATCTGGTTGATCATCTTGCCCTTGGGGCCGATGACCTCACCGATCTTGTCGACCGGGATCTTCACGGTGATGATCCGCGGCGCGTTGGGGGACATCTCGTCCGGCGTGTCGATCGCTTCCATCATCACGTCGAGGATGTGGAGGCGGGCGTCACGGGCCTGCTTGAGGGCGGCGGCCAGGACGGAGGCGGGGATGCCGTCCAGCTTGGTGTCGAGCTGGAGGGCGGTGACGAACTCCTTGGTGCCGGCGACCTTGAAGTCCATGTCGCCGAAGGCGTCCTCCGCACCGAGGATGTCGGTGAGGGTGACGTAGTGCGTCTCCCCGTCGATCTCCTGGGAGATCAGGCCCATGGCGATACCGGCGACCGGGGCCTTCAGCGGCACACCGGCGTTCAGCAGCGACATGGTGGAGGCGCAGACCGAGCCCATGGACGTCGAGCCGTTCGAGCTGAGCGCCTCGGAGACCTGGCGGATCGCGTAGGGGAACTCCTCGCGGGTCGGCAGGACCGGCACCAGGGCGCGCTCGGCGAGGGCGCCGTGGCCGATCTCGCGGCGCTTCGGGGAGCCGACGCGGCCGGTCTCGCCGGTGGAGTACGGCGGGAAGTTGTAGTTGTGCATGTAGCGCTTGCGGGTCACCGGGGAGAGGGTGTCCAGCTGCTGCTCCATGCGGAGCATGTTGAGGGTGGTGACGCCCAGGATCTGGGTCTCGCCACGCTCGAACACGGCGGAGCCGTGCACCCGCGGGATGGCCTCGACCTCGGCGGCCAGCGTGCGGATGTCGGTGACACCGCGGCCGTCGATGCGCTTCTTCTCCTTGATCACGCGCTCGCGGACCAGCTGCTTGGTGAGCGAGCGGTACGCGGCGGAGATCTCCTTCTCGCGGCCTTCGAACTCCGGCAGGAGCTTCTCGGCGGCGAGCGCCTTGACGCGGTCCAGCTCGCTCTCGCGCTCCTGCTTGCCCGCGATGGTCAGCGCGGAGGCGAGCTCCGGCTTGACGGCGGCGGTGAGGGCCTCGAGGACGTCGTCCTGGTAGTCGAGGAAGATCGGGAACTCGGCGGTCGGCTTGGCTGCCTTCGCGGCGAGGTCGGCCTGGGCCTTGCAGAGCACCTTGATGAAGGGCTTCGCGGCGTCCAGACCGGCGGCGACGACCTCCTCGGTCGGCGCCTCGGCGCCGCCCTTGACCAGCTGGATGGTCTTGTCGGTGGCCTCGGCCTCGACCATCATGATCGCGACGTCGCCGTCCTCCAGGACGCGGCCCGCGACGACCATGTCGAAGACGGCGTCCTCGAGCTCGGTGTGCGTCGGGAACGCGACCCACTGGCCGCGGATCAGCGCGACGCGGACGCCGCCGATCGGGCCGGAGAAGGGCAGGCCGGCCAGCTGCGTGGACGCGGACGCGGCGTTGATCGCGACGACGTCGTACAGGTGGTCGGGGTTGAGCGCCATGATCGTGGCGACGACCTGGATCTCGTTGCGCAGGCCCTTCTTGAAGGACGGGCGCAGCGGGCGGTCGATCAGGCGGCAGGTGAGGATGGCGTCCTCGGAGGGACGGCCCTCACGGCGGAAGAAGCTGCCGGGGATCTTGCCGGCGGCGTACATCCGCTCCTCGACGTCCACCGTCAGGGGGAAGAAGTCGAGCTGGTCCTTGGGGTTCTTGGAGGCGGTGGTGGCCGACAGCACCATGGTGTCGTCGTCCAGGTACGCCACGGCGGAGCCGGCGGCCTGCTTGGCCAGGCGGCCCGTCTCGAAGCGGATGGTGCGGGTACCGAAGGCGCCGTTGTCGATGACGGCCTCGGCGTAGTGGGTCTCGTTCTCCACTAGCGTTTTCTCCGTTACTTGTCGTCTTTCGTCCCTCGGCTGCCCGTGTGGCAGGGGGACGGTGGCGGAGAGGCGCTCCGTGCTGTGCGGGCCGGTCTTCGATCGAAGCACCCGGGGCTCACTTCCCCCCGGGGGCCACTACCGAGGACCGGCGGCGGCTTGGTGCGCGTCTCCTCGTTCTGTATGTGATGACGGCCTACCCGCGACGGGTACGTGTCATCACTCTGTGTCGTACGTCATGCGTCGTGCTACCACACTACAAAGGGGCGGTGACAGTCCGCACGTTTCCGTACGTACAGCAAAGGGAGCGGCCCCCTAGAACGGGAACCGCTCCCCTCACGGCGTCTTACTTGGCGCCGGCCGCACCGCGGCGGATGCCGAGGCGGTCGACCAGCGTACGGAAGCGCTGGATGTCCTTCTTGGCCAGGTACTGCAGCAGGCGGCGACGCTGGCCGACCAGGATCAGCAGACCACGGCGGGAGTGGTGGTCGTGCTTGTGGGTCTTGAGGTGCTCGGTCAGGTCGGAGATCCGACGCGAGAGCATGGCGACCTGGACCTCGGGGGAGCCGGTGTCGCCCTCCTTCTGGCCGAACTCGGCGATGATCTGCTTCTTCGTAGCGGCGTCGAGCGACACGCGTACTCCTCAATAGTCTGTGATGGGCCACCGAGTGCCCCCGGTCTACATCTCGGGGGAGCTTCCGTTACTCGGGAGGCGGGGATCCGCTGGGCGCGGCCTCCAGGTCCATCAGGGTGTCCTGAGGGGGCTCCGGGGGTGCGTACACAAACGGCCGACAGCCAGGGTACCAGGAGGTAGCAGGCTTCTTCCCCCCGGTATCCGAACCCTCACCGCCGCGGAAAGCGGACCACTAGGGTGACGCTCGGATCGTAGACGGAGCGAAGGTCGGCAATGCGACGAGCCGGGCCGTCGGCACCTCGGGCGGTCGGCACGTCGGGAAGGGGACGCTGCGGCATGGCGGAGACGGAAGCGGAGATGAAGGCGCGCAAGGAGCGCGAGCGGGACGAGCTGTACGCGCTCGACATCTCCGGCGTCGAGTGGAGGTGCGCGCCCGGTACGGAGGAGCACGAGGAGCGCGTCGAGATCGCGGACCTGCCCGGCGGTGCCGTGGCGATGCGGTCCTCGCTCGACCCGGACACCGTGCTCCGCTACACGGAGGGGGAATGGCGGGCGTTCGTGCTGGGGGCGCGGGACGGGGAGTTCGATCTGGAGCCCGGGTCCCGGGCGGGGGCGTAGGTGTTGGCGGCGTAGGTATGGCGGCGTAGGTGGAGTGGCGGTCGGTCGGCGCCGGCCGCCACCATTCGTGGCCAGTACTCCGTACTCCTGCTCAGGGGTTCTTCAGCGTGCTGCCCTCGATGCCGAGGACCGCGTAGACCCAGCGCGGCCGCCCCTTGGCGGGGCCGATGACGGACTTGGCGCTGAAGAAGAGACGGCCGTCGTGGACGAGGACGTCGCTGAAGGCGATCGAGGTGAAGTTCTCCGCCTCGGGCGGCAGGTCGAAGTAGAAGAAGGGCCTCTCCTTGCCGGTCTTCGGGTCGAGTGCGACGAGGGCACTGGGTGAGATGCCGTCCTGGCTCTCCCGCAGGGCGAGGAGCCGGTCGCCGCTCACCTCGACGGGGACCAGCAGGGCGTCGGGGCCTGACTCGAACTTCTGGGTGGTGTTCCCGGTCGCCAGGTCGAAGCCGATGACCCAGTTCGTGGTGTGCTTCGCGATGTCGTCCTTGCTCCGCAGGAAGACCTGGCCGGCTCCGACGGCGACGGTCGGGCAGTAGTCGACGACGAGGTACTCGTCCTCGTACGCGCACTCGCCGACGTACGTGCCGGACCGGAGGCGGATCGTGGCCCGGTTCTTGCCGTCGCCGTCGAGGGAGAGCAGCTCGGTGATGCCGGTGTCGCCGGCCGAGACGGCGAGGACGGCGGGATCGGAGGACGGGATGTCGACGTCGCGGACACCTTTGGCGGCGGAGTACGTCCACACCGTGCGGCCGGTGGCCGGGTCCACCTCGCGGACCTTGAAGGTCATGAAGTCCCAGGTGTCGATGGGGAGGTTCTTGTCGCCGCTCCAGCACTCCTGGCGCACGAGCAGCGCACCTCCGCCGGCGGCACCAGCGTCATGGCAGGTTCCGGACACCTTCGTGCTCCATCGCTGCCTGCCGTGGTCCATGTCGTACGCGATCGAGCCGCCGCCCCAGGTGACGGCCACCGTGTCGTGAGTGAGGGTCACGCTCGGGGTGTCCTGGAGGGCGCCGGTCGTCGGCTTCTTCGGGGAGGCACCGATGCCGTGGACGGGGAGTTCGTGCGACCAGATCTCGTCGCCGTCATCGAGGTCGAAGAACGCCACGTGGTCGCAGAGGGCGTGCTCCTCGTCCTTGCCCGCATAGAGCACGGCGGTGCGGTTGTCGCCGGTGACATGGCGGGTGTAGCCGCAGATGGGGCCGTCGAGGGGGAGCTTCCACTTCTCGTCGCCGGGTGCGGCGTCGGTGCCTGTGGCGAAGCCGACGAGGGTCTTGTTGATGCCCTTGGCGAGGATCTTGTCGGTGGCCCACAGACCGGGCAGCTCGTACGACTCGCCGGGGCTCAGATCGTCGACGGAGAAACGGAAGGCCATGGTGCCGACCGTGCTCGCGGGTTGTTTCTCGACGGTCTGGCGGATGTCGAGGGGGCCCTGGCGGGTGTCCTGCTGGTTGTCGGAGGTCTTGGTGCCACCGCCGTCACGTCCCCACAGGAGCACACCGCCGGCCCCCAGAGCCGTGACGAGCACGAGCACGAGCAGTCCGAGCAGCCAGGCACGGCGGCGCTTGCGGCCGCGGGTCTCCGCGGTCAGGGCGGACTGGGTGTACACGGAGGGGGGCGGGCCGAAGCTCACGCGGGGTCCTTTATCTGTTTTGGTGCCGCTTTGTCGCAATGTTGCGCTGTGGGGCGGATCGAAAGAGCGACGGGTTGACCGAAACGCGGTTCGCCTGTCTGCGGGTTGGTTTCGGTGGCCCTAGCCGACCAGGGAGCGTGCGGCGGTCAGCGCGCCGACCGTGGCGAGGCACAGCGGGACGAGCGTGAGCAGAACCGTGCCCTCGGCGAGGTCGAGGAAGCGCCCCCAGAACGGCGAGAGGCCCTTCTTCGGGATGATCAGACCGCACGCCGTGATCAGTGCGGCCCCCCCGGCGATCGCGGCCGTCAGCCACGCGGTGCGCAGGTCGAGCGCACCTCTGTCGCCGTGCAGGACGAACTCCGTCACCGCCGCGGCCGGAGGGTTGAGGGCGAGGCCGAGCAACAGCAGGGCGACGGCGGCGATTCCGGCGGCGAGGACGCAGACCACCTGAGAGGTGTAGCGGAAGAGACGGGCGCGGATGAGCATGGCCAGGCCGGTGGCCAGGGCCAACAACTGTCCCCAGACGTTGTCCGAGAACCCGAGCACGGCGCCGGCCCCGACGACGACGGCGGCCGTTCCACCGACCAGCCCCAGCAGCATCTCGTGGCCGCGCCGGGCCTGGGCTGCGATGCCCTCGGCGTCCAGGGCCTCGGTGTCCGCGGACTGGGCCGGGTCGAGATCGAGGTCGTCCTGGGCGGCGGAGCGCGGCGAGGCATACCCGATGGGCAGGCGGGCGAACCGTGCGGAGAGGCCAGGCAGGAAGGCGACGATGCCGATGGCGACCGGGGCGCACACCGACGCGGTGGCGGTGGCGGACGCCTCGGTGACGATCATCACGAACGTGGCAAGAGCGCCCACGGCCGACAGGAAGGTCGCCGCCACGAAGGGGGCGTCCCCGCTGGGCGTGAGCGCGACCAGGACGACGGAGGCGATCAGGACGGTCACGCAGCCGAGCATGAACTGGAGCCTGCCCGGCCCCTGGCCGGCATCCGGGGCCACGATCCCGGAACCGGCGAGCAACAACAGGGGCAGGGCACCGAGTCCGACGGCGACCGCCGTCCGCCGGTCGTCGTACACACGCGCTCGTACGCTCGCGAAAGCGGTCAGCAGGACGCCGAGGCCGCCCGCGATGACACCGGCGAGACCGTGCATGTCATGGCGGACGGGATCGGCGAACCAGAGGACGAAACCGAGCAGGAGCAGCAGCAGCGAGCCCCCGGCCAGGCCGGCGACGCCGAGCAGGTCGTCGCTCCACAGGTGACGGTCGCGGGCGACGGCCGAGGCGACGGCGTCCGAGACGTCGTCGTAGACCGCGGGAGGCAGGGATGCCGCGAACGGCCGCAGGGCGAGCACCTCGCCGTCGAGGACCCGTTCGTCCGCGAGGGTTCGGGCGCCGTCCAGGACGCGGCCGTCCCGGCGCACCAGGTGATACCCCGTCGGGGCGCCGGCCGGCTGGGTCTGGCCCGTGAGCCGAAGGATCTCCGGATAGACGTCGGCCACGGCGATGTCCACCGGAAGCGCCACGTCGATACGACTGTCCGGCGCCACGACGGTGACTCGGCAGAACCCTGTCGCCGCGGTCGTACTCACCTTCACTGACCCCCTGCTTCGCGGATGCGCACGCTGCGGGCGCCACCCTATCGGCCGGTGCGTCAGAGGTGACAAGTAGGATCGCGCCGCAGCGGATGGCGGCCGTCACCACGGGGGTGCCGGTAGGCAACGACTCGTCCGCCCAGGGGGATTGATGCTCCGGTGAGCCAGATCGTCATCAAGCGCCCGCCGCGTACCCTGCCGCCCGAAGTGCCCGTGGATGAGCTTCATTTGGAGACTCCTCCCGAGCTGCCGCGCGGGCAGCAGGAGGGCGTGCTCATGCAGGTCCTGCCGACGCTCGGCATGGGCTCGTCCGTCGTGTTCTACTTCGCATCGCCGAACGCCCATCCGTTCATGCGGATCATGGGTGTGCTGATGCTGGTGTCGACCGCGGCAATGGTGGTGGCGCAGATCGTGCGGTATCGCCGGGGTACGCAAGGGCAAATGGCGGACGTGCGCCGCGACTACCTCAGGTACCTCACGCAGACGCGTCGCACGGTCCGCAGGACCGCGCTCAGGCAGCGCGACGCCCAGCTGTATCTGCACCCCGCGCCGGAGCAGTTGTGGGCGCTGGTGGCCGAGGGCAGCCGCGTGTGGGAACGCCGCGTCGGGGACGGCGACTTCGGACAGGTCCGGATAGGGCTGGGCCCACAGCAGCTGTCCACTCCGCTGGTCGCGCCGGACACCGCGCCGGTCGACGAGCTGGAGCCGCTGTGCGCCGGCGCCATGCAGCGCTTCCTCGCGGTGCACAGTCAACTGGACGGGCTGCCGGTTGCGTTGTCACTGCGCGCCTTCTACCACATGACGGTGTCCGGCGACGCGGGCTGCGCCCAGTCGGCCGCCCGCGCGCTGGTGGCCCAGGCCGTCTCCCTGCACTCCCCCGACGACCTGGTGGTCGCGGTGGTGGCCTCGCCCGGCGCCGTGGCCCGCTGGGACTGGACCAAGTGGCTGCCGCACTGCCAGGTACCGGGACGGCTGGACGGCTCCGGCACGCGACGGCTCTTCGGTGACGACCTCGGCGAACTGGAACAGCTGCTGACAGCCCGTCTGGACGGGCGGCCGCGCTTCAGCCGGGACGGTCAACCGGTGCTGGACCAGCCGCACGTCCTGGTGGTCCTGGACGGTGGCATCGTGCCTCCGACCTCGGCCTTCGCCGCGGCCGAGGGGCTCCAGGGGGTGACCATCGTCGAGGTCGTCCCCGGTGAACTCGACCAGCCGCGCGGTGACCTCTCCATCGTCGTGCGCCCCGAGCGTCTCTGGCTGGACTCCGGGGGCGGAACGGCCTGGGAGGGCATGCCCGACGCCCTGTCGCTGCCCGCCGCGGAGGCGCTCGCCCGGCAGCTGGCACCGCTGCGCATGGGAAGTGGCGGAGACGACGACGAACCGCTGCTCGCCAACCTCGACTTCACCGACCTGCTGGGCCTGGGTGACGCCGCGTCGGTGGACGTCGCGCGCACCTGGCGACCGCGGTCCACGCCGGAGCGCCTGCGCGTGCCGATCGGTGTCGGCGAGGACGGCCAGCCCGTGATGCTGGACCTGAAGGAGGCCGCCCAGGACGGCATGGGGCCGCACGGCCTGTGCGTGGGGGCCACCGGTTCCGGCAAGTCGGAACTGCTGCGCACACTCGTGCTGGGCCTGGCCGTCACGCACTCCTCGGAGACGCTGAACTTCGTCCTCGCTGACTTCAAGGGGGGCGCGACCTTCGCCGGCATGTCGCAGATGCCGCACGTCGCCGCCGTCATCACCAACCTCTCCGACGACCTGACGCTCGTCGACCGCATGGGCGACGCGATCCGCGGCGAGCTGCAGCGCCGCCAGGAGCTGCTGCGGGCCGCCGGCAACTACGCCAACATCCACGACTACGAGAAGGCGCGGGCCGCCGGCGCCCCGCTGGAGCCGCTGGCCTCCCTGGTCCTCGTGATCGACGAGTTCAGCGAACTGCTCACGGCCAAGCCGGACTTCATCGACATGTTCATCCAGATCGGCCGTATCGGCCGCTCGCTGGGTGTGCATCTGCTGCTGGCGTCCCAGCGGCTGGAGGAGGGCCGGCTGCGGGGTCTGGACACCTATCTGTCGTACCGGATCGGTCTGCGGACGTTCTCGGCCGCCGAATCGCGGGCGGCCCTGGGCGTGCCGGACGCCTACCACCTGCCGTCGGTGCCCGGCTCGGGATATCTGAAGTTCGGTACCGACGAAATGGTCCGCTTCAAGGCGGCCTACGTATCGGGGACGTACCGCGCGGGCGCTCCCGAGGTCACCCAGGGCAGGATGCCGATCGAGCGCCGCCCGGCGCTGTTCACCGCGGTACCGGTGCCCGTCGTGTACTCCGCTCCCGATCCCGCTCAGGCCGCCCAGACGGCCGCCCGGCAGGACGACGACGCGCTGGCCGACACGGTGCTCGACGTCATCGTCCAGCGGCTGGAGGGCCAGGGTGTACCGGCCCACCAGGTCTGGCTGCCCCCACTGGACCTCGCGCCCTCGCTGGACCAGTTGCTGCCGCCACTGGCGGTGTCGGCGCAGCGCGGGCTGCAGGCTGCGGAATACACGCGGCTGGGCGGGCTGACGGTCCCCCTCGGCCTCGTCGACAAGCCGTTCGAGCAGAAGCGCGAGGTGCTGTACGCGGACTTCTCCGGCGCGGCCGGCCACATGCTGATCGTGGGCGGACCGCAGTCCGGCAAGTCGACGCTGCTGCGTTCCCTCGTCGCGTCCTTCGCACTCACGCACACACCGCACGAGGTGCAGTTCTACTGCCTCGACTTCGGCGGTGGCGGGCTGAGCGCGGTCGCCGACCTGCCGCATGTCGGCGGTGTGGCGTCGCGGCTGGATCCGGAGCGCGTGCGGCGTACCGTCGCGGAGGTGGCCGGCATCCTCAACCGGCGCGAGCAGTTCTTCCGGGCGAACGGCGTCGACTCCATCGCCACGTATCGCCGTCGGCGTGCCGCGGGTGAACTGTCCGACGAGGGCTGGGGGGACGTCTTCCTCGTCATCGACGGATGGGGCAACTTCAAGAACGACTACGAGGGCCTCGACGGCGTCGTCACCGACCTCGCGGGCCGCGGCCTGGGATACGGCGTCCACGTGGTGCTCTCGGCCTCTCGGTACATGGAGGTGCGGGCGGTCCTCAAGGACCAGGTCCTCGGCCGGCTGGAGCTGCGGCTCGGTGACGCGATGGACTCGGAGTTCGACCGCAAGGTCGCACAGAACGTGCCGACGGGCGTGCCCGGACGTGGTCAGGTCCCGGAGAAGCTGCACTTCATGACGGCGCTGCCGCGGGTCGACTCGTCGTCGGCGAGCGACGACCTCACCGACGCCACGGCACAGCTGGTGCAGGCAGTGAAGACGGGCTGGCAGGGCCCGGCGGCACCTACGGTTCGCCTTCTGCCCCGCAAGCTGCCCGCCGAGCAGTTGCCCAAGGGCTTCGAGTTCCCGCAGCACGGCATCGCGATCGGCATCGACGAGGCGAACCTGGAGCCCGTCTTCATCGACCTCGACGCCGATCCGTTCTTCCTCGTCTTCGGTGAGAGCGAGGCGGGCAAGACGAATCTGCTGCGCCTGATCGCGAAGCAGGTCGCGGAGCGCTACACACCCGCCGAGGCACGGATCGTGGTGGGCGACTACCGGCGCACCATGCTGGAGACGGTGTCGGAGGAGCACCTCCTGGAGTACGCGCCGATGGCCTCGGCGATGCAGGTCCACATGGACGCCATCCGGCAGTTCATGGAGATGCGCACGCCCAAGCCGGACATCACGCCGCAGCAGCTTCGCGACCGTAGCTGGTGGAGCGGACCGCAACTGTTCGTCATCATCGACGACTACGAGTTGGTGGCGACCAACTCCGGCAATCCGATGTCCTCACTGGTGGAACACCTGCCGTTCGCACGGGACGTCGGCGTCAAGTTCATCGTGGCGCGCAACACGGCCGGCGCCTCGCGCGCCATGTACGAGTCCTTCATGCAGCGTGTGAAGGAACTCGGCGCGCAGGGCGTGGTGTTGTCGGGCGATCCGAGCGAGGGTGACATCCTCGGCAACGTCCGGAGCCGGCCGATGCCGCCGGGACGGGGCGTGTTCGTGTCACGCAAGCGAGGCACGTCGCTTATCCAGGTGGGCTTGCTTCCGCAACGCCATTAGAGTGACTGATCGAGCCTTGTCTCGTCTTGACTGATCGGGCTCGACTTGATTGCACGGGGAGAACGGGGAGGCTGCTGAGGTGAGTGGAAACGGGGGCGGCGCCGCGGACAGCGATGCGCCGGACACGGGCAAGTCGTTCGACACCCTGTACAACGTCAACCCTCAGATGGCGCTGGACATCCAGCACACCGCCATGGAGGGCTTCAAGAAGCGGGTGGACGAGCTGCTGATCGAGCTCGACAAGTCGGAGGCGGCTCCGGGCAAGGTGGGACAGGACCGCCTTGCCCGCGCGCAGTTGGGTTCGGCCGATTTCAAGGAAGCGCAGTTCCTCTACGACTCCTACACCCTCGTGCACGACGAGCTGGAGAACCTCTCCAAAGCACTCAGCACGCAGATCGAGGGCATGGGTCTGGCGGTGCACGCCTCTCGCGTGGGCTACGCGAACCTGGACGACGACATCCGGGCGCGGATGAAGGAGGTCAACGCGGAGGCGGAGAAGTACTACGTGGCTGAGCGGGATCCGTACGCCCAGCGCGAGAGCAGTGGTGCGACCCAGTCGGGCGCCGAGAGCGAGGAGAGCTTCTGATGGCCGGGACGCCGCAGGGCAAGGAGCCGAAGCTCGCGCGTACGGACTTCGAGTCCATGACGCACGAGCAGCTCGCCGCCATGCTCGACTCCGCCTCCTCGGAAAGTGCCTCCACTCTCGCCAGCAAGCTCACCAAGGCCGCCTCGACGATCACGAAGATCGGCGACGACCTCATGACACACGTCAAGGGACTCGAGTGGCAGGGTGAGGGCGGTGACGCCTTCCGTGACTGGGGCGGGCAGACGGCCAGCGCCACGCTCCGTCTCGGTCAGTACGCCGAGGTGGCGTCGCGGTGGATGGAGACGGTGGCTCAGGCCGTTGCCGAGGCCAAGGCCGCGATGCCGAAGGTCTCGGAGACGACCCAGGCCCAGGCGGACCTCGCCGACGCCAAGAGCACGATGGCGGCGGCCAAGCAGCCCGGTGCCCGCAACGACCCCGACGCCCGGACTCTGGCCCAGACCGCCCAGACCGACGCGACGGCGGCCCAGGCCCGCATCGAGGCCGCCCGCGCCGAGGCGATCCAGCAGATGCAGAAGCTGGCGCAGGCGTACGAGTACTCGGCGCAACAGGTGAACAGCGTGGAGCCGCCTACGTTCTCGCCACCGGCAGGAAACACGGGCAGCTCGGGATGGTGGGTCGAGCCCGACAGCGATTACGTCTCGACCGGATCTCAGTACGCCCAGTCCGGCACCGGAGGCCTTTCCTCCACCACTTCGCACACGAGCGGCGGCGGTGCGGGAGGCCATGCCTCCATTGGCTCGGCATCACGGACCAATGTGGACCTCGGCACCACGGGAACCAGCCATCAGCCGACGCGGACGGTCCCGGCCGCGGACATGGAAATCGACGGGGTGGGCACGCTGCCCGACACCTCGCTCCCCGCCACCGCCCCACCGTCCGCCGGGCCGCAGACAGCACCCCCACGTCCTGAGCCTGCGCCGACCGTTCAACCGGGTGTCGTGCCACCCGCCTTCGGAGGCGGCGGGGGCGGCACGAACCCCGTAGCGCCCGGGCGCATGCCGTCGACTTCGCGTCTTCCCCAGTTGCCCGGCCAGGGGATCACCAACGGAGCGGCGGCGCGTCTCCCTCGGGAGAGCGGCATCCTCGGCGGCCGACCGGTCACTCCGGGGGCGGGACGGTCCACGGGCATTCCGCGCGGAACCGTCATCGGCGGCGGAACGGCGCAGGGACGCGCGCCGATGATGCGCGGTATGACTCCGGGCATGCAGGGCACGGGAGGCGGGAGCGCCGGAGGCGGCCTGACCGGGGGGCGCCGTCTCGCGTCGGAATCCGGCGGGATCGTGGGCAGCCGTCCGCAGCCGGGCCGCACCAACCCGCGCCCCTTCACACCCGGCGGATCGGGACTGGTACGGCCCGCCGCCGGCTCCGCCGCCCCGGAGCACGGCCCGGCTGCCGGCCGCAGCGGGGCAAACGCCCACCCGTCGAACGCTCCCGGCTCCCGGCGCGATCAGCAGCACGGCAGGCGACCTGACTACCTCGTCGAGGACGAGGAGACCTGGGCCGCCAACAACCGTCGGGCCGTTCCCCCGGTCGTCGACTGAGTCCGGCACGACTCCCCAACCAGGAAGACAGATGAGTACCAGCGGTAAGCGAACACTGCGGCCCGTCTCGGTGGTGTCGGCTGCTCTCGGCCTACTGCTGGTAGGCATAGCCGCGACTCCCGCCCACGCCGAGTCCGTCCGGGCCCGGCAGTGGTTTCTCGACGCGATGCAGGCCGACGACATGTGGAAGACCAGCACCGGCGAGGGTGTCGTTGTCGCCGTCATCGACTCGGGGGTCGACACATCCCTGGCCGACCTCAAGGGCCAGGTACTGGACGGCAAGGACTTCTCGGGTCAACGCGGCAACGAGCACACCGACCTGGCCGGCCATGGCACGAACATGGCGGCGCTCATCGCCGCGACGAGTGCCCGGGGCTCCCTCGACGGCTCCTACGGTCTCGCCCCGGGAGCCAAGGTTCTTCCCATCCGCATGCGCTACTCCACCGAGGACTTCGGTCAGGTGGACACGGGCTCGGAGTACTCCCGCGTGATGTCCCAGGCCATCAGGTTCGCGGCGGACTCCAAGGCGCAGATCATCAACATCTCCATGGCGGCCGCCAACGCCTCCGGGAGAAAGAACGTCGGAACGCCGGAGCTGGCCTCCGCCGTCAAGTACGCCCTCGACAAGGGCAAGCTGATCTTCGCCGGCGTCGGCAACAGCGGTGACACGTCCAATCTGCCTCAGTACCCGGCCTCCACTCCTGGTGTCGTCGGCGTAGGAGCGGTCACGGAGGACGTGAAGCGAGCCTCCTTCTCACAGCACGGCGCAGAAGTCGACGTCACCGCACCAGGCGACAACATGATTCATGCCTGCCTGGGTGGCACGCAGGTCTGCAGGACCGAAGGAACCAGTGACGCCACGGCGATCGCCTCGGCCTCCGCCGCCCTCGTCTGGTCCAAGCACCCCACCTGGACGAACAACCAGGTCCTCCGCGTCCTCATCAACACCATGAAGGGCAACGAGAAGAGCTGGACCCGTAACGACGACTTCGGGTACGGCATCGTCCGCCCCCGCGTCGCGCTCCAGAGCCCCGGTGACCCGGGCCCTGCGGACGAGTACCCGCTTCCGGACCTGGCGACAGCGTCCTCGGTCTCCCCGTCGCCCAAGGACTCCCCGTCCTCGGGCTCGGCGACGGACGACAGCAAGGCCGATGACACGACCGCTGCCGCCGACAGCGGCGACGACGGCGACGCGCCCCTCTGGATCGCCCTCGGTCTCGGCGCCGCCGCGCTCCTCGGTGCCGCCGTCGCCGTCCCGAAGGTGCGTGCCCGCAAGCGCCGCGCCGCCCAGCCGGCCGCCGCACCGGTCCCGCCGGCCTATGCGCCGTACACCACCCAGCAGCAGCCGTACCCGCCCTACGGGCAACCGCAGGGTCGCATCACCGGCTCACCCACCGACGGGTCGTCCGGCCCGGGCCGGCACTCGGCCCGCTGAGCCACGATCCATCAGTTGCCGCTGACCAAGCGAAGGAAACGACGTGTCGTTCGATGAGATGTGGGGCCAGGCCCGCAACTCCGCCGTGGCTCGCCAGGAGAGCAGCATGCGGCTCAACCAGTTGCCTGCCGACGGTGGGGGCGGAGGTGCGGCGCAGCCGACTCTGGACGTGGACTCGAGCGTCCTCGAGGAGCGGGCCAAGAAGGCTGACACCGTCCGCTCGAACTTCAGGGACGCAGACGACCAGACGATGTCCGCGACCGGCAAGATCGAGCTCAAGGGCTTCAAGTCCCAAGCCGCGATCGCCACATTCCAGAAGCGCTGGCGCGCTCAGATGCAGTACATGGACGAGCTGCTCGACAAGGGCGTGGCCGGAAACCTGCGCACTTCTGCCGCCGAGTTCCGGGCGGAAGAGGAGAAGCGGCGCCAGAAGGCCCACAGCCTGAAGGACGTGAGGGAGAAGCACTGACATGGGAATCACCTATCAGCAGCTTGGCTCACTTGACCTGTCCACTCTGTCGGATGCGGTCGACAAGTGGCGTAACCTTCCGGGACAGTTCGACACGATCGCGCGATCTTTCGGCACGACGGTGACGAAGGGGCTCACCGAATCCAACTGGAAGGGTGAGACTGCGGACGAGGCCCTGGGCAAGTTCGATGTCGTCGAGAAGCAGATGAAGGCTGCCTCCGACGAAGCCAAGGACATTCACGACCTCCTGAAGAGCGCTCATGACGCTTTTCAGGCAGCCAAAGACGAGCTGAAGAAAATCGAGAGCTACGTCCACGACGACAAGTATCTCGAGATCACTGCGGAGGGTCACGTCTACTGTGACACTTCGAAGGCGGAGAACGGACAGCAGGCGGCTCTCCAGAAGGGCTATCTCGACACGGTCCACGACTGCAACAACCGGATCGAGGCGGCGCTCAAGGACGCCGACGACGCGGACACCGCACTGCAGTGGGCCCTCACGAACGACGCCAACGGCCGCAACAAGGGCTTCAACACCCAGACCGCGACCAGCATCAGCGAGGCCACCAAGGAGCGGAAGGAATCGCTCAAGGAAGCTCGAGCGATGGTCGAGCTGGCGAAACTGGGCAAGGACATGACCACCCCCCAGATCGAGCACATGAACAAGGTGCTCGCCAAACACGAGGGCGACCCTCTCTTCAACGAGAAATTCGCGACGGGTCTGGGCGGCAAGGGAACGCTTCAGTTCTGGGCAGCCATGGCCGACCCGAAGGGCGACGGATACTCGCGGGTTCCCAATGAGCCCAGCGAGGAACGCCTGAAGCAACTCAAAGCCCTGCAGAACAACCTCGGTCGCTCGCTGGCTTCGGCCACCCATTCCGACAGCGCGGCCATGCGCGCCTGGGAGAAGGAAGTCATCGACCTGGGCGGCAGCCGCATCGACAGCGAGGACGCGGCGAATCCCTATGGCTTCCAGGTGATGAGCAATCTCATGCGGGAGGGGAACTACGACACCAAGTTCCTCCATGACTACGGAAACGCTTTGATGAAGGAGGACAAGCGTTGGGACGGTCCCCTCTCACCCGCTGACTTCTGGACGCGCAACTCGGAGACGGATCTGAACTTCGGCGCGAAGGACGACAGGGGTCAGGACCCCATGACAGGTTTCATGCAGGCTCTCGGACACAATTCCGAAGCGTCCATCGATTTCTTCTCCAACGACAAGAATTTCGACTACCTGACATCTGAGCGCGAGTGGCCGTCGGACGGTACCGGCGATAATGACACCGGAGCCTCGGCCGGTTACCGCTCCCTCTCCCACGCGCTGGAAGCGGCCACGACCGGTCACGCCTACGACGAGGGCCCGAGTGCGAACCTGCATCCCCACACGAAGGACCAGGCCGAGCTGATGACTAAGGTCGTCCACGGGATCTCGGACCCGAAGGACGACTTCAAGCTGCACAAGGGCATGGAGGAGAGCCTGGGGCAGATGGCAGCGGAGTACATGCCCGACATCCACAGGGCGCTCTCCGGCGGCGACCCCGGAGGTGCCACGCTCGCCGATCTCTACCCCCTCAGTGGAGCCCAGGCCAAGTTCAGTGAGCAGGACATCACCCGCTTCATGTACGACCTCGGTCAGACGCCTGATGGCTACAAGGCCCTCAACATCGGCGAGTCGCTGTACACCAGCGACCTGATGGGTTACCACCTCGCCAACCCCGACGCATACGGTGAGACCACACGGCAAACCATCCAGGAGATCTCCTCCAGGAACTCCGAGGTCCAAGGAGTGCTGGGCCTGGCACGCCAGGACTCAGACATCCAGAAATCCGCCGAAGGTGACGCCCAGTTCAACAAGAACATGGACAAGTGGAAGGCCTGGGCGAACACTGCCGCGAGCATCGGAATCGGCGTGGGGGTCAGTACAGCGGCTTCACCGGTGGCCGGCGCGTTCGCGGTGGCGGCGACCGAGGACCTGACGGGGCAGATGATCGACGGGCTCTTCCCGGATCCTCAGGACAGGTCCGGAGAGGCACTCTTCAAGTCCGGCAAGGATTGGGAGACACACAAGGCTTCGACGCTGCAGGCCGCTCAGCTGGCCGCATCGGCGGCAAACGGCGCCTTCCCGTCGGGGCTGGACCCCGCACAGATCGAGTCCGCCGTACGCGAGGGGCATTTGCAGGGCAACGACCATGCTCATTCCGTCCTGGACGAGTACCGCAGGCAGCGAGGAAAAGCGTAGGCACTGGTCCACAACCACTGGAGATTCACGTGAGCATTGTTACCGGGCGGCGTCGCCTGATCGGCATCGCAGTCGGCGCCCTGGTCGCGGTCGGTGTCGGGGGGACTCTGTGGGCCGTCACCTCGGACACCGACGGGAAGGAGCTCAAGGCCTCGGAGACGTGCAATGAAGGGGTCTTCTCCGCGCATGTCGATCCTTTGGAAAGGCTCCTCTCCCCGGACTCCTCGTTCAAGTCGAGCTGGTCTCGCGTTGCCACGGACAGCTCGCTCAAACTCACCTGCGTCAACTCAACCAGCAGCGGAGCCCTCAAGATGACGGCCGAAATGAAGGACGGCTCTCAGAAGGACTGGCTCTCGCAGTTGGGGGTCGACGGCGCGTCTGACGTTTCCCATTTCGGCCTGGGCACCGACGCGATCACCTGGGACAGGCGGGCAGCGATCTACATCGAGTGCAGGTCCGCCTCGGAGGGGTCAAGCCACACCTCAGGGATGGGCCACCCCTACCTGTCGGTCATCGCTACCGCCACCGGTTCCGCAGGCAGGAATGACGACAGAGCCCAGCAGGACCTCGCCCAGCTGGCGGGCAGGATGTTCTTCGAAGCGCAGCTCCAGACAGGCTGCCAGAAGGACTTCACTCCGCCGTCCGGCGCTCCCACGCTGACGACGGCATCATGAAAGGGAGGAGCGGGGCACTGGGTCGTCGCTGAGCGCGGCGCACATCGGTGACGCCGTGGAAAACAGTACGGGGAGGCGGTGCTGGCACCGCCTCCCCGTAGTCGCGTCAGGGGTCGGCTCAGCCCATCAGCATCCGGAAGCGTGCCGCGTTGCCGTGGTCCGTGTCCGAGTAGCCGATGACCGACTCGTCCAGGAGCTTCGCGATGCGGGCGAGCTTCTGGCACATCAGATCCATCTCCTCGCTGCTGGAGCGCTGGATCTCGGTGTAGGCGGTCTTCGCCTCGCCCTCCCAGGTCTCGGCGACCGCCCTGACCCTGCTCATCAGGGTCTCCAGGCCTTCGACCAGGTCACCGGCCGTCTTGCGGACGTCGCTCGCGGCCTGGGTGACGGTGTCGTAATTTACTGCTGTGCGTCCGGCGTCGCTCATGGTCAGGTCCTCCTCAGTGGCGTCTGGGGTGCGGCTCAGGCAAGGTCGGTGATGCGGCTCGTCACCTGGTACGAGTTGTCGACCTTGCGGATGTCCGAGATCCGCTCCTGCTCCTGGGCGGAGAAGCCCTTGACGCTCATCCGCATGACTTCCTCGAGATCGACGAGGTTGTCCTGAAGCTTCCTCAGGTGCTGGTTCACACTCTGCTGGACGGAGTCGAACTCCTTGCCGGCCGCGCCCTTCCAGCCCCCTTGGATCATGTCCACGACCCTGTTGAGGGACGTCACACGGTCACTGACGTTGTGGTGGAACTCGCGGATCTTGTCAGCAAGGTCCGTGAGTTCCGCGTCGCTGAAATTGACGCTCATGGCTTCCTGCCCTCCTCCTGATGCGACGGTGGCCGCCCTGGCGGGCAAGATGCTGTGTCTTCCGCGCGCCGCGCGGTCGCAGCGTCGCACCGCCCCCGTGCGTATCACTCATGTGATACCACCGGACACTCTAGTCACTCGCCCTGGTGCTTCCAACTGCAAAGGGTTCTCCGGGGAGTTCGCCGCCGCTCATGCCGAGAGACCCTTGCCGCGCCGTCGCCGCAGGTCCCTGGCCGCGATGGCCGTGCCGGCGATGACGGCGATCAGTGTCACGGTGATGCCCAGGGCGTACGTGGCGTACCTCTCGTCGCGTTCCTCGGCTGTCTCCGCGAGGGAGAACGGGGCGACGTCCGGAGCGGAGGCCCGGCTGGGGCCGGGGTCGGGAGTGGGAGAGGACGCGGGATCGGCCACGTCGGAGTCCTGGACGGCGCGCACGGGGTCCACCACGCCCCACCCCACGTAGTTGTCGTGGCCGTTGATCGAGCGCTCGGCCGTCTGCTCGATCTGGGTGACGATCTGGGCGGTGGTCCAGTCGGGGTGCTTCTCCTTGAGGAGGGCCGCCACTCCGGCGACGAAGGGCGCGGAGAAACTGGTGCCGTTGTCCGTGCACTGGCCGCCGCCGGGGACCGTGGAGACGATGTCGACGCCGGGCGCGGCCACACCGACGAAGGTGCCCGACTGGGAGAACGAGGCGCGCTCGTTGTTGCGGTCGGAGGAGGCCACGGCGAGGACGCCGGGGAAGGCCGCCGGGTAAGTGTCCTTCACCTCGCCGTCCAGGCCGTCGTTGCCCGCCGAAGCGACGATCACCACCCGCTCGGCTATCGCCCTGCGGACCGCCTCCGCCAGCGCGGAGGTCGCCGAGAGCGGCTTCGTGGTGTCCTGGGAGATGTTGATGACGTCGGCGCCCCGGCCGACGGCGTAGGTGATGGCGTCGGCCATCGTGTCCGAGTCGCCGCTGTTGTCGGCGTCGTTCTGGCGGATCGGGATGA
This sequence comes from Streptomyces sp. NPDC000345, assembly GCF_042898825.1. Taxonomy (NCBI): domain Bacteria; kingdom Bacillati; phylum Actinomycetota; class Actinomycetes; order Kitasatosporales; family Streptomycetaceae; genus Streptomyces; species Streptomyces sp. NPDC000345. The sequence goes on from NZ_JBIAZE010000028.1 coordinate 27,094, forward strand.
TCGTCGCGTTAGGGGCGAGGCCCACGAAGCCGGTGTCGTTGTCGGTCCGGGCCGCGATGATGCCCGCCACCTTGGTGCCGTGCCCGACCTCGTCGTTCGTGGGATCGGCACCCTTGCCCTTGGTGAGGTAGTCACGTCCGGCCGCCCTGTCGACCGCCGAGGTGAGCTGTGGGTTCTTGTCGTCGACGCCGGTGTCGATGACCGCTACCCGGACGCCCTTGCCCTTGTCGGTGCCCTGCCAGAGCTCGTCGAGCAGGACCCTCTGCAGCGACCAGGGCCGGCCCTTGATCGGGTCGGCGGGGAAGGTGCAGGTGCCGCTGCCGTCGAGCCGTACGTCCACACGCGGTTCCTCCGGCACGGAGATCGCCGGCGCGGCGGACGGGCAGGCGCCCAGCGCGGTCAGCACCGCGGCGGCGGCCAGCAGGGCCGTCTTCGAAGGCGACACGGGTACGTCGCTCCTGTCCTTGTCCGTGGGTCACGAGGTCTGCGGGTCTGCGAGCGGGCGCGGAGCCGTCAGCCGGGTCACGAACCCTGCGGCTGCCGGGCGCTGTTGGTGTCCAGACGGGGTCCCTTCGCCAGGAACTCCGACCAGACGAGGGGCACCTTCGCGGGCCTGACGTTCTCGTAGCCGAGCTTGACCTGGGCCTCGCTGGGCTCGGGGCTGCCGTCGGAGGTCGTCTTGCCGTCGGCCCCGATGTCCGACTTGTCGCTGTCGCTGTCCCCGTTGGCCTGCACCGCGTAACGCAGGCCGGTGTCGGTGACGAGGAACAGCGAGCCGGCGCCGGACTCGGTGCCCTGCGACTGGGTGTACAGCAGACCGGTTCCCGGTGTGACGTACGTGCTGGTGCCGTCGGCGGTGATGGCGGCGGGGTACTCGGTGCCCGCCCAGGTGGTGAGGGTCGTGGTGTTCTCGTCGTCGACGTCCCGCAGGACACTGCACACGGTGTCGCGTCCGGAGCCCGTGGTGGCCGAGTTGACCTGGCGGGCCCGCTGCGCGGGCCACTTGGCCGGCTGGCCGTCGAAGGAACCGGTGTCGGCGGTGAAGTCCTGCAGACCCACGGTGCGCGCCTCGCCGTTCATGTTCAGTACGGCCGTCTGCGGCGAGTTGATGAGGAGCCAGGCGGTGAACTCGGTGATCGGCTGCACCGCGCCCGGTACGACCACGAAGTACTGCGTGCCTTCGCCGGTCTCGGTCTTGAGGACCATGCCGACCCTGTTCTCGTCCTCCGAGAGGTTGCCCCGCACCCCGGCCGCCCGGCCGACGCTCGCGGGAAGCCGGGGGAAGCTGACGGGCGTGCCCTGGTGGAGGGTGGCGAGCCACTCCTTCGTGACCAGCTGCGGCTTGCGGGAGCCCACGAGCGCGGTGGTGAGCGCGTCGGACTCGGTGCCCGTGACGGCGTACGAGGTGCCCTTCGCGTCGACCAGATAGCGGTCGCCGGCGCGGGTCTGCACGTAGAGCACGTCGCCGCCGGACAGGCGCTGGGAGCCCTCGGTCCTGCCGGCATCCCGCTGGGCGAGGACGAACGTCGCCTCCTGCACGGTGTCGCCCTTGCCGCCGGGCTGCTCGCAGACGGCCCAGCGCTTGGCCTTTCCGGCCTCGTCCGCGGAGGGCAGACGGTCGGGGGCGTACGGGATACCGAGGATCGGGCCGCGCGGCAGGTCGCCGGAGTCCAGGATCGCGTCGGCGACCTGGATGACCTGGTAGTTGGCGTCCTTCATCAGCAGCCGGGCGGAGGCCAGGTTCAGAACAGGGTGCAGTCGCGTGGTCTTGCCGGTCTTGAGGACGACGTACCGGGTCGTGGACTGCTTGCCCACGATCACCCGGGTGCCGGGCTCGTCCCAGCCCTTCGGCGCCGTGGGCTGGAACATGCCCCAGGCCCCGAAGGCCGCCAGGGTCAGCGCGCCGGCGATCATGCTGGGCACGACGGCCCGGAGGGGTTTGGGCGCACCCTCCTCCGATCCCGAGGGCGAAGGCTGGAGGAAGGCCGCCAGAGTGCGACGCTTCGCGAACGTGTAGGCGTTGAGTTCGTCCCGCCGTGATGCCATGAGTGCGTGTGTCTCCCCGTGCCCCACCCGGCGGGCCCGAGTCCCCCGCCGCCCGATGTCAGACCGGCCCCCTACTATGCCTGGTATCCGCGGGGACTTGTGGAGCGGGTAGGGTACGTGGGCTTCAAGAGCCCTGTGTGGCGCGGAATTTCCAGCAGGTTGTGAGCAAAACGGGGGGATGGCGTGATGGCTTCCGCAACGCGGGCCCGATCGCGTGGGCGGGTGCGGACAGGAATCTCCCCGGCGTCTGCGGGGGAACCGGCGCCGATGCGGCCGGATTCGGGCGCCCCGACGCGGGAGGGCGGCGCACTCCACCTCAGGACGCGTCGCGGACAGGGCGGCTCGTTCCGGCTGCAACGGCTCGTGCTGCTCGAGCTCGCCGGCGCCGTGCTGCTGGTCGGCTGGGTGATCGACCCGGTCGCGCTGATTCCCTCGGCCGTGGTCGCCGTGCTGCTGGTGGCGCTCGCCTTCGTCCGCCGGCGGGGCCGTTCCCTGCCGGAGTGGCTCGCCACCGCACGGGCGCTCAAGGCCCGGCAGCGTCGGGCCGCGCGGCTCACGCTGCCCGAGGGCACCGAGCCGGGACTGGCGCCGGCTGTGGAATGCGATCCCAGCCTGCGCACCTACGCGTTCGGCCCCCGTGACCGCCGTCCGGTCGGGCTCATCGGGGACGGGACGTTCGTCACCGCCGTTCTCCAGGTGGAGGCCGACGCCACCGCGCTGCGCGCCCAGCGCGACCGGCACCCGTTGCCGCTCGGTCTGGTCCGCGACGCCCTGGACGTGGACGGCATCCGGCTGGAGTCGGCGCAGATCGTCCAGCACACCCAGCCCGCGCCCGCGCTGCACCTGCCCCAGCAGTCCGTCGCCGTCGCCAACTACGCGCCGCTGCAGGAGCAGACGGGTGCTCCGGCGGTGCGCATCACCTGGATCGCCCTGAAGCTGGATCCCGAGCTGTGCCCGGAGGCGGTGCAGGCGCGCGGCGGCGGGTTGGTCGGGACGCAGAAGTGCGTCGTACGGGTCGCGGACCACCTGGCGAGCCGGCTCACCGGTGCGGGCTTCCGGTCGACCGTGCTCAACGAGGAGGAGTTGGTCTCCGCCATCGCCACGTCCGCCTGCGCCAACCCGCTGGTGACGGCCGAGGCCGGGCGAGCCGGCACGCTGGACCGCCGCACCGAGGAGTCGGGCCGCAGCTGGCGCTGCGACAACCGGCGGCACACCGTGTACTGGATCCGCCGCTGGCCTCAGCTGGGCGGGCTGAGGGCGCCCTCGCTGCCGCAGTTCCTCGCGCTGGTCACCGCGATACCGGCGCTCGCCACCACCTTCAGCCTCACGCTCACGCGTGCGGAGCGCAACGAGGTCTCGCTCAGCGGCCATCTGCGGGTGACCGGGCGGGGCGCCGACGAACTCACCGCGGCGCGGCGCGCGTTGGAGGGTGCCGCCCGGCATGCGGGCGCCGGACTCGCCCGCCTCGACCGTGAGCAGTTGCCCGGCGTACTCGCCACGCTGCCCCTAGGAGGTGCCCGGTGACGTCCTCCATTCCCCAGACGGCCACCGGTCCGGGGGCACCCGGCGCCCCGCGGGGCGTGCGGCCCGCGGCGCCCCGGCGGGCCCGCTCCCTACTGGCCACCGGGTTCGGCCTGCTGGGCCCCCGCAACGGACGGCATGTCCTGCCGGCGGACCAACTGGACGCCCTCGCCCTGCCCATCGGGGACGACGGGGTCGTCGTCGGGGTCGACACCGAGGGGCGGCCGGCCGTGCTCGGGTTCAACCGGCCGACGCCGTACGACGTCGTCCTCATCGGCGGTTTGTGGACCGCGCAGGTCCTCGCCCTCAGAGCGGCGGCGACCGGGGCGCGGGTGGCCGTGGAGACGGGACGGCCGCAGGCCTGGGTGCAGATGGTGCACGCGATGGGCGGCGGGCAGAACGGGCTCGCGGTGTACGAGGTCGGCCGGGTGCCCCCGCAGGGTGCCTCGGCGGGTACTCCGGTGCTGGTGGTGCGGGACTGCGGGATGCGGCCGCCGCGCGGACGGGTCGCTTCCGGTCCCTGGCAGTCCGTGCTGACCCTGCTGCCGTACCTCAGCCCGGTCGCGCCGCGCCTGATACGGCAGGCCCGGCTGGTCGGTGTGCAGCGGATCTCGCCCGACGAAGCCGCCGAGGTGGGCCGTGCGTTGACGCTGCCCCGGGAGCACGTGGAGGCACTGCCCACGCTGGTGGACGGCTTCACGCTGTGGTGCGCCGACCGCGACCGGCAGTATGTGATGACGCAGCCGACGGACGCGGAGATCGGGCTGCTGGGCACGCCTCGGCGCATGGACTGACCGGGCAGCGGAGCCTTTCACAGCCTTTGTCGGCTTCTGAGAGTGGGCGGGCCTGCCGGGGCGGGGCATCTGATGATTAGGCTGGTGTGGGGCGCGGTGCCGGAAACCATGGGGTGGGTGTCGACGTCCCCGGGGAGGGCCGGTGTGTCGGACGACCTCGGACGGCCTCGAAACCACTGCGTACGACGAGACATGGTCGCGCCCCGGCACGGCACAGGCGTGCATGAGGGTGCTCGACCACACCAGGAGGAATTGTGAGCAGCGATCGGGACGGGACGCGCGGGGGCTGGGCCACACCCGGCGATGACCAGCCCGACGCGGAATCCGCCATCGAGATGACGGGTGAGTTCACCATCGACTACGCGCCGCCCGCTTGGTACACGCAGAACGCGGGCGGGGGTCCGGCGGCGGGTGCGGGAGGGGACACGGGTGCGGCACCTCCGCCGGGACCACCGGCTCCCGTTCCGGCTCCGGTTCCCGACCCTCAGATTCCGAACCCTCAGATTCCGAACCCTCAGGCTCCGGCGGCTCCGACCCCTCAGGCTCCGGCTCCCGTTCCGCCACCGGCTCCCGCTCCCGCTCCCGCTCCGCACGTTCCGGCTCCGCCGGGTGTGCCGGGTGGGCCGGGTATGCCCGGGTTTCCGGCCACCGCGGCGCCCGCGAACGCCGTGCCCGCGGCGCCGTACGCACCGCCCGTCGCTCCCCACGCCACGCCGCCGGCCGCTCCCGCGCCGTTCGCTCCCCCTCCCGCGCCGCCCGCGCCGTTCGCGCCTCCCACGGGGGAGCCCGTCGCCGTGCCCGGGCTTCCGGTGAACGGCGGGTTCCAGCCGCAGCAGCCTCAGCCGCCGCAGGCCGAGTCACCGGCTCCGGCCGCCGCGCCGAACCCGGCCGCTGTGCCGGCCCCGGCCGCCGAGCAGGGTCGGCCCGTGAGCGGGGACCTGGAGAGCGGCGCCACCATGCGCTTCTCACCGGTCGCCCTCAAGCGGCAGATCGCGGAACAGACCGGCCCGGCGGAGGCCGAGGGCGCGGAGACCGACGGGCAGCCGGCCGATGAGGACGCCGCGGTCGCGCAGGAGGAGACCGACGGGGCCGCCGAGGCCACGGCCTCCCCCGACGGTTCGGCCGACGACGGTGCCGCCGAGGCCGAGGCGGACGCCTCCGGCGAGGCGGCGGCTCAGGACGCCGACGTCCCGACGGACCCCGAGTCCGAGGGCACCCCCGCGGAGGACCCGGCGGCTCAGCACGACTCCGCCGACGCACCCGAGTCCTCGGACACCGCCGAGTCCACGGACACCACCGAATCGTCGGAGACCGCCGAGTCGTCGGACACCGCCGAGTCGCAGGACGGGACGACCCAGCCCCCGGTCGCCGCCGCGCCGCCCGCATGGGCTCCGCCGCCGGTCCCGCAGGGCGGGCTGCCGCCGCTGCCGCCGTCGTACGAGCCCGCGGCCCCCGCACCGGCGGCCGAGTGGCCGGCCCAGCCCCAGCCGCTGCCCCAGCCGCAGCCGCAGCCGGCCGACCCTGCGGCAGCCCAGCAGCCGCCCGTCGCGCCGCAGACGGCACCCCACGCACCGGGCCCCGAGGCATCCCCGGCTCCGCCGCAGCCCGCGTACGGCTTCCCGCAGCCCCCGGCTGCCGCCCCGGCACCCGCACCCACACCGGAACCGGCACCGCAGCCGCCCGCCGCTCCCCAGCCGGGCTACGGATTCCCGCAGCCCCCGGCTCCCGACGCCCAGGGCGGGTACGGCTTCCCGCAGCCGCCCGCGACCCACGCCCAGGGTGGGTACGGCTTCCCCCAGCCCCCCGCGCCCAACACGCCCGGCGCTTACGGCTTCCCGCAGCCCCCCGCCCCGCAGGCACCGCAGCAGCCGCAGCAGCCGCAGCCGGGCCCGGTGGCGGACGCCCAGGGAGTTCCGCAGGGCTTCCCGGGGCAGCCGCCGCACGGAGCCGCCCCGCACGGGCCCCAGGCGCCCGGTCCCGCCCCGGCGCCCGCCCCGGACGCCGCTCAGGCCGGACACGCCCCGCAGGTCCCGCACGCCCCGCACGCCCCGCAGCAGCCCGTCGATCCCCGGGCCGGTGCCGCCTGGCCGCAGGCGATCCAGCACGACCAGCGGCAGCCGGTCAACCCCGGTGCCGCGCCGCTGGGTTACACGGCGGCCGTGGAGCTGTCCTCGGACCGGCTGCTCAACAACAAGAAGCAGAAGGCGAAGAGCGGCCGGCCCACCGCCTCCTCCTCCCGCTTCAAGCTCGGCGGGAAGAAGGAGGAGGCCGAGCGGCAGCGCAAGCTGGAGCTGATCCGCACGCCGGTGCTGTCCTGCTACCGGATCGCGGTCATCAGTCTCAAGGGCGGCGTGGGCAAGACCACGACGACCACCGCGCTCGGCTCCACCCTCGCCATCGAGCGCCAGGACAAGATCCTCGCGATCGACGCCAACCCGGACGCCGGTACGCTCGGCCGCCGGGTGCGCCGCGAGACCGGGGCCACCATCCGTGACCTCGTCCAGGCGATCCCGTACCTCAACTCGTACATGGACATCCGGCGGTTCACCTCCCAGGCCCCGTCCGGCCTGGAGATCATCGCCAACGACGTCGACCCGGCGGTCTCCACGACCTTCAACGACGAGGACTACCGGCGCGCGATCGACGTGCTCGGCAAGCAGTACCCGGTCATCCTCACCGACTCGGGCACGGGCCTGCTCTACAGCGCGATGCGCGGGGTGCTGGACCTCGCCGACCAGCTCATCATCATCTCGACGCCGTCGGTCGACGGTGCGAGCAGCGCCAGTACGACGCTGGACTGGCTGTCCGCGCACGGGTACGCCGAGCTGGTCTCGCGGTCCATCACCGTCATCTCCGGGGTGCGCGAGACCGGCAAGATGATCAAGGTCGAGGACATCGTGTCGCACTTCGAGACGCGGTGCCGCGGTGTGGTCGTCGTGCCCTTCGACGAGCATCTCGCCGCCGGTGCCGAGGTCGACCTCGACATGATGCGGCCGAAGGTGCGGGAGGCGTACTTCAACCTGGCGGCGATGGTCGCGGAGGACTTCGTCCGCCATCAGCAGATGCACGGCCTGTGGACCAGCGACGGCAACCCGCCGCCGGTCGCGGCCCCGCCGATGCCGGGCCAGCAGATGCCGGGCCAGCCCGGACCCGGTCAGCCGTATCCCGGTCAGGCCTATCCCGATCAGGCCTATCCCGGCCGGCCCGGACCTGGTCAGCCCCATCCCGGCCAGCCGGGGCCGGGTCAGCCGTATCCCGGTCAGCCCTACCAGGGTCAGCCCCCGGGCCAGCCGTATCCGCCGCAGCCGCAACAGCCTTATCCGCCGCAGGCAGGACAGCCGTACGGCGGACCGCAGCACCCCCAGGCACCGCAGCACCCCCAGGCACCGCAGCCGGGACAGCCGTACCCGCCGCAGGGCCGGCAGCCGGGGCAGCATGAGCCGTACCCGCCGCAGCCCGGCCAGCCCCAGCCGCCGGCCGGTTACGGCTACCCCCAGCCGCCCCAGCCGCCGGCGGGCTACGGCTACCCGCAGCCGCCGCAGGCCCCCGTCCCGCCGCAGCAGGACGGCGGCGAGGCACCGCCCCCGCCGCCCCCGCAGCAGTAACGGCGACGGCGGAGCGGCCCCGCGGCCGTGCGCGTGCGGCCATGAACGAAGGGCGGCCGGTGTCCGAGGACACCGGCCGCCCTTCGGCCGTTCACGGAGCCGTCGTCGGCTACTCCGACGCCGCGCTCACCAGCTCGCGGCAGCGCTTCACGTCCCGGCCCATCTGCTCCAGCAGCCCCTCCAGCGACTCGAACTTCGCCTGGCCGCGCACGAAGGCGAGGAAGTCCACGGCGACGTGCAGGCCGTACAGGTCGAGGCCGACGCGGTCGATGGCGTACGCCTCGACCGTGCGCTCGGTGCCGTCGAACTGCGGGTTGGTGCCGACCGAGATCGCGGCGGGCATCGCCTCGCCGCCCGCGTGCAGCCAGCCCGCGTAGACGCCGTCGGCCGGGATCGCGGTGTGCGGCAGCGTCTCGACGTTGGCGGTCGGGAAGCCGAGCTCGCGGCCCCGCTGGGCGCCGCGCACCACGACGCCCTCCACGCGGTGCGGCCGGCCCAGGATCTCCGCCGCGCCCGCGACGTCGCCCTCGGCGACCAGGCGCCGGGTGAGGGTCGAGGAGAACGGCTCGCCGCCCCCTGCCTCCCCGCACACGAACAGGTCGACGACCTCGACCTCGAAGTCGTAGACCTTGCCCTGCTCGGCGAGGAACTCGACGTTCCCGGCGGCCCTGTGGCCGAAGCGGAAGTTCGGGCCCTCGACGACGGCCTTGGCGTGCAGCTTGTCGACCAGGACCTTCACGACGAACTCGGCCGGGGACAGCTTCGAGAACTCGGTCGTGAAGGGGAGGATCAGAACCGCGTCGACGCCCAGCTCGGTCATCAGCTCGGCGCGGCGGTGGTGCGGGGCGAGCAGCGGCGGGTGGCTGCCGGGGCGGACGACCTCGCTCGGGTGGGGGTCGAACGTGACGACGACGGAGGGGACGCCCAGCTCTCGGGCGCGGTCCACGGCGTGCCGGATGATCAGCTGGTGCCCGCGGTGGACCCCGTCGTAAGAGCCGATGGTGACGACGCTGCGTCCCCAGTCCTCGGGGATGTCCTCCAAGCCACGCCAGCGCTGCACTGTGACCGCTCCTCGAACCCGTGTCCGTATGTTTCGTTGCCTCTTGCGCAGGTCTAAGGGTGCCATGCCGGGTGCTTCCTGCCCGCATCGGCATGGAGGCTGTGACTCGGCCCACGTGCGCCGGAGGGGAATCCACGGCCCCGGGCGCGTGCTCGGACCCGGGCGTATCCGTGTGCGGGGGCACATGCTCGGACCCGGGCGCATCCCCGTGCACGGGCCCATGCTCCGAGCCGGGTGCGTCCGGGTCCCCGGGCGCCTGCGCAGGCCCGGGCGCCTCCGCGGGTCATGCGGGCACCCGCACCCCCGGGAGGCCCTCCAGCATGCGGCGTGTCCCGGGGCCGATCACCGCGGCCCAGTCCTCCGGCGCCTCGGTGAGCCAGCCGGCCACCTGCGCGGCGAAGCCCGGGACGTGCCGTCCCAGCTCGACCAGGCCGCGGTCGAAGCGGGTGGCGCCGTCGGGGGTGCGGGTCATGAGCCGCCCGGTGCGGTGGACGAGCGCGCGCAGCTCCGCTCCGCCGCGCTGTGGGACCGCGTGCAGCACCGCGTCCAGAACGGCGGGCGCCTGCTCCTGCGCCAGCAGGAAATCCAGCAGTTCGCGCCGGAGCGGACGCGACTCAGGGGTGCCGGGGGCGAGCAGCACGACAGCCAGCGCGGCCCGCACCTGCTCGGGGCCGCTGCTGTCGAGCAGGCCCGCGACCAGTGGAAAGAGCACGGCACGGACGGCCGGGCCCCGGTCCAGGCGCCGGTCGACGTACGCGGCCATGTGCCCGGCGGTCTCCGGCCTCCGTGCCACCGCCTCCCGCACGAGAGCGGCGACCCGATGGGCGAGTCCGGGCGGGGTGGCATCGGCGAGCGCGCGCAGGATGCCGTCCGCCCCGGACTCCCGGGGGCCGCCCAGCCGGGCCCGGACGGCGTCCAGGACCGGCTCGGGGTGCGTGGCGAGCGCGGTGAACAGCGCCGTGGGCGGCAGGTGCGGATCGCGTGCCGCGAACCGCTCCAGCGCACGGGGCAGGTGGCGGGCCCGGCTCCCGGGGTCGTGGACGAGGAGGGCGAGCGCGCCGCCGTGCAGGGGCGAGTCGGCGGGGCGGGCGAGCAGGGCGAGCGCGGCGTGGCGCAGCAGCGCCCGGTCGGTCTCGGTCGTCACATGGGGCGCGGCGCGCAGACCGTACGTCACCGCCGAGGCCCGCCGGGCGGGCCGCTCGTCGTGCGCCCACCGGTCGACGGCCCGGCACAGCGCGGACGGCTCGTCCTCCGCCAGCACGGCGAGCAGTTCGTCCGCCCGGCGGTGTCCGCAGCCGACGAGGACGTCGGTGAGGTCGTCCGGCGCCCGGTGCCGGTGCGTGTGCAGCAGTGCCTGTGCGGCCGTCGCCACGGTGGCGTGCGGGGCCGCCGGCAGCGGCCGCTCGTCGTCGAACCAGCGGGTGAGACACGGCTGTACGGCGGTGGCGTCGGCGGCGAGGAGACGGGCGACGGCGTCGAGATGACGGGGTGCGCCGAGGTCGCCCGGCGGCCCGTCGGCGAGGACCAGCCGGCGCAGCAGGTCCAGGCGGAGCTCGGGCGGGAGGGCGAGCCGGGTCCAGAAGCCGGGTCCGAACTCGGGGCGCCGGGCCGCCCGTTCACCTCCCGCCGCGATCAGGTCGGCCAGCGGGCGCAGCACTCCGGCGTACGGGGTCGCGTCCGGGACGCGCGGCAGGGTCTCGGCGAGCAGCCGGGCGGCCCACCAGGAGGAGGGGTCGGCCTCCAGGGCCCGGGTCAGCTCCTCCAGCCGGACGAGGAGGTGGGCCGTGCCCTGCCGGCGGGCGAGGTGGAGCAGGGCCTGGACGACGGGGCCGATGCGGTGGTGCGGGACGGGGAGCGGGTGGTCGCCTTCGGGGGTGTGCCGGTGGACCAGGGCGCGCAGGGCGCCGTCCAGGTCGAGGTGGACGCCCTGGATCCAGTCGGCGAGTTCCTCGTGGGCGAAGCGGTAGCCGCTGCCGGCGGGCACCAGGAGTCCTTCGGTGAGGACGGCGGACGCCCAGCCGGTGCCGCCGCCGAGGCGGGCGGGCGCCGGGCCCCGGGGGAACAGCGCCTCGAACGACGCCCGGTCCAGTTCGCCCTGTCCCGGCCCGAGACTGCGGCGGGCGGCCTCGTGCACCTGGCCGGAGACCCTGGCCGCGAGCCGGCGCACGGCCGGGCCGCGCAGGCCGTTCTCGGCGGCGAGACGGACCGCGACCCGCAGGCACATCAGGTCGAGGTGGGCGGAGAGGACGTCGTCGCGGTCGACCGGGGCGGCCGCGGGGGCGGCGGGCAGGGCGGCGGGCTGGATGGCGCGGATCTCGGAGAGGAGCCGCAGGGTGAGGGGGTGCCGGGCGTCGGGGCCGGTGAGCGCGGTGCCGGGAACGGCGTGCCGGGCGCGGGCCTCGCGAGCCTCCTGCGGGGTCAGGTCGCCGAGCGGGACGCAGGGCGGGAGCGCACCGGGCGGGGTCCCCTCGCCGGGTTCCCGGCCGTCGTGCAGCATCTCGGGCGGGAATCCGGTGCCCACCTCCTCCCAGTACTCGGCCCGGCACGCCACCGTCAGCCGCGCCCCCGTCTCCCGCAGCCAACGCGCCGTGCTTTCGGTCCAGTCGGCCGTGCGGTGGGCGAGGGCGGGCGGCATCTCCTCGGGGCCGTCGAGCAGCAGGAGCAGCGGGCGGCCGGCGGCGTGCGCGAGGCGGGCCACGCGGTCGGGGCCGAGGTCGCCGAGGGCGGCGGGGCTCACTCCGGCCGAGGCCGCCACGATGCGGGCCGCCCGGGTCAGCGCGCGGCGGGCCGCGTCGGCGACCGAGTCGTCCTCGTCCCTCAGATCGGCGCCGCGCAGCCACAGGGTGGGGGCGGGTTCCGGGCCCCGGCCGCGGCGGGCGGCGAGGGCCGCGAGTTCCGTCGTACGGCCGCTGCCCGGTGCGCCGACGAGGCCGAGCACGGCCGCCGGGCCGGTGAGGAAGGCGGCGAACTCCCTTGCTGTGTGCGCGCGTTCGACCGGTGCCACGGCTCCGGCGCCGGGTCCGCCAGGGAATCCGGAGAGGGCGCCGGGCGGGCCGTCCGCGCTCACCGCGGCCGCGGTGAGTTCCAGGACGCCCGCGAGATTGAGGTCGGCGCCGTAGGCGGGGACGGTCGCCGCGTTGCGGGCGAGCAGGCCGGCCAGCGGTCCCGCGGCGGCGGGACGCAAGGGTACGGCGAAGGCGGCGTCGCGGTCGCCGGACCGGAGGGCGGTGCCCAGGACGGCGACGACGGCACCGGTCCCGGCGTCGAGCACCGGTCCCCCGGCCGCGCCGCCGCCCGCCCGCAGCGCGTCCCGGCCGGCCGTGCCGATCGCCAGCTCCAGGGCGCCGTCGACGAGGTGGGGGCGGCCCGGGGCCGGGTACGTCACCCGCGTCGCGTCCAGCACCCGTGCCTCGCGCCAGCAGCCCGCGGCCAGCCGGACGTACGTACCGGTCCCGACGTGCTCCCGGACGGTGACGGGGAGCGGGTCCAGGCCGAGGCCTTGCGTGCGGACGAGGGCCAGGTCCAGCTCCGGCAGCGGGGTGACCGCGTCCGCGGTGACGGCGCAGCAGCGGTCACCGGCGCCGTACAGGACGAGGCGGGGCAGGCCGTCGACGGCCTCGTGGCTGGTGACGACCGTGCCGAGGTGGTCGGCGACGAAGCCGGTGCCGCGCGGACGTCCCGCGAGATCGCGGATGCGGACGAGGGAGGCGTCCGGGTGGGCGGGGCCCGGAAGGGCGCTCGGGGCGTCACGGCGGGAAGCGCCGGGGGCGGGGTGGGTGGCGCCGGGCGCTCCGGTGGGTGCGCGGTGGCCGTCGTCGGTCCGCGGGCCCCGTCCCGCCATCGTGGTACCTCCCCGCCGTGCCCGTGTGTCCTCAGGCTCGACGGTAGGCGCGCGGTGATCAAGAAAACAGGTACCGGGACGAACGCGCCCCCCTGCGCTCCCTCGGTTCACTCCGAGCGCCTGCCCGGACGGGTGAATGAACCGCGAGCGCTGGATACACCCTAGGGGTGGGGGAACCGAGGGGGGACCGTGGAGCGGCGGGGCGATGTGTCACCCCGTGTCCGCCGCTCCACGGGCACAGCGGAGCAGGTGTGGCTCAGCTCAGCACGGCCAGGCTCCTGGCCTTGCCCTTCTGCTCCTCCACCAGGGCCAGGAAGCGGCCCTCCGGGTCGAAGACGGCGACGGGGCCGGCGCCCGCGTACTCCTCGGGCATCTCCAGGCGGACGCCGTTGGTGAGCAGCCGGGCCCGCTTGGCGTCCACGTCCCAGCGCGGGAAGGCGGCCGCGGCGGCGTCGGCGATCGGCATCACGCTCAGCTCCTGCTGGAGCTGGTCGAGCGTCCTGGCCGAGTCCAGCTTGTACGGCCCGACGCGGGTGCGGCGCAGGGCGGTGAGGTGCCCGCCGACGCCGAGGTCCGCACCCAGGTCGCGGGCGAGGGCGCGGATGTAGGTGCCGGAGGAGCAGACGACGGAGACGACCAGGTCCAGGACGGGCGTGCCGTCCTCGGCGACGGCGTCGCGGACGTCGTACACGGCGAAGGAGGAGACGGTCACCGGGCGGGCCGGGATCTCGAAGTCCTCGCCCTCCCTGGCCCGCTTGTACGAGCGCACACCGTCGATCTTGATGGCGCTGACCTTGGACGGCACCTGCATGATGTCGCCGCTGAGCTTGGCGATCCCGGCGTCGACGGCGTCCCGGGTGATCCGGGAGGCGTCGACGGAGGCGGTGATCTCGCCCTCGGCGTCGTCCGTCAGGGTCGTCTGGCCGAGGCGGACGGTGCCGAGGTACTCCTTCTCGGTGAGGGCGAGGTGCCCGAGGAGCTTGGTCGCCTTCTCCACGCCGAGGACGAGGACGCCCGTGGCCATGGGGTCGAGCGTGCCCGCGTGGCCGACGCGGCGGGTCCTGGCGATCCCCCGCATCTTGGCCACGACGTCGTGGGAGGTGAAGCCCGACGGCTTGTCGACGATGACGAGGCCGTCGGGCGCGGTGGTCTTGCGGTTCATTCGGCGGTGTCGTCCGTCTCGTCGTCACCGGGCTTGCGGTACGGGTCGGCCTCGCCGGCGTACCCGGCGCCCGCGGACGCCTCGCGGACCTTCTCGTCGGCGGCACGCGCCTTGTCCAGGAGGTCGTCGATGGTGCGGGCGGTGTCCGGGAGGGCGTCGGCGACGAAGGCCAGGGTGGGCGTGAACTTCACGCCGGCGGCGCGGCCGACCTCGGAGCGCAGGATGCCCTTGGCGCTCTCCAGGCCGGCGGCGGCTGCCTTCCGCTCCTCGTCGTCCCCGTACACGGTGTAGAAGACGGTCGCCTCCCTCAGGTCACCGGTGACCCTGGTGTCCGTGATGGTGACGTGGGAGCCGAGCCGCGGGTCCTTGATCCCGCGCTGCAGCTTCTGCGCCACCACCTCTCGGATGAGGTCCGCCAGCCTCTTGGCGCGCGCGTTGTCGGCCACTGCTCCGTCTCCCGTTCTTCCTGCTTCGCTTGCTTGTCTGCTGCTGTTCGGTTCTGCGGTCAGTCGTCTTCGCCGTGGAAGCGGCGTCTGACCGACAGCAGCTCCACTTCCGGGCGGCCGGCGACGAGCCGTTCGCACCGGTCCAGTACGTCGGTCAGGTGCTCCGCGTCACCGGAGACCACGGCGAGGCCTATCCGGGCCCTGCGGTGGAGGTCCTGGTCGTCGACCTCGGCCGCGCTCACCGCGTACTTGCGCTGGAGCTCGGCGACGATGGGGCGGACGACGGAGCGCTTCTCCTTCAGCGACCGTACGTCGCCCAGGAGGAGGTCGAAGGACAGAGTCCCCACGTACATGTATCTGCCGGTTCACCCGCCGGTACGGGATCGATGGCCCTGTCGGCCGTATGGGACAGGGGCATCAAGAACGGTACCCCGAACCGGCGGTCGGCTCGACGGGGTTTCGGCGCGGCCCGCACCCTCACCCGCCCGGGTCGGCCGGACGGGAAGGGACGTCGGGTCCGCCGGGGCTTCGGTCCCTCAGGGGCCGGGGTTCGCCGCCTCGGCGCCGGCCGGACGCAATCAGCCCGTCCGGCATGCGAGGACGAGGCCCTCCGGGGCCGACGGCGGGGGTCCGGGGGCGGTAGCCCCCGGGACACGGCGCGGTGCCGGGCCGCGGGGAACGATGTCCCCGCGGACCGGCACCCGTACACCGGGGTGTCACACCCGCGGCTTCTCCCGCATCTCGTACGTCGCGATGACGTCGTCGACCTTGATGTCGTTGAAGTTGCCGAGGTTGATACCGCCCTCGAACCCTTCGCGGATCTCGGTGACGTCGTCCTTGAAGCGACGCAGGCCCTCGATGGTGAGGTTCTCCGCGACCACCTTGCCGTCGCGGATGAGGCGCGCCTTGGTGTTGCGCTTGACCTCGCCCGAGCGGATGAGGACACCGGCGATGTTGCCCAGCTTGGACGACTTGAAGACCTCGCGGATCTCCGCCGTACCGAGCTCGACCTCCTCGTACTCCGGCTTGAGGAGACCCTTCAGGGCCGCCTCGATCTCCTCGATCGCCTGGTAGATGACCGAGTAGTAGCGGACGTCCACGCCCTCGCGCTCGGCCATCTGCTGCGCACGGCCGGCCGCGCGCACGTTGAAGCCGATGACGATGGCGTCGGAGCCCATGGCCAGGTCGATGTCCGACTCCGTGACCGCACCGACACCGCGGTGCAGGACGCGGATGTCGACCTCTTCGCCGACGTCCAGCTGGAGGAGGGAGGACTCCAGAGCCTCGACCGATCCGGACGCGTCGCCCTTGATGATCAGGTTCAGCTGCTGGACCTCGCCCGCCTTCAGGGCGGCGTCCAGGTTCTCCAGGGAGAACCTGCGCGTGCGCTTGGCGAAGGCGGCGTTGCGCTCGCGGGCCGCACGCTTCTCGGCGATCTGGCGGGCCGTACGGTCCTCCTCGACCACGAGGAAGTTGTCGCCGGCACCCGGGACGTTGGTCAGACCCAGGACCTGGACCGGCGTCGACGGGCCGGCCTCGGCCACGTTGTTGCCGTTGTCGTCGAGCATGGCGCGCACGCGGCCGTAGGCGTCGCCCACGACCATCGTGTCGCCGACCCGCAGCGTGCCTCGCTGGACGAGGACCGTCGCCACCGCACCGCGGCCGCGGTCGAGGCGGGACTCGATCGAGATGCCCTGCGCGTCCTGGTTCGGGTTGGCCCGCAGGTCGAGCGAGGCGTCGGCGGTCAGGATGACCGCCTCGAGCAGGTCGTCGATGTGCAGACCCTGCTTGGCGGAGATGTCGACGAACATGGTGTCGCCGCCGTACTCCTCGGCCACCAGGCCGTACTCGGTCAGCTGACCGCGCACCTTGGTCGGGTCGGCGCCCTCGACGTCGATCTTGTTGACCGCGACGACGATCGGGACGTCGGCCGCCTTGGCGTGGTTGAGCGCCTCGACGGTCTGCGGCATCACGCCGTCGTTCGCCGCGACCACCAGGATCGCGATGTCCGTCGACTTCGCACCACGCGCACGCATGGCGGTGAACGCCTCGTGACCCGGGGTGTCGATGAAGGTGATCTTGCGCTCTTCGTCGTTGACCTCGGTCGCGACCTGGTAGGCACCGATGTGCTGGGTGATGCCACCGGCCTCGCCCGCGATGACGTTCGTCTTGCGGATGGCGTCGAGCAGGCGGGTCTTTCCGTGGTCGACGTGACCCATGACGGTGACGACCGGGGGACGGACCACCAGGTCGTCCTCGTCGCCCTCGTCCTCGCCGAACTCGATGTCGAAGGACTCGAGCAGCTCGCGGTCCTCCTCCTCCGGGCTGACGATCTGAACCTCGTAGTTCATCTCGCCCGCGAGGAGCTGGAGGGTCTCGTCGGAGACGGACTGGGTCGCGGTGACCATCTCGCCGAGGTTCATCATGACCGCGACGAGCGACGCCGGGTTGGCGTTGATCTTCTCCGCGAAGTCGGTGAGCGACGCGCCGCGGGAGAGACGGATCGTCTCGCCGTTGCCGCGAGGCAGCATCACACCGCCGACCGACGGGGCCTGCATGGCCTCGTACTCCTGGCGACGCTGACGCTTCGACTTGCGGCCACGACGCGCGGGACCGCCGGGGCGGCCGAAGGCGCCCTGCGTGCCACCACGGCCACCGGGACCGCCGGGACGACCGCCGAAGCCGGGACGGCCACCGCCGCCACCGAAGCCGCCGCCACCGCCGCCGGGGCCACCGCCGCCGGGACGGCCGGCGAAACCGCCGCCACCACCCGGACGGGCACCGCCACCGGGACCGGCCGGACGGCCGGCGAAGCCGCCGCCACCGGGACGGCCGCCGCCGCCGGGACGACCCGCACCGCCCGGACCGCGGCCGCCGGGGCCACCGCCGGGACGCGGGCCGGCAGCGGGACGCTGCGGCATCATGCCGGGGTTGGGACGCGGACCGCCCGGACGCGGACCGCCGGGGCCCGCACCCTGCGGACGGGGCATGCCCGCCGGAGAGGGACGCGCGCCACCGGGAGCCTGGGGACGGGGACCGCCGCCCTGGCCGCCGGGCGCCTGCGGACGGGGACCGGCGCCGGGGGCACCGGGGCCGCCGGGGCGCGGCGCGCCCTGCGGACGCGGCGCCTGCGGACGGGCCATACCGGCGTTGCCGCCGGACGTGAAGGGGTTGTTGCCCGGACGCGGACCGGCCGGACGGGCACCGCCCGGACGCGGCGCACCGGCGCCACCGGGACGCTGACCCTGGGCGGCGGGACGCGAGCCCTGGCCACGGTCCTGACCCTGGCCGGGCCCACCCGGACGGGCACCGGGGCGCGGCGCGCCGGGGCGCGGGCCCTGGGCGGCCGGACGCGGGGCCTGCGGGGCGGCCGGAGCCGACGGCGGAGCGGTGAACTCCGGGGCGGCGGGGGCCGGACGCGGCGCGGGCTTGGGGCCGGGCACCGGACGCGGACCCTGGGCGGCCGGCGCGGGGGCCGACGAGGCGGCCGGAGCCGGGGCGGCGGGAGCCGCCGGCGGCTGGGGCGCAGCGGGCCGGGGGGCGGCCGGACGCGGGGCGGCCGGACGCGCGGCCTGCGCCGGGGAGGGCGCACCGGGCTTGGGGGCGGCCTTGCGCGGGGCGGGCTTGGCGGACTTGCCGCCGCCGCCCTGGAAGGCGTCAGTCAGTTTGCGGACTACGGGCGCTTCGATGGTCGAAGACGCCGAACGGACGAATTCACCGAGTTCCTGGAGCTTGGCCATGACGACCTTGCTCTCCACACCGAACTCCTTGGCGAGTTCGTATACCCGGACCTTAGCCACTTCGCTCCTTTTAGGTCCGGGTTGCGTCCGGACCGTCGCTACTTCATGGGCGTACTCATCGCGTGCTCATCGAGTGCTCATCGCAATCTCGACCTACTTCCAACTCGCGGGGTACCTGAGCCGCACGGACGTTCCGCGCGACGCGCTTCTTACGGTGTTGCCTGATCGGCAACTGTCGTCTGCTCGACGTATTGGCGCAACGCCTTTGTGTCGAGCGCTCCCGCGGCGCGCAACGCCCGCGTGAACGCCCGGCGGCGCACCGCCTGGTCGAGACAGACCAGTGCGGGGTGTACGTACGCACCCCGGCCGGGCAGCGTACCGCGAGGATCGGGGACGCATGCGTCCTTGATCGCCACGATGCGCAGCAGATCCGTCTTGGCCGCCCGCTCCCGGCACCCCACACAGGTGCGTTCAGGGCATGCTCCGGCGTGCGTCCGGCCAGACACTCTTAAGTCTACCTCCCCGCGGCCACCTCACCCCTTTGGGGCAGGATTCGAACAGTTGCCGCGATACATCTGACGTGATCTAAGCGGGCCGCGGCCTGGATCTATTCCCCGGCCGGCCCTCCCGCAGGTCGGACGTCTACTCGGACGCCTGCTCCGTGTCCGGTCGGATGTCGATCCGCCAGCCGGTGAGACGGGCGGCGAGACGGGCGTTCTGCCCCTCCTTGCCGATCGCCAGGGACAGCTGGTAGTCGGGCACGGTCACGCGCGCGGAACGGGCCGCGAGGTCCACGACCTCGACCTTGGAGACCCGGGCCGGGGACAGCGCGTTCGCCACCATCTCGGCAGGGTCGTCCGACCAGTCGACGATGTCGATCTTCTCGCCGTTCAGCTCGCCCATCACGTTGCGCACCCGGCCGCCCATGGGGCCGATGCAGGCGCCCTTGGCGTTCAGGCCCGAACGGGTGGAACGGACCGCGATCTTCGTGCGGTGACCCGCCTCACGCGCGATGGCGGCGATCTCGACGGACCCGTCGGCGATCTCCGGCACCTCGAGGGCGAAGAGCTTCTTCACCAGATTGGGGTGGGTACGCGAAAGCGTGACCGAGGGACCGCGCACCCCCTTCGCCACCCGGACGACGTACGACCGCAGCCGCATGCCGTGCGGATACGTCTCTCCCGGGACCTGCTCCTGCACCGGCAGGATGGCCTCCAGCTTGCCGATGTCCACGAGAACGTTCTTGGGGTCGCGGCCCTGCTGGACCACTCCGGTGACGATGTCGCCCTCGCGGCCGGCGTACTCGCCGAGCGTCGCGTCGTCCTCGGCGTCGCGCAGCCGCTGCAGGATCACCTGCTTGGCGGTGGTGGCGGCGATACGGCCGAAGCCGGACGGGGTGTCGTCGAACTCGCGGGGCTCCTGGCCCTCCTCGAGGTCCTCGGGGTCCTCCTTCGCCCACACGGTCACATGCCCGGTCTCCCGGTTGAGCTCCACGCGCGCGTGCCGGCGGCTTCCCTCGGTGCGGTGGTAGGCGATGAGGAGGGCCGACTCGATCGCCTCGACCAGCAGGGCGAAGGAGATCTCCTTCTCCCGTACCAAGCCCCGCAGGGCACTCATGTCGATGTCCACGGCTACGCCTCCTCTTCCTTCTCGTCCTTGTCCTTGCGGTTGAACTCGACCTGCACGCGCGCCTTCTCGATCTCCGGGAAGGCGACTCTGCGGGTCGTGGCCTTGCGGCCCTTCACGCCGGGCACTTCGAGGTCGAGGCCGTCGTCGTCGGCCTTCAGGATCCGCGCGAGGAGCTCGCCGCCCTCGGCCAGCTGGAACTTCACCAGGCGGCCCGTGGCGCGCACATAGTGGCGGTGCTCGGTGAGGGCGCGCTCCGCGCCCGGGGTGCCGACCTCGAGGGTGTACTCGCCCTGGCCCATCGCGTCCGTCTCGTCGAGCTTCGCCGAGAGCGCACGGCTCACATCGGCGATCCGGTCGAGGTCCGCCCCGGTGTCGGAGTCGACGACGACACGCAGCACGCGCTTGCGTCCTACGGAGTCCACGGCGATCTCTTCGAGATCCAGGCCCTGGGAGGCGACGAGCGGTTCCAGGAGCTCTCGCAGCCTCTCGCTCTGGGTGGTGCTCATCCGGGTGACTCCTCGGCCGCGTGTGCTGTTGTGGGATGGGTCGCGTGTCTGGTCAAAGGGTATCCGGTCGCGGGGAGTGTTGCCGTCCACCTGTGCACGGAGGGTGGCGGAGACCTCGGCCGGGCGGGTCCGAAGGTACGGTGATCAGGGGCCTGTTCCCTGCTTCGTCTTTCTTTCGTACGAGTTCCCCGAGGACGTCTGCCGTGCCGTTCCCGCTCCCGTCGCGCGCCCCCTCGGGGCCGCGCAGAAGAACCCTGCTCGCATCGGCCGCCGGGGCCGCGCTGTTCGTGGGCTGCTCGTCCCGTTCCGACGGCCCCGAGGAGAGCGTCGGCGGCAGCCCCTCGGTCACCGAGCGGGCACGCGCGCGTGCGGCGCGGGAGAGCGCCCGACTGGTGGAGCGGTACGACACCGTCCTCGCCGCCCATCCCGCGCTGGCGGCACGGCTCGCACCGCTGCGGGCCGAGGTGGCGCGGCATGTGGAGGCGTTCGGGGGCGCCGAGAAGGCACCGGCGTCCCCGTCGCCCCCGGCTTCTCCGTCGGGCTCCCCGTCGGGCTCCCCGTCGGGGTCTCCGTCGGGGTCTCCAACAGGGTCTCCCCCGGCGTCCGTTTCCCCGTCGGCCTCCCCGTCGTCCGAGAAGGACGCTCTCGCCTCCCTCGCCGCCGCCGAGCGGACGCTGGCCGACACCCGAGCCGCGGCGCTGGTGGACGTCCCCGGCGAACTGGCCCGGCTGCTGGCCTCGGTGGCGGCGGCCGGCGCCGCCCACGCGTATCTGCTGACGGAGGGGAAGCGATGAGGAAGGCGCGCGGGGCGACGAGCGCGGAACTGACGGCACTCCAGGCGGCGCTGGCCGCCGAGCACGCCGCCGTGTACGGGTACGGCGTCGTCGGCGGACGCATCCGCGAGGAGCGGCGCACCGAGGCACGGTCGGCGTACGACGCGCACCGGGCCCGCCGGGACGCGCTGGTGCGCGAGGTGCGCGACCTGGGCGGCGAGCCGGTCGCGGCGAGCGCCGGGTACGCGCTGCCGTTCCCGGTGGCGGACTCGGCGACGGCGGTCCGGCTCGCCGCGGAGCTGGAGGACCGCGTGGCCGGGGTGTACTCCGACCTGGTGCGGGCAGCCGGGGACGAGCGGCGCAGGGAGGCCGCCGGGGCGCTGCGGGAGGCGGCGGTGCGCGCGGCGCGCTGGCGCGGCGGGAGCGTAGCCTTCCCTGGGCTCGCCGAGCGGGCCGGTACGGACGCGGCCACCTCCGGAGTTTCGGCGACACCGACCGCGTAGCCCGGAGAGGGAAGGGAACGACTCGCGCATGGCTTTCGAACCGCCGCAGCGTCTGGTGAGGGCGCTCGGTGAGACGGCACCGAGCGGTGACGACTGGTTGGAGAAGCTGCCGGCGGCGGTCCAACAGGCCGCCGCTCTACGCGAGTTGACCGTCGAGCGGGTGCAGGTTCCGGGCGGCCGCAGCAGCCTGGTGGTACTGGTGCGCCGCGCGGACGGGACGCCCGCCGTGCTCAAGCTGGCCCCGCCCCGGTTCCGGCCGGAGGCGGAGCGGACCGCGCTGGCGCACTGGGGCGGCCTGGGCGCCGTCCACCTGCTGGAAGGGCCCTCGGCGGAGGGGGTGCTGCTGCTCGAGCGGCTGCACCCGGATGTGTCGGTGCGGTCGCTGCCGGAGGCGAAGGCGTTGCTGGAGGCGGCGGGGACGCTGCGACGGCTGTGGGTGGAGCCGCCCGACGAGAGCGGTGCGGGCGGCGCGCGTGTCTTCGAGACGGTGGCAGAGCGGACCGGGCGGCAGGCGGAGGCGATGCGGGGGACCGCCGTCGGCTCCGAGGTGGGCGCGCTGGTGGACGCGGCTCTCCTGGCCCGGGAGGAGTTGGTGGCGGCGGAGCCGGAGCGGCGGTTGCTGCACGGGACGTTCCGGCAGAGCAAGGTGCTGGCGGGCGAGCGGTCGCCGTGGCTGGCGGTGGGTCCGGATCCGGTGGTCGGGGAGTGTGCGTTCGATCTGGCGCGGCTGGTGCGGGACCGGGTGGAGGACCTGATCGCCTCGCCGTCGGGGGCGGCGACCACTCGGCGGCGGGTGCGGAAGCTGGCGGAGTCGCTGGAGCTGGATCAGGAGCGGGTGCGGGGGTGGAGTCTCTTCCGGGCCGTGGAGTCGGGGGTGCGGGCCCTGCGCGTGGGGCGGCCCAGGGATGCCGAGTTGCTGCTGGAGTTCGCGGGATGGCTGTGAGGGGCGTCGGTTCGTCGTCGGCCGCGGGCGCGGGGTGCCGGCTCGCGCGGTTCCCCGCGCCGGTCAGGGTGCCGGACTGGCCGTCAGTCTGAGGGCCAGGACCGGGCAGTCCGCCGCCGCTCTGCGGGCCCGTTTCACCGCGCGGGCCGGGAGGGGGCTGCGGTCCACGAGCGGGTAGCCCCATTCGTCCAGGGTGATGTGGTCCGGGAGGAGTTCCGCGCAGAGGCCGTGGCCCCGGCAGGACGTCCGGTCGATGTCCATCTCCATGTGCGGGTCCATGTCAGGCCTCCTGGGGAACGGGCAGCAGCGGGGTGCGGTCGGTCGCCGTGCAGTGGCCGCGGGCGTGGGCGTCGGCCTCGGCGGCGAAGGTGGTGAGGGCGCTGCGGACCAGACGGACCGTGCCGTCGGGGTGGTGGCAGGCGCCCCGGCCCTCGACGAGGCCGCACCAGCGGGCGAGGTCTATGCGGACGGTGCCCTGGGGGCCGGGTGCGGCGAGGGTGCGGAAGGCGGCGGCGATGCGGGGCAGGCCGTTGAGGCAGGGGCCGCACTGGCCGGCCGACTGCAGGGCGAGGTGGCGCAGAATGCGGGCCGTCTCGGTGAGGCCGCACCGGGCCGCGGGCAGCACGGCCAGCACGCCGGCGCCCAAGTAGGCGGCGTCGACGGTGAGTTCGGCGGCCTCCCGGGCCGGGATCCAGGTGCCGTGGTAGCCGCCCACGAGGACCGCCGAGGCGCCCTCCAGCGGCAGCAGACGGGCGAGCGGCAAGCCGTACGGGGCCTCGGCCACCCGGGGTTCGCGTCCGGCGACGTGGATCGTGCACAGGGCGCTGCCCGGCTGGGCGGGAGTGCCGGCGCTGCGGTACCAGTCGCCGCCGTAGCGGGCGACGAGCGCGAGGTGGGCGAGGGTCTCGACGTTCTGGACGAGCGTCGGGGCCTTGTGCACGCCCCGCTCGCGGACCGGCGGGAGCCGGTGCGCGGGGAGGGCGGGGCCGCCGGAGACGAACCGGGCCAGGGCGGAGGCCTGTCCGGAGAGGAAGGACGTGGGCAGCCGGACGACCCGCACGGGCAGCGGGTCGGCGGTGCGCTGGGCGAGGGCGGATTCCAGCCAGGTCGCGCCGTCCTCCACGCCGATGTACGCCTCCCCCGCGCCGACCGCGTGGGCCGCGATCTGCAGGCCGTCGAGGACGAGGTGGGGAGAGAGGTGCAGGAGCGTCCCGTCCTTGCGGCTGGCGGGTTCGCTCTCCGCGCCGTTGGCCACGACCACCGGGGCCCGGCCGGTACGGCGCCCGGCCTCGGCGACCGAGACGAGCTTGCGGTACGTCGGGAAGGCGGCTCCGCCGCGGCCGGTGAGACCTGATGCGGCCACCGCGCGCAGGATGTCCTCGGGGGCGCCGTAGGAGAGGGGGCCGTAGCGCCGGTGATGGGCGGCGAGGTCGGCCGGGGCGGCGCCGGGGGCGAGGAGACGGGGGGACATGTGGAGGTCGGCGTAGGCGGCGGTCACGGTCGGGCTCCTTCGGCGGTGCGCAGGAGGGCGGCGGGGGTGCGGCGGGCGGCGCGGGCCGCGTGGGCGAGGCGGGCGGCGAAGGCGGCGGTCACGGCCGCGACGCAGGCGACGGTCAGCCAGGTCATCCAGTCGGTGCCGGTGTCCGTGCCGATGCCGACGCCGTGCACGAGGGCGACCGGCCAGGCGGCGTAGGCCAGCCGGTGGACGGCCCGCCAGGCACGGTGGCCGAGGCGTTCGCGCAGGAGGCTGGTGATCAGGACGGCGAGCATCAGGTCGACGGAGACGGTGCCGAGGCCGAGCCAGAGGGGCTGGTAGTCGGAGACGAAGGGGAGCAGGACGTCCGCGACGGTGATGTCGACGTAGGTGTCCATGACCGCGGTGGTGATGTGCAGGGCCAGGAAGGCGGTCGCGGAGAGGGACAGCGAGCGGTGCAGGCTCATCGTGCCGAAGCGGGGCAGGCCGGGGACGCGGGTCCGCAGGCGGACGGCGACGCCGAGGAGTACGACGACCGTGAAGAGGACGAGGCAGACGGCACCGGTGGCCCGGTCGGCGTACCAGAGGGTCGCGGAGTTCACGCGGCGGCCTCTCCGGCCTCGGTGGGCCAGCCGGGCGTGGTGACGACGGCCCCGTTCCGCGTGACCAGCCGTGCGGGCAGGCCCAGGCGGGTCAGCCACTGCTCCGCTCCCGCGCCCTTCACCAGGGCCGCTGTGCTCGCCGCGTTGGCGTCGGCGCAGGTGGCCGCGGCGACCGAGACGGTCCGCCAGGGGGAGCGGACGGGCAGGCCGGTGCGCGGGTCGACGATGTGGTGCAGCTCGTGGCCGCCGCGCCGCCAGCGCCGGGCCGTGGTGCCGGACGTGGCGAGGCCGCCGCTGTGCAGGCCGACGGTGGCGTACGCGCCGTGGGCGGGTGTGTCGTCGACGGGCCCGGTGACGTCCTGCACGCGGACCTGCCAGCCGCCCGCCGGGGCCGCGCCCGCGACGGCCGTGTCGCCGCCCAGGCCGACCAGGACCCCGCAGCCGGCCGTGTCGGCCAGTGTCCGCGCGGCCCGGTCGGCGGCCCAGGCCTTGGCGGTGGCGCCGAGGTCGAGGCGGACACCGGCGGGGAGGGTGACGGTGCCGGTGGCGCGGTCGAGGGTGACGGTGCGCCAGCCGGGGGTGCGGCGCAGGGTGAGCCGGACCGGGCGGTCGTCCTCGCGGACGAGGGTGAAGTCCCGGTCGTAGCCGATCGCGTCCATCGCGGAGCCGACGGTCGGGTCCACCGCCCCGTCGGTCGCCTCGGCCGCGCGCAGGGCCACGTCGAGGGCCTCGGCGAGCAGGGGGCTCACCCGGACCGGGCGGCCGGCGGTGGTGTCGAGGGCGGCGAGTTCGGAGTCCGGGCGGAAGCGGCTGCAGGCGGCGTCGACCTCGGCGAGGTGCCGGGCGAGGAGCAGGTTGCAGGAGTCCAGCAGGGCCGGGTCGGTGACGACCAGCCGGACCGTGGTGCCGAGGGCACGCCACTCGGTGGCGGCCGTGGCGCGGTGCTTGAGCGGCGTGGTCGTCACGACGCCCCCGAGGTGGAGTCGGCCGAGCCGCCGGAGGGCGGGGTGAGGCCGCCGGAGCCGCCGGAGCCGTCCGAGGAGGAGCTGCTCGACGAGGAGTCGTCGGAGGACGAGGACGAGTCGCCCGACGTGTCGGTGGAGGAGCCGCCGGCCGTGTCACTCGACGTGTCCGTGCCGCTGCTCGTGCTGGAGCTCGTCCCGCTGCCGCTCGCCGTCGTGCCGGCGTCCGCCTGCATGGTGCCGATCAGGGCGAACACGCCCGCCGCCCCGGCCAGCGTGACGGCGGCGGCGAAGGCCGCCGCACGCCGTGCGCCTCTGCGGACCGCCGCCGCGGCCCCCCGCTCCTCTTCCCTGGTCGCCATGACCGTTCCCCTCCGTAGTGACGTTCTGTCACGCACTACGGTCGGGGAACGGTCTGAGAGAAGTCTGTGAGGCGGCCATACGCCCCGACAGAAGTCTCTGAGAGGTGCCTTAAAGCGTCACGCGGTCAGACGGGCGATGGCCTCGTCCACCGTCAGCTCCTCGCGCTCGCCGGTCCTGCGGTCCTTCAGCTCCACGACGCCCTCCGCCGAGCGGCGGCCCGCGACCAGGATCTTCGGTACGCCGATCAGCTCGGAGTCGGTGAACTTCACGCCCGGGGAGACCCCGGCCCGGTCGTCGACCAGGACCCGCAGACCGGCCGTCCGCAGCTTCTCGGAGACCTCGAGCGCCAGTTCGGTCTGCAGCGCCTTGCCCGCGGCGACCACGTGCACGTCGGCCGGGGCCACCTCGGCCGGCCAGCACAGGCCCTTGTCGTCGGCGGTCTGCTCGGCCAGGGCCGCGACCGCACGGGAGACGCCGATGCCGTAGGAGCCCATGGTGACGCGGACCGGCTTGCCGTTCTGGCCGAGGACGTCGAGCTTGAGGGCGTCGGCGTACTTGCGGCCGAGCTGGAAGATGTGGCCGATCTCGATCGCGCGGTCCAGCTTGAGGCCGGTGCCGCACTTCGGGCAGGGGTCGCCCTCCTGGACGACCACGACGTCGACGTACGCGCCGACCTCGAAGTCACGGCCCGCGACCACGTTCTTCGCGTGCGTGCCCTCCTTGTTGGCGCCGGTGATCCAGGCGGTGCCGGGGGCCACGCGCGGGTCGGCGATGTACGTGACCTTCTCCCCGAGGCCCTGCGGGCCGACGTAGCCGCGGACCAGGTCCGGGCGGCCCGTGAAGTCCGCCTCGGTGACCATCTCGACGACCGCCGGGGCGAAGTGCGCCTCGACCTTGTCCATGTCGACCTCGCGGTCGCCCGGGACGCCCACGGCCACGATCTCGCCGTCGACCTTCACCAGCAGGTTCTTCAGCGTGGCGGAGGCCGGGACGCCCAGGTGGGCGGCGAGGGTCTCGATGGTCGGGGTGTCCGGGGTGGGGATCTCCTCGAGCGCTGCCACGCCGTCGGCGTCCACCGGCTTCAGCTCGTACGAGATCGCCTCGGTGTTGGCGGCGAAGTCGCAGTTCGGGCAGTCCGCGAAGGTGTCCTCGCCGGCGCCGGCCGGGGCGAGGAACTCCTCGGACTTGGAGCCGCCCATCGCGCCGGCGGTGGCGGCGCAGATGCGGTAGTCGAGGCCGAGGCGCGCGAACACCTTCTGGTAGGCCTCGCGGTGCAGGGCGTAGGAGTGGGCGAGGCCCTCGTCGTCCAGGTCGAAGGAGTACGAGTCCTTCATGAGGAACTCGCGGCCGCGCAGGATGCCGGCCCGCGGGCGGGCCTCGTCCCGGTACTTGTGCTGGATCTGGTAGAGGACGACCGGCAGGTCCTTGTAGGAGGACGCCTGGTCCTTCACCAGCAGGGTGAAGATCTCCTCGTGGGTCGGGCCGAGGAGGTAGTCGCCGCCCTTGCGGTCCTTCAGGCGGAACAGCTCGGCGCCGTACTCGTCCCAGCGGCCCGTCGCGTCGTACGGCTCGCGCGGCAGCAGAGCGGGGAGCAGCACCTCCTGGGCGCCGATCGCGTCCATCTCCTCACGGACGATCCGCTCCACGTTGGCGAGGACCTTCTTGCCGAGCGGCAGCCAGCTCCAGATGCCGGCCGCGGTGCGGCGGACGTAGCCCGCGCGGACGAGGAGCTTGTGGCTGAGGACCTCGGCGTCCGCGGGGTCGTCGCGCAGGGTCTTCGCCATCAACTGGGACATGCGCTGGACCGGTGCGTTCGCCATGGTTCTCGTACTCCTGCCGGGTAAGGGTGATGGCTAGGAGGTTAGCCGGGAGCGCGGTGTCGCCGGAAATCCTTACTTCCGAAGCAGGGGGAGCGGGGCGCCCATCACGGCGTACGGGCGGGGTGCGCTGGGGAAGAGGACGCGGCGCGCCAGGTCCTGGTAGCCGAGGGAGCGGTAGAGGGCGCGGGCGGGGCTCTCGATGTCGATCGCGGAGAGGATCGAGCGGGGTTCGGTCGCGCTGTCGGTGATCCCGGTGATCAGGGCACGGCCCGCGCCGCGGTTCTGGTACGCGGGGTGGACGTGCAGCTCGGTGATGACGAAGGAGTCGTCGAGCCAGAGGTCGTGGCCCTGGGCCCGGAGGTAGGGCTCCACGACGGTGGACCACCAGTGGGTGCGGTCGTTGGGCATGCCGTAGACGAATCCGGCCAGCCGGCCCTCCGCCGTGGTCGCGCCGAGGGCCCGCGCGCCCGGGTACGTCATGTGGCGCAGGACGATCTGCCGGCGGACGGCCACCTCGTCCGGGCCCAGTCCGAAGGCGACCGCCTGGACCGCGAGGGCCTCGTCCACGTGGGCGGGGAGGTCCAGGGGGCCGATGACGAGATCCATGGCGGGGAGCCTACAGGTGGGTCAGAAGAGGACGCTCATGAATGCCCCGACCTCCTGGAAGCCGATCCTCCTGTACGTCCTTCTCGCCGCCGTGTTGAAGTCGTTGACGTAGAGGCTGGCCACCGGGGCGATGTCCGCGAGGGCGTAGCGCAGGACGGCTGCCATGGCCGGAGCGGCCAGACCCCTGCCCCGGTACTCCGGGGCCACCCACACGCCCTGGATCTGGCAGGCCTGCGGGGTCGCCGCGCCGATCTCCGCCTTGAAGACGACCCTGCCCCCGTCGTCGAGGCGGGCGAAGGAACGGCCGGAGCCGACGAGTTCGGCGACGCGCGCCTGGTACAGCAGCCCTCCGTCGCCGGCCATCGGGGAGACGCCGACCTCCTCGGTGAACATCGCCACGCACGCCGGCATGATCGTCTCCATCTCGTCCTTGCGGATGCGGCGGACGTAGGGATCCGGGGCGATGTCGGCGGGCATCCGGTCGGCGACCATGAGGGGCTGGCGGGCGCGGACCTCGCGGGCGGGGCCCCAGTGGGGTTCGAGGAGGCTCCAGAGCCGGGCGGTGGGTTCGGCGGGGCCGACGATGGAGGAGCAGCGGCGGCCGGCCCTGCGCGCGCGGTCGGCGAAGGCGCGTACCGCGCGCGGGGTGGCGCAGATCGGGACGAGGTTGGCGCCCGCGTAGCAGAGGGAGGTCAGCATGCCGTCCTCGTACCAGCCCCACATCTCGCCGCCGAGCCGCCAGGGGTCGAGGCCCGCGACCTGGACGCGGGAGGTGACGAAGGCGTTGGCCACCGGCTCGCGGTCGAGGACGGCGAGCGCGGCGTCCAGGTCGCTCGGTTCGAGGACCCGGGAGGTGGTCTGGGTCAACAACTGCGGGGCCTCACACTCAGGGCTGCTGGTCCCCGCACTGTACCCGCGGAAGCTGAGCCGCGCCGCCCCCGGTGTGCCGACGGTGACCGCCGGCTGCCGTCACCCCGCCGGGGGCTGCCGCCCCCCGCCCCCTCGCCGGCCCTGAACGGGCCTCGTCCTCGAACGCCGGACGGGCTGGCTTTCCGCCCCCGAACGCGGAAAGGGCTGGGTTTCGCGCCCCCGCCGCACACCCGGTGCGCCGGCCCCCACCCGTCGGACGAGGGCGTCAGCCCGCTACCGCCACCGACGGTTCCCCGGACGGGACGCCCGCTGCCTCCATCTGTTCGGCCAGCTTCATGGCCTCCTCGATGAGGGTCTCCACGATCTTCGACTCGGGGACGGTCTTGATGACCTCGCCCTTGACGAAGATCTGGCCCTTGCCGTTGCCGGAGGCGACGCC
>NZ_JBIAZE010000029.1:0-52229 GCF_042898825.1 Streptomyces sp. NPDC000345
TGAGGCGTGGGTGCGCGGCATCCCGGTGGACTGGACGGCGGTGTTGGCCGGCCACGACGCCCGTACCGTCCCGCTGCCCACCTACGCCTTCCAGCACCGCCGTTACTGGCTCGACCTCCCCGAACCCGCCCCCCACGGCGAGCCCGGCAGCCCCTCGGTCGACGAGGTGGACGCTCTCTTCTGGGAGGCGGTCGAACGTGAGGACCTGGAGGCCCTCGCCGACACCCTCGACCTGGCGCCCGAGCGGCGCCGGACGCTCGACACGGTGGAACCGGTGCTGCCCGTCCTGGCGCAGTGGCGCCGGCGCAAGCGGGAGAGCGCCGTGCTGGACTCCTGGCGCTACGCGGTGACGTGGCAGCCGGCCGGCGCATCGGTGGCCGGGCCGGGCCCGCTGGCGTCTCACTGGCTGGTCGTGGTGCCCGGCGCCGACGGGACTGCCGAGGGCACCGCCCAGGAACCGGCCGAGGGCACGGCCCGGGAACTGGTCGAACGGCTGCGCGGACACGGGGAGGTCGACGACGTCGTCACGGTCGTCCTCGACGTGACGTGTGAGGACCGGGCCGCTCTGGCGGACCGTCTGCGCGAGGCCTTCGAACAGAACCCGCTCATCGGCGGCGTACTCAATCTGCTTCCGCTCGCACCGCGCGGTGACCGCTCCGCCACCGAGCCACGGTCCTCCGCCGTGCCCGAGGCCGTCGCGACGACCTTCCTGCTCATGCAGGCGCTCACGGACACGGAGGTGGAGGCACCGCTGTGGACGGTCACCCGGGGAGCGGTCGGCGCGCCCGGCCCGGCCGCCGGTCCGCTCCCCGAGCAGGCGGCCGTCTGGGGGCTCGGCCGGGTCTACGGGCTCGACCGTCCCCAGCGCTGGGGAGGTCTCGTCGACCTCCCCGCACCTCCCGACGACGAGCACGCATCCGACGGCGCGGGCGCGGGTGCGGCACTCGGCACACACGTCTGGGACCGGCTCTGCACCGCTCTGGCGGGCGACGAGGACGAGGACCAGTTCGCCGTACGCGAGGACGGACTGTACGTACGCCGCATGATCCGCAAGCCGGTCGACACCGAGGCCGGCGAACGGCGCACGGTCGGGTTCACGGGCACGACGCTCATCACAGGCGGCACCGGAGCCCTCGGCGCGCACCTGGCCCGACGGCTCGCCGCGACCGGTGCCGGGCATCTGCTGCTCGTCAGCCGGCGAGGCCCGGACGCTCCCGGCGCGGACGGACTGGAGCGCGAACTCACCGCGCTCGGCGCCCGCGTCACCATCGCCGCCTGCGACATCACCGATCGGGAGGCCCTGGCCGCGGTGCTGGCGGACGTACCCGAGGACGCGCCGGTCAACGCCGTGGTGCACGCGGCGGGCACCGAGCCGCCGGCCGTCGCGATCGGGGACACGGACCTCGACGCGCTGCAGGAGGTGATGTGCGCCAAGACCGCGGGTGCCCTGCACCTCGACGCACTGCTCGGCGACCGCCCGCTGGAGGCCTTCGTCCTGTTCTCCTCCGGCGCGGGTGTCTGGGGCGACGGGGGCCACTCCGGTTATGCGGCGGCCAACGCCTACCTCGACGCGTTCGCCGAGTGGCGCCGCAGCCGCGGCCGCACCGCCACCTCCATCGCGTGGGGTGCCTGGGCCGGCGGTGGCATGGTCCACGAGGCCGAGGGCGACCGGCTGCGCCGCTACGGCGTCCCCACCATGGACCCCGAGGTGGCCGTGGGCGCCGTACAGCAGGCCCTGGCGTACGACGAGACGGTCCTGGTCGTCGCCGACGTGATCTGGGAACGGTTCGCGGCGACCTACTCGGCCGCCCGCCGCCGGCGCCTCTTCGACGAGATCCCGGAAGCCCGGTTCCTCGACGCGGCGCGGGCCCGTGCCGGTGCGGCCGAGACCGAAGGCGCGGACGTACCCGGTCCGGCGCGGTCGTTCGCCGACCGGCTGGCCGGCATGAGCCGGGCCGAGCAGGAACGGACCGTGCTCCAGCTCGTGCGTACGCAGGTCGCGGCGGTTCTCGGCCATGACGGTACCGGCGCGATCGGCCCCGGCCACGCCTTCCGCGATCTGGGGTTCGACTCCCTGACGGCGGTCGAGCTCCGCAACAGGCTGAAGGAGGTCACAGGTCTCGGCCTGCCCGCCACCCTGGTCTTCGACCACCCCACCCCGGCCGCGCTCGGCGAACGCCTGCTGTCGGAACTGACCCCGCGGACGGAGGGCGCGGACACAGGGGATCTCACGCCGCTGGACGCGCTGGAGGCTGCCGTCGCCGCCCTCGACCCGGCCGACGACGTCTCCCGCACCAGGATCACCACCCGGCTGCAAGCGCTGCTGTGGCGCCTGTCGGACGGCCCGGCGGAGAAGCCGGCCGGCGGCGACCCCGACGAGGCACCGCTCGAGGCCGTCTCCGACGACGAGATGTTCGACCTGATCGACAAGGAACTCGGCCTCAACTAGACCGCCGGCGGGGCGGTGTACTCCCCCCTGGCCGCCCCGTCCGGCTCATCCCCTCCCATCGCACCACCGACACCACCCGCACCATCCGCACCACCCAGCACCGAACCACCCCGTCCGACCGCCCGGTTGCCAACGCCGCATGGGTGACTTCAAGCCTTCGGGCCTGCTCTAGGGACTGATGACGTTCATGGCTAACGAGGACAAGCTCCGCGACTACCTCAAGCTGGTCACTACCGACCTTCGGCAGACCCGCCGACGCCTCCAGGAGGTCGAGGCCCGGCAGCAGGAGCCCATCGCCATCGTCTCGATGAGCTGCCGCTTCCCCGGCAACGCGCACACTCCGGAAGACTTCTGGGCCATGCTGGTGGCGGGCGTCGACACCGTGTCCGAGCTGCCCGCGAACCGAGGCTGGGACCTGGAGAACCTGTACCACCCCGACCCGGAGCACCAGGGCACCAGCTACACCCGCTCCGGCTCGTTCCTGTACGACGCGGCCGACTTCGACCCCGGGTTCTTCGGCATCTCGCCGCGCGAGGCCACGATGATGGACCCGCAGCAGCGACTGCTCCTGGAGACCTCCTGGGAGGCACTGGAACGCGCCGGGATCGACCCCGGCACCCTGCGCGGCGAGAAGGCGGGCGTGTTCGTCGGCAGCAGCGACCAGGGGTACGGGGCCGCGGCCGCCCGGGCCCGGGACCGCGTCGAGGGACACATGCTGACGGGCGGCTCCGGCGCGGTGCTCTCCGGCCGTATCGCCTACACCCTCGGATTCGAGGGCCCCGCCGTCACCGTCGACACCATGTGCTCCTCGTCGCTGGTCGCGCTGCACCTCGCCGTCCAGGCCCTGCGCCAGGACGAGTGCCGCCTCGCCCTCGCGGCCGGCGCCACCGTCATGGCCGGCCCCCGCAACTTCGTGGAGTTCAGCAGGCAGCGTGGGCTTGCGCCGGATGGTCGGTGCAAGCCGTTCGCGGCGGGTGCGGACGGCACGGGCTGGGGTGAGGGTGTGGGGGTGCTGTTGCTGGAGCGGTTGTCGGATGCGCGGCGCAATGGTCATCCGGTGCTGGCGGTGGTGCGGGGTTCGGCGGTCAACCAGGACGGGGCGAGCAATGGTCTGACGGCGCCCAACGGTCCTTCGCAGGAGCGGGTGATCCGTGCGGCGCTGGCCAACGCCCGTCTGAGCGCGGATCTCGTGGACGCGGTGGAGGCGCACGGCACGGGCACGACGCTGGGTGACCCGATCGAGGCGCAGGCCCTGCTGGCGACCTACGGCCAGGATCGGGAAGAACCGCTGCGGATAGGCTCTCTCAAGGCCAACATCGGCCACCTCCAGGCAAGTTCGGGCGTCGCCGGCGTCATCAAGATGGTCCTCGCCATGCGGCACGGCGTCCTGCCGAAGCTGCTGCACCTGGACGGGCCGACACCGCACGTCGACTGGTCGTCCGGAGCGGTCGGCCTCCTCACGGAGAACGAGGAGTGGCCCGAGACCGGCCGCCCCCGCCGCGTGGGCGTGTCCTCCTTCGGCGGCAGCGGCACCAACGCCCATGTGATCCTGGAGCAGGCGCCGGAATCCGGCCCCGGGACGCGGGAACCGGAGACCACCGACGACACCGTGGCACCGGTGTTCGTGGCCGGCGGCCCGGTTCCGTGGGTGGTGTCGGGGCGTGGTGGAGAGGGGCTCACCGGTCAGGCGGGGCGGCTGGCGTCGTACGTGGAATCGGCCGGCGAGGACGTCCGGCCGGTGGATGTCGCGTGGTCCCTGGCCGCCACCCGTGCCGCGTTCGAGAACCGGGCTGTCCTCCTCGGCGCGGATCGGAGCGAACTCCTGTCCGGCCTCGGCGACCTGGCGGCCGACCGCACGGTCCCGGGAGCGGTGACCGGCAGCTTCGACGTGGTCCCCGACGGCACCGTGTTCGTGTTCCCGGGGCAGGGGGCGCAGTGGGTGGGGATGGGGCGGGAGTTGTGGGATGTCTCGCCGGTGTTCGCTGCGTCGATGGAGGCGTGTGAGCGTGCGCTTTCCCCGCATGTGGAGTGGTCGTTGAGTGAGGTGGTGCGGGGCGGCTGCGAACTGGTTGATGTGGATGTGGTGCAGCCGGTGTCGTGGGCGGTGATGGTGTCGTTGGCGGCGGTGTGGCGTGGGTGTGGGGTTGTGCCGTCGGTGGTGGTGGGTCATTCGCAGGGGGAGATCGCGGCTGCGGTGGTGGCGGGTGGTCTGTCGTTGGAGGACGGGGCGCGGGTGGTGGCGTTGCGGTCGCGGGCGATCCGGGCGATCGCGGGGCGCGGCGGCATGGTGTCCGTCCCGTTGGCTTTGACTGAGGTGGAGGAGTTGCTGGCCGGCTGGGCGGGCCGTATCGATGTGGCTGCGGTGAACGGTCCGGGTTCGGTGGTGGTGGCGGGGGATGCGGATGCGCTGGATGAGCTGATGGCGCACTGCGAGAACAGTGGCATCCGGGCGCGTCGTGTCCCGGTGGACTACGCCTCCCACACCCGGCACGTGGAGGCCATCGAACAGGAACTGGCACGAGTGCTGGCACCGGTTTCCCCGCGCACGGGTGAGGTGCCGTTCTTCTCGACGACCGAGGCGGAGGTCATCGACACCGCTGGGCTGGACGGGGGTTACTGGTATCGGAACCTGCGTCAGCGGGTGCGTTTCGCCGACGCCGTCGAAGGCCTGCTGGCACAGGGTTACGGGGCGTTCGTCGAGGTCAGTTCCCACCCGGTGCTGGGTATGGCGGTGCAGGAGGCGGCACCGGACGCGGTCGTGGTCGGCACGCTGCGTCGGGACAAGGGCGACGCCCACCGTTTCCTGACTTCCCTCGCTGAGGCGTGGGTGCGCGGCATCCCGGTGGACTGGACGGCGGTGTTGGCCGGCCACGACGCCCGTACCGTCCCGCTGCCCACCTACGCCTTCCAGCGTCGTCGTTACTGGCTGGAGAAGACGGTTCCGGCAGGGGTGGGGGTGTCCGGGCAGGAGGTGGTGGACGCCCGCTTCTGGGAGGCGGTCGAGCGTGAGGATCTGGAGGCGCTGGCGGGGACGTTGCGGGTGTCCGACAGTGAGGCGCTGGCGGGTGTTCTTCCGGTGCTGTCGGGGTGGCGCAGGGAACAGGTGGCGCGCTCGGCGGTGGACGGCTGGCGGTACAAGGTGGTCTGGAAGCCGGTCGCCCAGGACACGCGCGCCGTCGACCTGACCGGTCCCTGGCTGCTCGTCGTACCGCAGGGACACCCCGACACCGGCCTCATCACCTCCCTCTCGGGCGGTCTGACGGCCCACGGCGCCGAGGTGACCACCCTCGAAGTGGCCGCCGGCGTCGACCGGGAGCGGCTCACCGCTCTGCTCGGCGGTGTCGTCGGCGACGACGAAGGTGCCGCGCGGCCGGCCGGTGTGCTGTCCCTGCTGGCGCTGGACGAGTCGCCGTACGCTCCGGGCAGCGCGCTCGGCAACGGGCTCGCCCTCAACACCGCGTTGGTGCAGGCGCTCGGGGACGCGGGCGTGGCCGCGCCGCTGTGGATCGCCACCCGGGGCGCGGTGTCCACGGGCCGTGCCGACCGGCCGGCCGCGCCCGTCCAGGCGCAGGTGTGGGGGCTCGGCCGGATCGCCGCTCTGGAGTACCCGCAGCGCTTCGGCGGGCTGGTGGACCTGCCGCCGGACCTGGACGACCGTGCCCTGGCCCGGCTGGTCGCCGCCCTGTCCGGAGCCGCCGAAGAGGACCAGGTGGCCGTACGGGGTTCCGGGCTCTTCACACGGCGGCTGGTACGGGCGGCCGCCCCGGCCGACCCCGCGTCGACCGGATGGGTGCCGAACGGCACCGTGCTGGTGACCGGGGGAACCGGGGGCGTGGGGGCGCATGTCGCCCGCTGGCTGGCCCGCAACGGCGCCGGTCATCTGCTGCTGGCCGGACGCCGGGGCCCGGACACGCCCGGCGCGGCCGAGCTGGAGGTCGAGCTGACCGGGCTCGGCGCCCGCGTCACGCTCGTGGCGTGCGATGCCGCCGACCGCGACCAACTGGCCGCGCTGCTGGCCGCCGTACCCGAGGACCAGCCGCTCACCGCGGTCGTGCACGCGGCCGGGGTGCTCGACGACGGAGTGCTGGACGGCCTCACCCCCGAGCGGGCGGAGACCGTGCTGCGGCCCAAGGTGGCGGCCGCACTGCATCTGCACGAGCTGACCCGGGACCTGGACCTGGACGCGTTCGTGCTGTTCTCCTCGCTCGCCGGCACCCTCGGCGGCCCCGGGCAGGGCAGTTACGCCGCGGCCAACGCCTTCCTCGACGCGCTGGCCCGGCAGCGGCACGCCGACGGGCTGCCCGCCACGTCGGTCGCCTGGGGCGCCTGGGGCGGCGGCGGTCTGGCCTCAGGCGAGACCGGCGAGCGGCTGGCCCGTTCCGGCATGCCCGCCATGGATCCCGAGTCGGCCCTGACCGGGCTTCAGCAGGCCGTGTCCGCCGGGGAACCCGTGCTGGCCCTGGCCGACGTACGGTGGGAGACCTACGCGTTCGCCCACTCCGACCGTGCGCCGCGGGTCCTCGCCGACCTCCCCGAGGTGCGGGAGGCTCTCGCGGCGCGTACCGTGTCCCTGGCGGACGGCGGTGACGGAAACGCGCTCACGGCGCGCCTCGCAGGCCTTCCGTACGACGAGCAGCGGCGCGAACTCCTCGGGCTGGTGCGGACCCTGGCCGCCGCGGCGCTCGGGTACCCCGGCGCCGACCAGGTCGACGAGGAGCGGGCCTTCCGCGACCTCGGCTTCGACTCGCTCACCGCGGTGGCCCTGCGCAACACCATCGCCGAGAGCACCGGCCTCCGGCTGCCGGTCACCCTGGTCTTCGACCATCCGACCGCCGTCGCGCTCGCCGCGAAACTGCACGCCGACCTGTTCGGTGCCGCCGTCCCGTCCGGCGCGACCGGCCCGGCGCCGGCCGCCGCGTCCCGGCCGGCCGCGACGGACGACGACCCGGTGGTGATCGTGTCGATGGGCTGCCGCTACCCCGGCGGCGTGGACGGCCCGGAGGAGCTGTGGAGGCTGCTCGCGCGGGGCGGTGACGCCGTGTCCGCCTTCCCGGAGGACCGCGGCTGGGACCTCGAGGCCGCCTTCGACCCCGACCCGGACCGGCCCGGCACCTTCTACGCCCGCGGCGGCGGATTCCTGTACGACGCGCACCACTTCGACCCGGATTTCTTCGGGATGAGCCCGCGCGAGGCGCTGGCCGTGGACCCGCAGCAGAGGCTGCTGCTCGAGACGTCGTGGGAGGCGTTCGAGCGGGCCGGCATCGACCCGAGGACCCTGCGCGGCAGCAGCACAGGGGTGTTCGTCGGCTCCAACTACCACGACTACGGCTCCCGGGTGCAGCACGCCCCGAAGGACTTCGAGGGCTATCTGGCCACCGGCAGCGCCGGCAGCGTGGCCTCGGGGCGGATCTCGTACACCTTCGGTCTGGAGGGCCCGGCCGTCACCGTCGACACCGCGTGCTCCTCGTCCCTGGTGGCCCTCCACATGGCCGCCCAGGCGCTGCGCGCCGGTGAGTGCACCATGGCGCTGGCCGGCGGGGTCACGGTGATCTCCTCGCTGGACACCTTCATCGAGTTCAGCCGGCAGCGGGCGCTGTCCGCGGACGGCCGCTGCAAGGCGTTCTCCGACGACGCCGACGGGGCGGGCTGGGCCGAGGGCGTCGGCGTCGTGCTGCTGGAGCGGCTCTCCGACGCCCGCCGCAACGGCCACCCCGTCCTCGCGGTGCTCGCCGGTTCGGCGGTCAACCAGGACGGTGCCAGCAACGGCCTCACCGCGCCGAGCGGCCCCGCGCAGCAGCGCGTCATCCGGCAGGCCCTGGCCGCCGCCGGGCTCGCCCCGGCCGATGTGGACGCCGTCGAGTCGCACGGCACCGGCACCCGGCTCGGTGACCCCATCGAGGCGCAGGCGCTGATGGCGACGTACGGTCAGGACCGGCCGCAGGACCGGCCGCTGTTCCTCGGCGCCCTGAAGTCGAACATCGGGCACACACAGGCCGCCGCCGGTGTCGGCGGTGTGATCAAGATGGTGCTTGCGATGCGGCACGGGATGCTGCCCCGCACCCTGCACGCCGAGCGCCCGTCGACCCGGATCGACTGGACCGAGGGGGCGGTGTCGCTGCTGACGGAGGCCGTCGCGTGGCCGGAGGCCGAGGGACGTCCGCGCCGGGCCGGTGTGTCGGCGTTCGGTATCAGCGGCACCAACGCCCATGTGATCCTGGAGCAGCCGCCCGCCGAGTCCCCTCGGCCGGCCGCCGAGGACGGCCCGTCACCGGAGGAAGCGCCCGTGCCGGTGGGCTCCGGCGGTGCCGTCGTCCCCTGGGTGCTCTCCGGCCGCAGCGCCGACGCCCTGCGTGCCCAGGCCGTCCGGCTGCTCGCCCATCTGGAGGACCCGGAGCGGCAGGATGCCGCCGCGCCCCTCGACGTCGCGCACTCGCTCGCCCTCGGCCGGGCCGGATTCGACCACCGGGCGGCCGCCGTCGGCCGTGACCGGGACGAACTCCTGTCCTCCGTACGGGCGTTGGCGGAGGGCCGGGAGGCTCCGGGGCTGGTGCGCGGAGTGCGGCGCCGTGGCGGGCGCACCGCGTTCCTCTTCAGCGGTCAGGGAAGTCAGCGTCCGGGTATGGGCCGTGACCTGTACGCCGCCCACCCCGTGTTCGCCGACGCCCTCGACGCCGTCTGCGCCGAACTCGACCGCGAACTCGAACGGCCCCTGAAGGAGGTGCTGTTCGCCCCGGCAGGTTCGCCCGACGCCGAACTGCTGGACCGCACCGCCTACACCCAGGCCGGGCTGTTCGCCCTGGAAGTGGCACAGTTCCGGCTGCTGGAACACTGGGGTCTGCGACCGGACCTCGTCGTCGGCCACTCCATCGGCGAGCTGGCCGCCGCCCATGTCGCCGGAGTGTTCGACCTCGCCGACGCCTGCCGTCTGGTCGCCGCACGCGGCCGGCTGATGCAGCAACTGCCGGACGGCGGGGCCATGCTGGCCGTGCAGGCGGGCGAGACGGAGGTCGCGCAGGCCCTGCGGACCTACGAGGACCGGGTGTCCCTCGCCGCCGTCAACGGGCCGGCCTCCGTGGTCGTCTCCGGCGACGAGGAGGCCGTGGAGGAACTCGCCCAGGCGTGGCGCGAGGCCGGGCTGCGCACCAAGCGGCTGACCGTGTCGCACGCCTTCCACTCGCCGCGGATGGAACCGATGCAGGCCCGCTTCGCCACCGTCGCCCGCGAGACGGCGTACGCGGCCCCGAGCGTTCCCGTCGTGTGCGACCTCACCGGCGAACTCGCCGACTCCGGGCAGCTGGAGGACGTCGACTACTGGGTCCGCCACGTGCGCGGCACGGTCCGCTGGGCCGAAGCCGTCGCGACCCTGGAGCGGCAGGGGGTGACCGCGTACCTCGAACTGGGCCCCGACGCGGTGCTCACCGCCATGACCCGGGACTGTCTCGCCGAACCGCAGGCCGCCGTCGTCACTCCGCTGCTGCGCCGCGACCGGCCCGAGGAGACCGCGGTCACGAGCGCCCTCGCCACCCTTCACGTGCACGGCGCGGGCCCCGACTGGGCCGCCTTCTTCGCCGGCCGTCCGGTGCGCCGGGCCGATCTGCCGACGTACGCCTTCCAGCGGGCCCGGTACTGGCTCGACGCCGAACCCCGCGTGCCGGACCTCGCCGCCGCGGGGCTCTGCGCCGGCGAGCATCCCCTGCTCGCGGCGGGCACGGCCCTGGCGGGCGGCGACGGCTACCTGCTCACCGGACGGCTGTCGCTCAGCAGCCACCCCTGGCTCGCCGACCACGCGGTCTCCGGCACCGCGATCCTGCCCGGCACCGCCTTCCTGGAGCTGGCGCTGCTGGCAGCCGACCGGGTCGGCTGTGCCGCCGTCGACGAACTCACCCTGGAGGCGCCGCTCGTGCTGCCCGAACAGGGGGCGGTCCACCTCCAGGTCACCGTCGGCGAACCCGGCGAGCAGGGAGTGCGCGGGGTGACCGTGCACTCCCGGCCGGACGACGCGGCGGACGACGAGCCCTGGACCCGCCACGCGCTCGGGCAGCTCGGCACGACGGCGGACCCGGCGGTCGACGTCCCGCTCGGGCCGTGGCCGCCGCAGGGCGCCGAGGAGATCGCGGTGGACGGGATCTACGACCGCTTCGCCGCGGGCGGCTTCGGCTACGGACCGGCGTTCCAGGGGCTGACCGCCGCTTGGAGGCTCGGCGAGGAGGTGTACGCCGAGGTCGAACCGTCCGCCGGGGTCGCCGCCGACGCCGGCGGGTACGGGCTGCACCCGGCCCTGCTGGACGCCGCCCTGCAGACCGTCGGACTGACCGCCGGCGCCGCCTCCGGGACCGCGCTCATGCCGTTCAGCTGGACCGGTGTACGCCTGCACGCGCCCGGAGCGGGTGCGCTGCGGGTGCGTCTCGTCCCGGCCGGACCCGACACGGTCGCGCTGACCGTCACGGATCCCGCCGGCAGCCCCGTCGCCACGGTGAGCGGGCTGACCCTGCGTCCGCTGCCCGCCGGGCAGCTCGGGGACGCCCGCGCCGCCGCCCGTCATCTCCACGAACTGGAGTGGGCGACCCCCGCCGCCGCCCCCGCCCGGACCGCCTCCACCGGCTTCGCCGTCCTGGACGGCGACGGCGACCCCGCCCTCGGGGAGGCACTGACGGCCGCCGGGCTCGCCGCCGCATCCCACCCCGACCTGGCCGGCCTCGCCCACGCCGTCGCCGCAGGCGGCCTTCCGGTACCCGGGACGGTGCTGGCCGCCGTGCCCGGCCTCGCTGACGACGAGGGGGGCCTGCCGGCCGGAACCGACCTGGCCGCCGCGGTGCGCCGGACGACCGGCCGTGTGCTGCGGTTGCTGCAGGACTGGCTCGCCGACGACACCTTCAATGCCACCCGGCTGGTGCTCGTCACCCGGCACGCCGTCACCGTGCACGACGGCGACCGGGCACCCGACCCGGTGGCGGCGGCCGTATGGGGTCTGGTGCGCACCGCGCAGACCGAGAACCCGGACCGGTTCGTGCTCCTCGACTGGGACGGCGCCCAGGAGTCGTACCGGGCGCTGCCCGCCGCGGCCCGCCACGAGGAACCGCAGATCGCCCTGCGCAAGGGCGAGTCGCGGGTGCCGAGGCTGGTCCGTGCCCGGCTGACCCGGACGGCGGACGGCGGCACCGGCACGCTGCTCGACCCGGACGGCACGGTCCTGGTCACCGGGGCCACCGGCGCGCTCGGCGGCCTGGTCGCCCGGCACCTGGCCGGCCGGCACGGTGCCCGGCACCTGCTGCTCGCCGGCCGGCGCGGCCCCGCCGCGCCCGGTGCGCGGGAACTCCTCGAGGACCTGACCGCGCTCGGTGCCCGGG
Source organism: Streptomyces sp. NPDC000345 (assembly GCF_042898825.1). NCBI lineage: Bacteria > Bacillati > Actinomycetota > Actinomycetes > Kitasatosporales > Streptomycetaceae > Streptomyces > Streptomyces sp. NPDC000345. Next base: position 11,797 of record NZ_JBIAZE010000029.1, read on the forward strand.
CCGAACTCGTCGCCTGCGACACCTCCGACCGGGAGGCGCTGGCCGCGCTGCTCGCCACGGTCCCCGCGGAGCACCCGCTGACCGCCGTGGTGCACACCGCGGGCGTCCTCGACGACGGCGTGATCGGCTCCCTCACCCAGGAGCGGCTCGACACGGTGCTCGCCGCCAAGGCCGACACCGCGCTGCATCTGCACGAGCTGACAAGGGACAGCGAGCTGCGCGCCTTCGTGCTCTACTCGTCGCTCGCCGGTGTCCTCGGCGGCTCGGGGCAGGGCAACTACGCGGCGGCCAACGCCTTCCTCGACGCCCTCGCCCGGCAGCGGCGCGCCCACGGCCTGCCCGCCCAGTCCCTGGCGTGGGGCCTGTGGGAGGAGCGGTCGGCCATGACGGGCAAGCTGGACCAGGCCGACCTGGTGCGGATGGCGCGCGGCGGAGTCGTCCCGATGCCGTCCGAGCAGGCCCTCGGCCTTTTCGACGCCGCCGTGGCCACCGGCCGGGCCGTGCTGGTCCCGGCCCGCTTCGACACGGCAGGGCTGCGGACGCCCGACGGGGAGGTCCCGGCCCTGCTGAGGTCCCTCGTCAAGCCCGCCCCCGGTCGTCGCGCGGCCGCCGCCGACGGGGCGGCGCCCGCCGAGCGGCTGCGGCGCAGGCTCGCGGACCTGGACGCCGAGGCGCGCCTCGCGGTGCTGGCGGATCTCGTCCGCGACCACGCGGCGGCCGTCCTCGGCTACGCCGACTCCGAGGCGGTGGACCCCGAACGCGGCTTCCTGGAGCTGGGCTTCGACTCGCTGACCGCCGTTGAGCTGCGCAACCGGCTCAACTCCGCCACCGGGCTCAGGCTGCCGGCCACCCTGCTGTTCGACTACCCGACGCCCCTCGGGCTGGCCCGTCATCTGCGGGCCGAGACCGCGCCGGGCGGCGCAGCGGCCGTACAGCCGATGCTGGCCGAACTCGACCGGATGGAAGGCGTGCTGGCGGAGATCGCCGGCGACGAGACGGTGCGCTCCGCGCTGGCCGAACGGCTGCGCGGGCTGCTGTCCGCACTGGACACGGCGGTGCCCGCCACGACCGCGGTGACGTCCGCCGCGGACGGCGCCGGTGGGCCCCCGCAGACGGAGGTCGAGGAGCGCATCGACGCGGCCAGCGACGACGACCTCTTCGACTTCATCGACAAGCAGTTCGGATCCGCGTGACGGGACGACGACGGTAGACCGCGGTCCCCTCTTCCGGGACGGCGGGGCCGGCGGGTTCCGGCCCGCCGGCCCGCCGGAGGGTGCACGGCCCGGACGCGGTGAGGCCGAACTTGGTCCCACCGCAGCCGAGTTGCGCATCCGTGTGCCGTCATCGGGCCCCCTCCGCCGCTGACGGGGCGTCGGGCGTCGCCCGAGATATAGGGCTTCACCTAACACATGCCGAGATCGGCGGATGTGAGCCGGTGTTCGGTGAATGGTTGAGCTCGGGCCGCTTTCCGGTCCCGGTGCGGCCATCGGGCTGTGAAAGGAGCTGGAGGCCATGGAACGAGCGGCAGTCGTCGCCGGACTCGGGGGCTGGGTTCCCCCCACCGTCGTCACCAACGACCAGCTGGCGGAGGTCCTCGACACCAGCGACGAGTGGATTCACCGCCGCACCGGCATCCGGGAGCGCCGCTGGGTCTCGCCGGGGCAGTCCACCGGCGACCTGGCCGTGGAGGCCGGGCGGCGGGCACTGTCGTGCGCCGGGCTGGAGGGCGTCGACGCGGTGGTCCTCGCCACCAGCTCCCCGGACCGGCACTGTCCCGCGACCGCGCCCGAGGTGGCCACCCGGCTGGGACTGGGTCCGGTCCCGGCGTTCGACGTGGCGGCGGTGTGCACCGGCTTCGTGTACGCCCTCGCGACGGGCGCCGGAATGGTCGCGCTGGGCGCCGCCCGGAGCGTGCTGGTCGTCGGCGCGGACGCGTTCTCCACGCTCCTCGCCCCGGACGACCGCTCGACCCGGGTGATCTTCGGTGACGGCGGTGGCGCGGTGGTGCTGCGCACCGGGTCGCCGACCGAGCCCGGCGCGCTCACCGGCCTGAACCTCGGCAGCGACGGCAGCCTCAGCGATCTGATCGAGGTGCCGGCCGGCGGGTCCCGGCAACGGTCCACGGGGCTGCCGGCCAAGACCGAGGACACCTACTTCACCATGCAGGGGCAGGCCGTCTACGCGCAGGCGGTGCGGCGGATGGCGGAGTCGGTGCGGGAGACCGCCCGGCGCACCGGATGGGACCTCGCGGAGATCGACTCCTTCGTGCTGCACCAGGCCAACGCCCGCATCCTGGAAGCGGTCGCCCGGCGGCTCGGCCTGCCGCCGGAGCGGTTCCTCTCCAACATCGAGGTGCGGGGCAACACGGTCGCCGCCTCGATCCCGCTGGCCCTGGCCGACGGAGTCGCCTCCGGCGAGCTGCGCCCCGGGCACAAGGTGGTGCTGGCCGGCTTCGGCGGCGGCCTCACCTGGGGATCGATGGCCCTGGTCTGGCCCCGCCTCGCCGCGCACCGGACGGCGTCGCCGGAGCCCCCGGCCACCTCCGCCGGGACGGACACCGGCACGCCCTGACCGCCGCGCCGACGCCCGAGGCCCCACCACCAGGTCACCAGGAGGAACGTTGGACGCGCAGTCGATCGTCGCCCAGTTGCTGACGCCTGAGGGACGAGCCGATCCCTACCCGCTGTACGAGCGCGCCCGCGAACTGGGACCCGCCGTGCCGGCCGGGGACGGTCTCCTGCTGGTCAGCGGTTACGAAGCCTGCCGCCAGGCGCTGCGCAGTCCGGCACTGGGCGCCGACATCAACCTGGTGACCTGGGGCGCCGACCTCGCCGCACATCCCTCGCTGGCCCTGCTGAGCCGGACCCTCTTCGTCGCCAACCCGCCCCACCACGGGCGGCTGCGTTCGTCGATGTCCCAGGTGTTCACCGCACGGAGGGTGGCGGGCATGGAAGCCGGGATCGCCGGCATCACCGACGCCCTGCTCGACACCCTCGCGGAGGCCGGCTCCTCACCGGTGGACTTCATGGACGCCTTCGCCTTCCCCCTGCCCGCCCATGTCATCTGCGACCTGCTCGGAGTCCCCGCCGAGGACCGGGAGCGCTTCCGGGGCTACGCCGCGGATCTGAGCGCCACCCTGGAACTGCTCGCCGACCCCTCCGGACTGGAAGCCGCCGACCGGGCGGCGCTGGAGGTCCACCGGTACTTCACCGAGCTGGCCGACAAGCGACGGGCCGACCCGCGCGACGACCTGGTGACCGCCATGGTCGGGGCGCGCGACGAGGGAACCCTGCGGGACGACGAGGAACTCGTCGCGAACCTCGCCGGCCTGCTGCTGGCCGGTTTCGAGACCACCACCTACCTCCTCGGCAACGGCCTGCAGGTGCTGTTCGAGCACCCCGAGATCATGGCCGGCCTGCAGGACGGAACCGTTCCGGTGGAGGGCTTCGTCGAAGAGGTTCTGCGCCACGACTCACCCTTGCAGGTGAGCAACCGGGCCGTGCTGACCGACGGCGTCCTGGTCGGGGGCGTGCCGGTGCCGGCGGGCAGCCATGTGGTGCTCCTCCTGGGCGCCGCCAACCGCGATCCCGCCCGCTACGAGGACCCGGACCGCTTCGACCCCCACCGTCGGGACATCCAGCCGCTCAGCTTCGGCGGGGGAGCGCACCACTGCCTCGGCGCCATGCTGGCCCGGCTGGAGGCGGCCACCGCCTTCAGCCAACTGCTGGCGCGGTTCCCCGCTCTGCGCCCGGCCCCCGGGGACGGGCCGGTCCGCCGTGACCGCCTTGTCCTGCGCGGCCATCAGAGCCTGCCGGTCGTCGTGGCCTGAGGACGAACGACCGTCGGTTTTCAGCGAAGTTGCCACGGCGCCCGACTCGAAAGGTTTCGCCCGGTCCCGCCGTGAGAACTTCCGGTGAGGTCGAGCGCAAAGCCATGCGGAGGAATCACCTTGTCGCTCACCACGGAATCCGAACGCCGGACCGTCGGCGTTCTGTCGCCCTCCAGCGAGGAGTTCCTGATCGCCCGGTGGGCCGGTGGAAAGGGCAGAAACCTGCACGCCCTGACCGCGGCCGGCTTCCAGGTGCCGGACTGGTCGGTGATCGGCCTCGACGTCTTCGCCGGCTTCTCCCGGAGCAGCGGACTCGACGAACGGCTGGCCCGGCTGCTCGCCGACGGCTGGGACAGCACGGCCGGGCGGGTCGCCGCCGAGATCGCCGCCCTCATCGAGGCGACACCCCTCGACGAGCGCACCGCCTCGGCCGTCGCCCTGGCCTACCGGCAGGCCGGCGGCGGCCTGGTCGCGGTCCGCTCGTCCGGACAGGAGGAGGACGGCACCGAGCACTCCTTCGCCGGCCAGTTCGACAGCTACCTCAACGTCCGCGGCCTCGACCAGGTCATGGCCCACGTCCGCCGGTGCTGGGCCTCCGGATTCTCCGAGCGGTCCCTGCTCTACCGGGCGCAGCGCGGACTGCCGCCCGGCACCGCGGGCGTCGCCGTCGTCGTCCAGCGCATGGTGCCCGCCGAGCGCAGCGGTGTGCTGTTCACCGCCGATCCGACGACCGGCCGGACCGACCGCCATGTGGTCAGTGCCGTCCACGGGCTGGGGGAGGGGCTGGTCTCCGGGGCGGTCGACGCGGACACCGTCGTCCTCGACGCCACCACCGGCGAACCGCTGAGCACGGTGATCGGCGACAAGCAGGAACGCTACGACGCCGACGCCGGACCGGGGTGCCGGGTGTCGCCGGTCGCCGACGAGGACCGCGAGGCGCTGTCCCTGACCGCCGACGACCTGGCCCTGCTGCACGCGGCCGGGGTCCGCGCGACCGAGTACTACGGCGCCCCGCAGGACATCGAATGGGCCATCGCCGACGGCACCCTCTGGCTCCTGCAGAGCCGCCCCGTCACCACCCTCGGCCGAGATCCCGGGACCGCGCCGGAACCCGAGGGGGAGCTGCGGGTCTGGGACAACTCCAACATCATCGAAAGCTTCAGCGGCGTCGTCTCCCCGCTCACCTACAGCTTCGCCGCCGACACCTACGCCAAGGTGTACGAGAGCTACGCCCGCGCGCTCGGCGTCAGGGGCGAGCAGCTGCGCGAGGTCCAGGAGTGGACCCCGCACCTGCTCGGCTATGTCCACGGACGGGTCTACTACAACCTGTACCACTGGTACCGCATGGTGCGCCTGGCACCGCTGTATCCGCTCAACCGCCGGGTGCTGGAGAAGTCGCTGGGCGTCGCGGAGAGCATCTCCGACGAGACCGCCGACGCACTGCACCCCTTCACCCCCCGGCCCGGACTGCGCGGCCGTCTCTCGCGGCTGGCCCGAACGGCCGTGTTCGCCAGGCGCTTTGTGACCATCGGGAAGTCGGTGGAGATCTTCCACCGGGACTTCTACCGGGCGTACGAGGTCTTCAACAACGTCGACTACGACGCGCTGCCCGGTGACGAGACCTACCGCCGCTTCCGCCGGCTGCAGAGGGAACTCATCGAGAAGTGGGGCCCCATGCAGGCCCTGGACGCCACGATCCTGCTCTCCGTCGGCCTGCTGGCCCTGCTCACCCGCCGGTGGCTGCCCGACGCGCCCGAGTGGTTCACCTGGGCCGCGGCCGCTCCCGGCGGCGACGTCGAATCCGCCGAACCGGCCTGGGCGCTGGCCGACCTTGCCACGAAGGTGCGCGCGGACGACGAGGTGCGGCACCTGCTGGAGCACACCCCCGACGCCGACGCCTACCAGGCGCTGGCCGAGGCCGGCCACACCGGCATCGTGGCCGCCGTCGACGCCTACGTCGCCTCCTACGGCTACCGCAGTCCCGACGAACTCAAGCTGGAAGTCCCCGACCTGTACGAGAACCCGGCCGGACTGTTCACCCTGCTGCGCGACGCCCTGCCCGAGACCCGGGGCGGCGGCGCGGGCGAGCACCGCGGCGAGGCCGACGCATACCTCGACCGGCATCTGCGCGGTCCCCGCCGCTGGGTGTACGAGCGGGTGCGGCGCAAGGCCCGGGCCGCGCTCACCGACCGGGAACGGCTCAGGTTCTGCCGCACCCGCGCCTTCGGCGCCGCCAAACGCATGCTGCGCGCCCTGGGCCGCGACCTCGCCCGCAACGGCGCCCTCACCGCCTGGGACGACGTGTTCATGCTGCGTCTGGAGGAGGTCCGGGGCGCCTACGAAGGCATGATCGACCACACCGGACTGAAGGAACTGGCCGCCCTGCGAAGGACACAGCTCGCCGCGGACGCCGAACTCCACGCGCCGGCCCGCTTCACCACCCGAGGCGCCCCGTACTGGTCGGGCAACCTGGAACGGGCCGGCTGGAGCAGCGGACCCGCCGCCCGCAGCGGCGTCCGCGAACTGCGTGGCACCCCCTGCTGCCCCGGAGTCGTCGAAGGGCCCGCGGTGGTCACCGACACCCCCCGTGACATCGGCGGCGGCATCCTGCTCACCTATCGCACCGACCCCGGCTGGGTGGCCGCGCTGCCCTCGGCCGCCGCCCTGGTCATCGAACGCGGCAGCCCGCTGACCCATGTCGCCGTCGTGGCCAGGGAACTGGGGATCCCGACGGTGGTACAGGTCAGGAACGCCACCACCGAGATCCGCACCGGCACCCTCCTGCGCGTCGACGGCGCCGCCGGCACGGTCACCGTACTCGCCGACCCGCCCGACGGCGGCGCGGCCGCCGAGACCCCGGACACCCCCAGGACGGAGACACATCCGTGATCCTCACCGAGGGCCAGCTGCAGGACCTGCTCGACAAGTCGCTCGCCGAACTCCCTCCGGGCGCCGACTGGGCGGTGGTGCTCGAAGGCTCCATCGCGGAGGGCTTCGGCAACCCCTCCTCCGACATCGACTTCCTGCTGGTCGCCCGGTCCGAAGCCGACCTGCCCACCATGCCGTCGCTGCTCTTCGTCGACGGCCGCCGGGTGGAGATCCGCACCCGGTCGGTCCGTCAGCTCGCCGACCAGTTCCGCGCCCTGCAGGAGGGCGCCAGGCGACCGGGCCGGCTCTCCGAGGACCTGCTCAACCGGTGCCAGCGGCTGCTGAACAGCCACCCGCTGCGCGGCCACGACCTGGTCGACCAGGTCAAGGCGACGCTGCCGGCGGAGCGGTTCGCCCGGATCGCCGCCGACTGGTGGGCGCACCGGGCCCGGCAGTCCCTGCGGCACGCGATGGCGCTGCTGTGCCTCGGCGAGACCGACGAGGCGGTCGACTGGACCCGCGCCGGACTCGTCCAGACGATCAAGTCGTGGGCGGCCGGACAGGGCGAGACCTACCTCGAACCCAAGTGGCTGTCCATGCAGCTCGACCGGACCGACCGCCCCGACGTGCGCGACCGCTACTGGGAGCTGGAGACGGCCGCCCCCGCACCGGGCGACGCCGACGCGGCCCGGGCGCACCTGACCGCCTGCCTCGCCTTCGCCGGCGAACTCGGCCTCACCGGCGTCCCCTGCCGCCCCGAGCGGCTCACCGTCGAACGCGTCGCCGGGGTGACCACCTGGCAGACCGACGAGCGCGTGCACGTCGTCCGCGGCCGGCGCGAGGTGTTCGCCCTCGGCGAGCGCGCCGGAGCGGTCTGGCGCTCCCTCGTCCCGGGCCGGCCGCTGCCCCAGGTCCTGGCCGCGGCCTCGGACACCGGCGTCACCCGCCCCGGCCCGCTGCTGGCCGCGTTCGTGCGCTACGGGCTGGTCCGGCTGGCCTGGAAGGGCGGCGGCACCGTCACCCCGACGCTGCCGCTCGCCGCGCCCCCCGGCCCCGTCACCCCGCCGCCGTCCACCGCGCAGCCGCTGCTCTCGGTGCGCGGCGCGGCCGTCAGCGGCCCCGACGCCATCGACCTGGTGCCGCTGCCCGCCGAACGGTTCGCCGCCGCCACCATGGCCCTGGTGTGGTCCAACGTCGTCGTCGAGAACGCCATCGAGGACCTGACCGGGGCCCTCCAGCGCGGACAGTGGCGGGTCGCCGAACTCACCGCCCGCCGCGCCGTGCACGCCGCGCTGCGCGGCCTGTTCAGCGCGTACGGCGTCAACCCGCTGCCCGCCGACTCCGACCTGGTCCGCCGTATCGACCTGCTGCCGCCCGCCGCCCGGCAGTTCCGCGCCCGCGCCGAGGAACTGCTGCGCCGCACCATCGACTCGGCGGAGGCTGGTGGCGAGGTCCTCGCCGAACTGCGCGACTACGTCGCCCTGGTGCGGGGCACGGCGGGCGCCGATGCCTTCCCCCTCTCCTTCGACTCGGCGGACACCTGGCGGGCCACCCTGGAGCTCGGCTACGACTGGCTGCGCATCGGCGCCTACCTCGACGCGGAACTGCCCCTCGAGGAAGCCCGCGACCTGCTCGCCAGCAACGGGGCCCAGCCCCACCAGGCTGCCTGAGCCACGCCGCCGTCCCACCCCTTCTGGAGGATCGATCGATGGCCGACACGATGACGGTGCTGGTGACCGGCGCCAGCGGCTTCGTGGGCGCGGAGGTGACCGCCCGGCTCACCGGCGCGGGCCACACCGTGCTCACCCTGCTGCACAGCAACGGCGACATCGTCCGCAACAACGGCAGGAAACTCGCCCCCGGCCCGGGCACCCTCACCCGGATCACCGGCGACGTCACCCGCCCCGGCCTCGGGCTCACCGGGGACGACCGGCGGCTCGTCGCCACCGCCGACCGGATCGTGCACTGCGCCGCCGTCACCGACTTCGGACTTCCCGAGGAGCGGTACGAGAGCATCAACGTCGTCGGCACCCGGCACGTCCTGGACCTCGCCCTGGCCCACCGCACCCCGCTGGTGCACGTCAGCACGGCCTATGTGTGCGGGGAGCGCGACGGCGTGGCCCTGGAGGACGAGCTCGACGTCGGCCAGCAGCCCGGCAACGGCTACGAGAAGAGCAAGCTGGCCGCGGAGACCCTGGTCCGCAAGGCCGCCGCGGAGGGCCTGCCGGTGGCGGTGGTGCGCCCCAGCATCGTCACCGGCGCCGCCCGCACCGGCCGCTCCCGCGACTTCAAGACCGTCTACCCCGTGCTCAAGATCATCACCAGGGGCCTGGTGCGCACCGTACCGGGGCACTACGACGCCGCCCTGGACCTCGTGCCGGTCGACCACGTCGCCGACCTGGTGACGGAGGCCACCACCCGCTTCGAGGACGCCGAGGGCCTCACCCTGCACGCGGTCGGCCAGACGCTGACCCTGCGGGACTTCTCCGACGTCCTCGCCGAGTACCCGTCCTTCCGGGTGGCGAGGTTCGTCCCGCCGGCCGCGTTCTCCCCGTCGGCCCTGTCCGACCGCGAACGCCCCTACTACGACCGTGTCATCTCCCTCTACGACACCTACTTCCGGCGCCGGATCCGCTTCGACGACAGCCGGGCCGCCGCCTTCAGCGGCCGTCCGGCGTACGCGGGCGGACGCCCCTACCTGCGCCGCCTCCTCGACCACTGCCTGAAGGTCGGCTACCTCGGCGCGCCGCCGCCCCGGGAACCGACCGCCGCCCCGACGGAAGGGAGCACCACCCCGCGATGACCCACTCCGACCACCCCGAGCCGGCGTACGGCATCCCCGTCTCGCCCCTGCTCACGTGCCACCCCGGGAAACAGCGGCTCTACGGCGCGGACACCTACTACCAGGAGAGCTACGAACAGCTCGCCGCCCTCACCGACGACGCCACCGGCTTCGCCCATCGCCACGCCGCGCTGCTGCTGAAACCCGACGCCGTGGTGGCGCGGACGCTGGACGCGGCCGTGGAGTGGCTGACCGAGCAGGACTTCCGGATCGTCGGCGCGGCGACCACCCGGCTGACCCGGACCATGATCCGCTCCCTGTGGTACTTCCAGTGGAACCTCGCCACCCCCTACCGCAGGCGGCTCGCCGCGCTCTTCCTGGAGGACGCGGACGCCCTCGTCCTGCTCGTCCGCCCCGGGCGCGACAGCGACATCCCGGCCTCGGTCCGCCTCACCGCGCTGAAGGGCCCGACCGACCCCGAAGCCCGGGTGCCCGGCCAGCTCCGCCATCTGCTCGGCCGCTACAGCTACCTGCTCAACCTCGTGCACACCCCCGACGAACCCGCCGACGTGCTGCGCGAGCTGGCCGTGCACTTCGGCCACGCCGGACGTGACCGCCTCTTCCGCTCCGCGCTGGCGGGCGAGGACCGCAGCGCGCACGCCCTGGACCTGGCCGACGAGCTGTACGCCCACACCAAGCCCCGCGACCTCGACTTCGAGCCCGCCGTCGAACGCCTGCGCGCCGCACTCTCCGGCCGGCCCGGCCTCGGCCCCGACGCCACCCCGCGTCACCTCCTGGAACACGCCTGGGAGCACGGCCTCGACATCGATCCGTGGGACACGGTCATCGTCGGATCCAAGGTGCTCCCCATGCGGCAGCCCGGTCGCGCACCGGTGCTGGACGGGGCCGGCGTCGACCAGTGGCGCCGCCACCTGGACGCCCTCCGCGGCGCCCTGAACTGAACGAGGAGCCGCCATGCAGTTCGCCCGGACACTCCCGAAGGAGCTGGTGCACCGGGCAGCGATCGCCGAGGTCTTCCTGACCGACGCGGAGCGCCACGGCGAGGACGAGATGCGGCTGGCCGCACAGCTTCCCCGCCTGCACCCCTTCTACGACGACGTCCTCGGCCCCCGCACCCATCACGACCCCCTGCTGTTGCTGGAGGCCTGCCGCCAGGGCATCTTCGTGGTGGCCCACCGCTACCTCGACGTACCCCTCGGCCACAAGTTCCTGTTGCGGGCGGTCGAGTACGAGGTGCCCGAGCCCGCCGCCCTGGTCCGCGGCGACACCCCCGCGGAAGCGGTCATCGGCGTCCGTGTCGAGCACCGGACCCGCGACCGGACCGGGGTGACCGGGCTGCGGCTGCGGTTCACCGCGGCCATCGGCACCCGTCAGGCCCTGCTGGCCCGCATCGACTACGTGTGGATGCCATCGCAGGCGTGGACCCGCCTGCGGGCCGGGCAGCGGTGCGCGCTCGGCCTGTCCGATCCCCCCGTCGCGCTGCCCGGACGCCCCCTCGACCCGGGCCGGGTCGGCCGGCGCCACCGGGCCAACGCGGTGATCACGCCCCCGCACACCGCCCACGACGGCGTCCGCACGGCCCGCCTGGTGGCCGCGACCACGCACCCGACGCTCTACGACCACTGGGTCGACCACGTCCCCGGCATGCTGGAACTCGAGGCCTTCCGGCAACTGGCCCTGACCGCCGCCGTGGTCGACGGCGCGGTGCGCGCGCCCACGGCGCTGCCCGTCCGCCTGCGGGCCCGCTTCCGCCGCTTGGCCGAGATGGACCTGCCGCTGGAGTGCCGGACCGCTCCGGTGGTGCCGGGAGCCGACATCGAGTGCACCCTGCACCAGCCCGGGGCGCTGGTCGCCGAGGCCCGCGTCGGGTTCGCCGACCGCGACCCGGCCGGCCCGGCGGGCGCCCTCGCGAGCATGGCGGCACACGCCCGTGTCTGAGCCGCCCGCCACCACCGAAGACACCGGACCCCGTACCCGGGACGGGGAACCCCCCGCCGTGAGCACCGTCGCCGTGTCCCGCGTCCCCGCCCGGCTGGGCCGGTTCGTGCTGCGCAGGTTCCGGCCCCACGTCTACGCCACCTACGGCCTGCTGTGGGTCCTCGCCCTGGAGGGCTCCGCCGTGTCCCTGACCGGCACGGCCTGGAGGCCCGCCGGCGCCACCTGGGTGCGGGTCGTCAGCGTCGTCCTCGCCCTGCTGTTCCTGCGGATGCTGGACGAGCGGAAGGACTTCGCGTACGACCGTGTCCACCACCCGGACCGGCCGCTGGTCACCGGTGCGATCACCGTCGCCGAGCTGCGCGGCGCGATGGCCGCCCTCACCGCGGTGGCGGCGGGCCTGAACGCCGCGCTGTCCGCCACGGCCGTCCTGCTGATCCTGGCCGCCCTCGGCTACGGCCTGTTCCTCGCCGCCCTGGAACGCCTCTCGGCGGCGGTACGCGACCGGCAGCTGCTCAACCTCGCGGTCACCTACCCGGTGCAGGTCCTGCTCGGCGTCTATGTGTACGGGTCCCTGGCCGCCGCCGGGACCGTCACCGCCGACCGGCGCGGAGCGCTGCTGCTCGCCCTGTGCGCCTGTGTGTTCCTGCACTTCGAGTTCGCCCGCAAGACCGCCTGGGAGGCGGAGCCCGGCGCACGCCTGTACTCGGCCGGCCTCGGCCCCCGGGGCAGCGCGGTGGTCACCGCCGGCCTCGCGGCCGGGGCGGTCGCCTGCCAGGTCGTCCTGTTCGTGCCGGACGGCGCGCTCGGGCTGCTGCCCTGTCTGACGGCGGTCCTGCCGGCCTGGGGCACCCGGCGGTTCCTGACCGCGCGACGCGGCGGCTGGCCCCTGCCCACCGCGATGGCCTTCGTCGTGACGACGTACCTCGCCCTGGCCGTCCGGGCGGTGGTGCTGCCGTGACCGCTCCGCCTCCCCTGTCGGGCGAGGAACTGCTGACCACGACCCGCTGCGTGCGGCGCGGCCTGGACCTGGAGCGCCCGGTGGACCCGGAACTGGTCAAGGACTGCCTGCGCATCGCCCTGCAGGCCCCCAACGGCAACAACCGCCAGAGATGGCACTGGCTGATGCTCACCGATCCGCGGATCCGCGCCGGTGTCGCCGAGGTCTACCGGGCCGCCTTCGACGACCGCAACGGCGCCGCCCTGCGCCGGCTGGACGAGCAGCCCGAGGGGACCCGCTCCGTGCTCGGCGGCGCCCGGCTGCTGGCCGAGCGGCTGCACCGGGTGCCGGTCCTGGTCATCCCCTGCCTCGAACCGGCCGACGGCCGGCTGCCGGAGGGCAACCAGGCCGGGTTCTGGGGGTCGCTGCTGCCCGCCGCCTGGAACTACGCGCTGGCCGCCCGCAGCCGGGGCCTGGTCACCGCCTGGACGGCCGTCCATCTGGACCGCGAGCGGGAGGTCGCCGACCTGCTGGGTCTGCCGCCCACCGTCCGCCAGGGCGCCCTGCTGCCGACGGCGTATCCGCTGCGCACCACCTTCCGGCCCGGGCCGCGGCGGCCGCTCGAAGAAGTCCTGCACCACGACGGCTGGCAGGGCGGCGACCGCGCGTGACACCCGGACCCCGGACGTCAGGCTGTGGCGGGGAAGACGTCCGGGGCCCTCCGCCGCACCCACGCGGCAGAGGGCCCCGGACGTCGTCCGTCAGCGCCGGCTCACCCTTCGTTCCATTTGAAGAACCGCAGCGTCACCCCGGTCACCACGGCGGCGAAGGCGAGCATGCCGCCCATCGTGGGCAGCACGTCCAGCACCCCGCCGCCCCGGCTGAGCACCGACTCGCCGCCTTCCACGAGGTAGTGCAGCGGCATCACGTACGACACCGCCCTCACCCACTCCGGGGCGCTGTCCAGCGAGAAGAACGATCCGGACAGCAGTGACATCGGCAGCACCAGCAGCTGGGCGAGACCGCCCGCGGACTCCTCGGTCCTGGTGAGCGAGCCGATGAGCAGGCCCAGCGACATCAGGGCCAGCGTCCCGCACACCACCAACGGCACCACCAGCCACCAGTTGCCGGTCAGCTGGAGACCGAAGTACGGCAGGGTCGCCACCGCCAGGAACAGGGCCGTCTGCGTGAGTGCCATGAGCATGGTCATGGAGATCCGGGCGGCCACCACCTCCCAGGGGCGGATCGGCGACAGCTGCATCCGCTGGAGGATCTTCTTGCGGCGCAGCGTCACCAGCGTCAGTGCGGTGCTGAACACCGCGCTGGTGGCGACGGCGAAGCCCAGCAGACCAGGGGTCAGGTACTGGATGGGCTTGACCGATTCGTCCTCGACCTGACTGGCCTTCAGCGTGTACTTGGCGGCCATGCCGGTCGCGGCCAGGTTCGCCTGCTCCAGCACCGCGTTCAGGGTCGCCCGGGCCGAAGCCCCCTTGACCGAGTCGGCCAGGCTGTAGCGCAGCACGACGGTGTCACCGTCCTGCTCGACCAGCGCGTCGTAGTCCCCCTGGCGCACCTTCTCCAGCGCCGCCGACTCGCTCTTCACCTTGGTGATCGTGGCGGCCTTGGACAGCTGGTCCCGCTGGGCACCGGTGAGCGAGTCCAGCACCTGCACCTCGCCGACCTGGGCCACCTTGATGTGCGAGGTCCCGTCGCTCTTGAACAACGAGCCGAACAGCATCAGGAACAGGATGGGGAAGATCATCAGGAAGAAGATCGTGCCCTTGTCCCGCAGGACGCTCAGGATCATCGCCCGGGCCAGCTCGCGGATCGGGTTCAGCCGTCTGTCCCTGACCGGGCCCTTGCGGCCCGGACCGGCCTTGGCCGCCGCCTTCTCCTGCTCCGCCGGGGCCTTCGCGGCCGCTCCGGAGGAGCGGGAGGACGTCTCGTCGATGCTCACGCGCGGTACTCCCGTCCGGTCAGCTGGAGGAAGACGTCCTCCAGAGTGGCGCCGCGCACCTGGAGGCTGCGCAGCGCCCGGTGGTCGGCCAGGATCGACAGCACCGGCCCGGGGGAGTGGGTGGCGATCGACAGCGTGATCCCGTCGTCCTCCACCACCGCGTTGTCCACCCCGGCCGCCACCAACCGGCCGCGCAGCGTGTCCGCCTTGACCAGCCCGGACTCCACACTCACCCGCACCATGTCGTCCAGCTCGCGGATCAGGGCCGCCGGCGCGCCCGTCTTGAGCACCCTGCCCTTCTCCATCACCGACACCCGGTCGCAGAGCATCTCGGCCTCGTCCAGGTAGTGCGTGGTGAGGACCAGGGTGCGGCCCTCCTCGTTGACGTCCCGCAGCAGGTCCCACAGATTGCGGCGGGCCTGCGGGTCCAGACCGGCGGTGGGTTCGTCCAGGAAGACGATCTCCGGGTCGTGCACCAGACCGCAGGCGATCGACAGCCGCTGCGCCTGGCCGCCGGAGAGCTTGTCGGCCGGCACGGCGCCGAACTCGGTGAGGCCGACCCGCTCCAGCATCGCGTCGGCCTGCCGGACACCGACCCGGTAGAAGGACGCGAACAGGCAGATGGTCTCGCGCGTGGTGAGCTTGTCGAAGAACGACGACGCCTGGAACTGCACGCCGATCCGTCTCAGCAGCCTGGGATTGCGCGGCCAGGGGCTCTCGCCGAACAGCTCGATCCGGCCCTCGTCGGGCTCGCGGACGCCCTCCAGAATCTCCAGAGTGGTCGTCTTCCCCGCGCCGTTGGGACCCAGGATGCCGTAGAACTCGCCCGCCTCGATGTGCAGCGAGACTCCGTCGACGGCCTGGATGTCCCCGTACCGCTTGCGGACGCCGTCCGCGACGATCGCCGCCGTCATGACGCGTACGCCCTGACCGTGCGGGGCCGTGAGCCGGCCCCGCCGCACATGAACTGAAGGTCCATCACTCGACTGTCGTCTCTCCGTGATCGGTTGAGGGATCGGGGCCGGGCCGGGGGAGTGACAGGGCGCGGTGAACGCGTCCACCGCAGGTCGGCCGGGCAGGGCCGAACCGCGGCGCGAGCGGGTGGGCCCAAGGGCGGTTCGGAACCTCCACACCAGCACAGCCGCCACGGCCGGGGCCACCAGGGGCGCCGAAGACTAGGGAATCGCCCCTACTCCCGGGCCCGTTGAGGGGAACACGCCGTTCCGGTGCCGGCCGCCGACCGTAGGTTCGACGCGCAGAGCTCCACGTGCCTTCCACCGCGAACCCCACAGGATCGAGGAAGCGACGATGCCCCCCACAGCCCGGGACGAGGCGACCCACCGCGACGGCGGGTACCGGCCTCCCGGCGCCACCCCCCGTACCCGCGTCCCCGCCGCACCGCCGGCGGCCACCCCGCTCCCGCCCCTGGCCCTGCTGCCGGTGTGCGCCCTCGCCTGCGTCACCGCGGCCCTGCTGTTGCGCACCGCGGACCGCTTCGGCTACTTCAGCGACGAGCTGTACTTCCTCGCCGCCGGCCGCAGCCCCGCCTGGGGATACGCAGACCAGCCGCCGTTGCTGCCGCTGCTGACCCACGCCCTCGACACCGTGTCCCCCGGCTCGCTGCCGGTGCTGCGCGCACCGGCCGCGGCCCTCACCGCGCTCGGCGTGCTGACCGCCGCCCTGACGGCCCGGGAACTGGGCGGCCGGCGCGCGGCCCAGCTCGCCACCGCCGGTGCGTACGCCGTCTCGCCGGTCATGCTGCAGATGGGCCATCTGCTCATCACCGCCACCCTGGACATCTTCCTGACCACGGCCGGCGTCTGGCTGCTGGTGCGCTGGATCCGCACCCGGCGCGACCGGCTGCTGCCCCTGCTCGGCCTGACCGCCGCCGTCTCCCTCCAGGTCAAGTTCCTCAGCGTCGGCCTGTGGGCCGTACTGTTCGCGGCCCTGCTCCTCGCGGGGCCCCGGGACCTGCTGCGCCGCCCGCTGCTGTGGGCCTCGGCGGCCGGAGCCCTGCTCACCGCCGTACCGGGACTGCTGTGGCAGGCCCGCGCCGGCTGGCCGCAACTGGCCATGACCGAGGTCATCGCCCAGGAGGTCGCCGGCGAGGAGGGCGGCCGGGCGATGTTCCTGCCCACGGTCCTCTCGGCCGCCGGACTGGCCGGCGCGGTCCTCCTGTGCTGCGGGCTGGGATGGCTGCTGGTCGCGCGCCGGGCCCGCCCCTACCGGTTCCTCGCCCTGACCTTCGCCGGACTGTGCGCCTGTTACCTCGTCGTCCACGGACGGCCGTACTACGTCGCCGGGCTGTTCGCCGTCCTGTGGGCGGCCGGCGCCACGGCTGTGCAGGGTCTGCGCGCCACCCGCCCGCGCGTGTGGTCGACGGCCGTGGTCTACCTGGTGTCGGCGGTCCTGGCGGTGCAGGTGCTGCCGCTCTACCCGGTCCAGCGGCTCTCCCGGTCCTCCGCCGACCGGCTGGCGATGGAGACCGTCGGCTGGCCCGACCTGGCCGCCTCGGTGGCCCGTGTCCACCGCCGGCTGCCCGCCGACCGGCGCCGCCGGGCCCTGCTGATCACCGACCGGTACGACCAGGCGGGCGCCCTCGACCGGTTCGGCCCCGGGCTCGGTCTGCCGCGGCCGTACAGCGGCCACCGCGGCTACTGGTACCTGCGCCGCCCGGCCGACGACACCGCGACCGTGGTCTTCGTCGGCGCGGACGCCCGTTTCCTGCGGCGGTTCTTCACCAGCGTGCGCCGGCGCGGCACGGTCACCAACGCGGACCGGGTGCACAACCTCAACTGGGGCACCCCCATCTGGGTCTGCGAGGGACTGCGCCGGCCCTGGCGCACGACGTGGCCCCGCATGTCCCACCTGAGCGCCTACTCGGCGACGCGGTAGCTCCGGCGGCGCGCGCCGGAGCCGGCACCGCGGGCCGCCCCTGTCCGGGACGGCCCGCGGTGCCGGCCACGGGGGTGCCCTCACCCCCAGGTGACGGGCAGCGCGTACACGCCGTAGTGCATCGCCTTGTCCCGCAGCGGGATCTCCTGCGGATCGGCCGCCAGCCGCAGGTCCGGGAAGCGGTCGAAGAGCTTCTGGAAGCCGATGCGCAGGGTCGCCCGGGCCAGATGCTGCCCCAGGCACTGGTGGATGCCGAAGCCGAAGGCCAGGTGGCGCCGCGACGGCCGGGTGACGTCGAAGACCTCCGGGTTCTCGAACTGCTCCGGATCCCGGTTGGCGGCCGGCAGGGACAGCACCACGGTCTGCCCGGCCTCGATGGTCCGTCCGCCGATCTCCACGTCCTCCAGCGCCACCCGGCTCGCGCCCATGTGGGAGATCGTCAGATAGCGCAGCAGCTCCTCCACCGCCCGCTCCATCAGCTCCGGCCGCCTGCGGACCTTCTCCAGCTGCTCGGGATGCTCCAGCAGCGCGAACGTGCCGAGACCCAGCATGTTCGGCGTGGTGTCCAGCGCGCCGCCGATGGTGATCCAGGCGATGTTCGCCAGTTCCTCCTCGGTCAGCTCACCCGTCTTGACCAGCTTGCCGAGCAGCTTGTCGTTCGGCTCGGCGAACAGGTCCTTGACCACACGGGCCAGGGTCTGGTCCAGCGCCGTGTTGTGTTCGACGAACTCCTCGAGCGTGTAGTCGATCCGCATGATCGCCGAGAAGTGCTTGTCGAGCTCGGCGATGTCCTCCTCCGGCACACCCATCACCGAGTGCACCGACCGGTACACGACCTTCTGCACGAACGCCGGCAGCAGATCCACCGGCGGCTGGAGACCGGCCATCTCGTCGAGCACGTCGTCGATGATCCCGGCCAGCGTCGGCTCGTACTCCTGGATCCTGCGGACCGTGAAGAAGCCCGTCAGCAACCGCCGGTAGCGCGTGTGGTCAGGGGCGTCCATCCGGACGAAGGAGCCCGGTCCCGACGGCTGCGGCTCGTACTTCTCCACCTCGAACGGCGGGGACGCCACGAGCGCCAGCAGCTCCGCGCGGTGACTGAACCGGGGGTCGGTCATGATGGCCCGCACATGGTCGTGCCGGGTCACCAGCCAGCCGTCGTCGCGGCCCGGCGCGATGTCGAAGGTGACCGGGCTGATCGGTTCCTCCGCGCGCAGCCGGCGGTACTCCGGATCGGGGTCGAAGGGGCAGATGCGGTCGGTCGGTATCACAGGTGGTTTCGGCTCGTAGGCCATGAGTCCTCCGTCTGGTGGTGTGCGTCCGCCGGGGTGTGCCGCTCAGGCCCGGCGGACCGTGAGGGGCAGCCGCCGAAGGCCGAAGACGTTGACCCGGTTGTCGAAGTAGGACAGCGGCGCGTCGCGGTCGACCCGGATGCCCGCGTAGCGGTCGAGCATCAGGTCGAGCGCGATCTGCCCCTCCATACGGGCCAGCGGGGCGCCCAGGCAGTAGTGGATGCCGTGCCCGAAGGCGAGCTGCCTGGCGTTGGAGCGGCCCGGCAGGAAGCGGTCCGGCTCCGGGAAGACCCGCTCGTCGCGGTTGGCCGACAGCAGCCAGAGGTACACCATCGCGTTCTCCGGGACCTTCTCCCCGGCGATCTCCACGGCAGCCGTCGGCACCCGTTCGATCTTCAGGAACGGCGGCCGGCAGCGCAGCACCTCTTCGGTGAACGGCGTGATCCCCGCGCGGTCGGCGCGCAGCCCGGCCTGCACGCCCTCCTCCCGGTCGAGCGTCAGCAGCATGTTGCCGAGCAGTACGGCGGTGGTGACATGACCGGCGAGCAGCAGCAGCGCGGCGAAGCTCACCACGTCGTCGTCGTCGAGGCTCTCCCCGTCGACCTCGGCCCGTACCAGCAGGCTCATCAGGTCGTCGTACTCGCGCGCCCGCCGCTCGGCGACATGCCGGCGCAGATAGGCGTCCAGTTCCTGCACGGTCCGGCCCATGACCTCGGCGCCCTCGGGCGTCTCCCAGTCCACGGTCAGCAGGTTGTCGGCCCACACCTGGAACAGCGGGCGGTCCGAGGGCGGCACACCGAGCAGGGAGGAGATCACGATGACCGGCAGCGGGTTGGCGAACGCCTCGATCACGTCGAAGCGGTCGCCGCCGTCGAGACCGTCGAGCAGCTCGGTGGCCACCTCGGTGATCCGCGGGGCCAGCTCGTTGATCATCTTCGCGGTGAAGACCTTGCTCACCAGCCGCCGCAGCTTGCCGTGCCGGGGCGGGTCCAGCAACAGCAGCGTGCCGCCCGGCGGTTGCCGCTCACCGCCCGACAGCCGGGTCACCGTGTCCGAGGAGAAGGCCGCCGGGTCGGAGCTGATCCGCTGGACGTCCTCGTGACGGAAGACGTGGTAGCGGCCCGCCGGATCGCACCACACCGGCTGCTCGTCGCGCATCCGCCGCAGCCAGGCCAGCAGGGTCGCACCACCGTCGAGACCCACCTCGGGCGGCGCGGCCACCTCAGGGCCGACAGGAGCGGGCACGGCAGTCATCGGGAACCCCTCTCGTAGGGCGGGCCGCACGGAGGCGGGCCGTAAGCGGCCTCAGCGCAGCACGCCGGGCGGAACGAGGGCCAGGAAAGCCGCGCAACTCTAGGGATTTGCCGGTGCCGCCCGCCGCCCGGCCGGTGCCGTGGGCAACTAGGGGATTTTTCAGAGTCGGAGGTCAAGCGGCCGTGGACCGCCCGGGCGCCCCCAGACTGGGCCGCGTTCGAGGTGTTCGAGGAGCCATGCCCAGAGCGTGGGTGTCCGAGCCTGAGGAGATACCGGTGTTGTCTACCGATCCGAGCGCAGCGGGCCTGCCACCGCTCTCCGCCGTGGTGTGCGACCCGGGTCTGGGGGCCGAGCTGTGAGCGAAGACCGCCTGCGGGACTATCTGAAGCGGGTCACCGCCGATTTGCACCGCACCACCGGCCGCCTGCGCGAGCTGGAGACGAAGGACCGCGAACCCGTCGCGATCGTCTCCATGGCCTGCCGGTACCCGGGTGACGTACGCGCCCCCGAGGACCTGTGGCGACTGGTCGCCGACGGCACCGACGCCATCACGCCCTTCCCGGAGGACCGCGGCTGGGACGTCCCGGCCCTCTACCACCCCGACCCCGAGCACCCGGGCACCTGCTACACCCGCGAGGGCGGCTTCCTGCACGACGCCGCGGACTTCGACCCCGACTTCTTCGGCATGTCGCCCCGCGAGGCCCTCGGCACCGACCCGCAGCAGCGCCTGCTGCTGCAGATCTCCTGGGAGGCGCTGGAGCGGGCCGGACTCGACCCCGGCACCCTGCGCGGCAGCCCCACCGGCGTCTTCGTCGGGGTCATGTACAACGACTACGGCTCCCGGTTCGACGCGCCCCCGCCCGGTCTCGAAGGCTTCATCGGCAACGGCAGCGCGGGCAGCATCGCGTCCGGACGGGTCGCCTACACCCTGGGCCTGGAGGGCCCGGCGATCACCGTGGACACGGCCTGCTCCTCCTCCCTGGCCGCCCTGCACCTGGCCTGCCGGGCGCTGCGGGCCGGCGAGTGCTCGCTGGCGCTGGCGGGCGGTGTCGCCGTGATGTCCACCCCGGTCACCTTCACCGAGTTCAGCCGCCAGCGCGGACTCTCCCCCGACGGCCGCTGCAAGTCCTTCGCGGACGCGGCGGACGGCACCGGTTGGGGCGAGGGCGCGGGCCTGCTCCTGCTGGAGCGGCTGTCGGACGCCCGGCGCAACGGGCACCGGGTGCTGGCCGTGATCCGGGGCAGCGCCGTCAACCAGGACGGTGCCAGCAGCGGCCTGACGGCGCCGAACGGTCCCGCGCAGCAGCGGGTCATCCGGGCCGCCCTGGCGAGCGCGGGTCTGTCGGCCGCCGACGTGGACGCGGTGGAGGCCCACGGCACCGGCACCACACTGGGCGATCCGATCGAGGCGCAGGCCCTGCTCGCCACCTACGGACGCGACCGTGAACACCCGCTCTGGCTCGGCTCGTTGAAGTCCAACATCGGGCACACCCAGGCCGCCGCCGGGGTCGGCGGCGTGATCAAGATGGTCATGGCCATGCGGCACGGGATGCTCCCGCGCACGCTGCACGTCGACGCCCCCTCCCGTCACGTCGACTGGTCGGCGGGCCGGGTCGCGCTGCTGGCCGAGGCCCGGCAGTGGCCGCGCACGGAGGAAGGCCGGCCACGCCGCGCGGGCGTCTCCGCCTTCGGCGTCAGCGGCACCAACGCGCACGTGGTCCTGGAGGAGGCCGGGCCGGCCGGGGAACCCGCAGCCGCTCGGCCGGACACCGGCGACGGCGGCGTGGTGCTGTGGCCGCTCTCCGCACGCGGGGAAGGGGCGCTGCGGGCGCAGGCGGCGAGGCTGCTGGACCGCACCGACGGCTCCGCCGTCGACGTGGGGCTGTCGCTGGCGGTGACACGGTCACTGTTCGAGGACCGTGCCGTGATCGTGGGCGCCGGCGTGGACGAACTGCGGTCCGGGCTGGCCGCGTTGGCGGCCGGCGAGGCGGACGCACGGGTGGTGCGGGGTACGGCGCTGCGCGGGCGCACGGCGTTCCTGTTCGCCGGACAGGGTTCCCAACGCCTTGGCATGGGACGGGAGTTGTACGAGACGTATCCCGTCTTCGCACAGACCGTCGACGCGGTGGACGCCGAACTGCCCTTCAGTCTGCGGGAGACCGTCTTCGGTGAGGACGCCGAGCGGCTGGACCGGACCGAGTTCGCCCAGCCCGCCCTGTTCGCGCTCGAAGTGGCGCTGTTCCGGCTCCTGGAGTCCTGGGGCGTGCGCCCGGACCTGGTCGCGGGTCACTCCATCGGTGAGATCGCCGCGGCCCATGTGGCCGGAGTGTGGTCGCTGGCCGACGCCTGCCGTCTGGTCGTGGCGCGGGGCCGGCTGATGCAGGCCCTGCCCGGGGGCGGGGCGATGGTCGCGCTACAGGCCTCCGAGGAGGAAGTCCTCCCGCTGCTGGACGACACGGTGGGCGTCGCCGCGGTCAACGGCCCGCGAGCCGTCGTGGTCGCCGGTGCCCGCGACGCGGTGGACGAGGTGGCCGCGCACTTCCGCGCCCAGGACCGCAGGACCACGGCCCTCCGCGTCAGCCACGCCTTCCACTCCCCGCTGATGGAACCGATGCTCGCGGCCTTCCGCGAGGTCGCGGAGAGCCTGACCTACGGGCGCCCGGGGCTGCCCGTCGTCTCCACCGTCACCGGCGAGGCCGCGAGCGCCGAGGAGCTGATGTCCCCGGACCACTGGGTCCGCCACGTCCGCCGCACCGTCCGCTACGCCGACGCCGTCCGCACCCTCGCCCGGAGCAAGGTGACACGGTTCGTCGAACTCGGGCCGGACGCCACGCTCACCGCGCTCGCCCGCACCCTGCTCGACGACGACCAGCGCGTCCTGGCCCCCACGCTGCGCAGCGAGGCACCGGAGGCGGCGACCCTGCTGCACGCCGTCGCCACGCTGCACGCGCACGGCAGCAGCCCGGACTGGTCCGCGCTGTTCCCCGGCGGCAGGACCGTCGAACTGCCCACCTACGCGTTCCAGCAGCGACGCTTCTGGCTCGATCCGGCGCCCGGCACCGGACGGCGTGGCGGCGGGCATCCGCTCCTCGGGGCCGCGGTGACCCTGGCGGACTCGTCCTCGGTGCTGTCCACCACCGTGCTCTCCACCCGCACGCACCCCTGGCTGGCCGACCACACCGCGGCGGGCGTCACCGTGCTGCCCACGGCCGCGTACGTCGACTTCGCCCTGCATCTCGGCGGACTCGTGGGATGCCACCATGTCGTCGAGCTCGACCAGGAGCGGCCCCTCGTCCTGGACGGCGACCGGCCCGTGGAGATCCAGGTCGTCCTCGACGGCCCGGACGAGGACGGCGTCAGGGCGTTCGCCTGCCACTCCCGGCCCGCCCCGGTCGCCGCCGGCCCGGCGGAGGAGGACGCGAGCGCGTCCGACCGGCCCTGGACCCGCAACGCCCGAGGTGTCCTCGCGCCGGCCGGTGCCACGCCGGAGCAGCCGGATCAGCTGGAGCAGGACGCGCAGGACGCGCAGGACGCGTTGGACGGGCACGACGCACCGGACGGCGCCTGGCCGCCGCCCGGTGCCCACGCCCTGGACGCCGACGAGATCGAGGAGATCTACGAGGCGGCGCGGGCCCGCGGCCTGGACCACGGTCCCGCCTTCCGGGGGCTCACCGCGGTGTGGCGGGCCGGCGACGAGACGTACGCCGAGGTCGCCGTACCGGAGGAGTTCCGCGCGGACGCCCTGCGGGTGGCGCTGCACCCGGCGCTGCTCGACGCGGCCCTGCACGCCGCCGCCGCGCTCGGCCACCCCGGCGGATTCGCCGTGACATGGCGGGACTGCACGCTGCACGCGGGCAGCGCCGAGGCGCTGCGGGTCAGGCTCCGGCCCCGCCCCGACGGCGCACTGCGACTGGACCTCGCCGACGAGTCCGGCACCCCGGTCGCCACCGTCGGCGCGGTCACCCTCACCCCCGTGGACGAACTGCCCCTGACCGTCCCGTCCCCGGCCGGTGACGATCTGTTCGTGGTCGACTGGACCGCGCTGCCCGCGGCCCCCGCCCCCGCACACCGGCCCACGGTGGCCGTCGTGGGCGCCGGACCGGCCCCCGCGGACGCCGAGCGCCACCCGGACCCGGACGCCTTCTTCACCGCCCTGGCCGCCCCCGGCGCCTCCGTGCCGGACCTGGTGCTCGTGTCCTTGCGGGGAGCCGACGCGGAACTGCCCGCCGCCGTGCACGAGTCGGCCGCCGCGGCCCTGGAACTGCTCCAGCGCTGGCAGGCCGAGGAACGCACGGCAGGCGCCCGGCTGGTCCTGCTCACCCGGAACGCGGTGGCCGTCCGCCCCGGTGAGCCGGTCGCCGATCTCGCCGCGGCCACCGTGCGCGGCCTGGTGCGCTCGGCACAGTCGGAGAACCCGGGGTCCTTCCTCCTCGTGGACACGGACACCGACACCGGCGTCCCCACGGACACCGACACCAGCACCGGCAGTGGTGCCCCCACGGACACCGGCCCCGGCACCTGCCCCGGCACCCCCACGCACACCGGCACCGACCCGGAGGCGCTCCTCGCCGCGATCTGCGAGGCCGCGCACCGCGGGGAGACGGAGATCGCCCTGCGGTCCGGCCGCCTCCACGCCGCCCGCCTCACCCGGCACCACCCGGACGGCTCCACGCGACCGCTCCTCGATCCGGAGCGGACCGTGCTGATCACCGGTGCCGGCGGCACCGTCGCCGCGGCCGTCGCCCGGCACCTGGTCACCGCGCACGGAGCACGGCATCTGCTGCTCACCAGCCGCCGCGGCCCGCAGGCACCCGGAGCCACGGAGCTGCGCGCCGAGCTCGAACGGGCCGGTGCCGAGGTGACCGTGGCCGCCTGCGACGTGGCCGACCCCGCCGCGCTCGCGGCGCTCCTGGACGCCGTACCCGAACCGCATCCCCTCGGCGCCGTCTTCCATGCCGCCGGGGTGATCGACGACGGGGTGATCCCCGCGCTGACCCCGGACCGGCTGTCCGCCGTGCTGCGGCCCAAGGCGGACGCCGCCGTGCATCTGGAGCGGCTGACCCGGGACCTGGACCTGACGGCGTTCGTGCTCTTCTCGTCCGCCGCCGCCACCTTCGGCGGACCCGGCCAGGGCAACTACGCCGCCGCCAACGCCTTCCTGGAGGCGCTGGCCGCCACCCTGCGGGCACAGGGACGGCCCGCGCTCGCCCTCGGCTGGGGCCTGTGGGCCGAGGAGAGCGGCATGACGGCCGGGCTCGGCGACGCCGACCGCACCCGGATGGCCCGTGCGGGCATCGCGCCGCTGCCCACCGCCGACGCCCTGCGCCTGCTCGACCTCGCGCCGGCCCAGGACCGCCCGGTGCTCCTGCCGGTCCGGCTGGACCTGGCCACCGCGCGGACCGCCACCACCCCCACCCCGGCCCTGCTGCGCGACCCGGCCGTCTCCGCGCGCCGTACCGCCGGGCCCGCCAGGCCGGGCGGACGACTGGCCCGTACCCTCGCCGCACTGCCCGCCGCCGAGCGGCCCGCCGCCGTCCTCCGGCTCCTCCAGGCGGAGATCGCCGCCGTTCTCGGGCACGCCGCGGACGCCCCCGCCGCCGATCCCGAACGCGCCTTCCGCGACCTCGGCTTCGACTCGCTGACCGCCGTCGACCTGCGCAACGCGCTGCAACGCCGCACCGGCCTGCGGCTCGCGGCCGGCGTCGCCTTCGACCACCCCACCCCGGCCGCCCTCGCCGCGCACCTGCTGCGCTCGCTGCCGGCCGGTGACGGATCCGCCCGTCCCGTCACCACCGCGCCCCGGCCCGCGCAGGCCGGCAAGGACGAACCCGTCGCCGTCGTCGGCATGGCCTGCCGGCTCCCCGGCGGCGCCGACACGCCCGAACGGCTGTGGGACCTGCTCGTCTCCGGCGGCGACGGCCTGACCGGATTCCCCGAGGACCGCGGCTGGGACCTCGCCTCGCTGTACCACCCCGACCCCGGCCACGAGGGCACCAGTTACACCCGCACCGGCGGCTTCCTGTCCGGCGTCGACGGGTTCGACCCCGCCTTCTTCGGCATCTCTCCGCGCGAGGCCCTGGCCATGGACCCGCAGCAGCGGCTGCTCCTCGAGGTGTGCTGGGAGGCCGTGGAGCGAGCAGGCGTCGACCCGCGGACCCTGCGCGGCTCCCGCACGGGCGTCTTCGCCGGCACCAACGGGCAGGACTACACGGCCCTGCTGCGCATGTCCGCGGACGACGTCGACGGCTACCTCGGCACCGGCAACGCCGCCAGCGTGGTCTCCGGCCGCATCTCCTACACCCTCGGCCTGGAGGGCCCCGCCGTCACCGTCGACACCGCCTGCTCGTCCTCCCTGGTCGCCCTGCACTGGGCGGCTCGGGCGCTGCGCGCGGGGGAGTGCGACCTGGCGCTCGCGGGCGGCGTCACCGTGATGTCGACCCCGGCCGCGTTCCTGGAGTTCAGCCGCCAGCGCGGTCTCGCGCCGGACGGCCGCTGCAAGGCCTACGGCGACGGGGCGGACGGCACCGGCTGGGGCGAGGGCGCCGGGATGCTGCTGGTGGAGCGGCTGTCCGACGCCCGGCGCAACGGACACCGGGTGCTCGCCGTGCTGCGCGGCAGCGCCGTGAACTCCGACGGCGCCAGCAACGGCCTGACCGCCCCCAACGGTCCGTCGCAGGAACGGGTGATCCGGGCCGCGCTGGCCGACGCCGGGCTCACCCCGGCCGACGTCGACGCCGTGGAGGGACACGGCACCGGCACCGTCCTCGGCGACCCCATCGAGGCACAGGCACTCCTCGCCACCTACGGCCAGGACCGGGAACGGCCCCTGTGGCTGGGCTCGGTGAAGTCCAACCTCGGCCACACCCAGGCCGCCGCGGGGGTCGCCGGCGTCATCAAGACCGTGCTGGCGCTCCACCACGGCCGACTGCCCCGCACCCTGCACGCCGACCGGCCCTCCAGCCGGGTCGACTGGACCTCCGGCGCCGTACGCCTGCTGACCGAGACCCGGCCGTGGCGGCGCGAGGAGGGCCGCCCCCGGCGCGCGGGCGTCTCCTCCTTCGGCTTCAGCGGCACCAACGCCCACGTCATCCTGGAAGAGGCCCCGCCCGTCCCGGACCAGGCCCCGCCGAACAACGCCGCCGAGGCCCCGCCCGCCGCGGGGCGGCCGGTCACCCACCGGACGACCGCCTGGCCGCTGTCCGCCCGCACCCCCGAGGCGCTGCGCGCCCAGGCGGAGAACCTGCTCGACCACGCCCTGCGGCACCCCGAGCTGTCCGCCGCCGACCTCGGCCACTCCCTGGCCACCACCCGCCCCGTCTTCGAACACCGCGCGGTGCTCCTCGGTACCGGACGCGACGACCTGCTCGCCGGCCTGACCCGGCTCGCCTCCGGCGCCACCCCGCCCGACGGGACCGGCGCCGCCGCCCGCGGCGGGCGGACCGCCTTCCTCTTCACCGGCCAGGGCGCCCAACGACCCGGCATGGGAAGCGACTTGTACGGCGCCTTCCCGGTCTTCGCGGACGCCTTCGACGAGGTGTGCGCCCACTTCGGCGCCGACGTCCTCGGCACCCCGCTGCGCGAGACCGTCCTCGGCGACGCCGGAGCGCCGCTGGACCGCACCGGGTACGCGCAGCCGGCCCTGTTCGCGCTCGAAGTCGCCCTGTACCGGCTCGTCCGCAGCCTCGGTGTGACCCCCGACCACCTGTTGGGTCACTCCATCGGTTCCCTGGCCGCCGCGCACGCCGCCGGAGTCCTCTCCCTCACCGACGCCTGCACCCTGGTCGCGGCCCGCGGCCGGCTGATGGACGCCCTCCCCGAGGGCGGCGCCATGGTCGCCCTCCAGGCCGCCGAGGACGAGGTCCTGCCCCTGCTGGAGGGCCGGGAGCACGAGGTGGGCCTGGCCGCGGTCAACGGCCCCCGCTCCGTGGTGATCTCCGGCGAGGAGAGCGCCGTACGGGAGGTCGCCGCCCGGATCGAGGAACGCGGCCTGCGCACCAGGCGGCTGCGCGTCAGCCACGCCTTCCACTCGCCGCTGATGGAGCCCATGCTCCAGGAATTCCGCGAGGTCGCCGCCACGCTGGAGTACCACGAGCCGCTCGTCCCCGTGGTCTCCGACGTCACCGGCCGGCCGGCCGCTCCCGGCGAACTCGCCTCGCCCGACCACTGGGTCCGGCACGTGCGCCGGGCCGTCCGCTTCCACGACGGCGTGCGCGCCCTCCAGGACGCCGGGGTCCGCCGCTACCTGGAGATCGGCCCCGACGGCACCCTGACGGCCTTGGTCGCCGACGCCGTCGCCGACCCGGCCGGCACCGCCGCCCTCGCCCTGCTGCGTCCCGGCCAGGACGAGACGGGCAGCCTGCTCGCCGGACTCGCGCGCGCCCACGCCCACGGCGCCGACGTCGACTGGAGCGCCGCCACCGGCGGCTCCGGCGGGATCGTCGACCTGCCCACCTACGCCTTCCAGCGCGAGCGCTACTGGCCCTCCACGGGCGGCCGGAACGCGGGAGACCTGGCCGCGGCGGGCCTCGCCGACGCCGGACACCCGCTGTTGGGAGCCCGCGTCGACCTCGCCGACGCCGACGGCCACGTCTTCACCAGCCGGCTCTCCGTGACGGACCAGCCGTGGCTCGCCGACCACGCCGTCGGTGGCACCACCGTCCTGCCCGGCACCGCCCACCTCGACCTGGCGCTGCTCGCCGCGGACCGCGTGGGCTGCGACCGGGTGACCGAACTGACCCTCGTCGAACCGCTGTTGCTGACCCCCGGGCAGGCCGTCACCCTGCAACTGCGGGTCGGCGCGCCCGATCCGGACGGCAACCGCCCGCTCGGCGTGCACTCCCGGCCCGCCGACGCCGCCTCCGACCGGCCCTGGACCCTGCACGCCGACGGCGTCCTCGCCCCCGGCGCCCACCCGGAGCCCGACGGCGCCCCGCTCGCCGCCTGGCCGCCCGCGGATGCCGAGGAACTGCCCGTCGACGACACCTACGACCGCCTCGCGGCCGCGGGATTCGACTACGGGCCCGTGTTCCGGGGGCTGCGCGCCGCCTGGCGGCTCGACGGCGACGTGTACGCCGAGATCGCCCTGCCCGAACAGGCACACGCCGACGCCCCCCGCTACGGTCTGCACCCCGCGCTGCTCGACGCCGCCCTGCACGCCACCGCCTTCCTGCCGCTGGACGACTCCGCGGCCGGCCGGCTGCCGTTCTCCTGGCGTGACGTGACCCTGCACGCCACCGGCGCCACCGCCGTACGGGTCCGGCTCGCCCTGCGCGGCGAGGACACCGTCACCCTCGACGTCGCCGACGCCACCGGGCGGCCCGTCGCGTCCATCGGTTCCCTCACCCTGCGCGAGATCGACCCCGAACGGCTGCGCGTACGGCCCGACCGGGGCGCGGGCGACCTGTTCCGCCTCGACTGGCAGCCGCGGCCCGCCACCGGCGACCGGCCGGACCCGGGCCGGCTCACCGTCCTCGGCGACGACGCGGGCCGGGAGTTCGCCGACCTGCTCGCCGCCGCCGGAGTCGCCGCCGACGTCACCGAGGCCCCCGGCCCCGCCGCTCTGGCTGCGGCCGACGGCGCGCCCGGCACCGTGCTCGCCGTCCTGCCCCACGGCGACGGCCCGCTGGAGCGGGCGGGACACGCGGCGGCACAGCACGCCCTCGCCCTCGTACGGCAGCTGCTGGCCGAACGACGGCTGGACGCGACCCGGTTGGTGCTGGTCACCCGCGAGGCGCTCGTGCCGGACGGACCCGCGGGACCCGGCGTTCGCCACCCGGCCGCCGCGGCCGCCTGGGGACTGGTCCGCTCGGCGCAGTCCGAGCACCCCGGCCGGTTCGTCCTCGTCGACACCGACACCGCGGCCGCCTCACTGGCCGCCCTGCCCGCGGCACTCGGCCACGCCGATCCCCAACTGGCCCTGCGGGAAGGCTCCGTACATCTCCCGCGCATCGCCCGCACCGACCCGGCCGACGGCCTGCGCCCCCCGCACACCGGATCCGGAACGGCCTGGCGGCTGGACATGGTCCGCAAGGGCACCCTGGACGGCCTGGCACTCGTCGCCGCACCGGACGCCGAACGCGCCCTCGCCGACGGGGAGATACGGATCGCCGTCCGCGCCGCCGGAGTCAACTTCCGCGACGTGCTCAACGCCCTCGGCATGTACCCCGGCCCGGCCCGCGACTTCGGCCTGGAGGGAGCCGGGGTGATCACCGAGGTCGGCCCCGGGGTGACCGGTCTCGCCGTCGGCGACCGTGTCATGGGCATGTTCCCCGCTGCCTACGGGCCCGTGGCGGTGGCCGACGCCCGCACCGTCGCCCGGATCCCGGACGGCTGGACGTTCGCCCAGGCGGCGACCGTGCCCATCGTCTTCCTCACCGCCTACTACGCCCTCGTCGACCTCGGCGGCGTGAGCGAGGGGAACTCCGTCCTCGTGCACGCGGCGGCCGGCGGCGTCGGCATGGCCGCCACCCAGCTCGCCCGCCACCTCGGCGCCGAGGTCTACGCCACCGCGAGCCCCGGCAAATGGGACGCCCTGCGCGCCGCCGGACTGGACGACCCGCACATCGCCTCCTCCCGCGACCTGTCCTTCGAGGCCGCCTTCCGCGCCGCGACCGGCGACCG
This sequence comes from Streptomyces sp. NPDC000345, assembly GCF_042898825.1. Classification (NCBI taxonomy): domain Bacteria; kingdom Bacillati; phylum Actinomycetota; class Actinomycetes; order Kitasatosporales; family Streptomycetaceae; genus Streptomyces; species Streptomyces sp. NPDC000345. Next base: position 42,190 of record NZ_JBIAZE010000029.1, read on the forward strand.
CGGCGTCGACCTCGTCCTGGACTCCCTGGCCGGCGAGTTCGTCGACGCCTCCCTGCGCCTGCTGACCCCCGGCGGAACCTTCCTGGAGATGGGCAAGACGGACGTCCGCGGGTCCGACGACGTCGCCGCCCGCCATCCCGGCGTCCACTACCGGGCGTTCGACCTCATCGAGGCCGGCCCCGACCGCATCGGCGAGATGCTCACGACCCTCGTCGGCCTGTTCGAGAGCGGAGTGCTGACCCCGCTGCCCGTCACCCCGTGGGACGTACGCCTCGCGCCGCAGGCCTTCCGCCACATGTCGCAGGCCCGCCACATCGGCAAGGTCGTCCTCACCGTCCCCGCACCGCTCGACCCCAACGGCACCGTGCTCATCACCGGCGGCACGGGCGGCCTGGGAGCCCTGCTCGCCCGCCACCTGGTCACCGAGCACGGCGTACGTCACCTGCTGCTCGCCTCACGCCGCGGACCCGCCGCTCCCGAGGCCGCGCCCCTCGTCACGGAACTGGAGGAGCTGGGCGCACAGGTGAGCGTCCGGGCCGCCGACGTCGCCGACCGCGACCAGGTCGCCGCACTCCTCGCCTCCGTACCCGACGGTCATCCGCTGACCGCCGTCGTCCACGCGGCCGGCGTCCTCGACGACACGGTCGTGGACCACCTCACCCCCGAGCGCCTGGCCGCCGTACTGCGCCCCAAGCTGGACGCCGCCACCCACCTCCACGAGCTCACCCGCCCTCTCGACCTGGCCGCGTTCGTCCTGTTCTCCTCGGTCGCCGGCACCCTGGGCGCCCCCGGCCAGGCCAACTACGCCGCGGCCAACGCCTTCCTCGACGCCCTCGCCGGGCACCGGCACGCCCTGGGCCTGCCCGCCCTGTCCCTGCCCTGGGGACCCTGGTCCCAGGCCACCGGCATGACCGGCGGCCTCGGCGACGCCGACCTGCGCCGCATGGAACGCGCCGGACTGCCGCCCCTCGCCGCCAAGGAGGGACTGGCCCTCTTCACCGAGGCACTGGACCACCCGGCGGCCGTCCGGCTGCCGATGGCGGTGGACACGACCCGGCTCGGTGCCGAAGGCCCGGTACCGCCCCTGCTGGCCGGCCTGGCCCGCACCCGCCGCACCGTCGCGGAGCGCACACTCACCGCCCGGCCCGGCGACAGCGGGGACCTCGCCGCCGAACTGGCCCGGCTCGGCGCCGCCGACCGGCACCGCAGGCTGGCCGAGGAGGTCTGCCGCCAGGTCGCCGCCGTCCTGGGACACGCCTCCGCCGCCCGCATCGACCCGGACCAGTCCTTCAAGGAACTCGGGTTCGACTCGCTCACCGCCGTCGAGCTGCGCAACCGGATGAACGCCGCCACCGGAGTCCTGCTGCCCGCCACCCTGGTCTTCGACCACCCCACCCCCGCCGCGCTCGCCGACCATCTCGGCCGGGAGCACTTCACGGCCGGAACGGACGACGGCCCGGCCGCACCGGGCACGGCCGGCCTCGGCCCGGGCGAACCCGACGAGGCGGCCATCCGCAGGCTGCTGATGTCCATCCCGATCACCAGGTTCCGCGAGTCGGGGCTGCTGGACGCGCTGATGGACCTCGCGTCCGCCCCCGCCGTCCGTCCCGGCCAGGAGCCGCCGGCCACGGCGGACGGCACCGACGTGGACGTCGACGACATGGACGTGGACGACCTCGTCCGGATGGCCCTGGGCGCCGACGACTGAGCGACCGCCCCCGTCCGATCCCCGCCGGCCCGTCCGGCCCCCTGTCTGCCTCGAAGCGCGAAGTGTGGAGCTGAGCATGTCCTCCGAAAAAGTCGTCGAAGCCCTCCGTGCCTCGCTCCGGGAGAACGAACGGCTGCGCAAGCACAACCAGCGGTTGCGGGAGGCGATGACCGAGCCGGTCGCCATCGTCGCCATGGCCTGCCGCTGGCCGGGCGGAGCCGACACCCCCGAGGACTTCTGGCGGCTGCTCGCGGACGGCACGGACGCCATGACGGGCTTCCCCACCGACCGCGGCTGGGACCTCGACGCACTGTTCGGGCAGGAGGCGACCGGCGGCGGCAGCGCCGCCGTCCAGGGCGGCTTCGTCCACGGCGCCGACCGCTTCGACGCCGACTTCTTCGGCATCTCTCCGCGCGAGGCCCTCGCCATGGACCCGCAGCAGCGGCTGCTGCTGGAAGTGGCCTGGGAGACGGTGGAACGCGCGGGCATCGCCCCCGCCGCCCTGCGCGGCAGCAGCACCGGCGTCTTCGTCGGCTGCAGCAACCAGGAGTACGGCTCCGTGCTGCGTGACGTCCCCGACGGCGTCGAGGGCCACATCCTCACCGGCAACACCGGAAGCGTCGTCTCCGGGCGGGTCGCCTACACCCTGGGCCTGGAGGGCCCGGCGATCACCGTGGACACGGCCTGCTCCTCCTCCCTGGTCGCCCTGCACCTGGCCTGCCACGCCCTGCGGGCCGGCGAGTGCTCCCTGGCGCTGGCGGGCGGTGTCGCCGTCATGTCCACACCGGGCGCCTTCGTCGAGTTCAGCCGCCAGGGCGGCATGGCAGGCGACGGCCGCTGCAAGCCCTTCGCGGACGCGGCGGACGGCACCGGATGGGGCGAGGGCGCGGGCCTGCTCCTGCTGGAGCGGCTGTCGGACGCCCGGCGCAACGGGCACCGGGTGCTGGCCGTGATCCGGGGCAGCGCCGTCAACCAGGACGGCGCCTCCAACGGCCTGACGGCGCCGAACGGTCCCGCGCAGCAGCGGGTCATCCGGGCCGCCCTGGCGAGCGCCGGTCTGTCGGCCGCCGACGTCGACGCCGTGGAGGCCCACGGCACCGGCACCACACTGGGCGATCCGATCGAGGCGCAGGCCCTGCTCGCCACCTACGGACGCGACCGCGAACGGCCCCTGTGGCTGGGGTCGGTCAAGTCGAACATCGGGCACACCCAGGCCGCCGCCGGGGTGGCGGGCGTCATGAAGATGGTGCTGGCGATGCGGCACGGCCTGCTGCCGAGCACCCTGCATGTCGACGCCCCGTCCACGCACGTCGACTGGTCGGCGGGCGACGTGAGCCTCCTGGACGAACCGCGGGACTGGCCCCGCACCGAGGACCGCCCGCGCCGGGCCGGTGTGTCGTCCTTCGGCATCTCCGGCACCAACGCGCACGTGGTGCTGGAGGAGGCCGAGGCGGTCGAGGAGCCCACACGCCCCGGTGACGGCGCCGGTGACGGCGGGGTGCTGCTGTGGCCGCTGTCTGCGCGTGGGGAGGGGGCGCTGCGGGCACAGGCGGCGAGGCTGCTGGAGGCGGCGCGACGTCCTGCCGCCGACGTGGGGTGGACCCTGGCGGTGACACGGTCGGCGTTCGAGGACCGTGCGGTGCTCGTGGGTTCGGACGGGGAGGACCTGCGGGCGGGGCTGGCCGCCCTGGCGGCCGGCGAGACGGACCCGCGGGTGGTGCGGGGTACGGCGCTGCGCGGGCGCACGGCGTTCCTGTTCGCCGGCCAGGGCTCCCAGCGCCTCGGCATGGGACGGGAGTTGTACGAGAGGTATCCGGTCTTCGCGGAAGCGTTCGACGCGGTGGACGCGGAACTCCCGTTCGGCCTGCGGGAGACCGTCTTCGGCGAGGACGCCGAGCGGCTGGACCGGACCGAGTTCGCCCAGCCCGCCCTGTTCGCCCTCGAAGTCGCCCTGTTCCGGCTCCTGGAGTCCTGGGGCGTGCGCCCGGACCTGCTCGCGGGTCACTCCATCGGTGAGATCGCCGCCGCCCATGTGGCCGGAGTGTGGTCCCTGGCCGACGCGTGCCGCCTGGTCGTGGCGCGGGGCCGGCTGATGCAGGCCCTGCCCGCGGGCGGGGCGATGGCCGCCCTCCAGGCGTCCGAGGACGAGGTGCTGCCTCTGCTGAACGACGTGGTGGGCCTCGCGGCGGTCAACGGCCCGCGATCCGTGGTGATCGCCGGTGACAGCGCCGCGGTGGAGAAGGTCGCCGGGCACTTCCGGGCCCAGGACCGCAAGGTGACCGCCCTGCGGGTGAGCCACGCCTTCCACTCGCCGCTGATGGAACCGATGCTGGCCGAGTTCCGCTCGGTGGCCGAAGGCGTGTCGTACGAGCGTCCGAAGCTGCCCCTGGTCTCCACCGTCACCGGAGCGGCCGCGAGCGCCGAGCAGCTGATGTCGCCCGAGCACTGGGTCCAGCACGTCCGCCGCACCGTACGGTACGCCGACGCCCTCCACACCCTCGCCGGCCAGAACGTCACCCGCTACCTCGAACTCGGCCCGGACGGCACCCTCTCCGCCCTCGCCCTCGCGCTGCTGCCCACCACCGCCGAGGCACCCGAGGGAGCGCCGGCACCGCACGTGGTGGTGCCCGCGCTGCGCACGGACGGCACGGAGCCCGGCAGCCTGCTCGGCGCGGTCGGCACCCTGCACGCGCACGGACACAGCCCGGACTGGTCCGCCCTGTTCCCCGCGGCGCGCCCCGTCGAGCTGCCCACCTACGCCTTCCAGCGCGCCCGGTACTGGCCGTCCGAGTCCTCCTCCGGCCAGGAGGGCGGCCAGGCGCAGCCCCTCGACTCGGCGTTCTGGGCGGCCGTCCGCAAGGGTGACGTCCGTGACCTCGCGGAGCGGCTGGCGCTCGACCCGGACGTCCTGGCACCCGTACTCCCCGCCCTCACGTCCTGGCACCACGACAGCACGCGGCGCGCCACCGCCGAGTCCTGGCAGCACCGGGAGACCTGGACACCCCTGCCGTCCCCCACGGGTTCCCCGACCGGCGCCTGGCTGGTGCCCTTCTGCGCCGACGACCCGGACGCCGCCGCGACGGCCGGGGCCCTGGCCGAGGCGTTCACCGCCGCCGGAGCGGACGCGAGCCCCTTCGCCGTGGCCGCCGACGCGGACCGCGCCCGGATCGCGGAGGCGCTCGCCGAGGCCACCGCGCCCCGCGGCGGTCTGCTCCAGATGCTGTCGGTGCTCGCCCTCACCGAGACACCCCACGCGGCCCACCCCGACGTACCGCTCGGGCTGCACCTCAACACCCTGCTGGTGCAGGCGCTGGCCGGGAGCGGCACCACCGCACGGCTGTGGGCGGCCACCCGGTCGGCGGTGTCCGTCGGCCCCGCCGACCGGCTCACCCGGCCGGTGCAGGCCACCACCTGGGGGCTCGGCCGGACCGCGGCCGTCGAGCACTCGGACCTGTGGGCCGGTCTCCTCGACCTTCCGCAGCGACCGGACCAGCGGGCGCTCGCCCGACTGGTCGCGTGCCTCGCACAGCCGGGCGACGAGAACGAGCTCGCGGTACGCGACTCAGCGGTCTTCGCCCGCAGGCTGACACGCGTCACCCGTGACGCCGACGAGACCCGTCCCGCAGCGCGCTTCACCGGAACGACGCTCATCACCGGCGGCACCGGAATCATCGGCGCCCATGTGGCACGCCACCTGGCCCGGGAGGGCGCCGAGCATCTCCTGCTCGTCAGCCGCCGCGGCCCGGCGGCGCCCGGTGCCGGCGAACTGCGCCACGAACTGGAGCGGTCGGGCACCCGGGTCACCCTCGCCGCCTGCGACCCCGCCGACCGGTCCGCGCTCGACGAACTCCTCGCCACCGTCCCGGCCGACCGGCCGCTGACCGCCGTGCTGCATGTCGCGGGCGTCCTCGACGACGCACCGCTCACCGCGATGGACCCCGAGCGCTACGCCACCGTCCTGCGCGCCAAGCTGCGCGCGGCCGACAACCTCGACGAGGCCACCCGGAACCTCGACACCCCCCTGGCCGCCTTCGTGCTCTTCTCGTCCATCGCCGGTGCGCTCGGCTCGGCGGGCCAGGCCGGATACGCGGCCGGCAACGCCTACCTCGACGCCCTCGCCCGCCGCCGCCGCGCCGCCGGACTCGCGGCCACCTCCGTCGCCTGGGGCCCCTGGGCCGGCGGCGGCATGGCCGACGACCCCGCCGTACTGACCCGGCTGCGGCGCGGCGGCCTCACCCCGATGGAGGTCGAACCCGCGCTCACCGCCCTCGGCAGCCTCCTGGCCCACGACGACACCTGGACGCTGGTCTCCGACATCGACTGGGCCAGGATCGCCGCCGGACGGCGGGGCCTGCCGGGCGGCGCGCTGCTGAGCCGCATCCCGGAGGCCGTCCGGGCCACGGCGGCCGCCCAGGACACCACCACCGCACACGGCGGCGGCCTGCGCGCCGAACTCGCCCCCCTGGACGCCGCCGAGCGCCGCCGGCTGCTCCTGAAGCTGGTGCGGCGCAGCGCGGCCACCGCGCTCGGCCATCCGACCCCGGAGAGCATCCAGCCGGCCCGCGCCTTCCAGGACTGCGGCTTCGACTCGCTCACCGCCGTCGAACTGCGCAACCTGCTGGCCACCGCCACCGGCCTCACCCTGCCGACGACCCTGGTCTTCGACCATCCGACACCCCTCGCCCTCACCGATCACCTGGTGCGCGCACTCGACGACGACACCCTGCCGTCCGCTCACCGCGCGCCCGGCGCGGACCCGGTCCCGGCGAGCGGCAGCGGCGGCGACGAACCGATCGCGATCGTCGCCATGGCCTGCCGGCTCCCCGGCCGCGTCACCTCCCCCGAGGACCTGTGGGACCTCCTGGTCCGGGGCGGCGACGCCATCGGCTCCTTCCCGGCCGACCGCGGCTGGGACCTCGACACGCTGTACGACCCCGACTCACGGCGTCCCGGGACCAGTTACGTCAACGAAGGCGGCTTCCTCGCCGACGCCGACGCCTTCGACGCCGCCTTCTTCGGCATCTCGCCCCGCGAGGCCGTCGCCATCGACCCCCAGCAACGCCTGCTTCTCGAAGTCTCCTGGGAGACCGTCGAGCGGGCCGGCCTCGACCCGCGCTCCCTGCGCGGCAGCCGCACCGGCCTGTTCGTCGGCTGCGGCCACCAGGGCTACGGCGCGACGCTCACCGAGGTCCCGGACGACGTACGCGGCCATCTGCTCACCGGCAGCGCGGCGAGCCTGGCCTCGGGCCGGGTGTCGTACGCGCTCGGCCTGGAGGGTCCCGCGGTCACCCTCGACACCGCCTGCTCCTCGTCCCTGGTCGCCCTGCACCTGGCGGTGCAGGCGCTGCGGGGCGGCGAGTGCGACCTGGCGCTGGCCGGTGGGGTGACGGTGATGTCGACGCCGGGTGTGTTCGTGGAGTTCTCGCGGCAGCGGGGGCTCGCCGGGGACGGCCGGTGCAAGGCCTTCTCCGACGAGGCCGACGGCACCAGCTGGTCCGAGGGCGTGGGCATGCTGCTGGTGGAGCGGCTGTCGGACGCCCGGCGCAACGGGCACCGGGTGCTGGCGGTGGTGCGGGGCAGCGCGGTCAACCAGGACGGCGCGTCCAACGGTCTCACCGCTCCCAACGGCCCCGCGCAGCAGCGGGTGATCCGGGCCGCGCTGGCGGGCACCGGACTCACCCCGGCCGACATCGACGCCGTCGAGGCGCACGGCACCGGCACCACGCTCGGGGATCCGATCGAGGCACAGGCGCTGATCGCGACGTACGGCCAGGACCGTGAACGGCCCCTGTGGCTCGGGTCGGTGAAGTCGAACATCGGGCACACCCAGGCCGCCGCCGGGGTGGCGGGTGTGATCAAGATGGTGCTGGCGATGCAGCACGGCCTGCTCCCGCGCACCCTGCACGTGGACACCCCGTCGTCCCACGTGGACTGGTCGGCCGGTGCGGTCGAACTGCTCACCCAGGAGCGGGAGTGGGCCGGGGAGGAGAGCCGGCCGCGGCGCGCCGCCGTGTCCGCCTTCGGGCTCAGCGGCACCAACGCCCATGTCGTCCTGGAGGAACCCCTCCCCGCCGACACCCCGGAACCCCCGCCCGCCCCGCGCCCCCCGTCGGCCACGGTGCCCTGGCTGCTCTCCGGCCGCAGCGACGAAGCGCTGCGCGCCCAGGCCGCCCGGCTGGCCGAGCACCTCGACTCCCGCCCCGAACTGACCCCCGCCGCGGTCGCCCACGCGCTCGCCACGTCCCGCGCCGCCTTCGAGCACCGCGCCACCGTGGTCGGTGAGGACCGCGACGACCTCCTCGCCGCGCTGAAGGCCGTCGGCCGGGGCGAACCCTCACCCGCCGTGGCCGTGGGCACCGCCGACTCCGAGGGGAGCCTCGCCTTCCTCTTCGCGGGGCAGGGCTCGCAGCGGCTCGGCATGGGCCGTGAACTGTACGAGACGTTCGGGGCGTTCGCGGAGGCCTACGACTCCGTCTGCGCCCACCTGGACAACGAACTCGGACGGTCCCTCAGGGAGATCGTCTTCGGCGACGACGAAGAGACCCTGAACCGCACCGAGTTCACCCAGCCCGCCCTCTTCGCCTTCGAGGTGGCGCTGTTCCGCCTGCTCGAATCGTGGGGTGTCCGCCCCGACGTTCTCGCCGGGCACTCCATCGGCGAACTGGCGGCGGCCCATGTCGCCGGAGTGTGGTCCCTCGACGACGCCTGCCGCCTGGTCGCGGCCCGCGGACGGCTCATGCAGGCGCTGCCCGAGGGCGGCGCCATGGTCGCGCTGCAGGCCGCGGAGGAGGAGGTGCTGCCCCTGCTGGCCGGGCGGGAGGCCGAGGCCGGCATCGCCGCCGTCAACGGACCTCAGAACGTCGTCGTCTCCGGCACGAAGGACTGTGTGTCCCGGATCGCCGGACACTTCCGCGACCTCGGCCGCAGGACCACCGCGCTGCGGGTCAGCCACGCCTTCCACTCGCCGCTCATGGAGCCCATGCTGGGGGACTTCCTGCGCGTCGCCGAAGGCCTCACCTATCACCGTCCGCAGATCCCCGTCGTCTCCGAGGTGACCGGCGCGCTGGCCGATCCCGCCGAACTGTGCGCGGCCGGCTACTGGGCGGCCCACGTCCGCCAGCCCGTACGCTTCGCCGACGACGTACGCCGCCTGCGCGAGCAGGGCGTCACCCGCTACCTCGAACTCGGCGCCGACGGCACCCTCACCGCCCTCGCCCGCACCTGCCTGTCCGACGACCAGGCCGCGGTCCCCGGCCCGCTCCTGGTACCCGCGCTGCGCAAGGACCGCCCCGAGGTCACCGGGCTGTACGGCGCACTGGCCCGGCTGTACGTCCATGGTGTCGACGTCGACTGGACCCCGGCGCTCGGCGCCACTCCGGCCACCCGCGCGGTCGACCTGCCGACCTACGCCTTCCAGCACGAACGCTACTGGCTCGACCACGGCACCGCCGCCGTGCGCACGGCCGGGACGGCCGCCCGGACCGCGGCGGACACCGCCGACGACCGCTTCTGGGAAGCCGTCGAGTGCGAGGACGTCGACGCCCTGACGCAGGCACTGGGGCTGCCGGCCCAGGAGATCGGCGCGGTCGTCCCGGCGCTGGCCTCCTGGCGCAGGCGGCAGCAGCAGGAGACCGCCGTCGAAGCGCTCTCCTACGAGGTGGTGTGGAAGCCCGCCGCCGTCGAGCCGGCCACCGCCCCGGCCGCCACCGACGCCCGCCGGCTGCTCCTCCTCCCGGACGCCCAGGACGGCGACGACCCGGCGGTCACCATCCTCACCACGGCGCTCGGCGGGCCCGACCGGGTCACCCTCGTCCCCGGTCTCGCCCGCACCGACCGCGCCGCGCTCGCCGACCGACTGCGGGACGCCGCGGAGGGCCGCCCCGTCGACGGCGTCCTGGCCTTCGCCCAACTCGCCGGAACCGACGCCGACGGCCTGCCGCTCGGCCCCTCCGGGGTCGCCAGCCTGTTGCAGGCGTTGGGTGACGCGGGTGTGGGTGGCCGGGTGTGGGTGGTGACGTGTGGTGGTGTGTCGGTGGGCCGTTCGGACGGTCCGGCGGATCCGGTGCAGGGTGCGGTGTGGGGTCTGGGCCGGGTGGCGGCTCTGGAGTATCCGGACCGCTGGGGTGGTCTGGTCGACCTGCCCGAGGTCCTGGACCGCCGCGCCGTCACCCGACTCATGGGAGTCCTGTTCGGCGGCGGCACGGAGGACCAGGTGGCCCTGCGGCCCTCCGGCGTCCTCGGCCGTCGTTTGGAGCGGGTGCGTCCTGTGGGTGGGGACGGGGGTTGGTGTCCGCGGGGGACGGTGTTGATCACGGGTGGTACGGGTGTGTTG
>NZ_JBIAZE010000030.1:0-27553 GCF_042898825.1 Streptomyces sp. NPDC000345
ACGGCCCTGCCGGTGGTCTCGTCGGCGATCATGTATGACGCCTGGGAGAGGCAGTCGAGGTAGTACTGGGTGAAGAACATGGGTGGTTGACCTCCATGTCGGAAGAGTGGAATCTGCCTAATACCCAGGGGGGTATGTAGGAGCGTCTGGTTCGCCCCCGGTTCGGGGGTGGGATCAGGGTGGGCGGCCCGGGTCGGGGGAGCCCGGGCCGACCGGTCGGAGACGGCGGGTGGGCATGCCGTGCCAGTGCACCGGCGGCAGCCCGTATCGCTTGCCGCACCCGCGTGTCGCGCCGCTCCTTGGCCGGTGGCCCGCGGTGACGGTCGGTGGCCCGGTCGCTCAGGCTGCGTGCTCGTGGTGTCCGGCCGTGATCGGGTGTCCGGCGCGGGCCCATGCGCCGGTGCCGCCGGTCACGGAGTAGGCGTCGATACCGCGGGAGTTCATCCAGTCGGCCGCCTTCCTGCTGCGATTGCCGCTGGCGCAGATCACGAACACCGGCCGGTCGGCGGGCAGTTCGTCGCACCGGGCCGGCACGGAACGCAGCGGCATCAGCCGTGCCCCCGGCACGTGGCCGGCCGCGTACTCGTCCGCCTCACGTACGTCGATCACGAGCCCGCCGTTGGCCCACGCCGCCGCGAACGCCTCCTGTGTTGTTTCACGAGCCATTCGATTGCCTCCTCGAATACCCCCGGGGGTTTCTTGTCAGCGAGAGTACGGCGGCCGAGAGGGCGGCGTCAAATACCCCCAGGGGTATTTACCTGTCGGGAAACCCGAGGCTCGGCGCCGGGGTCGGGAGTGAGCCGTGATCCCCGTGACCAGGGCCTGGGCAGCCGGAGGGTCATCCGCGTCCCGCCGCCCGGTCCGGAGTCCGCGGAGGCCGTTCCGCCATGGGCGGTGAACAGCCCTTTGAGGGCGACGAGGTCCGGGGCGCCGAGGAAGGGACGGCCGTCCGGGTCCCGCACGCTCAGCACCGCCCCGGACCCCCGCGACAAGTGACCGGGCCGTGGGGAGGTCGGCCACCGACCGGCCGTCCGCGGCCCGGTGGACGTCCCGGCACAGCCGCAGCCGCCCGCGTGGCGGTGCGGCGGTGATCGGTCCGGTGCGCGCTGCTCACCCCGCGGTCGGCGCCGCCGAGCGACGCGGCCGTCCAACGGCGAAACCGGCCCCCAGCTGATCACCTCCGCCACGCTGGCCAGGCTCGCCGTCGCCGCCGCCGTCCTCTTCGGCCGCGCCGCCACCACGCCCAGGTGGCCCCTGCCGCCGGACACACTCCACCCCCATGGGTGAGCAGGCGAAGCAGACGGCGGTACGGCCCGTCCCGGCACCGCCGGTGAGAGCGAACCTGAAGGTGACCGTCGGCCGGCGGCCGCGTCGACCCCACAGTCCCCGCCCGAAAGGCACGCCCCGTATGACCTTCACCCCACTGCGCCGGGGCCGCACCGCTGCCGCCCTGGCGGGTGTTTCCACCCTGCTCGCCCTGGCCGGCTGCTCGAATGGCGGCGACGGCGACGGCCCAGCCGCCACCAGTGCCCCGCCCGCCGCCACCAGTACCGGCCCCGCCGTGGCGCGCATCGTGATCGACAACTTCGCCTTCAGCCCGGCGAACCTCCGCGTACGACCCGGAACGAAGATCACCGTCGTCAATCGCGACTCCACCGCGCACACCGTGACAGGCACCGGGGACCACACCTTCGACACCGGAAGCATCGCGAGTGACGCAACGACCACCTTCACCGCACCGTCCGCACCCGGCAGCTACTCCTACATCTGCACCATCCACCCGAACATGAAGGGCACCCTCACTGTGGGCTGACACCCGGATGGCAAGCCCCGCGCCGAGCCCAGGCCCCGCCCCACGACGCTGTGAGCCCTGCAGAGATGAGCCGGTGACACGTCATGCCCCAGCAGAACAGGCCACCCATCCCCTCGCGCCCGGTCTTCGCCCGCTTCTACAGCAAGGTCGCCGGTCCAGCCCTGGCGAAGGCGGGCGTCACGGAGCACCGAAAGCGCCTGCTGGCCGGCCTGTCCGGCGAGGTCATCGAGATCGGCGCGGGCAACGGTCTGAACTTCCCCCACTACCCCGGCAGGGTGACCCGGCTGCTTGCGGTGGAACCCGAGCCGCATCTGCGTGAGTTGGCCGTCCAGAGCGCCCGATCCGCTGCTGTTCCCATTCAGGTGGTGGACGGACGGGCCGAGCAACTGCCTGCTGAGGACGCCTCGTTCGACGCGGCCGTCGTCTGCCTGACCCTGTGCTCGGTCGCCGACCCGCATGTTGCGCTCGCCGAACTCCACCGGGTGCTGCGGCCGGGTGGACAACTCCGCTTCTTCGAGCACGTCCGCGCCGACTCGCCCGCGATGCGGCGCACACAGCAGGTCTTGGACGCCACCGTCTGGCCCCTGCTGATGGGCGGCTGCCATGTCAGCCGCGACACCCGGGCCGCGATCGCCGCAGCCGGGTTCCGCCTCACCGAGCTGGAGAAGTTCTCCTTCCCCGACACCCGGCTGCCCTCGCCCGCCGCCACGCACATCCTCGGCACGGCCCGGCGTGAACCCCGAGGCTCGTCGTGATCACGCTGCCCGCGGAGGGAGGTCGACGAGTGGGGGCCACCAGCTGGATGTGTCGATTCGGCTGGAGCCTGCTCACCCGGGGCCGAGCCCGTCTGCCCCCAGGGGCCGGGCGAGGACTCGACAGTGCAGCCCGGGTCCCGCAGCCGGGTGATGTCACGACGGACCACATGTCCGGTGTCCGCCCTGCGCGGCCCGAAGCGTGGCGTGTGCTGCCGGACCCGGCGGGGCATCCCTTCTGTCTGTCGACACACGGAACATGAGGGGGACCATGACGGACGACACCACGGAGACCGGGCCGGCGAGAATCAGCGTGCCGCGGGTGGCCTTCCGCCTCGCCATGGCCGCCCTGGTCCTCTTCCTCGCCGTACGCACATACGAGGAGACCGGCACAGCCCTCGCACGGTCGAGTGGATCCCTGCACACCAGCGGGGCCACCGTGACGGAGCTGACGGGGCACACGAAGACCGGCAGCTCCGGCGGCGGTCAGGACGGTGGCGGCACGACGTACACCTACACCGTCTACACGGTCGAACTACGCCTGGATCACGAGGTGAAGAGACTGGCCGGTGTCTCCGAAGCCGGCGTGTCGGGCCTGTCCACCGGGCAGCGGGTCACGGCCGGGCTGTGGCACGGCCGTGTCGTGGAGATCGACGGGCGGCAGGTGTGGCCAGGCTGGAACCGGGACGGCTGGGATCTTGCGCTGATCGCGGTGTATCCGCTGATCATGGGCTATCTGATCGCCACGGCGGTGTCCGGGGCGGCGTATCTGACGGCCCGCGGCGGCCGGGCCCGGCTGGAGCCCTGGGAACGCGTCGGCGCCACGTTCCCGGGGATCCTCGTGGGACTGGCCGCGATCACCGTGCTCTTCGCGAGCGCCCTGGCGGGATCCGCGCCCGCCTCCTGGCCGCTCATCCCCTTGGGGAGCGGACTGGCCGTCGCGCTGTGGCGCTTGCGCACGCTGATCCGACGCGCCGAGCGTGCCGCCCACGCCCCTGCGTGAGCAGGGCTGCGTAACAGCACGGAGCCCCGCCCGTGAGGTGATCTGCGCCTCACGGGCAACCACCTTGACGCACATGGCGTCTTGATCGGCAACAGATGATTCCGAGGCCCGTGGGCCAGTGTTCAATTTCGACGCTCTATACACGCCATGTATACGCAGAGTGTATAGACGGCATGCATAGACGGCATGCGTACGGACCGAAAGGCAACCATGTACGGCAAGGCGTTCGCCCCCGAATACCAGGGCGCCCTGACCACCCTGTCCGTGAATTCCTCTCTTCCCGAGGTACTGGCGGCCGGCACGCGGCAGTTGAGAGAGGCCGAGCGCGCCGGGGAACACGGCGAGGCGGCGCGCTCCGGACTCGCGGTGGCCGAGGCGCACCGGCGGCTGGGACAGATCGGCGAGGCCGACCGGGCGTGGAAGGCGAGTTACCGGGCGGCCAGGGCGGCGGGAGACAAGGGGGCGATGGCCTGGGCGCTGTGGAGCGGCGGCACTCTGGCCCGGCAGCGGGGCTCGTTCGCGCTGGCCCGGCGGCTTCTCGGGCTCGCCGCCGGGCTGGGCGAGCAAGGAGGCGATGTCGTCGTGCGCGGCTACTCCCTTGCGGGGCTGGCCGAGACGGGCCGGATCCAGGGCGACTACGAGGCCGTCGCCCGGCTGCACGAGCAGTTGCTGGCCGAGGCCCGGCGGCGTGGTGAGGCGCGGCACACGGTGTGGGCGCTGGAGGGCATCGCGCAGATCCACCGTCAGCGGGGTGCGTACGACAGCGCGTACGCCCTGTTCGAGGAGGCGGCCGGGATAGCCGCGGACGCCGACGACCGGCGTGGCCACGCCTGGGCACTGCGCGGGCTCGCCGACATCGTCTCCGCGCGGGACGGGGACGCCGAGCAGGCGCTCGCCCTGCTGTCGGAGGCCGAGGCCACCTGCCGGGAGATGCGGCTCTCCAGCGCGCTGGCCTACAACCACAAGATGCGCGGCAACGTCCTCTACCGGGCGGGGCGTTATGCCGAGGCGCGGGACATGTACGAGCAGGCACTGACGGAGTTCCGCGAGATGAGCGAGCCACGCGGGCAGGGGCTGGCCCGGCTGGGGCTGGTCAAGTCGCTCGCCCGGCTGGGCCGCGACCGCGCCGGGACGGCTGCCGACCTGGCTGACCTGGCAGGAGAGCTGGACCGGATCGGGCTACGGCACGCCAGGGAGATGGTGGCGCGGGCGCGGGACGAACTCGGTGTGCTGGTCCAGGAGGATCGCGGCGTCCGGGCGGAGGCCGCACGGTGACGCCGGTCTCCTCGGCACTGCGGACGCCCGTCGACGCCCCCCTCGTCCTGGAACGCTGCCGTGAGGTCGTGCGGCCCGCGCTGCGGGAGGCGGTCGGGCGGATGCATCCCTGGGTGGGCGAGATGGCCGCCTACTCCTTCGGCTGGTGCGAGGTGGGCGGCGCTCCCGCTGCCTCGTCCGGTGGCAAGGGGGTGCGGCAGGCACTGGCCGTGCTCGCGGCCGAAGCGGTCGGTGCCCCCGGCCGGGCCGGGGTGCCCGCGGCGGTAGCGGTGGAACTGGTGCACGCCTTCTCGCTGCTGCACGACGACATCATGGACGGCGACCCGGCTCGGCGCCGTCGCCCCGCGGTCTGGAAGGCGTACGGCACCGGGCCCGCGGTCCTCGCGGGCGACGCTCTCTTCGCGCTCGCCGTGGAGACGCTCGCCGCCACCGAGGCGGGTACGTCCGCGGTGCGGATGCTGTCGGCGGCGCTGGGCGATCTGGTGCGCGGACAGGCGGACGACCTGCTGTTCGCCGCACGCCCCTGGACGGGGCAGGAGCGGGTGAGGACGGCGGAGTACCGGGCGATGGCCGAGCACAAGACCGGGGCCCTGCTGGGCTGCGCGGCCGCGCTGGGCGCCCTGCTCGGCGGCGGGCCGCCCTCCGCGGTCGCCGCTCTCGACCGCGCCGGCCGCCGTCTCGGCCTGGCGTTCCAGATCGTCGACGACGTGCTGGGCATCTGGGGCGACCCCGAGGTCACCGGCAAACCCGTCCACGGCGATCTCCGCGAGCGCAAGAAGACCTTCCCCGTGCTGGCCGCGCTCGATTCCCCGTCGCCCGCATCCCGCCGCCTGGCCGCGCTGCTGGAGTCGGGCGCGGACCCCGAGGAAGCCGCCGTACTCGTCGAGGCGAGGGGCGGCCGGACGGCGGCGCTGGACGAGGCACGGCGTCACATCGAGGCGGCGCAGCTCGCACTGGCGGACGCTTCGCCGCAGGGTACGGCCGGGGACGAACTGCGAGCGCTGTCGGCGTTCCTCGTACGACGCGACCTCTGAGAGCGCGTCGGCCGCGTCCCCGGAGGCACCGGCGCCGCCCGCCTCCCGTATCGGAAGGGCGAGTGTCCTGATCGCCGGTCTCGGAGATCGAGGCCGCGGCCGAGCGCACCGCCGCGCAGGTCAAGTACGGCAGGGCCGCACGCGGGGGTGTGCGGCCCTGACCGCACCCGGCGCGGACCGGGCGGTGCCGGAGATCATCAGGAGGCTGAGGCGTTCCATCGCAGTCGGCGGGGCTTCTCTCGTCACGCGAGCACGGCGCTGTGGGGACCGGGCGGGACCGCGCCGTTGGCGGAGAGCAGCAGCCAGTTCGGCCAGTCGCGGGTGCGGACGATGTCCGCGGGTAGGCCGGGTGTTCGCCGGAGGCGGCCGCGCCCCGGTCCAGGCGTTCGGGCCCGGGCCTGGCATGTCCGCTGTTGGAGCGGGCGACTGGGCGTACGGTGAGGCCCTGCCGTCATGCCCGTCTCGTCGGCGCGCACCATCTGCTCACACTCGCGGCACGCACCTGTCTCCGCCACGCGACCGGTCAGGCCGGGGAACCCCGCCAGGCCCCTTCGACGTCCTTCGCGCCAGGTGACCGGCATCAACGGGGCCCTGCACGCCGACCTGACGGATCGGCGCCCACCGCGGTGTGGACGAGCCACCCCGAGGCCGCACCGACCGCGTACCAGAACAGGTCGGGTGGATTGAAGGTGGAACCGAGCACGAGGCGGGCGACGGCGCTGCGCTGGGAGAGCCCCGCCGTCACCTCGCTGAGCTGCAGGAACTCGATCCCCCAACTGACGGCCAGCGCGCTTACGGCGGCCGTCACAGGCGTCACTCGTGGCGCCACCAGAACGACAAGGGCGAGAAGCAGGACGGTGTACAGCGCGTCTCCGCCGTACTTGCCCAGGCTTCCCGAGGCCACCGCCCGGAGCCCCAGCCCTGCGCCGACGGTCACCATCGCGGCCCCGGCAGCCGCCAGACGGATCCGTGCCGGTTCGACGGCTCGGTCATCGAGCTCTTTCAAAGTGGCCCCCCATCGGGTGATGGTCACCCGACAGCCAATCGGCATCCGCCTGACCGGCAGGTTGGACAGGCCCCATGCAGGAACCCACGGATCCGCAATGCTCAGCCGCCCGGTCCGGTCCCGTGAGCGGCCGTACCGCTGGTTCGAGCAGTGACAGGGTCCGCCGGTGCGCGTCGAGGGCGACGCGGATGCCGACCGGCATCGGCAGATCCGGGCCGGCGTGTCCGACCTCGACGTTGCCCAGGACCGGGATGTCACGGTCGCCGAGGACGTCGAGGACTGTCTCTCGCAGGGTCGGGGACGCGTCGGGCGCGTCGAGTCCGTCGATCGCGGCGACGCCAGGCCGCCCAGGGATGCCCACGACCATGCCGGCGATCCGATCGAGGATGCCGGCGTGCCGCAGTACCTGAAGACAGCTCCACACATGCGATGCCTGGCCGCCCGACTCCTCCCAGAACAGCATCGCGTGGGGCACGAGGTCGAAGCAGCTGAGGCAGTGCGGAGTCGCTCACCGACGCAGTATCCCGACGCCCTCAGCAACACGCGACCCATTTACCGACCGACCGCCCAACAGGCCTTGCCTACTGGCGTAAAGCGCGAGCGGAGTACATGCCGGCCGACGGCATTCCGGCGGAGTGCGACCGGGCCGGCGAGGCGCGCGGCGACTACTCGGGCACGCAGATCCCGGTCCTGGCCGACCTGGCCGACCTGGCCGACCTGGCCGACCTGAGAGTCGGCGGCACCTTCGCCACCGGGCGCACGCTGCATCCCCCGGCTCACCACCGTCGCCCACGCCGTCCTGCGGTTGACGACGGCGGCGCAGGGCCGAGATCTGGTGCTCTCGCCTCCCTTACGCAGTACGAGTGAATGTTGCGGTTGTTGAGTTCGGGGCAGGTGGCGATTCTTCTACGGTCTCTGAATGGATCGTGGCCTGCAGGAAAGGCACTGCGGGCGGGGGACCGGTGGAAAGGCGCACCTGATGTCGGGGTTGGGGAAGTCGCCGGACGTGCTCGAAGGCCGGGCGGGCCGCTGCCATCGGACCGGGGCGTGGGCCTGGGGCGCGGCGGGCGTGGCCTGTCTCGTGGGAGCGGCGCTGACTTTCGGCGGACTGTGGGTGGCGGGGATCGTGGCGGCGCGGATGGTGGCTTTCGGGCCGTCCATCGGATGCTGGGGGGTGGCGGCCTCCCTCGTGCTCCGTGCGTGGGGGGCGAGGGGACGGGTGCGGACGCGTCTGGTGCTGCTGGGTGGGTCGGCGGTAGCCGGGGGTGTGTACCGGGGAGCGGTCAGCGTACTGTCGGCTCATCCTCAAGGTTCGGGACGGGACGAGCGATCGCTGCTCGGTTCGGTGGTGTTCACCGGAGTGACGCTGGCGGTTGGCCTGGGGATGGCCGGTCTGGTGGTCGCGGCGGATGCCGGTACAGGGCGGCACGTGCTGCTGCGGCGCGTACTTGACGGGGTCGTCACGGCCGGGGCCGTCTTCATGACGGGATGGGTACTGCTGCGGGGGGCCAGTGAAGGCTGGCGACTGGGGACGGGGATGGTCGGTGTCCTGTGGACCGCGGAGGTCGTGTTCCTCAGTTTTCTCTTCGCCCTGCGCCGTCTCGTACGGAGCGACCAGAGGGTCACCCTGTGGGTGGGGATCGCCGGGCTGTCCCTCATCCTGATCGGCGACACCCTGCGACTGTGGACGGCCGGCCCGCACAGTCCCGAGGAGATGTCCTGTCAGCTGGTCGACGCCTGCACCACCGCAGGTCTGCTGGTGGTGGCTGTCGCCCCCTGGGTGCCCGGCGGGGCGAGCGTCCTCGGCACTGCCCAGCCGACCCTGCGATGGGGGATAGAGGGTGCGGCGGCGTTCATTCCCCTGACGGTCTGCACGGTCACCGTGCTGGGATACGTACTGGCCCCTCCTGCCCGTGACCCGGTGCCGCTGTTGGTCGGTGGGATGGCACTGCTGAGCCTATGGGCACGCCAGACGTTCCTGCCGAGCGAGAACCCCAGAAACGACGACTGAGTTCGCGAGCGGCTGCCCTCCCCGCTGCGGCCGCTTTCGCTCGTGCTCCTGGCCGGAGGAGGAGAGCGAGGGCAGGGAGACTTGGGCGGCGCGAACGCCCAGGGTGTTGCCCGTGCCTGGTGCCGCTCCGCCGACGTGTGGGCGGGTCGGGCGCCCGCCCCGCAAGCACACCTCTGCCGGGACCCGTCGGCGGTAGGTTCAGGGTGGCACGTGATGGGGGAGAACGCCCTGAAGGGCGGGCGGGCGTACCAGGGGGCGACGCCGATGATGTTCGGGTACTCGGACGAGGGGTGGGTGCTGCTGCTGTACCCGGCCGTGTTGTGGGTGCTGTTCGGGCCGTTCGCCATGGTCGCGCTGGGGGTCTGGTGCGCCTCCGCGCCCGGTCCTCGGCCACGGTTGTGGTCGGTACTGGTCCCGCTGGTACCGGTGGTGACCTCGGCGATCTTCATGATCTTCCCGCTGAGCCGGTGGGACCGGCCGGTGCTGGCGGACGGGAGCTTGGGACCGCCGGCGCAATGGGACGAGTTCCTCAGCTACCTGGCCGTGTACGTCGGTGGCATCACGGTGCTGCCTTGGCTGCTCGGCTACGGCATCACGCGCCTGCTGCGCTTCATACGGGCACGCCGGTGCGGCCGCATTCCGGCTTTGCCGGGATCGCCGCCGCCTTGATCTGCCACTAAAAGGCTGGCGGAGCCGACCCAGTCGCCGGGCGCCTGTACCGGGATCTGTTCGGCCCACGAGGCCAGCATCAGCTCCAGAGCGCTCCGGGCGTGGTCCCATGTGTCGGCGACCGGCATCCCGTTGTACGTCCACCCAGGCGCCTGGCCAGGGCGGCCGCACGCCGGGGCGCCGCCGGGCGGCCGGCAATTCAGAGGGCGCGGTCGGGGGCCGGGGCCCATGCTCAGGCGATCGCGTTCTGGAAGGCGGGCGCGCTGTCGTGACGAGTCGGCGAGAGGGTCGAGCGTGCGACCGGCAGGAGACGCACCCACCGCATCGGTGCCCCGGACCATGACTACGGCATCAGCTGCCTCCGACGCCTCCGCAGGTCATTCAGCAAGACCAGGTACCCCGCTGGTGGGCGGTGCCGCGGACGACGTGGGTGAGATCGTTGAGGACGCCTCCCGGGCTGACCAGCGGCAATGTCCCGCCGGCGTCAGAGCAGTCCCACCTTGGCCAGGTCGAAGTGCTCGTCGGTCAGCGCGTCGTATCCGTTCTCGGCGGCGTAGGCCAGGATGCGGCCGAGTGGAGTGTCCGGTTCTGGCGGCTCGGTGGCCAACTCGAACCCGGTCACCTGGAGAGCGAAGCGGAGGCCGGTATCGAAGGGATCTTCCTTGTGGAGCATCGCCCCACGGTAATAGGGGGCACTCCGGAGGCCGAGTCGCGGGGGTGACATGACTCCTCAAGGCATCGCCGCAAGGAGCACCGAGCACAGAGCACGGGGAACATCGCTCGGTGAGACGCAACCGGCTCGCGGCACCGGCCACGACCACCGGCGGCGGGCCACTGCGTTCTCGCTGTCACACGCCCGTCGCGCGGAGCCCACGGACCGCTGGGGCTGTCGGTACTGCTGGGGCGTTCCTCGACTTCAGTGACTGATGTGGTGGCAGAGGTGACGGAATGTCGGCGGGCCCGGGTGGCTCGGAGGTAGGCCCGTGACTAAGCGGGGTGACCAATGCTAGAAAGGCCGGATGGAAGACCGTTTTGCCCGGGTTCGACATACGTCGCGGCTATGGTCACTGGTGCGGAGGAACACGCGAAGCGTCGCGGGGCAGATGTTCCTCATGCAGGTGACGCTGGTGGTGCTGCTCGTGGCATTCGCCGTCTTCGCCCTCGTCCTGCAGTCGCAGCGGCACACCAGCGCCGAGGCCAAACGGAGATCCATAGCCGTCGCGCAGACGTTCGCGCATTCCCCAGGTGTGCTGTCCGCACTGCAAGCCCCCGATCCCTCGAAAGTCCTGCAGCCGTTGACCGAAGCGGGACGCAAGTCCGCGGGCGTCGACTTCGTCGTGGTCATGGACACGAAAGGAATCCGCTTCACTCATCCCCTGCCGGACCGGATCGGTAAGCGGTTCGTAGGAAAGATCGAGCCGTCGCTGGCGGGGAAGGTCTATACCGAAAGCGTGCACGGCCCCCTCGGTCACGAAGTACAGGCGACCGTGCCCATCCGGAACACCCGGGGCCGGGTCGTGGCCCTCGTCTCCGCCGGCCTGAAAGTCAAGAACGTGACCGGCCTGGTGGAGCGGCAGATACCGATCATCCTGACCGCCGGGGCGGGCGCACTCGTGGCGGCCACCGCCGCCACGGTGCTGGTGAGCAGGCGGCTGCGACGGCAGACTCACAGCCTCGCCCCGAACGAGATGGCCCGCATGTACGAGCACCACGACGCGGTGCTGCACTCCGTGCGCGAAGGGGTGCTCATTGTCAATGACGAGGGGCGCCTGCTGCTGGCGAACGACGAGGCCAGGCGGCTCCTGGAACTGCCCCCGGACGCGGAGGGGCAGCATGTGTCCCAGCTGCCGACCCTGGAACCGGAGATGATGTCGTTGCTCAGCTCCGGCCGCGAGGCCACTGACGAGGTGCATCTGGCTGGACCGCGGCTGCTGGTGGTCAACCAGAGGCTCACGCAGCGCGGCGGCGGCCCCAAGGGCACCGTTGTGACGCTGCGCGATTCCACGGAGCTGCGGGCGGTGTCCGGCAGGGCCGAGATCACGGGTGAGCGGCTGAAGCTGCTCTACGACGCCGGACTGAGCATCGGCACCACCCTGGACGTGGTCCAGACGGCCGACGAACTCGCCCGGATCGCCGTCCCCCGCTTCGCCGACTTCGTCACCGTGGACCTGGCCGACGCCGTACTGCACGGCGAGGAACCGGCGACCACGGCCAAGGGAATGAGACGCGTCGCCGTATGCGGTATCCGCGAGGACCAGCCGCTCTACGAGAAGGGCCGGCTGATCGACTTTCTGCCCTCCACGCCCCAGGCACGCGGTTACGGCACCGGCCGCTCGGAACTGGTGGCCGACCTGTCGACCGCGACGGGCTGGCATCTGCAGGACCCGGAGCGCACCGAGCAGATTGTGGACTACGGCATCCATTCGCTGATAACGGCACCGATCCAGGCGCGGGGCGTCGTGCTGGGCATGGTCAACTTCTGGCGTTCCGAGGAGCACGACCCCTTCGACCAGGAGGAGCTCTCCCTGGCGGAGGAACTGGTGGCTCGTGCCGCGGTCAGCATCGACAACGCCCGCCGGTACACGCGCGAGCACGCGCTGGCGGTCACCCTCCAGCGCAGCCTGCTTCCGCGAGGCCTGCCCGAGCAGAGCGCCCTCGACGTCGGCTACCGGTACCTCCCGGCCCAGTCGGGGGTGAGCGGGGACTGGTTCGATGTGATCACCCTGCCGGGCAGCCGCGTGGCGCTGGTCGTCGGCGACGTCGTCGGCCACGGCCTGCACGCCGCCGCGACCATGGGACGGCTGCGGACCGCCGTGCACAACTTCTCCACGCTCGACCTGCCGCCCGATGAACTGCTGAGTCATCTGGACGATCTGGTCGGGCGCATCGACCAGGACGAGGCGTGCACGGACAGCCCTGCCGCCGTCGTGGGCGCCACCTGTCTGTACGCGATCTACGACCCTACGACGCGCCGCTGCGCCATGGCCCGCGCGGGGCACCTGGCTCCCGCGCTGGTCCATCCTGACGGAAGCGTCACCTTTCCCGACCTGCCGCCGGGTCCGCCACTGGGTCTCGGCGGCATGCCCTTCCAGGCCGCTGAGCTGGAGATCGCCGAAGGCTCCCAGCTCGTCCTCTACACCGACGGTCTCATCGAGGACCGGACCCGCGACCTCGACGAAGGAATGGAACTCCTGCGCAAAGCCCTGGCGGGTCACCCCGAGCGCGCGCCGGAGGAGAGCTGCAAGGCCGTCCTGGGATCGCTGCTGCCCGAGCGCCCCACGGATGACGTGGCTCTGCTCATCGCCCGTACCCATGCGCTGCCGCCGGACCGGATCGCCGAGTGGGACGTGCCCCCCGATCCGGCTGCCGTCGCCGGGGTACGCGCCGCGGCGACCGACCAGCTCGACGAGTGGGGGCTGTCCGAACTGGGCTTCAGCATGGAACTCGCGCTGAGCGAGCTCGTCACCAACGCCGTCCGCTACGGTAGCGAGCCGATCCACATGCGGCTGATCTACGACCGCATGCTGATCTGCGAGGTGGCCGACGGCAGCAGTACCTCGCCCCACCTGCGCCATGCCGCGACGACCGACGAAGGCGGCCGGGGCCTGTTCCTGGTGTCGCAGCTGACCGAACGCTGGGGAACCCGGTACACGCCCCAGGGCAAGGTGATCTGGGCCGAGCAGGCGCTGCCAGAACACTGAGGCGTAAGGGCCTCGCTCTTCGCCGACCAGATACGCGCGGCCACCGGCCGGAGGGGCCTGGACCTCGCCTTCGACCGCGCCGGCCTGCCTGCCGCGATCAGGCCGCTTCCGTGCCCGGCTTGAACGGTCCGTGTCCGCGCCGCACACCGTCCAGCGGCTGAAAGGCAAGCCCTTCAAAGGCGGCGACCTCAGATGCCTCAAGCTCTTTTCGGTCAACCATCCCCGAATGCCGAGCGGTTGACGAACCGCCGCGTCACAGTGGTCTGAAACGATCACCGGGAAGCGGCTTTCGGAGCGGGATGCGGTGAGGACACAGTTCGCTGTACTCGGCGAGATCGAAGCGTGCGTGGACGGCAGGCCGGTCGACCTCGGGCATCTGCGGCAGCGGTCCGTACTGTCCGCGCTGCTCGTCGACGCCAACCACACCGTCTCGGTCGACCGGCTCGGCGACCGGATCTGGGGCGAGCGGCCGCCCCAACGCTGGCGCCCCACGCTCTACAGCTACATCTCCCGCCTGCGCCAGGCCCTGGGGACGGCCGGCAGTGACGACGTCCGTATCCGCCGCGAACCCAGTGGCTACCAGCTTGCCTGCGACACCTCGGCAGTGGACCTGCACCGCTTCCGCGACCTCGTCGCACAGGCCCGCCACACCCAGGACGACGACCGCGCGGCCGCTCTGCTCGACGAAGCCCTCCACCTGTGGCGCGGTCCCGCCTTCAGCGCTCTGGACACGCCCTGGTTCACCACACTGCGCGAGACCCTCCACCACGAATGCTTCACCGCCGAACTCGACCGCAACGACATCGCCCTGCGCCACGGCCACCACGCGCACATACTCACCGACCTCACCGCACGCGCCGCGGCACACCCCCTCGACGAACGCCTGGCCGGCCAGCTCATGCTCGCCCTGCACCAGTCCGGCCGCCCAGCAGACGCGCTACGGCACTACCAACACACACGCCGGACCCTCGCCGAAGAGCTGGGCATCGATCCGGGCCCGCCGCTGCGGCAGTTGCACCAGCGCATCCTTGCCGCCGACGTGTCCCTCGCCGCCCCGGTCCGAGCGGCCACCGGACCCTCTTCCCCAGTGCCACGACAGCTACCCGCCCCACCAGCGCTGTTCACAGGACGCGACGAGGAATTGGAGCAGCTCACCAAGTCTCTCGGGGAGGGGCCGGACGGCACTGTGGCGATCACGGTGATCTGCGGCCCAGGAGGGGTCGGCAAGAGCTGGCTGGCCGCTCATTGGGCCAACCGGAACACACAGCGGTTTCCTGACGGGCAGCTGTACGTCAACCTGTTCGGGTTCGATCCCAATACGCCGCCCTTGCCCTCGCACGTGGCCCTGCGGGGGTTTCTGGAAGCCCTGGGCGTCGCCCCCGACCGCGTGCCCACCGACCTCGGGGCACAGTCCGCCCTCTACCGGAGCCTGCTGGCGGACCGGCACATGCTGATCCTCCTGGACGATGCCCGCGACGCCGAACAGGTACGTCCGCTGCTGCCCGGCAGTACCTCCTGCACCGTCCTCATCACGAGCCGCAACCGCCTGTCCGCCCTGATGGCCGCGCACGGCGCCCGCCTGCTGCCGTTGGACGTCCTCGGTGCGGCGGAGGCGCACGCACTGCTGGTGGGCCGCCTGGGTGCCGAGCGCACCTCCACCGAGCCCGACGCCGTCGCCGCATTGGTGGAGCACTGCGCCGGCCTGCCGCTCGCTCTCGGCATCGTGGCCGCCCGCGCCGCCATGCACCCTGACTTCCAGCTCGCCGTCCTCGCCGAGGAACTGGTCCGGGCCGCCGACCGTCTCACCGCCCTCGACCCCGGTGACCTGACGGTGAACGTACGCGCCGTCTTCGCCGCCTCCCACCGGGCCCTCACCCCTTCCGCCGGCCGTCTGTTCTCCCTCCTGGGCCTGGCACATGGTCCGGACCTCGGCCTGGCGGCGGCCGCCGGCCTGGCAGGACTCCCGCCGGCCCGGACCCGAGTGCTGCTGGCCGAGCTGGAGGGCGCGCACATCGTGCGGCAGCACCGTCCGGGGCGGTACCGGATGCACGACCTCGTCCGCCTCTACGCCGCCGAACTAGCCGACGGCATTCCCTCCGAGGAGGCCGTATCCGCCCAGGTCCGGCTGCTGGACCACTACCTTCACACCGCGTTCGCCGCCAACCTGCTGCTGGACGGCCCGTACACCCCCTTCCGGCCCGAACCGGAAGCTCCCGCCCCCGGCAGCCGCCCCCTCGCACCCGACGACACCGCGGCTGCGCTCCGGTGGTTCCACGACGAGCACGACTGCCTGCTGGCCGCCCAGTCGCAGGCCGCTGCCCTCGGGCGCCACCGGGTCGTGTGGCAGTTGGCGTGGACCCTCATCTCCTACCACCTGGGCGGCTACCGTCTGCAGGAGTACGTCACGGTGTGGCGAGCCGCCCTGGCCGCGGCCGAGTACGACGGTGACAACCCCACCGCCGAGACACTCGCACACTGGCGCCTGGGATTCGCCAGCGCCCGCGCCGGCGACCACGCGCAGGCGCTCGACCATCTGCACCATGCCCTCACCCTGGCCGAGCGCGGCAACGACGTCGCGGGACAGGCCCACATCTACCGCACCCTGGGACGGGTCTGGGAGGAGCAGGGCGACAACGCGCGCGCCCTCGACCACGCGATGCACGCTCTGCGCCTGTACCAGGAGGTGAACCAGCCTCTCTGGCAGGCGAACCAGCTCAACGCGGTCGGCTGGATGCACGCGCAGCTGGGGCTCTACGCGGAAGCCCGCACCCACTGCGAGCAGGCCCTCGCCCTCTTCCGCGCGGAAGGCCTCCCGGCTCACGGCGCCTCGACCCTGGACAGTCTTGGCTATATCGCCCACCACACGGGCCGGTACCGTGACGCCCTGGACCACTACGGGCAGGCCCTGGAGCTGTTCCGGGAGGTCGATGACACCGCCAACGAGGCCGACACCCTCGTCAACGCCGGTGACGCCCATCGGGCCCTTCACCAGTACGCGGACGCGCGCACCGCCTGGCAGCGGGCTCTCGAGCTGTATCGGTCCCAGGACCGCACCGCCGAGGCCGAAGACCTGCGCGACCGCCTGGAGGCGCTCAGGGGCGAGTAGCCGAGGAGAACGCCCGCGCGAGCCCCCGGGGTACCGGGCGGGCTTCCCCCCCCGCCCGCCCGGTACCCCTGCCCCCCCTGCTCCCCCCGTGGCCGGTCAGTACCAGGCGCTGCACCCGCTGTTGCAGACCCGGACGTGGAACTTGGCGACGTCGCGGAAGCCTCCGCTGGTCCTCCCGCCGGGGTCGGTGACGGTCTGCACGTAGCCGTCGTAGTAGGCCTGCGCGTACACGCGGGAGGAGGCCCCGCTCACCGAGAAGGTGCCGTGGTAAAGCCCGCCGCCCTGCGCGTAGTAGTACTTGCACACGTAGGCGGAGCCGCCTCCCGGGGCGCTCATGGTCTTGCAGCCGCCGGCCGCTTCGGCCGTCCCCGGCATGACCATGAGACCGCTTGCCGCCGCACCGGCGGCCAGCAGCATGGAGAGCGTTCGCTTCATGGAGGTTTCCCTTCTCGACGCCGTTGCACCAGGCGGGCGAGGGCCGTGCGCCTTCGCCGGAAACCACATTGGGAGCCCTGCCGTGGGGGAACCTTGCCCCTGCCTTGAATCCGCTGGTGGGCAGCTGTTCTCGCGCGGCCGTGGCCTGTGTGGGGCGCCAGCGATCACGGTCGCCTTCGGGGGTGCCGCCTGAAGAAGACGGGCCTCGCCGTACTCAAGAGCCGGCGGGTGCCGGGTGCGGCACGGCGAGTGCGTCGAGCAGGCGGTCGGCCCCGACCGGGACGGACAAGGTCCGGCCGGCGAGGTCGGCGGGGGTTTCGGGGTGGGTGGGGTTGACGCGTACCAGGCGTGCGTGGGGGATCCGGCGGGTCAGGTGTTCGCCGGGCCGTCGGATGACGCCAGGGGTGTTGAATCCGGCGCCGCATTCGAGAATCAGCAGGCGGGTCCCGGCGGGCGCGGTTCCCAGCCAGTCCTGGAGGCGGCGGCCCGCGGGGAGATGGGGGGCGTCGACGAATTCGGGTCCGACGCGGACGTTGATCGCGATCTCGCCGCCGCAGTTCGGGCAGCCGGGCAGGGGACGGGTGACCGCGCCGGTGGCGGGGTCGTACGCGGCGAGGAGCTGCGCGACGAGGGTGCGGCTGTCCCAGGTGGTCGGGGTGCAGGGGGTGGCGCACTGGTAGCGGCCGTAGTCGCCCTGCGGGGTGAAGATCCGGTCGGGGGCGAAGCCGTTGCGGGCGAAGAGGGCGTCCACGTTGGACGTCATCACCCAGTGGTCCTTGTCGCCGACGAAGGACCTCAGCCGCTGGTAGAGGGGGTTGGGCTCCGGGGAGAAGCGGATGTCGTCGATGTGGACGGCCCAGTAGCCCCATCGCACCGCGGGCGGCAGGGGGACGCCGACGAGGTAGCGGGAGCGCAGGCCGAGCCGGTGCAGGGCGGGGAAGAGTTCCCGGAAGCGGTCTTCGTCGCCGTAGTCGTATCCGGCGGCGGCGCTGAGTCCGGCCCCGGCGGTGATCAGGACGCGGTCGGCCTCGCCGAGCCAGGTGCGTATCGTCTCGGTGGCGGCTTCCAGTCCGCAGGCGGCTTTGTTCATCGGGGCGGGGTCCCTTCGGTCAGTGCCTGGACGTAGGCGGCGCGGTCGTCGTCCGCGTACACGTTGAAGATCACGCGGTCCAGCCGTCCGGGGTGCAGGTCCAGCCATTCGGCCACGGCGCTCAGGGCGGTCCGGGCGGCGGGCGTCCTGGGGTAGCCGAAGACGCCGGTGCTGATGCCGCAGAACGCGACGCTGCGTAGGCCGCCCACCTCGGCGGCGAGGTCGAGGCAGGCGCGGTACGAGGCCGCCAGCGCCTGCTGGTGCCGCGGGAGCACGGGGCCGTCGACGATCGGGCCGACGGTGTGCAGGACGTAGCGGGCAGGCAGGTGGTAGCCGCGGGTGATCTTGGCGGTGCCGGTCGGCTCCGGGTGACCCTGCAGGGACATGATCGCGTGGCAGTCGGCGCGCAGGCGGGGGCCGGCCGCGGCGTGGAGGGCGTTGTCGATGCACGGGTGCACCGGCCTGAAGCAGCCGAGCAGAGCACGGTTGGCGGCGTTCACGACGCCGTCCGCGCCGAGCGTGGTGAGGTCGCCCTGCCACAGCACCGTACGGTCGGCGGCCCGGTAGGCGGCGTGGGGAAGCGTGTCGCGGACGGTGGGCAGCGAGGCCGCGTCGGTGGTGCCGCGTGCCAGGCGTTCGCCGGCCAGGAGCGCGTCCAGCACGCGAGCGGTCCCGGTGGGCAGCGGCTCCGGTTGCCGGATCGTCAGTACGGCGCGCAGGAGCCGCCGGGCGGCGGCGTCGTCGATCCGGTCCGCTGCGCCGGGGCGCAGCCCGGCCCTCACCGCCGCCGGGTCGTCGCCCAGCAGGCCGAGTGCCTCGCGGACCAGGCCGGCGGGCCGGTCGTCCAGGGCGTGGCCGAGGTGGGGCCGGAACGGCTCGTCCAAGGCGATGGCGGCGCGGTAGGCGGCGAGCGGCAGCGGCGTCGGGTGCACGGTGGTCCTCCGGGGCAGTGGGCGCGTGACGGGTCGAGGGCGGGACAGGTCCGCCGAACGGCCCGCCGCCGTGTCCTCATCCGCGGACTGGTGCGGCACGGCGCCGATGAGGACTTCTCAGACGGCTTCGAGGGTTCCGGTGTGCAGTTCGGCGACGCGTTCGTCGCCCGTCTCGTAGGGTTTCTCCTCGCCGACGGTGTGCGGCTTCAGAACAGGCCGTTGTCGTGCGGCAGTTCGGCCGGGATGGGGACGATGACGTCCCAGTGCTCGACGATCCTGCCGTCCTGGACGCGGAAGAGGTCGTAGTAGGCGACGGGGACGCCGAACTCGCCCTCGGACTGGAGCAGGACGAATTCACCCTCGGCGATGACCTTGTGGACGGTCCTGTAGACGAGGTTCTTGCCCTGCTCGGCCCACTTCGCGGCGGCGGCGCCGAAGCCGTCGAGGCCGTCGGCGGCCTCCGGGTTGTGCTGGTGGTACGCCTCGGTGGAGAGGTAGTCGGTGAGCACCGAGTAGTCGGCGCCGACCAGGACCTTCTGCGCGAACTCGGCGACCAGGGCCCGGTTGGCCTCGGTCTCCCCGGGTGCGGTGACCTCGGTGGGGCCGTCGGTCTGCGAGCGCCCGGAGGCGGTGTCGGCGACCAGCGGGGTCAGGGCGTCCCAGTGCTCGGCGAGCCTGCCGCCGGCGTCGACGCGGAACACGTCGAAGGCGACCAGCGGGTCGGGCCCGAAGCCGTGGTACGTCCCGTGCAGCGCGACCAGGTCGCCGTCGGCGATCACCCGGGCGCCCTCGTAACGGAAGCCCTCCGGCAGGCTGGCGACAAGCCGGCGCAGGGCCTCGGGTCCGTCGGCGGCCAGGGCGCTGTGCTGGGTGTAGTCGGCGGCGACCCAGCGGTCCACCGCGCTCGGGTCCTTCTGGCCGAACAGTTCGCCGGCCGCGGTCAGGACGGCTTTCTTGGCGTCGTTCATGACGGTTCTCCTCGCAAGGGCAGGTCGTGGGTGGGGACGTGGGGATGGTCGTGGTCAGTCGCTGGTCGAGTGCGCAGGTAGGGAGGCGGCTGTGAAGGCCTGGCCGCCCGTCTGGCCGGCACCGTGTGCACTGTGCAGCAGCAGCGTCGCCGACCCGGACGCGGTACGCGTCGATGGCGTATGTCGGGCAGGCCCGTTGCGCAGCAGACATCACATTCCTCCTCTCTCACCGCCCCCTTACCGCTTTCCGACATCGCTTGATGCCGGTGTGGCTGACAGATCCAAGCTAGACTCGCTGAACAGGCTGAATCAGACACGCTGGCGACTGGTGATGGTCAAAAACCGACATGATGCCGACCGGAGGATCCCGGAGATCTCCTTCGCGGCGCCCGCCGGCACCCCCGCCGGCGTCGAGGTGCTGTCCCTCGCCGGCCTGCGCCACCGCGTTTCCGGCGAGCGGCTCACGACCCCCCAGCGCCCGGACTTCCACCACCTGGTCACCCTCACCGGCGGAACCCTCCGGCACACGGTCGACTTCACCGCCTACGCCCTTGAGCCCGGCTCATGGCTGTGGGTCCGCCCCGGACAGGTGCAGCAGTGGGGCGACCTCACCCACGCGGAGGGCACCCTGATCCTGTTCCGCCAGGACTTCCTCGATCCGGCCACCACGGCCGGCGCCCACGTAGAGGACCCGCACGCGCCGATCCTGCGCAGGCCCCTGCCCGAGGACGCCCTGGCCCTGCGACTGGCCGCCGACCATCTCGCCGCCGAGTTCCAAGCCCTCGGACGCCTGCCGCTGGAGATCCACACGGCAGCCCTGCGCCACCTGCTGGCCGTCCTCGTCCTGCGCCTGGCCCACCTCACCGCGCCTGTCGGCACCCCCGCCCCGGAACCCGACGTCACCTACCTGCGCTTCCGTGACGCGGTGGAGAAGGACTTCGCCCGCACCCGCCGGGTCGAGGACTACGCCGTGGCGCTCGGCTACTCGGCCCGCACCCTCGCACGCGCCACCCTCGCCTCAGCCGGCGTGGGCGCCAAGGAGTTCATCGACCGCCGCGTCGTCCTCGAAGCCAAGCGCCTCCTGGCCCACAGCGATCAGAGTGCCGCCCGCATCGCCGACCGCCTCGGCTTCTCCAGCGCCACCCATTTCAGCAGGTACTTCCACCAGCGCACCGGCCAGACCCCGATCACCTTCCGTGAAACGGTCCGCGGGCACACCCCGAAGTGACACACCTCGGTTCCGCCGTACTCGCGGTTCCCGACACCGATGAGCTGAGGCCGGTCGGCCTGAACCTCGACTTGCGCTGGAGTGCGCTCCAGGTCGTAGCGTCGCAGATATCGCGGCGCACAGAGCCCCTGAGCCCGGCGCCTCACGGGATGCCGGGTTCTGGTCGTCGCTGGATGGATGAGGGGCGTTGTGCCATCTGATGAACGACGAACAAGTGTGCAGAGAAAGGCTGGGACGCGGCATGAAGAAGCGCAGTCTGCGGGACCTCCAGGTGTCGGCCATCGGCCTGGGGTGCATGGGCATGTCCGCCTTCTACGGATCGGCGGACCAGGAGGAGGGGATCGCTACCATCCGGCGCGCCCTAGACCTGGGGGTGGACTTCCTCGACACCGCGCAGATGTACGGGCCGCTCACCAACGAGTCGCTCGTCGGTGAGGCGATCCGGGGACATCGCGAGGAGTACGTGATCGCGACGAAGTTCAACTATCGGATGGACGATGCCGTACCCGGCGACATAAGCACGGTCGGCCCGCAGGACGGCTCGGCCGAGCACGTCCGGAGCTCGGTCCACGGCTCCCTGCAGCGTCTGGGGACCGATCACATCGACCTGTACTACCAGCACCGGGTCGACCCGAACGTACCCATCGAGGAGACGGTCGGCGCGCTGGGCGAGCTGGTCGCGGAGGGCAAGGTTCGGGGCATCGGCCTGAGCGAGGCGAGCGCGGAGACCATCCGGCGCGCCCACGCCGTGCACCCGATCACCGCGGTGCAGAGCGAGTACTCGCTGTGGTCACGGGATGTGGAGGCCGAGGTGCTGCCCGCCTGCCGTGAGCTCGGCATCGGCTTCGTGCCGTACTCGCCGCTCGGCCGCGGCTTCCTCGCCGGCCGGTTCAGCTCGCCGGACGAACTGGACGTGAACGACTGGCGCCGCGAGAATCCGCGCTTCCAGGACGCCAATCTGGAGGCGAACCTCCGGCTGGCGGCAAAGGTGAAGGAGATCGCCGCCGAGAAGGACGTGACGCCGGCCCAGCTGGCCATCGCCTGGGTGCTCGCCCAGGGCGAGGATCTGGTGCCGATCCCGGGCACCAAGCGCCGCAGCTACCTGGAGCAGAACGCCGCCGCCGTCGACATCGCGCTGTCCAAGGACGACCTGGCCCGCATCGATGCGGAGCTGCCCGAGGCGGCGGGGGAGCGCTATGACGAGGCGGGCATGCGATCCGTCAATCGCTAGCCGGCCACTAGTGTGGGGTCACGCCCGCCGGGGGTGACCATGACCGGAGACGGCACGGCGGGCCTCGGCCCGACGTGCCTCCCGATTCGCCCTGGCCGACTACCGCTCCGGCTCCGCCACGGCGTCGGCTCCGGCCTATGGGGTGGTGGGCGCTCCTGGGGGTGCGGGGTCGGGGCTGATGACGAAGTCCTCCGGCCAGACCGTGAGCTGAACATCCTTGCCCACGGCACTGATCACGTCGTGCATGTTGCCGTACTCGCCCCGTTGCAGCAGGAAGAGCTGGTCGTCGCGGTGCACCTTGTCGGCCCGCAACCAGGCATCGAAGCCGTTGAGGTCGGTGGCCCCCGCCGCAAGGTAGGGCACGAGCCGCCGGAACAGCTTGGGCCACATCACCAGCTTCTGCAGCTCGGCGAGGTCTGGGACGCCGGCATTGCCGTTCGGATCGGCCGTCGAGCGCGGCCACAGCCCCGCCTGAGCGGCCCTCGCCGCGCGCGACTTTCCTGCCAGGTGAGTGCGCAGCGCGGCGGGCAGGGTCGCGTAGAACGCCGGGTACGCCAGTCCCTCCGCCATCAGCGTC
Organism: Streptomyces sp. NPDC000345; assembly: GCF_042898825.1. Lineage (NCBI taxonomy): Bacteria > Bacillati > Actinomycetota > Actinomycetes > Kitasatosporales > Streptomycetaceae > Streptomyces > Streptomyces sp. NPDC000345. Next base: position 22,832 of record NZ_JBIAZE010000030.1, read on the forward strand.
GCGTTGGCCGACTGGTCCACCCGGGCCTCGTCCAGGTACACGTGGTGCCCGTCCGGCTCGGCGGGGTCGCCAGGGTAGACGAACCCGATCAGCCGCCCGTTGGCGTCGATCCCGTTGGAAAGCACATAGCCGCGGAGGCTGTCCTGGTCAGCCGACTTGACCTTGTTCGGGAGGTCGGGGAAGAAGGTGAAGCCGGTGAACCCCAGGAGCGTCAGCAACCTGTCGCGGGCGTCGTGGGCGCCGGTCAGCTCCTGGTGGGTCTCACTGAAGTGCGTCTCCAGTGCGTCGATCGCCTCCAGCCGGACCGAGATGCCTCGGGCGGTGAGGTCCGGCGGCGTCCCCGATGGCCGGGGCAGGCCCTCGACCAGGGCGGGTGAGTCCGGGCGGAACTTGACCGTGTCACCGTCCGGCTCCGGCCCCTGCCGTGGCAGGTCGGGATAACGGATGACGAACAGGCCGCGCAGCAGCGTGTAACTCACGACATCTCCCACCGACGACATCTGGACCGTAATCCAGTGTGAGCGGCTGTACCGCCCCTGTCGCGTGCTCCGCCGGCGAATACGGCAAATAGCTGAGGGCGCTTGCAGTGACCTCCCGCCCGTCTTCCTCCCCGGTCTGGATCGGCCGGGTGGGGGGTGGGAAGCCGAGGCGCGGTATCCGTCGGCTGGGGTTCGCTGCCGTGTACGGGGAGCGGAGGTGGGCTGTTGAACGGGCGGGCGTGCGGTGTGGCGGTCTTCGCTGTGCTGGCCATCTGTTGCGTCGGCGGGTGCGGGGCGGTGGCGGAACGGCGGGACGACGTACGCGATACGGCGGGCGTGTTCGAGCAGGCCCTCGGCGAAGGTGCGTACGACCGGGTGGGCGCCGTTCTCGCGCCCGCGACCGTCGAGGAACTGACCGTCGCCTCGACGGCGATCCTCTCGATCCACCTGCGCCAACGCGGCTCCCCTGAGTCGAAGCCGGTGGGCGCCGCCCACGACTCCACCGGCGTGGAGGGCTGAGAGCGCTTCGCCTCCGGATGATGCAGGAGCCGACCGCCCTCGGCGTCGCCACCACGATCCTTGCCGGCACCGTGCGAACCACTCCCGCCCCGATGGGTGAGACACGTGCACCTGCGCTGGGTGTTCTCGCTTTCCTGGGACTCCGCGGCTTTTATCCGAGCCGATGGAATTCCCACCGTTCCACATAAGTGCACGAAATTAATCGCGTCTGCACAGAGGGAGCTTCTTCGCTTCCTGGAATAGCGGGGGAGGGGTATGGGGGCACCGTTGTCCTGCGATGCGGGGCCGCGATGTTCCCATATTCAGGGTCATTGAAACCATGATCATGAAATCGTTATCCTGTCGAGATGTGGGCGGGTCGGGGGGTGGCGAGGTCTGCGTTTCCGCATCTGTCTTCTCGCGTTACGGTTGTCCGATCTTCGCCTGAAAGCGCAGACAGGAGTGTTGCGCCGGCCGTACCCGCCCCAGCGGTGACACATCGGGGCCACTCCCGTGCAACACGGGCTCCGAGTGTGCAACCGCGTCCGCCCTGTGCACGAGTGACCGTACCGAACCAGTCGACCGAACAAAGCTACGCGCGATGACCGAACCCGCCGTACGAAGCCACCGCAGTATTTCCCCCCACGGCCCTGGCCGTCGTTGACTCCTTGTGCACAGCCGACCTACTGTCGCCGACAGCGGTGCAGAAAAAGAATGGAACATTCATCGCAGCGGCTTTCTGCTCTGCCTCCGCTGTCGAATTCACAGTTCCCGGTTGACGTTCAGGAGAGGAATTTTATGCTCCCCTACGCCGACAGGTCGGCAATGGTCAGTGGCCTTCCCGAAGCATCGCGCAATCCCCGCCGTGGCGACCGGCGGCACGGCGCCCCGCCCCACGTCACCTGCATGGCGAGTCTGGACGCCGGTCTCAAGATCGAAGCGGCGAACGCCGACTTCTTCCGTCACGTCGCCCGGACGTCCACGGAGATCTGCGGACGCAGTATCTACGACGTCCTGCATCCGAGCGCCCGCAACATCCTCCCCAAGCACTTCACCCATCTCTCGAACGGCCACGGCAGCCGCTTCGTCGAGCGAGTGGTCGCCATGCGCGGCCACGACCGTGTCTTCTCCGCGGAGATCACCGGCATAGCCGTCAAGGGGGAGGGGGACGACCTGTCGGGTGTCGTCGTCCTGATGAGCCCGGAGGACGAGCCGGCCGAGGCGGCCGAGCGGCCCGCCAAACCGACGCCGATGCTCACCGCCCTCGACGCCCGCATCCTGGAAGGGGTCGCCACCGGCGCCTCGACCATCCAACTGGCCTCGCGTCTCTACCTCAGCCGCCAAGGCGTGGAGTACCACGTCGGTCTGATGCTGCGACGCTTCAAAGCCCCCAACCGCGCCGCGCTCGTCTCCCGCGCCTACTCGATGGGTGTCCTCACGGTCGGCAGCTGGCCGCCCCGTGCCGTGCCCGAGTACGTGAAGTGACCTCGCGTCACCACGCACCGCCACCGGACTCCCCTGACCCACCAGGGGAGTCCGGTGCTTTTCGGACGGCGGCCCCGCTCGCGTCACCGTGGCCGGCCACCGGGGCCGCCGTCCGCACGCTCAGCGGCGGTGACCGCCGATGCCCTCGTCGTCCGCGTCCTGCCACGGCAGATGCTGGTACGGCCCGTCGCTGATCCGCACGACATCCCGCTCACACCAGGTCCCGTGCAGCGCCGACAGGCGAACTCCGGCTCCGGTGACATCCTCCATGTCCACCTGGAACCGGTCGAGGTCGTTCATCAGCCTGCGGACGTACGGCGAGTCGCCATCGGCCAGCCGTAGCGACTGCAGGCTGCCGCGCAGCTTGACCAGGGCGCCGCGCAGGTCCGCGAGTTCCGCGTTCGTCATGGATTTCCCTCCGCCTCCTCCGGACCGGCCGAGGCTCCGTCGCGCACGCCGGCCCGGGACCCGGACACATCACCGCCGCCCCCCGGGCGGTGTCGCCTCATTCAGTCGGCACAACCCCGACGAGCGCAACACCCGACGCCTTCCCCCGCGCCATGTCTGGGCGTTTCCTGAAAACACCCCCGCGACGGTCCGCCTCCGCACCCCGCGGACCGGCGTGAATCTAGGGGCCGCCCTAGTCCATGCGCCCCTAGCGTGGGTGGCCCGGCGGTCCGCTGTCCGACCCCGACCGGCTGGGACGGTCCGCCGGCTACGCCGTGCGCCGTACGCATGCCGTACCCGACGTCTGCGGTCCACACGGGCTGGGCCAACAAGCTGGTGGAGTGGAATGAGCGAGTCAGAACGCACACCGTACGGGCTCAACACCGCGCCCCACCGGGCCATCGCCGTCGTCGGCCTGGCCTGCCGCCTGCCCGGCGCGCCGGACCCCGACAGCCTCTGGCGCCTGCTGCGCGACGGTGAGAGCGCCGTGCGTCCATCTGCTCCCGCCGATCGTCCGTCGTCCGGGGAGGGGGACGAGCCTGGCGACGGTGTGCCCCGCTGGGGCGGATTCCTCGACGAGGTCGACCGTTTCGACGCCGGCTTCTTCGGTGTCTCGCCGCGCGAGGCGGACGCCATGGACCCCCAGCAGCGCCTCGTCCTCGAACTCGCCTGGGAGGCCCTGGAGGACTCCCGCATCCTGCCCGGACACCTCCGCTCCACCAGCACGGGCGTCTTCATCGGGACCGCCCACGACGACTACGCCACCCTGCTCCACGGGTTCGGACCCGAGGCCGTCACCCACCAGTCCTTCACCGGCACCCACCGCGCTCTCGTCGCCAACAGGCTTTCCTACCTCCTCGGCCTGCGCGGCCCCAGTCTCACCCTCGACTCGGCCCAGTCGTCCTCGCTCGTCGCCGTCCACCTGGCCTGCGAGAGCCTGCGCAGCGGCGACAGCGACCTCGCCCTCGCGGGCGGCGTCAACCTGCACCTCGCCCCGGAAAGCAGCCTCTACCCGCACCGGTTCGGCGCGCTCTCGCCCGACGGCCGCTGCTACACCTTCGACGCCCGGGCCAACGGGTACGTCCGTGGCGAGGGCGGTGGCCTCGTCGTACTCAAGCCGCTCGACCGGGCGCTCGCCGACGGCGACCCCGTCCGCGCCGTCATCCGCGGCAGCGCCGTCAACAACGACGGCGGTGGTGACACGCTCACCGCTCCCGACCCGCACGCCCAGGAAGACGTCATCCGCCGTGCCCTGCGCAACGCCGGGACGGCCCCGTACGACATCCAGTACGTCGAACTCCACGGAACCGGCACTCCGGTCGGCGACCCCGTCGAGGCGGCCGCCCTCGGCACGGCCCTGGGCGAGGGCAGGCCCTCCGGGGAACCGTTGCGCGTAGGCTCCGTCAAGACCAACGTGGGTCACCTGGAGGGCGCGGCCGGAATCGCCGGCCTGGTCAAGACGGTCCTGGCACTCCAGCACCGCGAACTACCGCCCAGCCTGAACTACCGGACACCCAACCCCGACATCCCCCTCGACGCTCTCCGGCTGCGCGTCCAGGACACCAACAGCCCCTGGCCCCGCCCCGGTACATCCCTCATGGCCGGGGTGAGTGCGTTCGGGATGGGTGGGACGAACGCGCATGTGGTGTTGGAGGAGGCTCCGGCGGTGCCGGAGCCGGCTTCCGAGGGTATGGATGCGGTGCCGGTGTTCGAGGCCGGTGATGTGGTGCCGTGGGTGGTGTCGGGTCGTGGCGGGGAGGGGCTGGCGGGTCAGGCCGGCCGTCTCGCTTCGTACGTGAGGTCGGTCGGCGAG
>NZ_JBIAZE010000031.1:0-21232 GCF_042898825.1 Streptomyces sp. NPDC000345
CGTCCGAGCGGCACCCGTCCGGCTCCGGAGGAGGCTGCCCGCCCCAGCCCCCGGCCCACAGCCGGCCCGGCCGCCGCGACCCGGCCCGTCCTGAACGGCTCGCCGGTGCCGCCCGTCCGAGCGGCACCCGTCCGGCTCCGGAGGAGGCTGCCCGCCCCAGCCCCCGGCCCACAGCCGGCCCGGCCGCCGCGACCCGGCCCGTCCTGAAGAGGCCCGACGATGCCGCGTCCGAGCGGCACCCGTCCGGCTCAGCGGAGGGGCACTGCCGCGCGGGAGGTCGGGGCGATGGAACGCGTGGGCCGCAGCTTGGGCCCATGCGGGGCGGAGCCGTCGGCCGGAGGCGGGCGACCGTGCGCGCATGCGTGAGGGGGTGACCACCCGGTGGGTGGTCACCCCCTCAGCGTGGGTACGGGGTGGGGCGCCGGGTCAGTGGCCGCCCTGCTCGTCACGGCGGCGCTGCCAGCGCTGCTCGATCCGGTCCATCATCGAGCGCTTGGGCCGTCCCTGACCGCGTGCGTGCGGGGCACCCGCGGGCTGTTCGCCCGGCTTGGGGGCCTTGCGCCAGCCGGTCACGGCGAGAACCGCGCAGCCCAGCATGACGAGGAAGCCCACCACGCTGAGCCAGACCTGCTTGGCGACCATTCCGGCCATGAGGAGCGCGATACCCACGAGGAAGCCCGCGACCGCCTGGTAGACCCGCCGCCGGGTGTACGTACGCAGCCCGCTTCCCTCAAGCGCCGACGCGAACTTGGGATCTTCTGCGTACAGCGCTCGCTCCATCTGCTCGAGCATGCGCTGCTCGTGCTCCGAGAGCGGCACGGAGTCCTCCTCATCGTGCAGTCGCCGGGGCGACCCGGGGGTCCCTTCAGGATAGGCAGGGAATCGCCCCCGTGAAACCCGCCCCTCTACGCCAATTGGCCAACCGGAGCCCGCCATGGGCGTCCCGGTCCGCTGAGGCTTCCATTCCCCGGCGGCCGACCCGTCATGCCGGGCGGTCTCCCTCGATCATACGGCGCACAGCGCCCGAACGGGGGGCCTGTGGCGTACTCCATGTGCGGCCCAGCCGCTGATCAGCGGCGCGCCCCGGGAGCGGCTCAGGCCTCGTCGGCCCCCCGCGTCTCACCGAGCACATGGAGCTGGGTGGCCACGGAGTGGAAGGCGGGGAGTTCGGCGGCCGCCTCCTCGAGCTTCAGCAGGGCGTCCAGGGCGCCGGGTTCGGTGTCCACGAGGACGCCCGGGACGAGGTCGGCGAAGACCCGCACGCCGTGCACGGCGCCGACCCGGAGGCCCGCGCCCTCCACCAGCCCGGTGAGCTGCTCGGCGGTGAAGCGGCGCGGTACGGGGTCGCCGCTGCCCCAGCGGCCGTCCGGGTCGGTGAGGGCCTGCCGGGCCTCCTTGAAGTGCCCGGCGAGGGCGCGCGCGAGGACCGCTCCGCCGAGGCCGGCGGCGAGAAGGCTGAGGACACCCTCGGAGCGCAGGGCGGCCACGGCGTTGCGGACGCCCTCGGCGGGGTCGTCGACGTACTCCAGGACGCCGTGGCACAGGACGGCGTCGTAGCGGCCGCGCTCGACCACGTCGAAGAGGCCGTGGGCGTCGCCCTGGACGCCCGTCACACGGTCGGCGACGCCGGCCTCGGCGGCGCGGCGCTCCAGGGCGAACAGCGCGTTGGGGCTCGGGTCGACGACGGTGACGCGGTGGCCGAGGCGGGCGACGGGCACCGCGAACTTGCCGCTGCCGCCGCCGGTGTCGAGGACGTCCAGCGTCTCGCGGCCGGTGGCCTTGACCCGGCGTTCGAGGGCGTCCTGGAGGACCTCCCACACCACGGCGGTACGGAGGGAGGCGCGGGGTCGCATCGGGTCCGACACGGCAGTTGACTCCTCGGCGGGGCACCGCCTCTTGCGCTGCGGTGCGAACGGGCTGCCTCCCCGTGTCCCGCCCGACGCGCGGGCGGGCCAAAAGAAGGCTTCAGGCGCCTTCCACCCTATTGCCTCCGGCACCTCGCCCGGGCACTGCGGCCGCCGAGGCCCGCCCACCCCTGACGCCGCACCCGTCTCGGATCCGGGCAGGCCGCGCGGCCGTGGATCAGCCCGCGTCCGGCATGGTGCGCCCCGCTCCCCTGCCGCCCGGGTCGTCCCCGTCCTGCCGGGGCTGCGGCAGGACCGGCTGGAGGACGAGCATGCGCTCGACGAGGCGGATGAACATCGCCACGTCGCGTATCAGATCGTCGGCGTCCCGGCGGCTGGCCGCGCCCTGGATGCCCGCCTCGGCCCGGGCGCGGCGCCGGGCCCCCGACGCGAACAGCGCGCTCCACTCGGTGAGTTCGGGCGCGATCTCGGGGAGCACTTCCCAGGCGCTCCGGATGCGGGCCCGCTTTCGGGGCGAGGGTTCGGGGCGGCCGCGCGCGGCGAGTACGGCGGCGGCGGTGCGCAGGGCGGCGAGGTGGGCCGTGGCGTAGCGCTCGTTGGACGCTTCGAGGACGGCCGCCTCCTCCAGCCCGGCGCGGGCCTGGGCGAGCAGGTCGAGGGCGGCGGGCGGGGCCGTCGTCCGGCGCAGCACGGGGTGCACGTCGCTCGCCGGGCCGGTCAGTGAGGGGGCAGGGCCGGTGGCGCGGCGCCGGTGGGCGGCGGCTGCGTGGTAGCTGGCCATGACGAACCTCCTGTCGTCTGTGTGACGGCACACCCTGTCAGGTGGTGCCGTATATACCCATCGTGAGGTATGCCACTGACAATCCGTTCTGACCTGGGCTTTTGCTTCGATCGAAAGTTCGGGCTAGTTTTTGCACTGACCAGTCAGTTCAAAGAGTTCAGCGGAAAATCAAGCAGAAACGCAAGGGGGGACTGTGAGCGGCGTCCGCATCACAGCCGAGGGCTTCGGCCTCAAGGGTCCCCGCGGTTGGGCCTTCCGGGGCATCGGCGTCGACGCCGAACCCGGCTCGCTGCTCGCGATCGAGGGACCGTCCGGCTCCGGCCGGACGAGTCTGCTGCTCGCGCTCACCGGGCGGATGAAGGCCACCGAGGGGACCGCGACCGTCGGCACGGCACGGCTGCCGAAGCAGCTGGCGGCCGTGCGCCATGTCAGCGCGCTCGCGCACGTCACCGGTGTCACCGACCTCGACCCGGCGCTGACCGTCGGCGAGCACCTGCGCGAACGGGCGCTGCTGCAGCGGCGGTTCGCCGGGTCCGTACGGGACCTGCTGCGCCCACGTGCGGAGCGGGCTGCGGAGACGGAACTGAGGATCGACGCCGCGCTGACCGCAGCCGGGCTCGACCGCGCGTCCCTGCCCAAGGGCGCGCGGACCGCCGTACGCGATCTGGAGCGGCTGGAGGCGCTGCGGCTGTCGGTGGCCCTCGCGCTCGTCGGGCGGCCGCGGCTGCTCGGCGTGGACGACACCGACCTGAAGCTGTCCGAGACCGAACGCAGCGAGATCTGGAGCCAGTTGCGGTCCGTCGCCGAGGCCGGCACCACCGTCGTGGCGGTGTGCGCGCAGGCCCCCGAGGGCGCCGCCACGGTGTCCACCCGTACGCAGGAGAAGACGGAGGAGGAGACCGATGCACGCGCCGAAACTGGCAGCGCTTGAGCTGCGCCGCTTCGGCAGGGGGAAGCTGCCGCGGGCCGCGCTGGTCGCGCTTCTGCTGCTGCCCCTGCTGTACGGCGCGCTGTACCTGTGGTCGTTCTGGGACCCGTACGGCCGGCTCGACCGCATCCCCGTGGCCCTGGTGAACCAGGACCGGGGGGCGAAGGCCGACGGAAAGCGGCTCACCGCCGGCGACGACATCACCGAGGGCCTGCTCGACAGCGAGGTCTTCGACTGGCGTGAGGTGAGCGCCGAGCAGGCACGCGCGGGCGTGGAGGACGGGACGTACTACCTGTCGCTGACCGTGCCGGCCGACTTCAGCGCGCGGATCGCCTCCAGCTCGGGCGACGCGCCGGAGACCGGTGCCCTCCAGGTGCGCACGAACGACGCGAACAACTACATCGTCGGGCAGATCTCGCGCACGGTCTTCAGCGAGGTGCGCACGGCCGCCTCCACGAAGGCCTCGCGGTCCTTCCTGGACAAGATCTTCGTGTCGTTCTCCGACATCCACGGCGCGACCGCGAAGGCCGCCGACGGCGCCGAGGACCTCAAGGGCGGCATCGGCAAGGCCGAGAAGGGCTCCAAGCAGCTCGCCGACGGTCTGACGGAGGCCCAGAAGGGCAGCGGCACGCTGGCCACGGGCCTCCAGAAGCTCACCTCGGGCGCCGGTGACCTCCAGGACGGCTCGCAGAAGGTCGCGGACGGCACCCAGACGCTCGCCGACCGGGTCAACGGGGTCGCGGGCAAGGTGGGGCCCTTCCTGGAGGACAACGAGAAGGCCATCGGCGACACCGCGCAGCTGGTCGCCGACTCCGCCGCGGCGGTCCGCGCCAACCTCGACACCCTGGTGAAGGCCGCGCCGACCGCCGCCGAGGGCGCGCACGCGGCCTCGGACACCCTGGCCGCCGTCTACCGGGCGCGCTGCGAGAACCCGGTCCTGCCCGACCCGGCCTGCGCGGACCTGAAGAAGGCCAGGGACACGGCGGCCGACGTCGCCACGATCGCGGACGATCTCAACACGCTGATCGCGGACCAGGACGGCGACCTGAAGACGATGCGCTCGCACCTCGGCACGCTCCAGGAGCAGGCGCAGGCCCTCGCCGACCGCGGCCCGCACCTCTCCGAGGACCTCGACGACGCCGTCACCCGGATCAACGCCCTGAACACGGGCGCGAAGAAGGTCGCCGCGGGAGCCGCGGAGCTGCACACCGGCCTCGGCACCGCCCAGACCGGCGCCGGCGACCTCAACCAGGGCGTCGGCAGGCTCAGGACGGGCGCCGAGGACCTCAACGGCGGCATGTTCAAGCTCTCCGACGGCTCGGGAAGGCTCGCCGACGGACTGCACGACGGCGCCGAGCAGATCCCCGACTACGACGAGCGGGAGCGCGACGCGCGCACCGCCGTCATGGCCGACCCCGTGCAGCTGGCCTCCAAGGACCTGCACAAGGCGGCGAACTACGGCACCGGTTTCGCGCCGTACTTCATCCCGCTGTCGCTGTGGGTGGGCGCGATGGTGGCGTACATGCTGATCCCGCCGATGAACCGGCGCGCGCTCGCCGCGGGCGCCTCGGCCTGGCGGATCGCGCTGGCGGGCTGGCTGCCCGTCGTCGCGGTCGGGGTGCTGCAGACGACGGCGCTGATGGCGGTGCTGCACTGGGCGATCGGCCTGAAGATGGCCCACGCGGCCGGGACGGTGGGCTTCCTGTTCCTGGTGACGGCGTGTTTCGCGGCCCTCGTGCAGTGGCTCAACGCCCGCTTCGGCGCGGCGGGCCGGATCCTCGTGCTGGCCCTGCTGATGCTGCAGCTGACGTCGGCGGGCGGCACCTACCCGGTGCAGACCAGCCCCGGCTTCTTCAACGCCATCCACCCCTTCCTGCCGATGAGTTACGTCGTCGAGGCGCTGCGCAGGCTCATCACGGGCGGCGGTCTCGGACCGGTGTGGCACGCGTGCGCGGTGCTCGTCCTCTTCACCGCGGGAGCCCTCGCCCTGACCGCGCTGTCGGCGCGCCGTCGCCAGGTGTGGACCCTGGACCGGCTGCACCCGGAACTCAGCCTGTGAGGATCCGGCATACGGGAGGTCGGCTTCCTGTGACAATCGGGACCATGGAAAGCAGCACCACGTCGGGCGGCCGCACCCGCCGCGAGGCCACCCGGCAGAAGCTCTACGAGGCGGCCGTCACACTCATCGCCGAACAGGGCTTCTCCGCCACCACGGTGGACGAGATCGCCGAGCGGGCCGGTGTCGCGAAGGGCACGGTCTACTACAACTTCGCGAGCAAGTCGGTCCTCTTCGAGGAACTGCTGAGGCACGGCGTGGGCCTCCTCACGGCCTCCCTGCGGGAGGCCGCCGAGCGCACCGCGCGGGAGGGCGGCAGCAAGGTCGACGCCCTGGACGCGATGGTCCGCGCGGGGCTCGTCTTCATCGAGCGCTACCCGTCCTTCACCCAGCTGTACGTGGCGGAGCTGTGGCGCACCAACCGGGCCTGGCAGTCCACGCTCATGGTGGTGCGGCAGGAGGCGGTGGCCGTCGTGGAGGGCGTGCTGCGCGAGGGTGTCGAGGCAGGCGAGTTCAGTGACGAGATCGACGTCCAGCTGACCGCGGCGGCACTGGTCGGCATGGTGCTGGTGGCCGCCCTGGACTGGCGGGCCTTCCAGCCGGAACGCTCCCTGGACGACGTCCACGCGGCGCTGTCACGGCTGCTGCAGGGCCGGGTGAGCGGCGGCCGCTGAGGCCGGCCCGGACGGGCGGAGCCGGGCGCACAGAAGCGCCGGTCCCTGGTGGCCGCGTCCCCCGCGGGCCACCACGAACCGGCGCTTCCTCGTGCTCCCCCGTTCCCCCGTTCCCCCCGTCGTTCCCCCGTGCGGTCGTTCCCCCGCGGTCCCCCCGTGCCTCGCTCCCGCCGAACCGGCCGGCGGAAGGAGCGGATCGAGGGCCGCTCCGTTCCGGCGCCCCGTGTCGCCGGTGCCGGAGCCGCGCCCCTTTCCGTGCCTCCACTCTCCCGTCCGCGCGGGCCTGCTCCCATCCGCGCGCGTACTCAACTCACCCTCTAGGTACGCGTACTCAGAGCTGCGTGCTCAGGCTCAGAACACGGCGCGGGCCTCTGGTCACGATCGCGTCCGTGCCCGTACTCCCCTCGGGCAGCCGGGGCGCGGGGAGCGGCGGCCGGGCTGGCGGCGTGACGGCCGGCGGCGGCCGATAAAGTCGCGGGCATGGCACGGATTGCGGTGATCGGCGCAGGGATGGGCGCGCTGGCGACCGCCGCCAGGCTGGCCGTCGCGGGCCACCGGGTGGCGGTGTACGAGCGTACGGACACGTACGGCGGAGCGGTGCGCCGCTTCGAGCGGGACGGCTTCGGCTTCGACACCGGACCGGGGCTGCTCACCCTCCCCGCGGTCTACCGGGACCTGTTCGTCAAGACCGGCAAGGAGCCGCTGGAGGACCGCGTCGAGCTGGTCCAGGTCGACCCGTCGGCGCGGCACGTGTTCGCGGACGGCACCGAGGTGTCCCTGCCGAACGCCTCGCGCGCGGGCGTCGTCTCGGCCCTGGACGAGGCGCTCGGCTCGGGCGCCGGGCAGCGCTGGGGCGACTTCCTGGTGCGGGCCCGCGAGACCTGGGACCGCACCCGCCGCCCGCTGCTGGAGGAGCCCCTGTGGCCGAACTGGCGGGTGCTGGCCGACCGTGAGCCCTATCCCGCGGTGCCGCACAAGCGTCTGCTGCGCACCCGCCGGGCCGGCACGCTCGCCGAGGTCGGCGCCTGGGAGCTGCGCGAACCCCGGCTGGCCGCGCTGCTGGAAGGGCACGCTCTGGCGTACGGCCTCGATCCGCGGACCGCTCCGGCGAGCGCGGCCGTCCTGCCGTACATGGAGCACGCCTTCGGCACGTGGTACGTGCGCGGGGGTCTGCGGGAGCTGGCCCGCGCGGTGTACGAGCGGTGTCTGGCGCGCGGGGTCGAGTTCGTCTTCGGCGCCGAGGTCACCCGGGTCCTGGAGAAGGACGGCCGGGCGACGGGCGTGGAGCTGGCCCAGGGTGCCGGCTCCGGGGGAGGCGAGGTGGTGGACGCCGACTTCGTGGTCGCGCCCGGCGGTGCCGCGGGGCTTCCGCTCCGGGGCGAGGGCGAGGTCGCGCCCCAGCAGGGCCTGCCCAGCCGGCTGACCGTGCTGCTGGCGCTGCGCGGCGGCCGGCCGGAGGGCACCGCGCACCGGACCGTGGTGCACACCGAGGACCGCGCGGGCGAACTGGAGAGCCTCTTCGGTGCGGCGCCGGGGGTACCCGCGCGGCCGACGGTCACGGTGCTGCGGCCGGGCGACCCGGCGCTGGTGCCGGACGGCGACCACGAGGCGGTCACGCTGAGTGCCGTCGTCCCCGCCGGGTCGCAGCCGGGCGAGGAGCACGTGGAGGCTCTGCTCAGGGCCGCCGAGCGGGCCGTGCCGGATCTGCGCGAGCGTGTTCTGTGGCGCGAGGTGCGCACCCCCGCCGACATCGCGGAGGAGACGGGCGCCGCGGGCGGTGCCGTCCCGGCGCCGGCGCTGGCGGCGGCCGGCGGCCGGCTGCTGCACCCGGCGAACTCGACCGGCGTGGCGGGGCTGTTCACCGCCGGAGGCTGGTCGCACCCGGGAGGCGGGCTCCCTCACGCGGGCATGTCGGGCGCGCTGGTGGCCGGACTGGTGGTGGAGGGGCCGGAGTTCCGGGGCTCGCAGTGAGCGTCCGGCGGCGGGTCCTCCGTGACGCCCCGGTCACCGGGACCCTAGGACCGGCCCGGGAGCGGCGGGGGGCCGGTGCGTATCGGTACGGCGCGTCGGAGCGTCAGAACCGGTACTGGTCGTCGTACCCGTTGCCCTGCCCCTGCTGCTCGTCACCCTGGTACGGGTACTGCTGCTCGGGCGGAAGCTCGCCGCCGAACGAATCGTCGGTGCTGCGCTGTTGCGGGACCCAGACGCCGCCGGCCGGCGTCTCGCCGTAGCCGCCGGTGCCGTACTGCTCCTGGCCGTAGCCCTGTTGCCCGTACTGCTGCTGGTCGTAGCCGGCGTCGTAGGTGCCGCCGCCGTAGGTCTGGGTGCCGATGTACGGGTCGGAGTAGGCGGCGTACTGCTGCTGGCCGGTGGTGTCGTAGCCGTACTGCTGCTGGTTGTACCCGGAGTAGCCGTCGTAGCCGAAGGTCTGGTCGGCGCCCTGGGCGGCCGTCGCGTACTGGTCCTGGGCCTGTCCGGTGGCGGCCGCGTACGCGGAGTCGCTGTATATGCCGTAGGCGTTGGTGTCGTCGGGCAGGGGCTGCGGCGAGTAGACGGTGGTCTCGGCCGCGGAGGCCTGCGTGGCGCGGGCGGCCGGGGTGAACACGTCGTCGTGGTCGTAGTCGTCGTCGCGGAAGGCGCCCTTGTCCTGGCCGTAGCCGAGGCTGTCGCCGCCGAAGGAGCCCTCGGCGCCGTCGAGATGAGCGGTGGCCTCGCCCCCGTCCAGGTCGGTGACCTCCAGGGTCGGATCCTGGCGCTCGGCCTTGCCGCGGCGGCTTCGGGACAGGCCCTTGGGGAGCGCCCCCTCGGCGTCGCCGCGCCGCACGGCCCAGCCCTCGGCGAAGCCGCGGCGGAAGGAGAGGGTGACGTAGGTCTGGCCGACCGCGAAGGCGGCCGCGCCCAGTCCGATGACGATCACCGACGGAATCAGGACACCGAGCACCACACCGAGGAAGCCGACGAACGCCAGCAGCCGCCAGCGCAGGCGCGCCTTGTACTGCAGCAGCACCTCGCCGAGCAGCCACAGCGCGACGATGCCGAACGCGATGTAGAGGACCGTCCAGCCCATGTACGCCCCTCTCCCAGTGGCCGCTACGCAGTGTGTCGTATGTGGGTGCGACCGGTCTAGGCCTGCGGCGGGTGGTGCAGACCCAGGTTCTCGTAGATTTCCAGCGTCGCCGTGGAGTTGTTGAGCGTGATGAAGTGCAGTCCGGGCACTCCCTCGGCCAGCAGCCGTGCGCAGAACTCCGTGGCGAAGTCGATGCCCATCGAGCGTACAGCGGCCGGATCGTCTTTGGCTGTGAGCATCCGCTCTTTCAGGGCGTCCGGGAAGTAGGCGTTGCTGAGCTTCGGCAGCCTCTCCAGCATCTTCACGCTCGTCACCGGAAGCACCTCCGGGATGACCGGGGTGTCACAGCCGGCCGCCGCCACCCGGTCACGCAGGCGCAGGTACGACTCGGGCTCGAAGAACATCTGCGTGATGGCGTAGTCGGCGCCCGCCCGGCACTTGTCGACGAAGTGCGAGACGTCCGTGTCCCAGTCGCTGGAACGCGGGTGCATCTCGGGGAAGGCGGCGACGCCCACGCAGAAGTCGCCGGACTCCTTGATGAGCCGGACGAGCTCCGCGGCGTAGGTGAGGCCCCGCGGATGCGGGACCCAGTCGCCCATCGGGTCGCCGGGCGGGTCGCCGCGCACGGCCAGCATGTTACGGATCCCGGCGTCGGCGTACTGGCCGATGATGTTGCGCAGCTCGGCGACGGAGTGGTCCACGGCGGTGAGATGCGCCACCGGGGTGAGGGTGGTGTCGACGACGATCTGCTGGGTCTCCCTCACCGTGGTCGCCCGGGTGGAGCCGCCGGCACCGTACGTCACCGAGACGAAGTCCGGCGCGACCGCCTCCACCCTGCGGAGCGCCTCCCACAGGCTCCGCTCGCCCTTGGGCGTCTTCGGCGCGTAGAACTCGAACGAGTACGTCGTCTTGCCGGCGGCCAGGATGTCGCGCACGGTGCGTGCGCGGTCCGTCCTGGTGGATGCGGTTCCAAGGGCCATACCCGCAGGTTAACCAGGGGCCGACGGTCACCCAACCGGATGACGGATATTTGCCCGGATTGTCGGCTTGTTGTCCACCCTTCGGACAGGCGTCCGGCCGAACGGCCGCAGGGACCGTCGGGCCGGGACGGACGGACCCGGGACCGACGGACCCGCAACGCACGGGCCCGGGGCCGTCAGACGTCGCGCAGTCGCTTCGCGAACTCCGCCGCCGCGGCACCCGGATCGTCCGCCTCGGTGATCGCCCGGACGACGACGACCCGGCGGGCGCCCGCCTCCAGCACCTCGTCGAGGTTGCCGAGGTCGACGCCGCCGATCGCGAACCAGGGCCGGTCCGTGCCCAGGGCGGCCGTGTGGCGGACCAGGCCGAGGCCGGGGGCGTGCCGGCCCGGCTTGGTGGGGGTGGGCCAGCAGGGGCCGGTGCAGAAGTAGTCCACGCCCTCCTGGACGGCGGCGGCCTCGGCCTCCGCCTCGGCGTGCGTGGAGCGGCCTATGAGGACGTCGTCGCCCAGGACGGCGCGGGCCGCGGGGACCGGCAGGTCGCCCTGGCCGAGGTGGAGGACGTCGGCCGCGGCGGCGTGGGCGACGTCCGCGCGGTCGTTGACCGCGAGCAGCTTCCCGTGCCGGGCGCAGGCCTCGGCGAACACGGCGAGGTGCTCCAGTTCCGCGGCGGCCTCCATGCCCTTGTCCCGCAGCTGCACGATGTCGACGCCGCCCGCGAGAACCGCGTCCAGGAACTCCGGGAGGTCGCCCTGGCGGGTGCGGGCGTCCGTGCACAGGTAGAGACGGGCGTCCGCGAGGCGGGCGCGGGCGGTGTCGGTCATCGGTGTTCCCCGTGGTTCCGTCGTGTCGTTACCGGTTGCCTCAGACGGCGAGCGCCTGGGCGCGGCGCTTCACCTCCGTACCGCGATTCTCGCTGAGGGCCTGGGCGGGGGTGCCGGGCAGGCTCTCGTCGGGCGTGAAGAGCCACTCCAGCATCTCTTCGTCGGTGAAGCCGTCGTCCCGCAGGAGCGTCAGGGTGCCGGACAGGCCCTTGACGACCTTGTCCCCGTCGATGAAGGCGGCGGGGACGTGCAGCGCGCGGTTCTCACCACGGCGTACGGCGATGAGCTGGCCTTCCTTGATCAGCTGTCGCACGCGGATCACGTCGACATCGAGCATCTCCGCGATGTCGGGCACGGTGAGCCAGGCGGGTACGAGAGCATCGGTCTTTGCGTCAATCTCGGTCACGGGGTCAAGGGTAGGCGCATGTCCGGGTGGGCCGCGATGGCCGTTCTCCGGGTGCTGCGCCGTGGGGACCGGTCGCGCCCACGCGGCGGAGCCGCTCGTGTCACGGCCCGCGCCGCTTCAGGCAGGCGCAGTCGCGGTCTTCAAGGGCCGGCCCGGATCCGCCAGTGCCTCCGCGTCCATGCGCCTGCCCGCCTCGATCAGGCGTCTGCCCTGGGCGAGATCGCGTGGGCGCCCCACCGCCAGCAGAGCCACCAGGCGGTCCTCCCGCAGCCAGCACACGCTCCAGGCCGGTCCGGCCGGATCGCCGCGCCACACCATGCGGTCGGCCACCGCGTGGTGGCCCGCGTACTGGACGAAGCGGCCGAACTGCTCGGACCAGAAGTACGGCACCGGGTCGTAGATCACCGGGGGCTCGTCCGTGGCCGTTCCGAGGATGTTGGCGGCGACCGTGCGCGGGCCCTGGAGGGCGTTGTCCCAGTGGTGGACGAGGAGGCGTTCGCCGTACCGCCCCGAGGGGAAGGAGGCGCAGTCGCCGACCGCGTACACGTCCGGCACCGAGGTGCGCAGCCGGTCGTCGGCGACGACCTCGTGGTGCGCGCCCAGTTCGACGCCGGAGCCGGTCAGCCAGGCGGTGGCGGGGCGGGCGCCGATGCCGACGACCACGGCGCCGGCGGGCAGCCGGGAGCCGTCGTCGAGGACGACCGCACCGGGTTCGACACGCTCCACGCGCGCGTGGGTGCGCAGGGTGATGCCGCCGTCGGCGTACCAGGAGGTCATCGGGGCGGCGACCTCGGCCGGCAGGGCGCCGGCGAGGGGCCGGTCGGCGGCCTCCACGACGGTGACCGCGCAGCCGGCCTCGCGCGCGGCGGTGGCGAACTCCGCGCCGATCCAGCCGGCGCCGACGACCACGAGGTCGTGCTGGCGGGCGAGCACCGGCCGCAGCCGTTCGGCGTCGTCGAGGGTGCGCAGCAGATGGACGCCGGGCACGCCCTCGGCGCCCGGCAGCCGGATCGGTTCGGCACCGGTGGCGAGCACGAGGACGTCGTAGGGGACGGGCCCGGCCTCGGTGTCCACCTCGTGGTCGGCGGCGCGCAGGCCGAGCACCTCGCGGCCGAGCAGCAGCTCGATGCCGAGGCTCTCGAAGTCGACCTCGAACGCGGAGCCCTCGGCCTTGCCGAGCAGCACGGCCTTGGACAGCGGGGGCCGGTCGTAGGGCTGGTGGGGCTCCGCGCCGATCAGTGTCACGGTGCCGTCGAAGCCCTGTTCCCGCAGGGCGACCGCGGTCTGCACCCCGGCCATGCCCGCGCCGACGACGACCACGCGCCGCCCCGCCGGCCTGTCTTCTTCCCGCCTCTGCTCACTCACCCGATCACCCTAGACATGTGACGATTCGTCAGTCAGCCGTCCTGCTCCGTGACCTGCTCCACAACGCTGGTGCCGCTGCCCTGCTGCGACTCCCAGGACCAGGTCTCCTCCAGGCGCACGCGCCCGTCGGGCAGTTCCACGACCGTCGAGACGCAGTGCCCCGAGGACGTCGACCCGTCGTGCTTGAGCTGGACGTACCGGAAGTCGAGACGGTCCCCCTGACGGGTACCCACGAGATGGCCGCGCACGACGTCGCCGCCCGCGTAGTCCGCCCAGATCACACCGTCCCGCTCGCGGTAGGCGAAGCGGGTGCGGGTGCCGACCTGGCCCGGGGCCTGGTCGGCGACGGGGGCGAGGACGAGACCGTCGAGCGAGCGGTGCATGACGAAAGGCTCCCTTTACAGGTGCGCGGAACCACGGGCTAGGGTGTGGCCAACGTAGAGCACTCGCGGGAGCCCGGACGCACCGGGCTGAGAGGGAGGCTGGCGGCCTCCGACCGTACGAACCTGATCCGGGTCATGCCGGCGAAGGGAGGGGCTGGACGCCCATGTCGCGTACACGTACATCCGACGTCCTGGTCGTGGGGGGCGGGATCATCGGGCTCGTCACGGCGTGGCGGGCCGCGCAGCGCGGGTTCGCCACCGCCGTGGTGGACCCCGAGCCGGGCGGCGGGGCCGCGCGGGTGGCCGCCGGGATGCTGGCCGCCGTCACCGAACTGCACCACGGCGAGCAGACCCTGCTCGGCCTGAACCTGGCCTCGGCCCGCCGTTACCCGGACTTCGCCGCCGAGCTGACGGAGGTCACCGGGCTGGACCTCGGCTACCGCCGGTGCGGCACGCTCGCGGTCGCGCTGGACGCCGACGACCGCGCCCATCTGCGGGAGCTGCACGCGCTGCAGGCCGGGTCGGGGCTGGATTCGGAGTGGCTCACGGGGCGGGAGTGCCGGCGCCTGGAGCCGATGCTCGCACCGGGGGTGCGCGGCGGGCTGCGGGTGGACGGCGATCACCAGATCGATCCGCGGCGGCTGGCCGACGCGCTCGTCACCGCGTGCGAGCGGGCGGGCGTGGTCTTCCACCGGGCGTGGGCAGAGCGGCTGTCGGTCGGGGGCGAGCGGGCCGTGGGGGTCGTGACCGGGGACGGTACGGCCCTGGGGGCGGGGCAGGTGGTGCTCGCGGCGGGCAGCCTCAGCGGGCGGCTGGCGGGCGTCCCGGAGGACGTGCTCCCCCCGGTGCGGCCGGTGAAGGGGCAGGTGCTGCGGCTGACCGTGCCGCCCGGGTACGCGCCGTTCCTGAGCCGTACCGTGCGGGCCGTGGTGCGCGGCAGTCAGGTGTACCTGGTGCCCCGGGAGAACGGCGAGCTGGTCGTGGGCGCGACGAGCGAGGAGCTGGGCTGGGACACGACGGTGACGGCGGGGGGCGTGTACGAGCTGCTGCGCGACGCGCACGAACTGGTCCCCGGCATCACGGAACTGCCGTTGGTCGAGACACGCGCGGGCCTGCGCCCCGGCTCCCCCGACAACGCGCCGCTGCTCGGGCCGACCCGGCTGGACGGGCTGCTGCTGGCCACCGGGCACTACCGCAACGGGGTGCTGCTGACCCCGGTGACCGGCGACGTGATGGCGCACGCCCTGGCCACCGGTGAACTCCCCGACGAGGCCCTTCCCTTCACACCCCGGCGCTTCGGTGCCGCCGTCCTCACGGAGCTGCCCGCATGAACATCTCGGTGAACGGCGAGCGGCAGATGGTCGCTCCCGGTACGGCCCTCGACAGCGTCGTACGGTCCCTGACGCCGGCGGCCTCCGGGGTGGCCGCCGCGCTGAACGAAACGGTCGTCCCGCGCGCGCGGTGGTCCGCCACGGCACTCTCCGAGGGTGATCGCGTGGAAGTCCTCACCGCCGTGCAGGGAGGATGAGCGCCGTGGCCGACGATCCCTTCTTCCTCGGCGGTACGTCCTTCTCGTCCCGGCTGATCATGGGTACCGGGGGTGCGCCCAGCCTGGAGGTGCTGGAGCGGGCGCTGGTCGCGTCCGGGACCGAGCTGACGACGGTCGCGATGCGGCGGGTGAACCCCGCCGTCCGGGGTTCGGTGCTGTCGGTGCTCGAGCGGCTGGGCATCCGGGTGCTGCCGAACACGGCGGGGTGCTTCACGGCCGGGGAGGCGGTGCTGACGGCGCGGCTGGCGCGGGAGGCGCTGGGGACCGAGCTGATCAAGCTGGAGGTCATCGCCGACGAGCGGACCCTGCTGCCGGATCCGGTGGAGTTGCTGGAGGCGGCGGAGACGCTGGTGGACGACGGGTTCACGGTGCTGCCGTACACGAACGACGATCCCGTGCTGGCGCGGAAGCTGGAGGACGTGGGGTGCGCGGCGGTGATGCCGCTGGGGTCGCCGATCGGGTCGGGGCTCGGGATCCGCAATCCCCACAACTTCCAGCTGATCGTGGAGCAGGCGCGGGTGCCGGTGATCCTGGACGCGGGGGCCGGTACGGCGTCGGACGTGGCGCTGGCGATGGAGCTGGGGTGTGCGGGGGTGATGCTGGCGTCGGCGGTGACGCGGGCGGCGGATCCCGAGCGGATGGCGTGCGCCATGCGGGCCGGTGTCGAGGCGGGACGGCTGGCCCGGCTGGCGGGCCGGATCCCCCGGCGCTACTTCGCCGAGGCGTCGTCTCCCGCGGAGGGCCTGGCCGTGCTGGATCCCGAGCGCCCCGCGTTCTGACCGCCGGACCGGTCCCGTCGTCCCTCTCCCACCCGCGCACCACCCGCTTCCCACCGGTCGAGAGGTGAACCTCGCCCGCGGGGGGCCGCACCATCTGCGGGCACCCCACCGCGGGCCACGCGACCGCCGACGCCGGCCCGTCGCGGGCCCCGAGGGCCGTTCCCCGGCCCGTCGCGGGCCCGCCCGGTCCACCGCCGGCTTTCGGCCGGTCGGTCGTGGTTCCTCCCCGGCCGTGGTGCGGGCAGGGGGTGTGGGTGGGCTTTCGCGGGGGTGCCTTCGCCTTCGGAGCGGGGTTCGCGTCACAGGTCGGCTGCAGTCCTGCTCCGAAGGGGTGGAAGCCGTGGAGGTGTCGGTGGTGGCTCGTAGACTCGCTGCGTGGACACGACCCTTCAGGACCCTCTGGTCGGGCAGGTGCTCGACGGTCGGTATCGCGTCGACGCGCGTATCGCGGTGGGCGGGATGGCCACGGTCTATCGGGCCGTGGACACCCGCCTCGACCGTGTGCTCGCGCTCAAGGTGATGCACCCGGCGCTCGCGGCCGACGGGTCGTTCGTCGAGCGGTTCATCCGTGAGGCCAAGTCCGTGGCGCGGCTCGCGCATCCCAACGTGGTCCAGGTGTTCGACCAGGGCGCGGACGGGTCGTACGTGTATCTCGCCATGGAGTACATCGCCGGGTGCACCCTGCGTGACGTGCTGCGCGAGCGCGGGGCGCTCCAGCCGAGGGCCGCGCTCGACATCCTGGAGCCCGTGCTCGCCGCGCTCGGCGCCGCGCACCGGGCCGGGTTCGTGCACCGGGACATGAAGCCCGAGAACGTGTTGATAGGGGACGACGGGCGGGTCAAGGTCGCGGACTTCGGGCTGGTGCGGTCCGTGGACACCGTGACCAGTACCACCGGGGCCGTGCTCGGGACCGTCTCGTATCTCGCGCCCGAGCAGATCGAGCAGTCCGGTGCCGCCGACGCCCGCGTCGACGTGTACGCGTGCGGTGTCGTGCTCTACGAGATGCTCACCGGTGAGAAGCCGCACGAGGGCGACTCCCCCGCGATCGTGCTCTACAAGCACCTCCACGAGGATGTGCCGCCGCCCTCCGCCGCCGTGCCGGGGCTGCCCTTCGTCCTGGACGAGCTCGTGGCCTCGGCCACCGCCCGCACCCCGGCCGTCCGGCCGCACGACGCCGCCGCGTTCCTCGCGCAGGTGCGGGACGCGCGGGGCGCGCTGAGCGAGGAACAGCTGGACGCGCTGCCCCCGCAGGCCGTGTCCGCGGCGCACGACAACGCCGATGACCGCACCAGCGTCATCCCCCGCTCGCTCACCGTGCCCAGACCGCTGCCGGTCAACGAGGACGACGTCCCCGGCGACGGCGGCTCCGTCCACCGCACGTCCCGGTTCCAGAGCCCTCCGCCCCTGCCGCCCCGGCGCCGGACCGGGCGGCCCCGGGGCGGAACGCTCGCGGTCCTCGCCGTCGTGCTGCTGGTGCTGGGGGTGGGCGCCGGCGTCTGGTACATCAACTCCGGTCAGTTCACCAAGGTCCCCGCGGTGCTGACGCAGTCCCAGGCGAAGGCGGAGAAGCGGCTGGAGGCGGCCGGCCTCGAAGTGGGCAAGGTCGAGCACGCCTACAGCGACACGATCAAGCGCGGCAGCGTCATCAGCACGGACCCGGAGCCGGGCGCCAGGATCCGCAAGCACGACGCGGTCACGCTGACCGTCTCCGACGGCCCGCAGACCGTGAAGGTGCCGGACCTGACGGGCTCCCGGCTGGACAAGGCCAGGGAACTGCTCAAGTCGGACGGCCTGGAGCCGGGGCTGGTCACCGAGGAGTTCAGCGACGACGTCATCAAGGGGTTCGTCGTCAGCACCAGCCCCGGGGCGGGCGTCGAGCGGCGCGCGGGCTCGGCGGTGGCGATCGTCGTCAGCAAGGGCAGCCCGGTCGACGTCCCGGACGTCACCGGCGAGGACCTGGAGGACGCCAGGGCCGAGCTGGAGGAGGCCGGCCTGAAGGTGGAGGTCTCCTCGGAGGAGATCAACTCCGAGTTCGACAAGGGCCAGGTCGCCGCCCAGTCGCCGGATGCGGACAAGCAGGTCGCCGAGGGCGACACGGTGACGCTGACCCTGTCCAAGGGGCCGGAGATGGTCGAGGTCCCGGACGTGGTCGGCGACAGCGTCGACGACGCGAAGGACGCGCTCGAGGCCGCCGGATTCGAGGTGGAGGAGGACCGCGGGCTGCTCGGGCTGTTCGGCGACACGGTGAAGAGCCAGTCGGTGGAGGGCGGCGGGACCGCGCCCAAGGGGTCGACGATCACGATCACCATCCGGTGACCGGGCGGCGGCGGGGCGGGTCCCGGGGCATGACACCCTGAACGGGTGAGTCAGAAACGCCCCTTCCCCTCCCGCAACCCCGTCGGCGGCCATGTCCCCGTGGCCGGCGGACTGCACTCCGTGGGGTTGTCGTACGCCCACGACCTGAAGGCCGAGACGGTCCAGGTGTTCGTCGCCAACCCGCGCGGCTGGGCCACCCCGGCCGGGAACCCGGCGCAGGACGAGGCGTTCCGGGAGGGCTGCGCGGCGGAGTCGATCCCGGCGTACGTCCACGCGCCGTACCTGATCAACTTCGGCTCGCACACCGAGGCGACGGTGGAGCGGTCCGTGGAGTCGCTGCGCCACTCGCTGCGCCGGGGGCGGGCGATCGGCGCCCTGGGAGTGGTCGTGCACACGGGGAGCGCGACGGGCGGGCGGGAGCGGTCCGTGGCGCTGCGGCAGGTGCGGGAGCGTCTGCTGCCGCTGCTGGACGAGCTGACCCATGACGACGACCCGTTCCTGCTGCTGGAGTCGACCGCCGGGCAGGGCGCTTCCCTGTGTTCCCGGACCTGGGACTTCGGGCCGTACTTCGAGGCGCTGGACGCCCATCCGAAGCTCGGCGTCTGCCTCGACACCTGTCATGTGTTCGCCGCCGGGCACGACCTGACCGGCCCGTCCGGCATGCACCGGACCCTCGATTTGCTGGTGGACACCGTCGGGGAGGGCCGGCTGAAGCTGATCCACGCCAACGACTCCAAGGACGTGGTGGGCGCCCACAAGGACCGGCACGCCAACATCGGCGCGGGTCACATAGGCGAGGACCCGTTCCGCGCCCTGATGACCCACCCGGCCACGGAGGGCGTGCCGCTGGTCATCGAGACCCCCGGCGGCAAGGAGGGGCATGCGGCGGACGTGGAGCGGCTGAAGAAACTCCGCGAGATGTGACCCGTTCAGGAATACCCCTGGGGGGTATACGGTTCCTGTCGGTGCAGGAACCGTCGTCCGACATTGGGGGCATCATGCAGCACGAGGCGCACACGGCACACGCTCACCACCGGCACGCGCCGGCCGCCGGCAGCACCTGGGCCACGGCCGCGCAGGCCACCCTGCACTGCCTCACCGGCTGCGCCATCGGCGAGGTGCTCGGCATGGTCATCGGCACGGCGCTCGGCTGGGGCAATGTGCCGACCACGGCCTTGGCGATCGTCCTGGCCTTCTTCTTCGGTTACTCGCTCACCCTGCGCGGGGTCCTGAAGGCCGGCCTCGGCTTCCGTGCCGCCCTCCGGGTGGCGCTGGCCGCGGACACCCTGTCGATCGCGGTGATGGAGCTGATCGACAACGGCGTGATCGCGCTGTGGCCGGACGCGATGGACGCCGAGCTCGCCGACGTCCTGTTCTGGGCCTCGCTCGCGATCTCGCTGGTCATCGCCTTCGTGGTCACCGTGCCGGTCAACAAGTGGATGATCGGGCGCGGCAAGGGGCACGCGGTGGTGCACCGGTACCACCACTGACGGGCGTGGACACCGGGAGTCAGAGCTCGGGGCCGTCCCCGGGCTCCTCCTGGTAGGAGTACCGCTGCTCCTGCCAGGGGTCGCCGATGTTGTGGTAGCCGCGCTCCTCCCAGAAGCCCCGGCGGTCGGCGGTCATGTACTCCACGCCGCGGACCCACTTGGGCCCCTTCCAGGCGTAGAGGTGGGGGACGACCAGGCGGACCGGGAAGCCGTGCTCGGCGGTGAGGAGCTCGCCGTCCTTGTGGGTGGCGAAGATCGTGCGCTCGGAGGCGAAGTCCGCGAGGCGCAGGTTGGAGCTGAAGCCGTACTCCGCCCACACCATCACATGGGTGACGTCGGCGGCGGGCGGGGCGATCTCCAGGACGGTCCGGGCCGGGATCCCGCCCCACTCGGCGCCGAGCATGCTGAACTTCGTCACGCAGTGCAGATCGGCCACCACGGTGGTGTACGGCAGGGCCGTGAACTCCTCGTGGTTCCAGCAGCGCTTCTCACCGTCGGCGGTGGCGCCGAAGACCCGGAACTCCCAGCGCTCGGCCCGGAACTTGGGGACCGGGCCGTAGTGGGTGACCGGCCAGCCCCGCTGCAGTCGCTGCCCCGGCGGAAGCTCGGACGGTGCTGCTTCTCCAGATTCGCGCTCCACCGGCTGACCCATGTCTCCATCCTGACAGACCCGACACAGTGCACATGACCGGCCATGTCCCGAATCGGGCAACACCGGCTAAGCGTGCACCAACTTACTAAGTACACACTTACTGGACGATCTTCTGCGCCGGTGAAATCATGCGGCGGCAACCTCCCCGACCCCCACGTGGAAGGAGCCTCTGCGATGCAGGGCGACCCCGAGGTCATCGAGTTCCTCAACGAGCAGCTCACCGCCGAGCTCACCGCGATCAACCAGTACTTCCTCCACGCCAAGATGCAGGAGAACCTCGGCTGGACGAAGCTCGCGAAGTACACGCGGCACGAGTCCTTCGACGAGATGAAGCACGCGGAGGTGCTCACCGACCGGATCCTGTTCCTGGAGGGGCTGCCCAACTACCAGCGCCTGTTCCATGTGCGCGTGGGCCAGAACGTCAAGGAGATGTTCGAGGCCGACCGGCAGGTCGAGGTCGAGGCGATCGACCGGCTGCGGCGGGGCATCAAGGTGATGCGGGAGAAGGGCGACATCACGTCGGCGAACATCTTCGAGTCGATCCTCGCGGACGAGGAGCACCACATCGACTACCTCGACACCCAGCTGGAGCTGCTGGAGAAGCTCGGTGAGGCCCTCTACATCGCGCAGCTGATCGAGCAGCCCGAGAGCTAGGCCGCCTCGTCGAGCCGTTCGAGCCCGGCAAGGAGCGGCCGGCCCTGGTCGGCCGGCTCACGGCGGGGGCACGCGCCCCGGCCGAGAATCGCCTGGATCCGGCGTACGCACGAGCCGCAGTCGGTGCCGGCCTTGCAGGCGGAGGCGATCTGGCGGGGCGTACAGGCGCCGTCGTCCGCGTGCTGCTGGACCTGCGCCTCGGTCACGCCGAAGCAGCTGCAGACGTACACGCGGATCCACCTCCCGCCGGGATCGATGAGTGATGCCGTCCCGTTGATCGGTGAGGCAAACCTAACCTTACCCGGGCAGCCGGGAGTACAAAAGTGGAGTGGGGGGGGGGGGGGGGGGGTTGGGGGGCCCCCCCCCCCCCCACCCGGCGGGGGCCCCCCGGGGGGGGCCCCCCGGCCCCAACCCCCCCGCGCCCCCCACCGCCGGGGGAGGGGTGGGGGGGGGGGCCCGGGCG
>NZ_JBIAZE010000032.1:0-6860 GCF_042898825.1 Streptomyces sp. NPDC000345
GCGTGGGTGCGCGGCATCCCGGTGGACTGGACGGCGGTGTTGGCCGGCCACGACGCCCGTACCGTCCCGCTGCCCACCTACGCCTTCCAGCGCCGTCGTTACTGGCTCGACGGTGGCGCGAGCCGGCGTCTCACACGTCCCCTCGGGGACCCCGTCGAGTCGGAGGAAGCCGAGGTTCTTACCCGGCCGGAGCTGCGTAACGACTGGGTGCAGCGCATCCGGGCCCATGCCGCCGCCGTGCTGGGCCATGCCACGGCCGCCGATGTCGACGCCGCCCTCACTTTCAAGGCGCAGGGCTTCGATTCCGCGACCTCTGTCGAACTGCGCAACCGCCTGGTCGCGGACACCGGGCTCCCCCTGCCGGCCTCGGTTCTCTTCGATCACCCCACTCCCCAGGCACTCGCCCTCCATGTGCGCGGTCTGCTGCACGGTGGCAGCGACCCGGTTCCCGAGGACTCCGTGGACTCGACGCCCGCCACCGACGACGAGCCCATCGCCATCGTGGCCATGGGCTGCCGTCTGCCCGGTGGCATCCGCACACCGGAAGAGTTGTGGGAACTGCTCTCCGCCGGCGCTGACACCATCTCCGGCTTTCCCACCGACCGTGGATGGGATCTGGACGACCTGTACGATCCCGACCCGCAGCAGCATGGGACCACCTACGCACGCTCGGGCTCGTTCCTGTACGACGCGGGCGACTTCGACGCCGGCTTCTTCGGTATCTCGCCGCGCGAGGCCGTCGCCATGGACCCGCAGCAGCGGCTGCTGCTGGAGACCTCCTGGGAAGCACTGGAGCGGGCCGGGATCGACCCGGAGACGCTCCGTGAGCGCGACGGCGGAGTGTTCGTAGGACTCATGCAGCAGGAGTACGGCCCCGGACTGCACCGAGCCCCCGAGTCCGTCGACGGATATCTCCTGACCGGCACCTCCTGCAGTGTGGCCAGCGGGCGGATCGCCTATGTCCTCGGCCTGCGTGGGCAGGCGGTGACGGTGGACACGGCGTGCTCCTCGTCGCTGGTGGCACTGCATCTGGCGGTCCAGGCGCTGCGCTCGGGAGAGTGCTCGTTCGCGCTCGCCGGAGGCGCGACCGTGATGGCCGAGCCTGGCATCTTCGTGGAGTTCAGCAGGCAGCGTGGGCTTGCGCCGGATGGTCGGTGCAAGCCGTTCGCGGCGGGTGCGGACGGCACGGGCTGGGGTGAGGGTGTGGGGGTGCTGTTGCTGGAGCGGTTGTCGGATGCGCGGCGCAATGGTCATCCGGTGCTGGCGGTGGTGCGGGGTTCGGCGGTCAACCAGGACGGGGCGAGCAATGGTCTGACGGCGCCCAACGGTCCTTCGCAGGAGCGGGTGATCCGTGCGGCGCTGGCCAACGCCCGTCTGAGCGCGGATCTCGTGGACGCGGTGGAGGCGCACGGCACGGGTACCACGCTGGGTGACCCGATCGAGGCACAGGCCCTGCTGGCGACCTACGGCCAGGGCAGGGACCCGGAACGACCCCTGTGGCTCGGCTCGTTGAAGTCCAACGTCGGTCACACGCAGGCCGCCGCGGGCGTGGTCGGTGTGATGAAGATGGTGCTGGCGTTGCAGCACGGGGTGCTTCCCCGGACCCTTCATGTCGACGAGCCGACGCCGCATGTCGACTGGTCGGCGGGGGAGGTGTCGTTGCTGACGGAGGCGGTGGACTGGCCCGAGGTCGAGGGGCGTCCGCGCCGGGCCGGTGTGTCGTCCTTCGGGATCAGCGGGACGAATGCGCATGTGGTGTTGGAGGAGGCTCCGGCGGTGGCGGAGCCGGCTTCCGAGGGTGTGGATGCGGTGCCGGTGTTCGAGGCCTGTGATGTGGTGCCGTGGGTGGTGTCGGGTCGTGGCGGGGAGGGGCTGGCGGGTCAGGCCGGCCGTCTCGCTTCGTACGTGAGGTCGGTCGGCGAGGATGTCCGGGCGGTGGATGTGGCGTGGTCGTTGGCGTCGACGCGTACGGCGTTCGAGAACCGAGCCGTCGTCCTGGGCGCCGAGAAGGCCGACCTGATCCTCGGGGCCAAGGGACTGGCGGCCGATGACGGGATGACGCCGTCCTCCGTGGTGAGCGGGCGGGCTGCTCGTGCTGCCGGTGACGTGGTGTTCGTGTTCCCGGGGCAGGGGGCGCAGTGGGTGGGGATGGGGCGGGAGTTGTGGGGTGCCTCGCCGGTGTTCGCTGCGTCGATGGAGGCGTGTGAGCGTGCGCTTTCCCCGCATGTGGAGTGGTCGTTGAGTGAGGTGGTGCGGGGCGGCTGCGAACTGGTTGATGTGGATGTGGTGCAGCCGGTGTCGTGGGCGGTGATGGTGTCGTTGGCGGCGGTGTGGCGTGGGTGTGGGGTTGTGCCGTCGGTGGTGGTGGGTCATTCGCAGGGGGAGATCGCGGCTGCGGTGGTGGCGGGTGGTCTGTCGTTGGAGGACGGGGCGCGGGTGGTGGCGTTGCGGTCGCGGGCGATCCGGGCGATCGCGGGGCGCGGGGGGATGGTGTCCGTGCCTCTTGCGCCGGCAGCTGTGGAGGAGTTGCTGGCCGGCTGGGCGGGCCGTATCGATGTGGCTGCGGTGAACGGTCCTGGTTCGGTGGTGGTGGCGGGGGATGCGGATGCGCTGGATGAGCTGATGGCGCACTGCGAGAGCGGTGGCATCCGGGCGCGTCGTGTCCCGGTGGACTACGCCTCCCACACCCGGCACGTGGAGGCCATCGAGGCCGAGCTGGCCCGGGTCCTCGCACCGGTCGCCCCCCGCCCCGGCCAGGTGCCGTTCTTCTCGACGACCGAGGCGGAGGTCATCGACACCGCTGGGCTGGACGGGGGTTACTGGTATCGGAATCTGCGTCAGCGGGTGCGTTTCGCTGACGCCGTCGAAGGCCTGCTGGCACAGGGTTACGGGGCGTTCGTCGAGGTCAGTTCCCACCCGGTGCTGGGTATGGCGGTGCAGGAGGCGGCCCCCGAGGCGGTCGTGGTCGGCACGCTGCGTCGGGACAAGGGCGACGCCCACCGCTTCGTGACTTCCCTCGCTGAGGCGTGGGTGCGCGGCATCCCGGTGGACTGGACGGCGGTGTTGGCCGGCCACGACGCCCGTACCGTCCCGCTGCCCACCTACGCCTTCCAGCGCCGTCGTTACTGGCTGGAGAAGACGGTTCCGGCAGGGGTGGGGATGTCCGGGCAGGAGGTGGTGGACGCCCGCTTCTGGGAGGCGGTCGAGCGTGAGGATCTGGAGGCGCTGGCGGGGACGTTGCGGGTGTCCGACAGTGAGGCGCTGGCCGGTGTTCTTCCGGTGCTGTCGGGGTGGCGCAGGGAACAGGTGGCGCGCTCGGCGGTGGACGGCTGGCGGTACAAGGTGGTCTGGAAGCCGGTCGCCCAGGACACGCGCGCCGTCGACCTGACCGGTCCCTGGCTGCTCGTCGTACCGCAGGGACACCCCGACACCGGCCTCATCACCTCCCTCTCGGGCGGTCTGACGGCCCACGGCGCCGACGTACGCGTCCTCGAACTCACGTCGCGCCACGCCGACCGCGATGTTCTGAAGTCCGCGCTCGACGCCGCGTCGGGCGATCCCGCGGTGCCGCTCAGCGGCGTGCTGTCGTTGCTGGGCCTGGACGAGAACCCGTTGCCCGGCCATCCCGTGCTGTCCACCGGGGCCGCGCTCACCGTCTCCCTCCTCCAGGCACTGGGCCGGGCCGGGTTGCACGCGCCCCTGTGGTGCGTCACGCAAGGTGCCGTGGCGGTCGGGGACCAGGAGCCGGTCGCCCGGCCGGGACAGGCAGCCGTCTGGGGGCTGGGCCGGGTCGCGGCCCTGGAGTTCCCGGAACGCTGGGGTGGGCTGGTGGACCTTCCCGAGCGGCTCGACGCACGGGACACCGGTGCTCTCTGCGCCGTTCTGGCCTCGTACGGCGACAGCGCGGAGGATCAGCTGGCCCTGCGGGCGAACACGACCTTCGTGCGGCGCCTGGTGCCGGCCCCCCGGTCGGCTGCCGGGCGGTCGTCCGGTCGGCGTTGGTCGCCGCGCGGTACCGCCCTGGTGACCGGCGGAACTGGTGCGCTCGGCGCGCATGTCGCACGGTGGCTGGCGCGCGGCGGTGCCCAGGACGTGGTGCTGGTCAGCCGGCGGGGCCGGCGCGACGACGCGGCCCTGGCGGAGCTGGAGGCGGAAGTCGCCGCGCTGGGCGCCCGGTTGACCGTCACCGCATGCGACGTGGCCGACGTCGCGGCACTCGGGTATCTGCTGAGTTCCCTGCGCGCGGACGGCCGTACGGTCCGCACCGTCGTGCACGCCGCAGGTGTCGGCACCCTCCAGACGCTCGCCGACCTCAGCATGGCGGAGTTCGCCGAGGTCGCCGCGGGCAAGGTCGCCGGGGCACGGCACCTCACCGAGGTCCTCGACCCGGCCGAGACCGACGCGCTGATCTTCTTCTCCTCGATCTCGGGTGTCTGGGGCGTCGCCGACCACGCGGCGTACGCCGCCGCCAACGCCTGCCTGGACGCCCTCGCCGAGCGCGCGCGCCGCACAAGCGGGCTTCCGGTGCTCTCGGTGGCCTGGGGCCCCTGGGACGGCGGCGGCATGATCGCCGAGGACATGCGCGACCCGCTGCGCCGCCGCGGCATCCCCGTCATCGCGGCGGAACCGGCGATGGTGGCTCTGCAGGAGGCGCTCGACCACGACGACACGGTCGTGGCGGTCGCCGACGTCGACTGGGCGCGTTTCGTGCCCGTCTTCAGTGCCGCCCGGCCTTCTCCGCTCATCGCCGCACTGGAACCGCGGGATGACCAGACCCGAGGCGCCGGCGAACGGGACGCACAGGGCACGGACACCGCGGCGTCGAGCCTCGCGCAGCGGCTCGGAACCTTGTCCGTCGCCGAACACGACCGTTTCGTCCAGGACCTCGTCCGGTCCGAGGCGGCCGTCGTGCTCGGTCATGACTCGGCGGCCGCCGTCGACGCCGCCTACGCCTTCAAGGAGTTGGGCTTCGATTCGGTCAGCGCCGTCGAACTGCGCAACCGGCTCACCGCCCGCACGGGCCTGAAGATCCCGACGACGGTCGTCTTCGACCACCCCACTCCGCTCGCCCTCGCCGCCCACCTCCGCCGGCTGGCCCTCGGAGACCCTGCCGCACCGGGGCAGCACTCGGAGTCGTCCGCAGTCGCGGCCGGTCCACCAGCGCCCGCCGCCGATGACGACCTCATCGCGGTCGTCGGCATGGGATGCCGCTATCCGGGCGGCATCACGTCCCCCGAGGACCTCTGGCGGGTCGTCACCGACGGCCAGGACGTCATCACCGGCTTCCCCGCCGACCGGGGCTGGGACACGACCCGGCTCTACGACCCCGACCCCGACCGGCCCGGCACCAGCTACGTCCGGCACGGCGGCTTCCTGCACGACGCCGGGGAGTTCGACGCGGCCTTCTTCGGGATCTCCCCGCGCGAGGCGGCGGCGATGGATCCCCAGCAGCGACTGCTCCTGGAGACGTCCTGGGAGGCGTTCGAGCAGGCCGGCATCGACCCGAGGACCCTGCGCGGCAGCAGCACCGGCGTCTTCACCGGTCTGACGGACCAGAACTACGGCACCCTGCTCAGCCGTGGCACCGACGGCACCGAGGGCTACCTCGTCACCGGCGCCTCGACCGCCGTCGCCTCGGGCCGGGTCTCCTACGTCCTCGGTCTGGAGGGACCGGCGGTGACCGTGGACACCGCGTGCTCCTCGTCGCTGGTCGCGCTGCATCTCGCGGTACGGGCGCTGCGGTCCGGAGAGTGCTCGATGGCGCTGGCGGGCGCGGCGATGGTCATGGCCGATCCGGTGCCGTTCGTGGGCTTCAGCCGGCAGCGGGGCCTCGCCCCCGACGGCCGGTGCAAGCCCTTCGCCGAGGCCGCCGACGGCTTCTCCCTCGCCGAGGGCGTGGGGGTGCTCCTGCTGGAGCGGCTGTCGGACGCCCGCCGCAACGGCCATCCGGTGCTGGCGGTGGTGCGCGGTTCGGCGATCAACCAGGACGGGGCGAGCAACGGCCTGACCGCGCCCAACGGCCCTTCGCAGCAACGAGTCATCCGCGCCGCCCTCGCCGACGCCCGCCTCACCGGCGGTGACGTGGATGTCGTCGAGGCGCACGGCACGGGCACGCGGCTGGGCGATCCGATCGAGGCGCAGGCCCTGCTGGCGACGTACGGACAGGACCGTCCGTCCGAAAAGCCGCTGCTCATCGGCTCGGTCAAGTCGAACATCGGGCACACCCAGACCGCGTCCGGCATGGCAGGCGTGATGAAGATGGTGCTCGCCATGCGGCACGGGATCGTGCCGGGCACACTGCACGTCGACGCGCCGTCGTCGCATGTCGACTGGTCGGCGGGGGAGGTGTCGTTGCTGACGGAGGCGGTGGGCTGGCCGGAGACAGAGGGGCGTCCGCGCCGGGCCGGTGTGTCGTCGTTCGGGATCAGCGGGACGAATGCGCATGTGGTGTTGGAGGAGGCTCCGGCGGTGGCGGAGCCGGCTTCCGAGGGTGTGGATGCGGTGCCGGTGTTCGAGGCCGGTGATGTGGTGCCGTGGGTGGTGTCGGGTCGTGGCGGGGAGGGCCTTGCAGGTCAGGCGGGCCGCCTGGCGTCCTACGCGGAATCGACGGCAGGCGAGCCACGTCCGGTGGATGTGGCGTGGTCGTTGGCGTCGACGCGTACGGCCTTCGAGAACCGGGCCGTCGTCCTGGGCGCCGAGAAGGCCGACCTGATCCTCGGGGCCAAGGGGCTCGCGGCCGATGACGGCGGGAGTCCATCGGCCGTCGTGCGGGGTGCGGTGACGGGTGGTGCGGATCGGGTGGTGTTCGTGTTCCCGGGGCAGGGGGCGCAGTGGGTGGGGATGGGGCGGGAGTTGTGGGG
>NZ_JBIAZE010000033.1:0-4073 GCF_042898825.1 Streptomyces sp. NPDC000345
CGTCCGAACGGCCCACCGACACACCACCACACGTCACCACCCACACCCGGCCACCCACACCCGCGTCACCCAACGCCTGCAACAGGCTGGCGACCGCGCCGCACGCCTGTACGGCATCCGTGGCGGCTCCGGTGTCGAGGACGATCCCCGAGACCTCGCCGTCGGCGGCAGCCTCCAACCGAGCCGCGAGGGAGGCGCGTTCAAGGGCGGCGGGAAGTTCGATCAGCACGGGGGCGGCGCCGCGCGCGGCGAGTTCCGCCGTGAGGGCGTCCGTGGCGGCGTCCTGCGCGGCGCCCTCGGGCCGGAGTACGAACCACCGGCCGGAGAGTGCGGTGCCGGCCGACGGTTCGAGCGGCTTCCAGCGGGCCCGGTAGAGCCACTGGTCCGCCCGGGAGCGTTCCAGGCTGCGGTGCCGCCACGACGACAGGGCCGGGACCAGGGTGTTCAGGGACTCCTCGGCGAGCCCCAGCGACTCGGCGAGGGAACCGAGGTCGCCGCTCTCGACGGCGTTCCAGAACTCCGTCTCGGCGACGCCACCGGCCGGCCGCTCACCGTCCCCGCTGCGGCCCGCGGCCGGGCGGCCCTGGTCCGCCAGCCAGTAGCGCTGGTGCTGGAAGGCGTACGTGGGCAGCTCCACCCGGCGTCCGCCGGGCAGGACGTTCTCCCAGGCGACCGTGGCGCCGTGGGCGTGCAGCCGGGAGAGCGCCGTGACGATGGTGTCGGTCCCGTCCCGGTCCTTGCGCAGGACGGGGGTGAACAGGACGCTGTCGCTGTCGGCGGAGTCCGCGGCGGCGACCGCCTCCGGGCAGTCCTGGGCCAGTGCGGTGAGCGTGCCGTCGGGGCCGAGTTCGAGGTAACGCGTCGTACCGCGCGCGGCGAGGGTGCGCACGGCGTCGGCGAAGCGGACCGCCTGCCGGGCGTGTCGCACCCAGTGGTCCGGGGAGCACAGTTCCTCGGCCGTGGCGGCCGTGCCCGTGAGGGTGGAGACGATCGGGATGTCCGGTTCCGCGTAGGCGAGGCTCTCGGCCACGGCCCGGAAGTCGTCGAGCATCGGTTCCATCAGCGGCGAGTGGAAGGCATGGCTCACCCGCAACGCCGTGACCTTACGACCCTGGCCACGCAGACGCTCCGCGATCTCGCCAACCGCCTCGGCCGCACCCGAAACCACCACCGCACGCGGCCCGTTGACCGCGGCGACGCCCACCGCGTCACCCAGCAGCGGCAGCACCTCCTCCTCGGACGCCTGCACCGCCACCATCGCACCACCGGCCGGCAGCGCCTGCATCAGCCGGCCCCGCGCCACCACGAGACGACACGCGTCCGCCAGCGACCATACCCCCGCCACATGGGCGGCCGCGATCTCACCGATCGAGTGACCGGCCAGCACATCGGGACGCACACCCCACGACTCCAGCAGCCGGAACAGCGCCACCTCAAGGGCGAAGAGCGCGGGCTGCGCGTACTCCGTACGGTTCAGAAGATCCGCGTCCTCACCGAACACGATCTCCCGCAGGCCGAAGGGCAGCTCCGCGTCGACCGCGTCGAAGGCTTCGGCGAAGACCGGGTGCTCGTCGTAGAGCTCGCGTCCCATGCCCAGCCGCTGGGAGCCCTGTCCCGCGAAGAGGAACGCCGTACGGCCGTCCGGCTGGGCGGTGCCGGTGACGATGCCCTCGGCCCGGTCACCGGCGGCGAAGGCGGTGAGCGCGTCGACGAGCCGGGTGTGGTCGGAACCGATGACGGCGGCCCGGTACGGCAGAGCCGACCGGTGCGCGGCGAGCGACCAGGCGACGTCGAGGGGCTCGGCGCCGGGGTGTTCCCGCAGGTGCGCGAGGAGACGGGCGGCCTGGGCGGGCAGGGCTTCGGGGGTACGGGCGGACAGGATCCACGGCAGTGTCCGGGGGGCCCGCTGCGGCAACGCGCGGGAAGCGGTGGACGCCGTGTCGTCGGCGGCGGGTGCCTCAAGGTTCTCGGAGGTTTCCTCCGCGGGAGCCTCCTCGAGGATGGCGTGGGCGTTGGTGCCGCTGACGCCGAAGGCGGACACGGCGGCGCGCCGCGGCCGGCCCTCCTCCCCGGCCCACTCCCGCTCCTGGCTGAGCAGTTCGACCGCACCGGCCGACCAGTCCACGTGCGACGACGGCGCGTCCACATGCAGAGTGCGCGGAAGCAGAGCATGCTGCATCGCCAGCACCATCTTGATCACACCGGCGACACCGGCCGCCGCCTGCGTGTGCCCGATGTTCGACTTCACCGACCCCAGCCACAACGGCCGTTCACGATCCTGGCCGTAGGTGGCCAGCAGTGCCTGCGCCTCGATCGGATCACCCAGCGCCGTACCCGTGCCATGCGCCTCCACCGCGTCCACGTCCGCGGCCGACAGGCCCGCACCCGCCAGCGCGGCCCGGATCACCCGCTGCTGCGAGGGACCGTTCGGCGCGGTCAGACCGTTGGACGCGCCGTCCTGGTTGACCGCGCTGCCCCGCACCACCGCCAGCACCCGGTGCCCGTTGCGCCGCGCGTCCGACAGCCGCTCCACCAGCAGCATGCCCACGCCCTCGGACCACCCCGTGCCGTCGGCGGCCTCCGCGAACGCCTTGCACCGGCCGTCCTCGGCGAGCCCCCGCTGCCGCGAGAACTCCACGAACACACCCGGCGTCGACATCACCGTCACCCCACCGGCCAGCGCCAGGTCGCACTCGCCGCCCCGCAGCGCCTGCACCGCCAGATGCAGGGCGACCAGGGACGAGGAGCAGGCGGTGTCCACCGTCACCGCGGGACCTTCCAGGCCGAGCGCGTACGAGACGCGACCGGACACCACGGACGTGGAGTTGCCGGTGAGCAGATGGCCGCGCACGTCATCGGGGATGTCGCCGAGGCCGGCGCCGTACTCCTGGTTGCTGCATCCGACGAAGACGCCGGCGCGGCCGCCCCGCGCCGACTCGGGGTCGATGCCGGCGTGTTCGAACGCCTCCCAGGACGTCTCCAGCAGCAGCCGCTGCTGGGGGTCCATCGCGACGGCCTCGCGCGGCGAGATCCCGAAGAACGCGGGGTCGAAGTCGCCGGCGTCATGGACGAAGCCGCCCTCGCGGGCGTAACTGCCGTCCACGCGCCGGGCTTCCGGGTCGTAGAGCGCCTCGGCGTCCCAGCCGCGGTCCGTGGGCCATGCGGAGATGGCGTCGGTGCCGTCGGCCAGCAGCTGCCAGTAGTCCTGGGGGGACCGTACCCCGCCGGGGAACCGGCAGCTCATCCCGACGATCGCGATGGGCTCGTCCTCGCGGGCCTCCAGCTCCTGGAGCCGCCGACGCGTCTCGGCCAGGTCGGCAGTGACCCACTTGAGGTAGTCCCGGAGCTTGTCTTCATTCGCCATTGGAACGTGCCCCATACGTCGTAGCGGTAGGAACGGTTCGGCCTGCTGTGACCCGGGCGCTCAGGACCGGCCGAGTTCCCGGTTGATGAAGTCGAAGATCTCGTCGTCCGAGGCCGCCTCGAGGTGCTGGGTGACGGAGGCTTTGGGATCACCCTCGCTCTGATCACCCAGCTCGGTCAGCATGCTGCGCAGGCGCGCCTTCGCGAGAGTCCTGGCGCGGTTCTCTGGGGAAAGCCTTGAAATCGTGGCGGCCAGCCGGTCCAGCTCGGCCGCGAGGACGCTCTCCGGCTCCGCCTCCTCGGCGCCGAACAGCCCGGCGTCGAGGAAGGCGGCCAGATGGCGGGGGGTCGGGTAGTCGAAGACGAGGGTGCTGGGCAGCTTCAGGCCGGTCTCGGCGGCGAGCCGGTTGCGCAGCTCGACGGCGGTGAGAGAGTCGACGCCGAGCTCCCGGAAGGCCTGGCCCGATCCGACGCCGCCGGTGTCGCCGTGTCCCAGTACCTCGGCGGCCCGCCTGCGCACCAGGTCGAGCAGTGCCAGCCCGCGCTCGTCCCCCGACAGCCCGCCCAGCTTCTCCTTCAGCCCGAAGTCGCGTGGGCCGTCCTGCTGCCCGGAGGCCGCCGTGGTGGTGAGGGCGGTGCGGGCTTCGGGAAGACCGGCCAGCAACGCGCTGGGCCGCACGCTCGTGTACGCCGGAGCGAACCGCTCCCAC
>NZ_JBIAZE010000034.1:0-3319 GCF_042898825.1 Streptomyces sp. NPDC000345
CCGCCGACCAGTCGACATGCGGCGTCGGCTCGTCGACATGAAGGGTCCGGGGAAGCACCCCGTGCTGCAACGCCAGCACCATCTTCATCACACCGCCGACACCGGAGGCGGCCTGCGCGTGACCGATGTTCGACTTCAACGAGCCGAGCCACAGGGGCCGTTCCGGGTCCCTGCCCTGGCCGTAGGTCGCCAGCAGGGCCTGCGCCTCGATCGGGTCACCCAGCGTGGTACCCGTGCCGTGCGCCTCCACCGCGTCCACGTCCGCGGCGGACAGCCCGGCCTTGGCGAGGGCCGCCCGGATCACCTGCTGCTGGGCCGGGCCGCTGGGGGCGCTGAGACCGTTGCTCGCACCGTCCTGGTTGAGGGCGGTGGAGCGGATCACCGCCAGCACGGGATGCCCGTTGCGGCGGGCGTCCGAGAGCCGCTCCAGGAGCACCATGCCCGCGCCCTCGGCGAGGCCCATGCCGTCGGCGGCCTTGGCGAACGCCTTCGAGCGACCGTCCTTGGCGACGCCCCGGGTGCGGGCGAAGCCGATGAAGCCGATGGGCTCGACCATCACGGCGACGCCGCCCGCGAGGGCCATCGAGCACTCGCCGGAGCGCAGCGCCTGGACGGCCATGTGCAGGGCCACCAGAGACGAGGAGCACGCCGTGTCGATGGTCACCGCGCTGCCTTCGAGGCCGAGGGTGTAGGCGACGCGGCCGGACAGCACGCTGGTGGCGCTGCCGGTGACGATGTGTCCTTCAACGCCCTCGGGCAGGTTGTCCAGGCCGCCGAAGCCCTGGTTGGCGGCGCCCACGAACACGCCGACGGGAGTGCCGCGCAGTTCCTCCGGGACGAGCCCGGCCCGTTCCAGGACCTCCCAGGAGGTCTCCAGCAGCAGCCGCTGCTGCGGGTCCATGGCGACGGCCTCGCGCGGCGAGATGCCGAAGAAGCCGGGGTCGAAGTCGGCGGCGTCGTAGACGAAACCGCCTTCGCGGGCGTAGCAGGTGCCCTCGCGGTCCGGGTCCGGGTCGTAGAGGGCCTCCAGGTCCCAGGCGCGGTCGTCGGGGAAGGCGTCGATGACGTCACGGCCCTCGGCGAGGATCTGCCACAGCTCCTCGGGACTGTCGGCGCCGCCGGGATAGCGGCAGCTCATCGAGACGATGACGACGGGGTCGTCGTCCGCGGCGGGCCCCCGGTCCGGGGCCGCGGAGAAGGCAGGCACGGGCAGGGCCGCGGCGTCTCCGAGCAGTTCCTCACGCACGTGGCGGGCCAGCGCGGTGACCGTGGGCCGGTCGAAGATCACGGTGACCGGCAGGCGCAGGCCGGTGGCGGCGTTCAGGCGGTTGCGCAGCTCGACCGAGGTCAGCGAGTCGAAGCCCAACTCCTTGAAGGCCCGGCCCACTTCGACGCTGTTCGGGCTGCCGTGCCCGAGCACTGCGGCGACCTGGGCGCGCACCAGGTCGAGTACGGCCTGCTGCTGTTCGTCGGGGGCCAGGCCGCGCAGCCGGTCGACGAGGCCGGAACTCGCCGTGGCCGACGCGTCCGGCCGGTGCCGGTCCTCCTCGGCGCGCAGGATCTCGGCGACCTCGGGCACCTCGGTGAGCAGGGGGCGGGGGCGTGCGGCGGTGAAGACGGGGACGAAACGCTCCCAGTCGATGTCGGCGACGGCGACGAAGCACTCGTCGCGGTCGAGCACCTGCTGCATGCCCAAGACGGCGAGCGTCGGGTCCATGAAGGGGATGCCGCGCCAGCGCAGTTGCTCCTGGACGATGTCGAGGGCCATGCCACCGCCCTCGTCGCTCCAGATGCCCCAGGCGATCGACGTACCGGCCAGGCCGCGGGCCCGCCGGTGCTCGGCGACCGCGTCGGCGTAGGCGTTGGCCGCCGCGTACGCACCGTGGTCGCCGCTGCCCCAGACGCCGGCGACGGAGGAGAAGACGACGAAGGCGTCGAGCCGGTCGTCGGAGAAGAGTTCGTCGAGATGCGCGACGCCCGACAGCTTGGCCTCGGCCCCGTCGGCGAATTCCTGGAGCGTGGTGGTGGCCAGCGGGATGAGGATGCCGACGCCGGCGGTGTGCACGACGGTGCGGATGGGCGGCCCGTCGGCCTCGACCCGCTCGATGAGCGCGGCCAGGGCGTCCCGGTCGGCGATGTCGCAGGAGGCGAGGGTGACGCGGGCGCCCAGGGCGCGCAGCTCGGCCTCCAGCTCTGCGGCACCGGGCGCGTCCGCGCCGCGCCGGCTCACCAGGACGAGGTGCTCGGTGCCGTTGCGGGCGAGCCAGCGGGCCGTGTGCCCGCCGAGGCCACCGGTGCCGCCGGTGATCAGCGCGGTGCCGCGCGAGGTCCAGCCGCGGTGACCGGCGCCGGTGGCGCCTGCGGGGACCCGGGCCAGTCGGCGGATCAGGATGCCGGTACGGCGGATGGCCACCTGGTCCTCGGCGCCGGAGTCGGCGAGAATTCCGCACAGCCGGGCGGCGGTCCGCTCGTCGGGCTTCTCGGGGAGGTCGACGAGGCCACCCCAGAACTCGGGATGCTCCAGCGCGGCGACCCGGCCCATGCCCCAGGTGCCGTTCTGCACGGGGTTGCGCATCGGGTCGCTGTCGCCCGTGGCGACTGCTCCGCTGGTGGCCAGCCACAGCGGGGCACGTACGCCGGTGTCACCGCACGCCTGGATCAGGGCCAGCCCGGCCACCAGACCGGCCGCGAGTCCGGGCTGCTCGGGGTAGGGGTGCTCATCGAGCCCGAGGAACGAGAGCACCCCGCTGAACTGGGCGGAGTGGACACCGCTGTGCTGGGCCATCTCGGTCAGCAGGGCGGCCAGCCGCTCACGGTCGGTGTCGGAGGCGTCGACGAACAGGGGGACGGCCTGCGCCCCGTGCGAGGCGAGACCCTCCAGACAGACCCGGACGAGTTCGGCGTCCGCGTGGCTCGCGGGGATGACGACCAGCCAGGTCCCGTCCAGGGTCGTGGAGGTGGGCTCGGCCGTCGGCCGCCAGGCGACGCGGTAGCGCCAGGAGTCGATGGTGGACGCGGCACGGCGGCCCCGTCGCCAGGCCGACAGCACGGGCAGCGCCTGGGCCAGCCTCTCCTGCCCGGCGTCCTCGGCGACATCGAGCACACAGGTCAGTGCTGTGACGTCCTGCTCCTCGACAGCCGCCCAGAACGCGGCGTCCGCCGGGTCCTGGACACCGCCGGTCGTGGCGACAAGCTGCGGCGTGTCGGGCTCGAACCAGAAGGGGCGGCGCTGGAAGGCGTAGGTGGGCAGCGGGACGGTACGGGCGTCGTGGCCGGCCAACACCGCCGTCCAGTCCACCGGGATGCCGCGCACCCACGC
>NZ_JBIAZE010000035.1:0-3276 GCF_042898825.1 Streptomyces sp. NPDC000345
ACCAACTGCTTGATCAACGAACCCAGATCATCACTCGACCCACGCGAATCACGCTGCAACGTCGACAACGTCTGCGCACCCATGTCGAACTTCATCAAGGCCCCCGTTCAGCTCACTTGGCTCACATCATGCGCACTACACGCAGACTCATCCCTATCAACTGACCGGTTGCCGATGCAATCGGGGGTGGCCATCCTTACAGGGGCACCACAAACCCGTGACCAACTCTTGGGGACACACAGGGCCGTTCACCTCAAACCAGCCGAGCCCGGACGGGCTCGCATGCTCAACCGCCGTCACCTTTGAGCCACGTCACCGTAGGCCGCCCGTCCTCGCCCCACTCCCGACGGGCGAGCAACTCCCCTCCGTCCTCGGAGAAGACCCGCTCGGATGCCGGCAGACCACTTGGATGCCACTCCCGCGACACCCCGACGGCACGCCCCCGTCGCACCGTCATCTCACTCCTGAGCCGGCCGTCCGGATACCACTCCCGGCAGGGGCCGTCCGGCCGGCCGTCCACATAACTCTCCAGACTGACGCGAGCCCCACCGAGCCACTCCTCCACCTCCCCGGTGAAGGGCTCTTCCACTTCCCCCGTGAACAGCTCACCGCGATACAGGAGGCGCTGAGCATAGGCGTCGACCTCGGGATCATCGAGATCGATGCTCAGCCCCACTCGGACGCCGAGACAGCACTCCCTCG
This sequence comes from Streptomyces sp. NPDC000345, assembly GCF_042898825.1. Classification (NCBI taxonomy): domain Bacteria; kingdom Bacillati; phylum Actinomycetota; class Actinomycetes; order Kitasatosporales; family Streptomycetaceae; genus Streptomyces; species Streptomyces sp. NPDC000345. Next base: position 703 of record NZ_JBIAZE010000035.1, read on the forward strand.
AGGCCTTGTCAAAGCCCGCGATCTCCTCGCGGCGATAGTGAGCACAGACTGCAGCCCCCACACCGAAGCGCCTCACAAACGAACTCGGATGTCCTTGGCGATCTTCATGAGACTGGACAAGTTCTCAGGTGGCATCAGATAGTCAAGCCCTCTGATCCGCTCCAGGAACTCGTCCGGCAGCGCCACGTGATGGTTTCGCACATAGAACCAAAGATCTCCCCGCCACACCCACTCCCCGTCCGAGTAAATGGAGTCGCCACCTATAACGGTTTGACCAGAGCCCAAGACGTCCTCGGACGAGCCCATGACACTGAAAAGGTCATGGCCTGCAAGGAGGTACCCGACGATCTCACGCTCATCGTCATACGCGGCATCCAAAATGAATTCCTGGATACTCCCTCTTGGTACACCAAAAGAGGGCGCCCACAGCTCTTGAAAGTGTTCTGCGATCTTCACAAGCTGTCATTACGTCAGAGTAGTGCGGTGAAACCCGGGCCCGCCCGTCCACCACGTCCGCTCCATGACGCCGTACCCTCCCGCCGTCCCGAAGTGCGTCGCTTCGCCGTTGCTCCGGTGCACTTCCGGATGCGGAGTACCCCTGAAGTCGTTTGACGTCTCAAGCCTTGTCCTTGCTCCACGCCCTCGTGGGCTGTCCGTCCTCGTCCCACTCATGGTCCGACAACATGGTCAGGCCGTCGTCGGCGAAGACTCGCTCGTGTGCAAGTGTGCCGTTGGGATGCCACTCGCGTGAGACGCCGACAGGGCGGCCCCGCTGCGCCGTTCCTTCCGAGCGCAGACTGCCGTCCTTGTACCACTCCCGGTTCGGACCGTGCCGCAGGCCGTCCTCGTAGCATTCGAGACTGACAAGTGCGCCGCCCAGGTGCTCCACGACCTCGCCCGTGAACAGCTCACCCCGGTACAGCAGGCGCTGTATGTGGTCCATATCGACTGCGGGGTCATCGATGTCGATACGGGTCGGCTTTGCCATCACGGAATCCAATTACTGTCGTCGGCATCTTTACCAGTGAACCTGCCGTGCAGGCTGTCCACGTCCTTCAGCATATGGTGGCAGTTCACGCAGAACGGCGCAGGACGCCCGGGCAGCTGCGTCTCCATGTGCGGGGTATACGGGAATTCGACCGCTGCGCGGAGCTCGCCCAGTGCCGACGGGCCGTCCGGCAGCCCCAGCTTGGTGCGTTCCCAGAGCAACTCGTTGACCGCCTTCACCTCGGCGTGACCCAGTGGATGATCGTAACCGGGGACAGGGTCGGGAAGGGCCTCGAGATTCGCGGCAAGCGTCGGGTGGACACGATCCGGCGGGATGACGTTGTCGCCCTTTCCGTTGATGCCCTCGATAATGTTGCCGGTACGCAGGTCCATGACCTGTCCGGCGCAGGCTCCGACCTGCCTCCTCGACAGCGTTCCAAGTTCCTTGGCCTCGCGGAAGGCCGCACCGCGCTGGAACGAGAGATCCTTGAGGAAGTGCTCAAAGTTGCGGCCGTCGACGTGGGTGATCAGACCATCCGCATCGCGCTGTACGCGGCTTTCCGGCAGTTGGCCGAGTGAATTCTCGCCGGCAGCGGGGGCCGGCATCGGGTGGTCCCCGATCTGGATGGGTTCCGCCGCCCGCCGGGCGGCGTCGTCCACCAGCGAGCCCCGGGGTTCTCGAACGTCCCTGGGGTCGGCCTCGTGGCCACCGTGGTCGGTGTGCTCGTGCGGCGTCCCTCCGTCACCTGTGTGACCGCCCGAGTGGTCGCTCCCGTGGCCCGGAGTGCCCTCGCCGTGGCCGACGTCGGCCGTGTCGCTGCCATGCCCGTGCGGGGCACTCTCGTGACCGCCTGCACCGGCTTCGCCATGGCCACCGTCGTTCGGGTGACCGTTCGTGCCGTCGCCCGGGCCGTCGTTGTGGCCGGAGGATGGCTCGTGGCTCGCGGAGGGACCAGTGCCGTGCTCGCGGGCAGATCCGCCGGGGACGTTGTCGCCGGCGTGGCCGCCGGGGAGGTGGTCCGCGGTGCTGCCGGGGAGGTTGTCTCCGAGGTGGGTGCCCGGGAGGTTGTCGCCGGCGTGGACGGTGGGCAGGTCGCCGCCCGCGTGGACGACCGGGGTGGTCGCGTGGTCGCCGGTGCGGCCGATGTCGCCGAGGGTGGTGTCGAGGCTGTTGCCCAGGTTGATGTGCCGGCCGGCGGTCCCGGCGGTGTGGGTGCCCGCGCCGACCAGGGCCGGTTCCCGCGCCGGGGAGGGGGTGTGGGGGACGTCCGAGCCGGCGCCCGGGGTGCCGGTCCCGGTGCCACCGGGTTCCTTGGGGGCGTCCTCCGCCGCCTTGAGCACGTTGCCGTTCTCGTCGAGCAGGTTGCCCGGCGGGTCGTAGTAGCGCGCCGGAGCCCCCGCCTCCGTGGGCAGCTTGACCGAACCCTCCGGCAGGCCCGTCGCACCCTCGGGCAGCTTGACGTTGCCGTCGGGGAGCTTCGTCGCGCCCTCGGGGATCGCCGCACCCTCCGGCAGGTGCACCGTGCCGTCGGGCAGCTTGACCGAGCCCTCCGGGAGTTCGATCACCGTCTCCGGGAGCTTGGGGAT
>NZ_JBIAZE010000036.1:0-2548 GCF_042898825.1 Streptomyces sp. NPDC000345
CCGTTGTGGCTGGGGTCGGTGAAGTCGAACATCGGGCACACGCAGGCGGCGGCCGGGGTGGCGGGTGTGATCAAGATGGTGCTGGCGATGCAGCATGGTCTGCTGCCGCGCACTCTGCATGTGGACGCGCCGTCGTCGCACGTGGACTGGTCGGCCGGTGCGGTCGAACTGCTCACCCAGGAGCGGGAGTGGGCCGGTGAGGAAGGTCGGCCGCGGCGCGCCGCCGTGTCCGCCTTCGGCGTGAGCGGCACCAACGCCCATGTCGTGCTCGAACAACCCGTCGGCGAGGAGCTTTCCGTCTCTTCGGGTGCCGATGCGCCGGTGTCCTCCGTTGTTCCATGGGTGGTGTCGGCGCGGAGCCGGGCCGCGTTGCGGGAGCAGGCCGGTCGGCTGGCGGAGTTCGTGGCCGGCGTCGGTGCGGTGGATGTCGCGAGCATCGCTGGGTCTTTGGTCCGGTCGCGTTCGGTGTTCGAGCACCGGGCCGTGGTGCTCGGCGCCGACCGAGGGGAGTTGCTGGACGGTCTGGGGGCCGTCGCGGCGGGTGAGCCGGCTGTCGGTGTGGTGGCGGGCGAGGTCGGTGAAGGGGGCCGCACGGCTTTCCTGTTCGCCGGTCAGGGCTCGCAACGCCTGGGCATGGGCCGGGAGCTGTACGAGGAGTACCCGGTCTTCGCCGATGCCTTCGACGCCGTGTGCGCCCACCTGGACCCGCACCTCGAACTTCCCCTGGTCGACGTGGTGTTCGGTGAGGACGCGGATCTTCTGAACCGTACGGAGTACGCGCAGCCCGCGCTCTTCGCCCTTGAGGTGGCGCTGTTCCGGCTGCTGGAGTCGTGGGGTGTGCGTCCCGATGTGCTGGCCGGTCATTCGATCGGTGAGATCGCGGCCGCCCATGTGGCGGGGGTGTGGTCGCTGGCGGACGCGTGTCGTCTCGTGGTGGCGCGGGGCCGGCTGATGCAGGCGCTGCCGGCCGGCGGTGCGATGGTGGCGGTGCAGGCGTCCGAGGAGGAGGTGCTGCCGCTGCTGGGTGACGCGGTGGGCGTCGCCGCGGTCAACGGGCCGCGTGCGGTGGTGGTTTCGGGTGCGGCCGAGGTGGTTGGCGAGATCGCGGAGCGTTTGCGTGGCCGGGGCCGCAAGGTCACGGCGTTGCGGGTGAGCCATGCCTTCCACTCGCCGCTGATGGAACCGATGCTCGACGACTTCCGCAAGGTGGCCGACAGCCTGTCCTACGAGCAGCCGCGGATACCGATCGTCTCGACGGTCACCGGCGCGGCCGCCGCCGAGGAACTGACCTCACCGGACTACTGGGTGGAGCACGTCCGTGCCACGGTGCGCTTCGCCGCCGCTGTACGCACCCTGGACGGACCGGACAACGTCCGCCGCTTCCTCGAACTCGGCCCGGACGGCACCCTCACCGCCCTGGCCCAGGCTGTCGTGGACGGTGAGAGCGTGGTCGACCGTGATCCGCCGGTCTTCGTGACCGCTCTGCGCAAGGACCGGCCCGAGACGAGGTCGGTGTTGTCCGCGCTGGCCGGCGTCTTCGTGTCCGGCGGAACCGTCGATTGGTCGCAGATGCTGGGCGACGGCGGTGTCGGAACCGCCGGACTGCCGACGTATGCCTTCCAGCACCAGCGGTACTGGCCGGAGGTCGTGCGGCGGGAGCCGGTCGGGGGGAGCGAGGTCGACGCCCGTTTCTGGGAGGCGGTCGAGCGGGAGGATGTGGAGGCTCTGGCGGGTGCGCTGGAGCTGGGGGAGGAGGTCGTGGGGGCGGTGCTGCCCGCGCTGACGTCCTGGCGGCGGCAGAGCCGGGAGCAGGCCGAGGCGGACCGCTCCCGGTACCGGGTGCACTGGGCGCCTCTGGCCGGGATATCGCGTGATGTGGCACTGGCGGGCCGGTGGCTGGTGGTCGTACCGGACGGCCTCGACGGGGACCCCTGGGTCGCCTCGATAGGGGAGACACTCACCGCGGCGGGCGCCGATGTCGAGTGCTGGACGTGCGACCCGCACGCGGACCGGGCGCTGCTCGCCGCGCGGCTGAAGGATCTGCCGCCGGTGGCGGGTGTGGTGTCCCTGCTGGCTTCCTCGGACGAGGTGTCCGAGGAGGGTGTGCCGGTGGGTGTCTCGGGTTCGCTGGCGCTCGTCCAGGCCTTGGGCGACGCGGGCGTGACGGCTCCGCTGTGGGTGCTGACCCGGGGCGCCGTCGCGGTCGGCCGCGCGGACGCGGCCGTCGACCCGGTCCGGAGTGCCGTCTGGGGGCTCGGCCGGGTGGCCGCCCTGGAGGCCTCCGACCGCTGGGGCGGTCTGGTCGACCTCCCGGCCGCCCTCGACGGCACCGCCGGGAACGCCCTGGTGGCGGTCCTCTCGGGCGGACTCGCCGACGAGGACCAGATCGCGGTGCGTGGGTCGGGTGTGTTCGGGCGTCGTTTGGAGCGGGTGCGTCCTGTGGACGGGGGTGCGGGTTGGCGTCCGCGGGGGACGGTGCTGGTCACGGGTGGTACGGGTGTGTTGGGTGCGCGGGTGGCGCGGTGGGTGGCGGCGGAGGGTGCCGGGC
>NZ_JBIAZE010000037.1:0-1551 GCF_042898825.1 Streptomyces sp. NPDC000345
ATGTGGCATTCGTCGCCGCCGGAGGCGTAGTCGCCGAAGTAGTCGACGACGTCCTCGGGCCACTGGTTGGCCTCCGCCAGGATCACCGTGTCCGGGTAGTGCGCGTCGATCTCCTTGCGGACCCGCTTGAGGAACTCGTGCGTCGCCGGAAGGTTCTCGCAGTTGGTGCCCTCCTGCGCGTACAGGTACGGCACCGCGTCCAGCCGGAACCCGTCGATGCCGAGGTCCAGCCAGAACCGCAGCGCGGAGATCATCTCCTCCTGCACGGCCGGGTTCTCGTAGTTGAGGTCGGGCTGGTGGGAGAAGAAGCGGTGGAAGAAGTACTGCTTGCGGACCGGGTCGAAGGTCCAGTTGGAGACCTCGGTGTCGACGAAGATGATGCGGGCGTCGGCGTACTGCTTGTCGTCGTCCGCCCACATGTAGTAGTCGCCGTACGGGCCGTCGGGGTCCTTTCTCGACTCCTGGAACCACGGGTGCTGGTCGCTGGTGTGGTTCATGACGAAGTCGATGATCACGCGCATGCCGCGCTGGTGCGCGGCGTCGACGAACTCCACGAAGTCGGCGAGGTCGCCGAACTCCGGGAGGACGGAGGTGTAGTCGGAGACGTCGTATCCGCCGTCGCGGAGCGGGGACTTGAAGAAGGGGGGGAGCCAGAGACAGTCGACGCCCAGCCACTGCAGGTAGTCGAGTTTGGCGGTGATGCCCTTGAGGTCGCCGACGCCGTCGCCGTTGCTGTCCTGGAAGGAGCGGACGAGGACCTCGTAGAAGACGGCCCGTTTGAACCACTCCGGGTCGCGGTCCTTGGCGGGGGTGTCCTCGAACGTGTCCTGAACGGGTTCGTTGACGATCATCGTGTGGGTGACCCTCCGGTCTGCGGGTTGGACGGTCGCAGGACGGTGAGGACGTGCGCGGGCCGGGTGCCCGGTTCGAGACGCACGTAGTTGGCCCTGCCCCAGTGGTAGGTCTCGCCGGTGAGCTCGTCCCGCACCGGCACCGACTCGTGCCAGTCCAGGCCGAGTTGCGGCATGTCCAACGAGACCGTGGCCTCCTGGGTGTGGTGCGGGTCGAGGTTGACGACCACCAGAACCGTGTTCGAACCGCTCCTCTTCGAGTAGGCGATCACCGCTTCCTTGTCGGCGTGGTGGAAGCGCAGATTGCGCAGGGCGCGCAGCGCCGGGTTCGTCCGGCGGATCTGGTTGAGCCGGGTGATCAGCGGGGCGAGGGTGCGGCCCGCGCGCTCGGCCGCCTCCCAGTCACGGGGTTTGAGCTGGTACTTCTCGCTGTCGAGGTACTCCTCGCTGCCGGGCCGGAGCGGGGTGTTCTCGTAGAGCTCGTAGCCGCTGTAGATGCCCCAGGTGGGCGAGAGGGTGGCGGCCAGGACGGCGCGGACCGCGAAGGCGGGCGGGCCGCCGCTCTGGAGGTACTCGTGCAGGATGTCCGGGGTGTTGGCGAAGAAGTTGGGCCGCATGTAGGAGGCGGCGTCCCCCGAGAGTTCGGTGAGGTACTCCGTCAGTTCCTGCTTGGTGGTGCGCCAGGTGAAGTAGGTGTAGG
>NZ_JBIAZE010000038.1:0-1375 GCF_042898825.1 Streptomyces sp. NPDC000345
AGAGCGACCAGGGACGACGAACACGCCGTGTCCACCGTCACCGCGGGACCTTCCAGCCCCAGCACGTACGACACCCGCCCCGACAGCACCGACGCCGCGTTGCCCGTGCCCACATGCCCCTCGAAGTCCTCACCCGAGGCCAGCAGCAGACCCGTGTAATCCTGACCGTTCGTCCCCGCGAACACCCCCGTCCGGCTCCCCCGCAGCCCACCCGGAGCGATCCCCGCCCGCTCCAGCGCCTCCCACGACGACTCCAGCAACAACCGCTGCTGCGGATCCGTCGCCAACGCCTCCCGCGGACTCATCCCGAAGAACCCCGCGTCGAACCCCCCCACACCCTCCAGGAAGGCACCCACATCGACGAGCGTGGTTCCGGGCCGCTCGCCCTCCGGGTCGTACAGGGCGGTGAGGTCCCAGCCCCGGTCGGCCGGGAACGGGCCCACCGCGTCGGCGCCCTCGGACAGCAGCCGCCACAGCCCCTCCGGATCCCGCACCCCACCCGGGAACCGGCACGCCATCCCGACGATCACCACCGGATCGTCCACGGCGATCACAGCCGCCGGAGCCTGTGCGACGGCCTTCGCCTCGGCCGCATCGCCCAGCAACCGCTCCCGCAGGTGCCGCGCGAGCGCCATCGGCGTCGGACAGTCGAACACCACCGTGGCGGCGAGGCCGGTGACACCCGTGAGGGCGGTAAGACCGTTGCGGAGTTCCACCGCGATCAGAGAGTCGACGCCCAGGTCACGGAAGGCACGCTCGGCCGGAACAGCGGCCGCACCCGCGTAGCCGAGCACGGCGGCGGCGCAGGACTGCACCGTCTCCAGCAGGAGGCGGTCCTGTTCGGCGGGGGTGAGCCCGGTCAGCCGGCCGAGCAGTCCGGCGCGGTCGTCGACCGTGTTGCGCCCGGATTCCGGGGTGGCGGCCTCCAGGGCCGCGCGGGCCTCGGGCAGCGAGGCGATCAGCGGGTTCGGGCGCGTCAGGGTGAGGGCGGGTGCGAAGTCCGCCCAGTCGAGGTCGGCGACGACGACGGCGGGCGTGTCGGACGCCACCGCGCGGGCGAGGACGTTCGTGGCCGCCTCGGCGTTCAGGGGGAGGACGCCGCCCCGGCGCATCCGCGAGGCGGTGCGGGTCTCGTCGGCCATGCCGCCGTCGGCCCAGGGACCCCAGGCGATCGAGGTGGCGGGCAGCCCGGCCGCCCGGCGCCGTTCGGCGAGCGTGTCGAGGAAGGCGTTGGCCGCCGCGTAGTTGCCCTGGCCCGCCGCTCCGATGCTTCCCGCGAAGGAGGAGAAGAGGACGAAGGCGTCCAGGTCGCGGTCACGGGTGAGTTCGTCCAGGTGCGAAGCACCCAGCGCCTTCGCCCGCAACACCGTCGCGA
>NZ_JBIAZE010000039.1:0-1191 GCF_042898825.1 Streptomyces sp. NPDC000345
CTAGTGTCCCGGTCTTGAGGTCTCGCTTCGCCTCGTGAGTTGTGTTCTGTTTCAGATCATGGCCGTGCCGGTGACAGCGCTGCTCTTCTTCGGTGTGCTGACGGTATGGGGGACAACAGGCTGGAGCCGCTGGTGTTATCCGAGGCCGAGCGGCTGACGTTGCAAGGATGGGCGAAACGCCGGACGACGGCGCAGGGTCTGGCGAAGCGAGCGCGGATCGTGCTGATGTGCGCCCAGGGGCTGAGTAATACCGCGGTGGCCGCGCGGCTGGACACTGACCGCGGGACCGTTGCCCGGTGGCGGACGAGATTCCTGCGGGACCGGCTCGACGGGCTGTCCGACGAGCCGCGCCCGGGGGTGCCGCGCACCATCACCGATGCCCAGGTGGAGGAGGTGGTGGTGCGCACCCTGGAAGAGGTCCCCGAGGGTGCGACGCACTGGTCGAAGCGGGAGCTGGCCCGTCGGGTGGGGATCTCACCGACGAGCGTGCTGCGGATCTGGCGGGCCTTTGGCCTCCAGCCATGGCGTACCGAGGATTTCAAGATCTCTCCGGATCCGTTGCTGATCGACAAGATCCGTGACGTGGTCGGGCTCTACCTGGCGCCGCCGGCGAACGCGGCAGTCTTCGCCGTGGACGAGAAGCCGCAGATCCAGGCTCTGGAGCGGACCGCTCCGGTGCTGCCGATGGTCCCGGGCACCCCCGAGCGGCGCAGTTTCGACTACGTCCGGCACGGCACCATCGACCTGTTCGCTGCCCTGAACACCGCCACCGGCAAGGTGATCGGGAAGCTGTCCGCACAGCACCGCGCGGTCGACTTCCGTGACTTCCTCGACGAGATCGACCGCCAGACCGACCCCGGCCTGGCGGTCCACGTGATCTGCGACAACCTCTCCGCCCACAAGACGCCGGTGGTGCACAAGTGGCTGCTTGCGCATCCCCGGTTCCAGCTGCACTTCACCCCGACCTACTCGTCCTGGATCAACCAGGTCGAGCGGTGGTTCGCAGAACTGCAACGACGCTGCCTCGAACGCGGCGTGTTCTGCTCACTCGACGAGCTGAGGACCGCGCTCGAGGACTGGATCAAGATTTGGAACGAACAGGCTCGGCCCTTCAAGTGGACCAAAACCGCAGACCAGATCATCGACCGCATCTGCCGCTACTGCGACCGCATCTCCGGACCGGGACACTAG